>NZ_CP096205.1:2420000-3020000 GCF_023195775.1 Flavobacterium azooxidireducens
CTCGAACTAATCTATATTTTATTCAAAAATGAAACAGTTTACGATAAAGAATATATAACAAAAAATAGCGTGCAAACACAAATGGTTTAAACACGCTATAGAGACTAGTTCAGAGACTGTCTTGAAAAACAAAACTAATAAAAATTTAGATTTTATTTTGGAAATCAACACAGAATCTATCGGGATGTAACGAAAAGCCCGACCCGTAGCTTGTCGGAGGGGCACGCCCTTAACATTAAAGCTATTATATTGCTTTTGTTCTAAATACAAAATTGAATATTCAATTTTCTAAGTATGCCTTTGTAATGGAATTATTTGGGATTGAAAGAGCTAATGTGTTTTTTTATGTAAACCCAATGACCACGTTTTAAACATGGTCATACATGTCGGGTTTACTAAATTGGAAGTAAGTTACTTATAGGGCTTCCAAAAAATGATTGTAATAAACTGTTTAAAGGGCAAACAGTTGTGTTTATCTAATTTGTTGGATTTCAAAGAAGGTTTTACCGATAAAGCCATTAATTTCTACTCCAGAAATAAAATTTTTAACAAAAATTTCTACAGTATTCCCTATAGCTAAATTAACTATACAGTTAATATTGCGTGATACCTCTCCCAAATTAGTGTGATTTCCAGATGTTTCTTGATATAAAACTCCGTTTACAAAAACACCAATAGCATATTGTTGCAAATTGGTTTGATCATTAGTATGAAATCCTGCATTGATTTGATAAAAACCAGCTTTAGTGGCTGTAAATGTTCCACCTGCAAATTCTGCACTAGTATCAAAAACTTCTGTAGAAAAATTAATTTTTTCCCAAGTACCCAGGGGAGCTGGTGCAGTTAAAACTTGATTTGAACCACCTAAGTTAACCCTTACCAATGATAAAGTATTTAGCGGATTTTGAACCCAAGTGCCGTTTCCAGCTGCATCACTTTGCAAAATATAATTAGCTGTAGCACCGTTTGTCATTTGAAGAGTTGTAGTGGTTGTATTACCTGCTATTGTTACACTGGTTCCGTTATCGGTTATAATACCGTCTAAAAGGGTAGTACCGTTCCATTTTGGTATAGCATTATTTGTGACAGAAGATACTTGAGGATCAATTTCTGTTACAGCCAACACACTTGGATTTACCCAAGATAATACACCCGCGGCATTAGTTTGCAGTAGTTGAGTATCTGCTCCACGAGCAACCGGAAATTGATAACCTGTTGTAGTAGGGTCACCAATTTGAAAGGTACTGTTGGTGCGTAAAATTCTGGTAGGAGCAAACTCACCATAAATCAAAGAAGTTGTTGGTGATGTATTTGAATTTGAAATGTATAATTTATTAGAACCTGTTTCTGCAAAACCTGCTTGATAGCCTAAGGCCACATTTCCTGATCCTGCTCCCACAGTTTGCAAAGCACTGTGACCCACAGCGGTATTATTGCTGGCGGTGGTGCTTGTTAAGGCGTTATAACCAATGGCGACATTTCTTGCAGTAGCTGCATTTTCATCTAATGCATTAGCTCCAACAGCGGTGTTTTGAGTTCCTGTTGAATAGGCACCGGCATTAAATCCAATAAAAGTTCCATCGGACGATGTTGCGGCAAAGCCTGCATCTCTACCAACCGCTGTATTACGTGAGCCTGTGGTATTATTATTTAACGATCCGGCACCCATCGCTGTATTGTTGATAGCAGTTGTGCCGCCTTGCGATGCATTCCAACCCACGGCGGTATTGCTGGCTCCTGAATTGCTAAACAAAGCATGATATCCAACAGCAGTAGAGTTATTTGAACTTGATGTTGTACCAAACATGGCTTCAAACCCAATTATGGTATTTTGACTT
The DNA here is from genome assembly GCF_023195775.1 of Flavobacterium azooxidireducens. Classification (NCBI taxonomy): domain Bacteria; kingdom Pseudomonadati; phylum Bacteroidota; class Flavobacteriia; order Flavobacteriales; family Flavobacteriaceae; genus Flavobacterium; species Flavobacterium azooxidireducens. The sequence goes on from NZ_CP096205.1 coordinate 2,421,839, forward strand.
CCTGAGTTTCTTCCTAATGACCTTTCACCAATGGCAACATTTTGATTACCTGTTGTATTCATTTGATGGGCTTGAAAACCTAGGGACGTATTTGATGAACTAGTAGTGTTTTCTCCTGCTTGAAAACCTACAGCTGTATTACTTGTGCCAGTACTATTGCTTCTCAATGCTTGGAAACCAATTCCGGTATTATTGCTTGCTGTTGTATTTGATCGTAAGGCTTCAAAACCAATTCCTGTGTTGTTATTTCCAATAGAATTAGACCGCAAAGCTTCAAAACCTAAGGCCGAGTTGGCACTTCCTGTGTTTAAAGTAAGTGCACTGTTTCCAATTCCTGTGTTCTGAATTCCGGTAACATTTGTAGTTAATGCTGCGGTTCCTACGGCAACATTATTTGCTCCGGTATTAAGTACCAAGGCATTATTTCCAAAGGCAATACTGTTTGAAGTAGCACCGGCAGTCAAGGCTCCAACACCAAAAGAGGTACTGGTTGCAGATATTTTTCCCGCAGCAACATTATTTCTTCTAAAGGCTACATCTACATTATTTCCTGCACCTGTTCCCATAAAATTGACATTGTTAACAATATCGGTATTTCCTGTAATTTGCCAGCCTGAACCTCCTGTGGCTAATCTTATCCAAGGGCCTGTAGCCGTGCTTAGATAATAGAATCCCGGGGTTACATCGCCAGATGTGGCAGTATTATAAACCAATTCAGAAGCCGTTCCTGTTAAAACGGTTACCGTTGTTGTGTTAACTAAAGCGACTCTTGGAATCAATAAACCTTCGTTCGTAGAAGTTATATCTAATGCACCGTTGGGAGCGGTTGTGCCAATTCCAACTTGTGCCTGAACACTGTTTATAGATGAAATAATAAATAATGTAGCGAGTAATATTTTAATGTTTTTCATAACTTTTTTTGTTTTCACTTGTCGTGACATGCTGTCTTTAGCGTGCTTTGATTAATGAATAAATAGGGAAATCAACAAATTAAAAAATACCTCTCAGTGAAGAGAGGCATTTTTAATCTGATATTTTAGAAACTTATTGTTTCACCACTCTCACAGTTCTCGTTTCTTCACCTTGTGTTACAATCATATTGTAAACTCCCGATGGATAACGGTCACCAAATTGGTAGTTAGTAACTTCGCTTGCATTTACTTCTTTTACTTCTAAAAGTCTTCCTGCCATGTCATACACAGTCAAGCTCACTTTTTCAGTGTTGGAAGTTCTTACATCAACAGCAAAACTGTTTGCAAATGGGTTTGGATAAGCCACTACTTTGAAATCAGTTGGTAAGTTGATCGTTTCTTCAGTTTTAACTAAATTTGATCTTAGACCACCACCTGGCACTAGAATATTACAATCTTTTCCTGGATAGAAATAACCGTAAATCTCAACTTCTACTGTTACCGAATAGTTACCACCCGGCGTTAAAGTCTGCAATGCATTAAAGTTACTCAACCTAAAGAATCGTGCTGATGTAGTGTATACTTGGTTATAGCTAACACCATCACTTAACGTGAAACGATATTGTGTTGCTCCCGTTAATGGTGTAGCATAAATTGGTGTGTTTAGTGCGGCTGGTGCAATACCTTCTTCACCTCCACAACCATCTATTGCTGCCTCTGGGGCCTCTGGTGTATATACAGAACATATTGCTCCGTAATTAGACCAATCCTCTATTCCATTTACATTTGCTTTTACTCGAACACGAACTTGATATTCCGAAGCATAAACATACTGAATTCCGCTTAACAAGGTTAATTTGAAATTGTTTACCGAGCGTTCGATTGTAGTTGTTTCAACAGCTACTCCGCCTTCCATACGACTTACTTCAAATTCATATCCTGTGGATGAAACTACTGTAGTAGCATAGATAGTAGATTGTAATGATGGTAAAACTTGACCACAAACTGTACTCACTGCGGTAGTTGGAATTGCCGGAGTAAGTATAGTACAAGCTGTTCCATAGTCTTGCCATTCGTTATTAATTCTAACCATTGCACGGATGGAATAAGCAGTATTGAAACCTGCCATATCTGTTTCATTGATACGAATCATCGCAATTGTTTTTTCTACTTCTCTAACTGCCGTTGTAGATAAATTGGTTATCTCATAACGGTAACCTGTTATAGTTGCTCCGTTTGGTAAACCTGTAGGAGTATTAGCTAAAATAGAAGAATTAACAAATTGCAATGTGGTTCCACAGAAATAAGGACGAATTTGGGTTAGAACAACCGGACATCCGTCATTTAAATCACCGTTACAGTTTTGAAGAATGCCGTCATAACAGATTTCTGTGGCTCCCGGATAGATGGTGTCATCAGCATCATTACAATCGCCACCTACTAATACGTATGTTGCACCCGGTGAATTACAATTACTAACTAATGTTGAATCAACTCCAAATCCATCTCCATCAGCATCGAGGTACCAATCTAATGGCATACATAAAGTTGTTAATGAAGCATTAGCAGGTGAAGAAAATTGATTTGTTTGTGTGTTAAATTGATATAACCAAAATGTGTAGTTTGTACTTGATGTAAGTCCAGGAATATTAAATCCAAAAGCACTTACTCCGCCTCCGTCGCCTGGTGTATCACCAAAATTATATTCTGATGCAGTTGTTGGATTTGCAGGAGCTGTTGCAGTTGGTGAGTAAAACAATCTATAAACTATAGTTCCATCTACATTATTTGGTCCAACAGCTAAAAATGCACTTGATGCTGTTGGGTTCATTGCTACAAGACCAACAGGTTGTGCAGGTGGTGGTGGAAACGAAAAATTAACAGTATAGGTTTGTTGAACAGAATCATCTTCTGCTGTGACAACAACGGTTGCACTACCCGGTAAAGTAGTTGCTTGTGTAATCACTGCTGAAGCAGCACCACTGTTTGGTGTTGCAGATGTTATTTGTGGTATTTCAGTTGTACCAAACGGGATGTTATAGGTATAAGTGAGTTGAGACGAATTAAAACCATCAATTGGTACAAAATCTACTTGTAGATCACTTAAAGTTGCATCTGTACTCACACCTGGATTATTCCAAAAATAAACATTATCCAAATAGATATCAATTGGTGTTGTGCTTCCGGGGCCATTAGCAGCAAATTTCATTTGAACAACGTTATCCCATGTCATACCTGCGAAGGCACTTTTTGGAATATCTACACTAACCCATTGTCCTTGAACGTGATTGATGGTAACTAAAACCTCAGCAGGACCAGATCCTGCATTAATTGGACTTACTTGGATTATAGCATTAGAGGTAGCAGCATTTGTCCAAAGATCAACATGCAAAAATTCCATTGAAGATAAATTGCTTGCGGTTACTTCAGTTCCTTGGTAATTAAAATTTGGATAGTGTAAAATTGAATTTCCAGACCCTGAAACAGCTTCAAAAGCTGTATTCACTAAAGTATGACCGGATTGTCCCCAGCCTGGATCATAATTTGTTGCAATGTCACTATAACTATCACTATAGATTGAAACAACATTAGCAGAATTACGTGTTGGCACTGGTGCGTTCGTTGTTGGAGGCACTAATGGAGCTGGAGCAAATAATGTAGTATTAGTTGACGAAGCTGGAATAGAGTATGCTTGAGTTACAGTGTTGTATTGATATAACCAAAAAGTATAATTTGTTTGAGAATTAAGACCGCCTAAATTAAATCCAAATGCAGCTGTGCCATTTCCATCACCAGGAGTGGTTCCAAATGTATATTCTGTGGCAGTTAATGGATTTGCGGGAGCTGTAGCTGTTGGAGAATAAAATAATTTATAAACTATATTTCCACCTGTATTGTTTGGGCCAACAGCTAAAAGTATACTTGATGCAGTTGGGTTAATTGCAACAAAACCAACAGGTTGAGGCAATAAGTTTCCAGATAAAGTTGTTGCTGTTGCTGAATTGGGAGCGGAATATAATCCAGTAGTAGAATTATATTGATACAACCAGAATGTATAATTTGTTGCCGAATCCAATCCGGATAATGTAAATCCGAATGCACTAAAACCATTTCCGTCACCCGGTGTACTACCAAAAATATATGGAGTTGCATTCAAAGGATTTGCCGGAGCGGTTGCTGTTGGTGAATAGAATAATCGGTATTCTATTTCACCACCTACATTATTTGGGCCTACAGCCATAAATACGCTTGAAGAAGTTGGGGTATGTGCAACAAATCCAACAGGTTGTGCAGGAGGTGTGTCTCCACCTCCACCTTCGTTTAGAACAAGTTCTACATCATCAATATATACTGCCGCTGTTGTGTTGACTCCCATATTAGCCATATGGAAATTAAGTTGAGCATTATTATTAGTAGATGTAGCATTAAAAGTATAACTATAAGTTGTCATCGTAGTCGTTAGAGCAACAGCATTATTTCTGAATTGATCATTCCAAATATTTGTATTTTGAATATTTACAGATATGGTTCTATTTGCTGCCGCACGAGCTTTAAAAGTTAGCGTGTAGGAAGCGGCTCCTGTAAATGACAAGTTTGTCTGTTTGAGCTCTGTATCCCAAGGATTTCCTTCAGCATTTGCGGTGCTGTAGAAAGCTTCGCCGGAAGAAACTACTCCAGGAGGACCAAACACCCAACCTGTTGTGCCATTTTCAAAATCACCGTTGGTGAGTAAGTTCTGCGAAATTCCTATCATCGATAAGAATAACATAATAAGTAAAGTAATTTTTTTCATTTTTAATATTGATTTTTTGACATTCAAATCTAATTTTATATTTTTCAAAATCAATTTTATATAACTGTACAAAAACTATACACTCAACTAAATCGTTTTCGCAGAGTAGATTTAGGTTGTATTGGCTATGTTTTAAGGCTTTAGTGAATAAATTATTTTAGTGCACCTACTATTTTTTTCAATTATATTTTTGACGATGTTGTGTTTTTGTATTGGTGAAAATAGCCTTTTTCTGATGATTAAATAATTATGCGTTATTTAATCAGTAGTTTATTAGTCAAAAAAATAGGGTAATAATAATAAATATGTAGTTTAATTATAGATTTAATAAATTGTTTTTAATCAGTATTTTAATTAAATAGATAGCATAATCGTAATATTTTTTTTGTTTTAATGTTATTTTATTAAAATAGCAAAATCCGGTTTAGTTAAAATAGTAATATTCATTATTATTACTTCATTTTACACTTAAATTCCCGTTTAAACATCAACTTAGTTTATTTTTGAAATTTAATAGCAACACTATTTTATGTTACAAGTCAACCAAATTTCATTTTCATACGATATAAATAAAGACATCAACCAAGTCAATTTTTCACTTCAAAAAGGAAAAAATTTGGCGATAATCGGTGAAAGTGGCTGTGGAAAAAGCACTCTTTTAAAACTAATTTACGGCTTGTATGATTTAGAGGAAGGTCAAATTTTTTGGAACAATCAGGAAGTGCTCGGTCCAAAATTCCATCTTATTCCCGGAATGCCTTTCATGAAATACCTCGCTCAGGATTTTGATTTGATGCCGTTTATCACCGTGGCAGAAAATGTTGGAAAGTATCTCTCCAACTTCTATCCCGAAGAAAAAAAGGAACGCATTGCCGAATTACTCGAAATCGTAGAAATGACAGAATTTGCCAACATTAAAGCAAAATTTTTAAGTGGCGGACAAATGCAACGTGTCGCATTAGCAAGAGTTTTAGCACTAGAACCGGAAGTTTTATTGCTCGATGAACCCTTTAGCCACATCGATAATTTTAGAAAAAACAGCTTACGCAGAAAATTGTTTGCTTACTTGAAAAGTAAAAATATAACCACTTTAGTCGCCACCCACGACAGCACCGATGTACTTTCCTTTGCCGATGAAGTAGTAGTTATGCAAAACGGAAAAATAGTAGCAGAAAATTCCCCAAATGAATTGTATAATTCCCCAAACTCTAAATATGTAGCTTCACTTTTTGGCGATGTTAATGAAATTCCGGGTTTCTATTTCAACCAAAATGAAAATCAGTTATTCTACCCGCATCAACTGAAAATAGTAGAAAACTCAAACTTAAAAGTAACGGTGTCAAATGCTTATTTTCGTGGAAACCATTACCTAATCGAAGCTCATTATCCTGAGGGAATTTTATTCTTCGAAAATAAAAATCACCTAGAACCAAAAACAGTTTTATTTTTATCCCAAAAATAACCCCGAAATTTTTCAACTTCAGGGTTGCTGTTTATCTTTTTTAGAAGCTATTCCGGCTTTTCACTGCAAGTTTTTTTTCAAAGCAAAAGTTTTGTAAGTTTTGGCAAGAGCTCCCAAGGTCGCTTTGCCAAACCAACAAAACTAATTTGCTTTTTCAAAAAAAGCTTTCCGTTGCAATCCGGGCTAGGGAATTGTGCTAAAAAAAAGTTTGAGGTTTCAAGTTTCAAGTTATTCTCAACGGTTCTTCAACCTGAAACCTGAAACTTGAAACCTCAAACAATTCTCAATCTATTTCAAATACTTCTCTAAAAACTGATCTTGTTCCCACAACAAATGTAAAATATTGTCTTTGGCTACATAACCGTGGCTTTCTTTTGGTAAAATTACCATCCGCACAGGAGCACCTAAGTTTTTTAATGCTTGGAAATAACGTTCGGTTTGCAAAGTAAATGTGCCTGGATTGTTGTCTGCTTCACCGTGTGTTAACAACATTGGCGTTTTCATTTTGTGAGCATTCATAAAAGGTGACATCGAGTTATATACTTCAGGAACATCCCAATAATTACGTTGCTCACTTTGGAAACCAAATGGTGTTAAGGTTCTGTTATAAGCTCCACTTCTTGCAATTCCGCATGCAAATAAGTTAGAATGCGTCAACAAATTTGCCGTCATAAACGCACCATACGAATGTCCGCCAACACCTACTTTTGTTCTGTCGATATAACCCAATTTATCCACAGCATCAATCGCAGCTTCGGCATTGGCAACCAATTGTTCAATAAAATTGTCGTTTGGTTCTGTTGTTCCTTCACCAATAATTGGGAACGAAGCATCATCCAACACCACATAACCTCTCGTTACCCAATACACAAACGAACCGTAATATGGAAACGTAAATTCGTTCGGGTTTTTATCACTTTGACCAGCTGAGTTTTTGTCTTTATATTCGGCAGGATAAGCCCAGATTAAAAGTGGTTTTTTCTCTTTCTTCGTTTTGTCATAACCAACAGGAAGATATAATGTGCCGGATAATTCTACACCGTCTTTGCGTTTGTATTTAATCACTTCTTTGTGAACATTTTCAATACTCGCAAACGGATTTTTAAAATGGGTTAATTGCGTTAATTTTCCTTTCGATTTAAAATTTCTGAAATAATAATTCGGATATTCATTTTTTGACTGGATCATTACCAATGCTTCGCCTTTTTTCACATCTTCTACCGACATGATATCTTCTTTTTTGTCTTTGTAAGTTGATTGGTATAAGCGTTTAGTTTTTAACGAGCTTAAATCAAATTCATCAATAAACGGAAATTGTCCTTCTTTCGTAAATCCATCACCAATTAAATACGCTTTGTTGTTGTCTAACGTCAAAACCATTTTGCCATATTGGTTTTTCTTTGTTTCAAAATTCCCCGGATCAGAATAGATGTCTTGGTAATTTCTATCCGAAATCACTTTTGGAGCTTGAGCAGGATTGGATGGATTTATGATATACGTTTTAGCATTTCGAGTGTCGTACCAATAATCAGATAGAATAGCAATATTGTCATTTCCCCAAGTTATTCCTCCATAACGTTGTTGGGTTTTTGCCAGCGAAGTTGGATTGGCACTAAAAGGAGCTTCCCATAAAAACACTTCGTCTCTAAAATCAACTTGTTTTGCTTGATCTCCTTCGTCTAAAGCCTCCACAAAAGATAGGGTAGAAGGTTTGTCATTTCTCCAGCTCATGCTGCGTTTACCTTTTCTAATCGACGAAAATCCTTTTGGCATAATTTCCGTTAACGGAACTTCGTTTACCACTTTCACTTCTTTTCCCGATTTGTCATATACCACTGATTTTTGTGGAAAACGACTCAACGGAACAATATAAGAAAACGGTTTTTGAATAGTTGAAATCATTACATAATTACCATCTGGCGAAATGCTCTCGCCGGCATACATATCAGCTTTTTTAAACAATTCTGCTTTTCCGTCTAAGGTAACTTTGTATAATTCTGATGTAACTAATGTTTCAAAATTTTGTTCGTCTAACGGATTTTTTAGTAAATCTTGATAGGTTCTGTTTTGCGAAACACTTCCGTCTCCGGTAGAAACGATTGGTCCGGTTGGTAAATCTTTCTTTAAATCGATTAAAGCCGGACGGTTTTTTACCAACATTCTTACCAAAATGGTTTGATTATCGGCAAACCAGCTAAACGGATTGCCCATGTTGGCATTCACCGTAGCATCAGTTAATTTGGTGGCTTGAGCTGTCGCTAAATCCAATACCCAAAGTTCAACACCGGTGTTTGTTGTGTGTGAAAAAGAAAGTTTCTTCTCGTTAGGTGACATGCCTAAATTACTAATCCTTGGATTTTCAGGCAATCCTTTTACTTGCACTTCATTTTTTTCGGAAACTTTTCTAACTTTTAAATTAGTAATGTACGTAACCGTGCTGGAAATGTTGGTCACCGGATTGATACGAAGTCCGCCCAATCGCATTTCTTCCTGATTTAAATCGTCTAAGGTTTTGTAAGTACTTCGATAAGATAACAGCATATATTCTTTTTTGCTGTCCATGTTTACCGATGGAGCTCTTTCGTAATCGGCCAATTCCAAAATTTCTTTGGGTGGCTTTTGAAACGATAAATTTTCTTGGGCCGAAGCAAAATAGCCCACACATAAAAGTAATAGTAATTTGATTTTCATAAAGTTTTTGATTGATTTATTGAGGCTCTAAAATAAGACTTATAAAAATCAAACTTCTAAAAAATCTGTTAAAATAAAGAAAGAGGGAAAGGTTGGTTGAGAATTATTCTCTAAAAATACTCATCGTAGCTTTTGCTCCGGTGGCTAAATTCCAGATATTTGACATAATGGTTGCATCAAATTCGTCTAAAACAGCAAATTGAGCTGTGTTCGGTCCGGAAGCACCTTGGTTTAGAGCAACAAATTCTAAGTTGTTGAAACCAGGAGCCAATTCAATATAAAAAACAGAAAACTCTGCATCGAGAAAAATATTAGCTTCTACCACTTTATCATTTAAAATAATGCTCACACGGTCACCGTCAATCGCTTGATGATCGCGGCATAAAACTTTAACAAACTTTGATTTACTGATAAAACTTCCAAAATGTTTACCGCGTTTATATTCTTCCATCATTTCACTTTCACCGTTCAAATTGGGTTGAAGTTTATGCTCCGGTTTAATAAATCCGTAATTTTTGGTCAAATCAATTTGTTTTTCTTTTCTAAGTGGAGCATAATAATTATCAGATTTTTTTTCTTCTTTGTCTTTTGGGGTAAAGATAGAAGTTCCGGAAGTACTCGGGCTTATACCAAAATTTCCACTGGGAGTAATCGATTTTCCGCCCGTGTCAAATTGTGCCATCCCCGCAAGGGAAAAACAAAAGGTGATGAGAATGGAAAAGATGTATTTCATACTTCAAATATACTGTTTTAATCAAAAAAGTGTCTTAACAAAAAGCTAATTTTGAAAATTATACAGCAACAACAATGCCAAATTTAGAAGTTAATTTTTTATCAAGTCATAAAAAAAGCGTTAAGAATGATAGCTATTTTTAAAAGATTGCTAAATTTGTTAGACTAATTTTATTAAAATAGCATACTATGTATCATTCAAAAATAACCGGATTAGGATTTTATGTTCCTGAAAATGTGGTAACTAATGACGATTTGTCTAAAATTATCGAAACCAATGATGAATGGATTCAGGAGCGAACCGGAATAAAAGAACGACGACATGTGCAAAAAGGGGATGGTAATACCACCACAACAATGGGTGTAAAAGCTGCTAAAATTGCCATCGAACGTTCTGGATTATCAAATGACGAGATAGATTTTGTTGTTTTTGCTACGTTGAGTCCCGATTATTATTTTCCTGGTCCGGGTGTGTTGGTTCAAAAAGAATTAGGGCTTCGAACAGTTGGAGCGTTAGACATCAGAAACCAATGCTCGGGGTTTGTATATGCTCTTTCCATTGCCGATCAATACATTAAAACCGGCATGTATAAAAATATTCTAATCATTGGTTCAGAGTTACATTCGTATGGTTTAGACATGACTACGCGAGGTCGTGGCGTTTCAGTAATTTTTGGCGATGGTGCCGGTGCAGCTGTAGTTTCACGTGAAGAAGATACAACCAAAGGAATTCTCTCCACCCATCTTCATTCCGAAGGTCAACATGCCGAAGAACTCGCCGTTATCGCTCCCGGAATGGGCAAACGATGGGTAACCGACATTATTAAAGATAACGATCCCAACGACGAAAGTTTCTTCCCGTACATGAACGGACAATTTGTGTTTAAAAATGCAGTTGTTCGCTTTAGCGAAGTAATTAACGAAGGATTGCAAGCCAATAACCTCACTGTTTCCGATATCAATATGTTGATTCCGCATCAAGCAAATTTGCGTATCTCGCAATTCATTCAACAAAAATTCAAATTAGCAGACGATCAAGTGTATAACAACATTCAGAAATACGGAAACACCACAGCTGCTTCCATTCCAATCGCCTTAACCGAAGCATGGGAACAAGGCAAAATAAAATCGGGAGATTTGGTTGTTTTGGCCGCATTTGGTAGTGGTTTCACTTGGGGAAGCGTGATTATTCGATGGTAATTTTTTGAACCTTTTTCCAGCTTCCTGCCTGCCGGTAGGCACGGTCCACTTCAAGATTTTGGGCAAGAAAACTAGAATTCAACAAACCAAAAAGAGCTTCCTTTGGTCGCTTTTTTGCTTGAAGAATGCTAAACTTTTTTGCCCAAAATGCTTTCCGTTGCAATCTGGGGTAGGGATTTGTGCTATGTTTCAATTTTCATTAAATTAAAAAATTATAGGTTTTTTAGCAAAGTAGTTATTGTACTATTAAAAAAATGAAAAAATATTTTAATTGTTAAAGAAATTTTTTGTTAATTAGTATTTCCAAAGTCAATCATAAATAATTGAGCAAAAATCAGTTTTTTATGGTTCTTCATAAATTTCAAAAGGTTGTTTTAAACTTTTCTTAAAGAAATTAATGGAAGCATGATATTTTGGTTTTATCTCATTATTAAAAAATGAATCTAAACCATTAAAAATTTTTATTATGAAAACCAGTTTAAAATTACTATTCTTATTTATTGCAACAATTTTATTATTTACTTCTTGCGACAAAGATTTTTACGAAGATGTTGAGTTGCAGAAAAACAATTTAGAATCAATTGATGTAAAAACAATTACCTATGATGAGTTTAAAAGAAAACTAAAATCAGTAGAAAACAAGCCAACAGTAAAAATGATTATGAATAATACAAATTCAATACGTCATTTTGCAAGATCAGGCGATGATTCTGAAATTGAAATCTTTACAGATGTAATCAAAGAAATAACCTCAGGAACATACAAATCTTATACGATGTATATCAAGACATCGGACACGATAGCCAGTAAATTTTACAATCTTACTTTGGAAGAGAAAGAAGGAAACACCGCTGCATTTATTACAAAATATAGCCCTACTGAAAATTGGTTAAATGATAAAAACCAACCGTTTGAAGGTGACATTAGAACATTCCGAGTAATTGAACCAGGCCCTGGTGGTTCTATCAAGTTTACACACATTGATGAAAATGTAGCAGGAGGTTCAAGTTATCCATTTGATTGTGATGGTTATGTACAAACGTCAATAGTTTTAGAACCATATCAGTGTGGATGTGGACCCGAACATTGGCCATGGCAAACTTGTGAATGTACTAATAGTCATCCTGGATATACCCCTAATCTTTATTATGAATGTATTCCTAATAATTTCGGAAATCCAGGAACTGGAAATCCAGGGTCTGGCTATTCACCTGGAGGAAGTAGCCCTGGTTCATCTCAACCCGGCGAACCATCTAACAACTCACTAACAACAATTGTGGGTGTGCCAGATATGCCACGAGTGAGTTATTTAACAGAGCCGTTGTCATTAGATGCACGTCAAAATGATTATTTAATTGATAATCCTGCTATTGAAGATCAGTTGGGTAGTTATATAGATCAAAATACAATTAATGATGTAATCGATCCGGCGGCAATGGCATTTGCAATAGATTTAATAGACTATGTACGCACAAACTTTACAAACCAAAATGATGCACTAGACTACGTAATCTCAGAAATTATTGTAGCACAAATTGATGATAGTGAATTGGATGAGTGCACTAAAGGGATACTTAACCAGTTGAAGAACGCTGAAAATAATTGTGTTTCTCAAATGATTAGAAAATTAAATGAGAGCATTCCTAATAGCAGTAAACATACTTACAAAACAATTATTAAAGTAGAAGCACCAAGCTTAGTTAATGGACAGCCAGCTGCTGGAACAGCTAATTGGCAGCTGTTAAATGGTAATCCAAATCCTTATAATTATATAATTAAAATTAATCCTATTCTTGTAAATAATGGAACTCAATTAGGGATTGCTTCAACTCTTTTACACGAAATTATTCACGTTTACTTTTTAAGTTTAATAGATGATTGTCATTATAAAAACGAATGTGAACAATTAGAGGAATTTCCGTATGTTTGGAATTATTACCTAGAGACATGTGGTTATAATGGATATTCGCAACATATGCAAATGGCGACTGATTATGTATCTATTGTTGCTGATACTTTAAAAGAACTATTTCCAAATGAACCACAACAATTGTATGATGATTTGGGTTGGTCGGGGTTATCTGAAACATCAATTTTTCAGTCTTTATCAACTTCTGAAAAAGTTAGAATAGAGGCAGTAAATAATGCAGAAAATTGGAATGTACCGAGTTACAATCCAAGTGGACAAGTAATAGCAACACCACAAGGATTACCTTGTGAGTAAATTAATGATATTAAAAAATGAGATATATGAAAAACATAATTATTGTTTTGTTTTTATTTGTTACTTTTTTTTCAAAGTTGTATGCTGTTGAATGTATTCCTCGTACATTAATTGAAAAATATGGTCAATCTGATTTTGTGGCAAAAGTCAAAATCAAAAAGTACAATACTAAAGATGAAGATTTGGTTTTTAAAATGGTCGCGGTAGAAGTCGAAATTGAGGTGTTAGAGCTTTTTAAAGGAAAAACTCTAAACACATTCAAATTATATACTGAATCAAGTATGAATGGAGTTTATACATCAGATAATTCAACGTGGTTAATTTTTGCAAATTATAATGATGAAGAAAAGCTTTATCATTATGAATGTTCAGGTTCTATTCAATTAACTATATCAGAAAATGAAGTTAGAAACGATAATGCACAAAGAATAGAAGAAAGGAATAAACTAAAATTAGATGTATTAAGATTTTTGAAAGAAAATAAAATAGAGTATAACAATAAACATTTTCTCTTGCCAAAATATATAGAACCTTGTCAAGGAAAATTAGATTTGTCAAATCTAAAAGAAAGATTTGCAATTTATAAAATAAAACTTTGTAAAAATTGGACTGTTTCAGAAATTGAGAGATTGAAAGAATTTGATAAGAAAGAAGTAACCGATTATTTTTATAATTGTATTAAAGACAACATGTATTTTAAAAATTTAGAAAAATCTATTGAAATTAATAAAGATAGTTTCAATATAATATTGATTTATTACTATTATCCGATAAATGAATATAATTCTGATGAAGAATTTATTTCTTTTCAAGATTTATAAAGTTAAGAGAATGGTAGATTTATTATTGCTAAAGCTTTGAAAAATATTTAACTTCAAAAAACTTAATTAGTTCAGTAAAATGGCATTTGCAATCGATTTAATAGACTATGTACGCACAAACTTTACAAACCAAAATGATGCACTAGACTACGTAATCTCAGAAATTATTGTAGCACAAATTGATGATAGTGAGTTGGATGATTGCACTAAAGGAGTTCTTAATGAATTAAAAGACTTGCAACAGAATGATATTGCTAAAATTATAAGAAAATTGAATGAAGGTATTGATGATGATAAGAAACATAATTATATAACCAAGATAAATAAAGTTCCTTCAATTCCATTTACTCCAAATTTTATTGGGATAGCAATGGGGTATTCAGAATGGAAAAAAGATTCGAACAATTTGCCTATTAGTTTTAACTATAAAATTTCATTAAGAAATAGTCTAATAGATAATGGAACAAATTTAGGGATTGCTTCAACATTAATTCATGAACTTATTCATGTGTATTTTTTAAGTTTAATTGATGACTGTCATTATAAGAGTTCCTGTAGTCAATTAGAGGAGTATAATTATGTTTGGAATTATTATGTTCAATCCAATGCAACAGGAGGAGTTTCACAACATGAACAAATGGCTGTGTCCTACGTTAATATCATAGCAAGTGTTTTACAAGAATTTCATACAGGTATTCCTGTTCCTCCGGGTACAAATCCAAACCAATTATATATTGACTTAGCTTGGGGAGGTTTATTTGAAACAGATACATTTTCTAATAATTCTACACTATCTGATATTGATAAACAAAGAATTAGAGCTCGATATAACTCAGAACATTTTGGAGATCTTGGCTATAATAATGAAGGGGTCCATATCACAAGTCCAATAGGAACTCCTTGTAATTAAATTACTAATCTATGAATTTTAAAAAACATTTTATTTTATTAGCTATTACAGTAGTATCGATCTCTTGTTCTGTGCACAAGAATAGACCTGTTGTTGATTTTATAAAAAAAGAGGAGAATACTGATTTTATTATAATAGACAAAACAATTGCTCCAGACAATAAAACGGTTATAGATAGGCTACAAAAGTATGGTTCTTTGCAAAAAACAAATGGTACATATCCTTATTTAGGAAGCATCTTTTTGGAAAAAGATGATATTGATTGGTTGTATAAAAAATATGCAAATGAGAGAATAGACAAAGTTTGGAGTAAAAAAGATTTTAAAAAACTTGATTTTTCGATGGTTGATTTTACTGAAATTAGTAAGTCTAATACAGTTAGAAACTATACTTCGGAGAGTCAAATAGCTTACAGTTATATAATATCGAAACCATTATATACTGAAAAATGTGATATTGTCATTTTTTATATTGGAAAATTTAGAACTCACTTAACAACAAATACTTTCATATATGGGGAAGTTGTAGTAATGAAAAAAAACAAAGATAAATGGAGCATAATGGAAAGACTCACTATGGATATTTATTAAGTTCTAGAGCCGACTTCTTAAAAAAAAGGGCAAAAATAATAACAAGAACTTTACAAAACACAAAACCCGAAGTACTTCTACTCCGGGTTTGCTGATTAACTAAATCAATATATATAAAACCAATTTTTTTAAAACATTCCGCCACCTTGCGTTTCGTTCTGATCACGTTGTTTGCGTTGCAACGCTTTGTTTTTTCCGGAACCAAAACGGTAGTTGAAATTCACGTTAACCATTCGGCTTTCCCATCTAAACTGTCCGGTAGTTACATCCGGATTTTCGCCGTAAAAACGAGCTCTCATCGTGTTAAAAATATCGTTTACACGCAAACTTATTGAGCCTTGATTATTCAAAATAGAATAACGAGCGGCTATGTCGGTTTTCCACATTACTTTGTTGCTAAACTGAATATCTTCTACACCACCTCTGTACATAGCAAACCAAGTAAAGTTTAATTTTTTATTCGCTTTAAAAGTGTGATTCATTCTAGCATTAAACGGAGTGGATAAAACCGTTTTTTCAACTAAATTTCTATTAATATCCTCCACAACGCCCGTAGCATTTCTAAAATAAACATCTGCACCATAATTCACACTCCACCATTTTTTTAAATTCAAATTACCAGAAGCCTCAATACCATATTCTGTTGTGCTTTCAAAGTTGTCAAAAGTCATTAACTTTTTGTTTTCATCATACGGACTCTGAATAAATACTTGATTAATCGGGTCGTTAATATATCTAAAAAACACACCGGAGGTAATGGCTCCAATTTTTGTTATACGCGTATAATTCAACTCAACAGAATTTGTAAATTGCGGCTCTAAGTTCGGATTTCCTTCTTGATCAATCGTTGGGCTACTCCAATTTCTAATAGGGTTCACTTGACCTAAATTAGGACGGTCAACTCTTCTGGAATAACTTAAATTAAACGTGTTTTTTTCTGTTGGAACATACGATAAAAACGCAGAAGGATATACCGTTAAAATATCATCTTTAAATTGTCCCGGATTTTCATCCACTCTTCTAAAATTTGCTTCTACCTGAAAACTTTCTAAACGCATACCCACTTGATAGCTCCATTTGTCTAATTGTTTTCCGTAATTGGCATAAGCACTTTGAATACTTCTTTTATAATCAAAATCGGAGAAATAGGCGTAATCGCGGTCAAAAGTATTGTCTGTTCCGTCAAAACGGCTTTCTAAACCTAGTTCTAATTTGGTTTTGTCGTTTAGCGGATTTACAAAATCAACATTCACAATTACGTTTTGACCCAATGTTTCAATTTGGTTTGTTTGTAATAGATTATTGTTGCCATCCAAAAACACACTGTCTTCCGGTCTGTCGTTGCGGTTGTAATTAAGTTCTACGTCAAATGTTTTTTGAGGTTTTTCAAATTCATATTTATAACCTAAATTATAGACTTGATTTCTGCTTTCATTTAATGCTATATTGTTTTGAACAATGGTTGGATTAACTCCTGAGAAATAATCAATTTTGTTATAAAAATCTCCTTCAGAATTATTCATATTTTGATTAGTGAAGAACGAAATTGTATTTTTTTCATTCAAATAGAAATCGATACCGGCTTTTACAAAATGATTTTTATTGAAATTGTTAATCACAAATTCTGAGCGATTAGAATTATCTGCATCCAACGCATCGGTTGTATTAATAAAACCTTTGTTATTCCATTTTCCGTGATTAAGCGAATAGGTGGTATAAAAATTAAATTTATTTACACGGTAATTCAAATCCAAAGAAGCATTTGCTTTTGGCGTTACACCAAAATTTGTTCCGGCATTAATACTTCCATTAAAACCCAAATTCGAATTTTTCTTTAAAATAATATTGATAATTCCACTCATTCCTTCCGGATTATATTTAGCCGAAGGATTGGTAATCAATTCAATTTGCTTAATCGAAGTAGATGGAATCTGCTGTAATGCTTGGGAAGCAGACATTTGAGAAGGCTTTCCGTCAATAAATATCTGCACATTCGGATTTCCTCGTAAGGTTACAGTATTGTTTTGAGAGTCAACACTCACAGACGGAATGTTATTTAAAATATCGGATGCTGTGGGACCGGCATTAATTAAGTCTGGACCAACATTGATTACTTTTCGGTCTATTTTTTGTTCCATAGTGGTGCGTTCGCCTACTACTTCAACTTCTGTGAGTGACATAGCATCTTCTGATAAATAAATTGTTCCCACATTTAAGTTTTTTGTTTTCACAATAATTTTGGAAGAATGTGATTTATAGCCAATAAATTGTGCTTCAAAATCATAATTTCCGTAGGCAATTTTATCAATAGAAAATTCACCTTTTTCATCGGTAATTCCTCCTGTGATAACGTTTTCTCCCATTTTTATAACAATGGTAGCGTAGGGGATAGAAGAGTTGTTGGATTTGTCTAAAACTTTTCCGTTAATGGTGGCTGTCTGTGCAAATACTGAAGTGACGGCACAAACAAATAACATTAAAGTAAATTTGATTTTCATGTTGATTGATTTTTTTGATTGATGATGCAAAGATATTCGTTTTTTATTATTATGCAATACAAAGTACTATGTATTGTTTTAATTTAACAAACGTTTATCATTTAAAGTTAGTAGACTGTAAATAGTATTTTTTGTTACAGTATTTAACAAAAAAAAAAGACCTTCACGAGGAAGGTCTGATTTTCTAAACAACAAAACAATATAAAACTATCTCTTTAATGAAAAGTGAGATTTAAATTCTTTGGTTTGATTATTTTCTTCATAGCTCACAGTAAACCAGTAATCAGTTGAAGGCATAGCAGCTCCGTTATAAAATCCGTCCCATCCATTTTTAGAAGGGTAGATTTGTGAAAGCAATTTTCCGTAACGATCATAAATAAAAATCACTGCATTTAATTGTTCTTCTAAATCAACAATATTCCAAGTTTCGTTATATCCATCTCCGTTCGGTGTAAAGAATTTAGGATAATTTATCACTAATACTTCGTCTGTTACACTACCACAACCATTTTTATCACGCACGGTAACTATGTGTGTTCCGGAAGAAACATTATCAAAAGTTGGGCTATCTTGAAACGCACCACCATCTAATGAATATTCATAATTTCCACCAACACCCGTTGCATTAATTGTAATGGAATTGGTAGAGCTAAACGCCATACTAACAGTAAAATCAATTGCAGCCGGTTCAGAAGCTAAAACTTCAACCTGAGTTGGCTCAGATGAACAACCTGTGGCATTGCTTGTGGCAATCACACTATAGATTCCCGGAGCTGAAACTTGAAGTGTACTTCCTGTTGCATTTGCAATTAAAGTAGTATCTAAATACCATTCAAAGGTGTGCGTTGAAGATGATAATCCACTCACAATTGTAAAAGGATTCAATAAATTACCTGTTTCACTTTCCACACAAACAATTCCACCTACCGGAGTTGGTTCCGGAATTTTGTGCACAATAATTGAGATAGGAAGTATATCAAAACAGTCTGGAGCAAGTGTGTTGTTCACTCGCACATAAACGGTTTGTAATGTGGTATCAGTTATTTCGTTTGTACCAGCTGTTGCATCAGCTAAGGTTGGATAATAAGCAACTGTAAATTCTGTTCCTGTTTGAGTTCCCAAAACGAAACTGTTTAAGTCACTAAGTGTAAAATTAGTAACGCCATCATTTGTTCCATCTTCATCACAAACTGTTCTATTTACAGCCGGAACTGCATTTGCAACAGGAGTTGGAATGATAGTTACTTCAAAAGAACTTTCGTCTGAACAATTAGGAGAAAATCCTGATTGAGCATAAATATAAACCGTTTGAGAAGTTGTTATTGAACTTCCAACAGCTAATTGACCGCCCGTTCCATTTGGTCCGTTATAAAACCTTCCGGTTGTTAAAGTTGGTAAAACATAGCTTGAACAGATAGTCACATCATCTAATTCATCTACATTAAAGATGGTAACTGTAAAACTTTCTTGGTCAAAACAATTTGGATTTGTAGCCGTTTCAGCATAAACATACAAAGTTTGTGTTTCAGTTAATTCTGTTCCTTCTGCAATTTGTGTTCCCCCACCATTTGGTTCGGTGAAATAATTTCCAACAGTAAGTGTAGGTAAAACATATGAATTACAAACATTCACATTTGCTATTGCTGGCACAATCGGTGTCACGTTTACAATTACGTCAAAATTAGTTTGATCTTGACAATAAAAACCAGGTCTAATTTGATTTTCGTTATAAATATGAATTGTTTGTGATGTAACAATTTCTGTTCCAGGAGCTATTTCAGTTCCAAAACCATGAGGGCCGTTAACGTCTGTATAATACCTGTTAGTTCCTGTTAAGGCAGGTAAAACAAATTTATCACACACCGTTACATTAGGCAAACTATCAGCTTGAAATTCATAAACATTAATTTGGAAACTTGTTTCTGCTGTACATCCATTTGCTTCAGCAAAAATGTATATAAGCTGTGAGCTTGTAATTATATGGCCACCTTGAAGCATTTCTCCTGTTCCATTAGGACCTGTAAAATAATTACCATTATCAATATTGGTTAAAACATATTGATTACATCCATCAATATCTGCTCTTGAATCTATTTGCGGCACAGCTATCACAGTTACTTGAAAACTTTCTGAATTCTGACATCCATTTGCGTTATTCAAATAAATGTGTATTGTTCTTGATGAATCTATTGCATGACCAACAGCCAATGGCGTTCCTGTTCCGTTTGGTCCGGTGAAATAATTTCCTAATGGTATTTCAGGTAAATAATATATTCCACAAGCCGTAGTTACATCCGGAACTTGAATTTCAGGTAGTGTAACGGTTACTGTAAAATTTAAGTTATCCGTACAATTTGGTAATGATTGACTTTGTGCATAAACATAAATTGTTTGTGATGTTGTAATATGCGTTCCGGCAGGAATTTGAGTTCCCGTTCCATTTGGTCCTGTGAAATAGCCACCAATTGGTAAACTTGGCAATGTATAACGAACACATACTGTAGTTGATTCAGGTGCTTCTAATCCTATGTAAACAGTAAAGGTAGATTGGTTATTACAAATTCCGTTTTGATTATAAATATATAATGTTGTTGTTTCTGTAATTACTGTTCCAGCAGCAATTTGATTACCTCCGCCATTGGGTGCATCATAATAGTTACCGTTTATTAATGTGGGTAACGTGTAGGACGTACAATCAAATACATTTGGCAATGTGTCTACAATTGGATTTGGAATTATTACTAAATCTATTCCAATACTTATCGAACAAAATGGTGGTTCTGTAGAAATAAAATAATAATAAACTGTTTGAGATGTTGTAATCAATGTTCCTGGGTTTATTTCTGTGCCGCCTCCGTTAGGTTCGCTATAATACCCTCCAAAAGGAACTCCCATTAAAGCAAAACCTCCACAATATGTACCACCACCTAACGAAATATCATTAGGATCAATGATGGTTACCATGAAACTACTTTGGTTAGGACAAACCGGTACTTCTTCTCCCAAACGATAAATATAGATTCGTTGTGTTTCTGTAATAACATCACCCGCAAATTTTTGCGTTCCGGTTCCGTTTGGACCAGTGTAGTATAAACCATTCACAAGCTCTTGTAGAATATAACTGTCACAAACAATTACATCTTCTAACACATCTACCACTGGAAGATTGGCAACTATTAAGTTGAATGAAGTAACACTATAACAGCTTGAATCACTCGTGTTTTGTACACGCACATAAATTGTTCTTGGAATTGAATTATATGCATTAATATTTAACGGACTAGCATCGTTATTTGCATTGGCTTCTGTTGTATGAAAAGTTACTTGATTGTGTGCTGATGATTGCCCATTTAAAATCGTATCTATAAGTGTGTTAAATACAAATCGTCCTCTGGTAGGGCTTGTAATTAGAGCACAAGCAACATAATCTTGTGGTTGATGAGCAATAGGAGCTGGTGTAACCAATAATTCAAATGATTTTATAGCAAAACAAGATGTATTATTTCTTTGAACTCTTACATAAATAGTTTCATTTCCAGCACTTGCATAAGATAATGGTAACGGGTTGGTTGAATTAGTTGCATGATCCAAAGTTGTATGATAAGTAACGGTTGTTCCTCCGCTTATGCCAGCTGTTACTATTGGAGTATTTATTCCTAAATTAAAAGTGTAAGTTGGTAAGCCTGAATCACATTTTAAAATAGCAATCGGATTAGGAATACTTAATTCTGAATTATATTGAATAACAACACTGTCTGTTACCGTTTGACATGGAAATAAAATATTCGAATAACTTATTTGATAAGTTCCCGGTTGAGTAATAGTTAAATTAGCACTAGTTTCAGAAGGTAAAATGGATCCATTTCTTCTCCATTCAAAAGTGTATTCAGCAGGATTTAATCCACTTTGAATAACATAACTTTCACCGTTACACAATGCTGTATTATTTGCAATAGTTAAATCGTTCCCTAAAACGTTCTGACCTATATTAAAACTATTAGCTGATAAAAAAATCGCAGAATCTGCCTGTGGAGCAATTCGATCTGCAATAACCAATTTAATTTTATATTGTGTGTTTGGAACTAAAGTTGCAGATGCATTCATCACAACTGTTTGTCCATTAAAATTTGTTGCAGAAGCTCCTGCATTAGCACCACCGTTAAACGATCCAAAATAAGTTGGATTTTCAGATGGACATCCAGAGTTATATAAAAAGTCTCTAATGGTTACAACAGAAATAGGCGTGTTTGTTCCGGGAACAACAGCTAAATTTGTAGTAACGCCTGTATTTAAATTTGTCAATAAAAAAGCAAAAGCATCAGAAAACAAACATTGAAAATTACCATATTCTTCTGAAGCAAATAGAAAATCAAAATCGAAATAAGGCGATAAGGCTGTAAATTCAAATTCTAAAACAGTTGCGTTTACAGATGTCATCGAAATACCCGCATCTGCCAATATGTTTTCTAAATCATTATCTCCGCCCCATGCATTCGATCCATTATCTTGTTGGTTGTTGTTGGGACCAACTGCATTCATAACATTACCGGTACTCAGAATAACACCACTTTGCATTGGAAAATTTGGATTACTGTTTTCAAAGTAACCAATTCCGTTGGAAGATCCAAAGTTTGTACCCGTTCTCCAGTTCACATTTGTCACAGATAGGCATGGCGAGTTTAAAAGTACGTTGCTTACTAATTCCGGCACGGTGTGAGTGGTAGTGTTTACTGTAATGGCTTGAGAAATTCCTACTAATGGAATTAGCAACAGTAAATAAAGTAATTTCGTTTTCATGTTTTTAAATTTGGGTGAACAAGAATTAATTGAATTTTGACACTGCAAATTAAATGATACTTATCGATTAAATGCAAATAAAGTCGATGAAATACATATATTTGTAAATTTTTAATGATAATTCTTACGATATTGTATTCGGAATTTTATTATGCAATACCATTTAGTATCAAATCATTACATAAATTGATATTTTCCAAAGTTTGAAATGCTTTTAAGTTGTCTTGTTTTTACTTTTATATATCTTTGCAACCTTAAAATATACAATCATGAACGTTGCAAAAATCCTTAACGAGCCCATTAAAGAGGCTGTTTTAAATGTGTTTGAAATAACTGTCGAAAAGATAGAATTTCAAGCAACCCGTAGGGATTTTGAAGGCGACATCACTGTAGTTATTTTTCCTTTATTAAAATTGATAAAAGGAAACCCAATAGAAATTGGAAATAAAATTGGAACCTATTTAGTTGAAAATGTTACTATTGTAGAAAAATTCAACGTTGTTTCCGGTTTTTTAAATATTGTCATTTCAGATGATTATTTCATCAATTTCTTTTCATCGATAAAAAATGATGCGGCTTTCGGATTTGTTCTACAAAACAATTCTGAAAAGGCTGTGATGGTAGAATATTCTTCGCCAAACACCAACAAGCCGTTGCATTTAGGACACATTCGAAACAACTTATTAGGATTTTCGGTAGCCGAAATCATCAAAGCTTCCGGTAAAAAAGTCTATAAAACCCAAATCATTAACGATAGAGGAATTCATATTTGTAAATCAATGTTGGCTTGGCAAAAGTTCGGAAATGGTCAAACACCTGAATCAACCGGTTTGAAAGGGGATAAGTTGGTTGGGAATTATTATGTAAAGTTTGAAAAAGAATTTCAAAGTGAATATACTGAATGGTTTAATAATAGCTCAAATAATAAGTTTATAGATGAGAGCTGTGAGGAATTTTCAAAGAGCAATGATTTTCAAAAGCTGTTAAAGGAAAAGTATGAAGAGGAATTATTGAATAATAATGAGTTTGCTTTATTAAATATTTGTCGTTCAGAGTTTAAGAAGTATTTTAAAAACGAATATTTTAACCAATTTAGTAAAATAGGAGCTGAGGTTCAACAAATGCTGCTCGATTGGGAAGCCGGTAAACCCGAAGTTATCGAACTTTGGAAAACCATGAACAATTGGGTGTATGCCGGTTTTAATGAAACCTATAAAAATTTAGGTGTTGATTTTGACAGTCATTACTACGAATCAAACACTTATTTGTTAGGAAAAGAAGTCGTTCAATTTGGTTTGGATAAAGGAATTTTCGAGAAAGATCCGGACGGTTCAGTTTGGATTGATTTAACCGAAGATGGTTTAGACCGAAAAATTGTGCTTCGTTCAGATGGTACAGCCGTGTATATGACACAAGATATCGGAACCGCCATTCAACGGGTAAAAGATTTCCCTGATGTGGGCGGAATGGTGTATACGGTTGGAAATGAGCAAGATTATCACTTTAAAGTATTGTTTCTTATCCTGAAAAAACTCGGTTTTGATTGGGCAGCAAACCTTTATCATTTGTCGTATGGAATGGTAGAATTGCCTTCCGGAAAAATGAAATCTCGAGAAGGAACTGTCGTAGATGCTGATGATTTAATGATAGAAATGACCGAAACCGCCGCTAAAATTTCACAAGAATTAGGAAAATTAGACGGTTATTCCGATGAGGAAAAACAACGTTTATATAAAATCATCGGATTGGGTGCTTTAAAATATTTTATGTTGAAAGTAGATCCCAAAAAATCAATGCTTTTCAATCCTGAAGAATCTGTTGATTTCGCTGGAAACACCGGACCATTCATTCAATATACGTATGCCCGAATTCAATCGATTTTGCGAAAAGCTAACTTCGATTTTTCTAAAGAAGTAAACGAAATTTCTTTACATCCAAAAGAAAAAGAACTGATGAAATTATTGGAATCTTACCCGGAACTCATTCAAAACGCCGCTCAATCATACAGTCCGGCTTTAGTGGCCAATTATACGTATGAATTGGTAAAAGAATATAATTCGTTCTACCAAGCCGTGCCTATTTTACCGGAAACCAATGAAAACCTGAAAAAATTCAGAGTGCAATTGTCTAAAAAAGTGGGCGAAACCATAAAATCTGCTTTTTCTTTATTAGGAATTGAAGTACCTGAAAGAATGTAAAAAAGCATAAATTTATATATAAAAAGACAGTCAAATATAGGCTGTCTTTTTTGGTTTAGACAGTGATTAAACTCATTGATGTAATTAGTTTTTTAACCACATAGAAACATAGATTTTTATGAATAGAGAAAGTCGTTTCACTCAATTATAGAAGAGCATAGCTATGTGAACCCAAAAATTGGGCTATCCCTAACTTTTTATCTATGTTTCTATGTGGTAAAATTTATATAAAAAACAGTGAAAGATAGGCTATCTTTTTTGTTAAGAATTTAATACATTTGCACTCTATTTTTAGGTAGTTGTGGGCAACAAAATTTCTTATTTTTTTCAAACTGTAGCAGTGATTTTTATCTCTGCCGTATGCTTTCTTTTTTTCAAGGAGACACTACCTAAACGTATTTTTTCTGAATCGAAACCATCTGCCAAAAATGTTGTAGTAGATAGTATTTTATTAGAAGCAGTTGCCTTAGATGAAAAAAGCGAAAGCAAAGCTGAAAAAACCGTAGATACTTTCCGCAGAAAAAAAATTGTTTTCGAACAAATTGATGGCATCACTTTTCCACCCGAAGAATATGAACAATACAAAGGGTTTCAGTTTTTAATTCCGTTCTTCGAAAAACTATATTTATTAGAGACTGAACAAAAAGGCGATATCCGAATTGCCTATTTTGGCGATTCCATGACCGATGGCGATATGATTGTACAAGATTTTAGAAATTCACTTCAATCGAAGTACGGTGGAAAAGGAGTGGGATTTGTTTCCATCACTTCCGAATCGGCCGGTTCCAGAAGTTCTGTTTCACATCAATATTCCGGTAATTGGAAAACACAATCGTATCTCAAAGTTAAACGTCCACTCAAACCTTTTGGTGTAAACGGACATGTTTTTTTTGCCAATGACACGCTTTCCAATCCTTGGGTGCAATACAAAGCAGGTCATGGTGTGCATACTTCTGAATTGAATAATCCAACCTTGTTTTATGGAAATTCAGCTAATTATGAAGGAGAACTAATTGTAAAAATTGGAAAAGATACCATTGCAAAAAAACTAAGTCCGGACAAATTGCTCAACACATTAGCGATTTCAAATTCGGCTGTAAAAAGTTTCAAAGCATCTTTCAACGTAGCTGATTCGATTCCGATTTACGGGTTTAATTTTGATGATGGAAAAGGCGTTCACGTGGATAATTTTTCCAACAGAGGGAATTCCGGTTTGCCTATTTCAACGTTTAATGTGAAGTTGATGAACCAATTTCAAGAACGTTTTGACTATGATTTAATCATTTTGCATTACGGAACCAATGTATTGAATTACGGTTCCTACAATTATGATTGGTATGAACGAAGCATGACCCGAGTTGTAAATCATTTAAAACAATGTTTTCCGGGTGTAACCGTTTTGGTAATTTCCACCGCAGACAAAGCCACGAAATATGATTTGGAAATGAAAACCGATTCGGCTGTTGTTCCGTTGACCTTGGCTCAACGAAAATATGCCGTGCAATCAAAAGCAGGCTATTTCAATTTGTTTGAAGCCATGGGTGGAGACGGCTCAATGACCAAATGGGTGGAAGAGGAAGTTCCGGCCTTAGCAGCAAAAGATTATACGCATTTTAATTACAAAGGAGCACAAAAAGTGGCCGGATTGTTGTATCAGCAAATTCAAACAGGTTATGCTCAATACAAAGAAATGCGAAAAAATAGAAAAATAACACCCAATAAAGCGGCTGTAGATTCCGTTTCATCTAAAACGACAACGGCTAATGCTCAATAAATCCCTTTGCTTTCTTTTTGTTTTCATGTTGAATTTTGACGTTTCTGCTCAAACGGATTCGTTGTATGTTGAGGTTGATACAACGCAGGTTGTTATTGCTGTCAATGAAATTACAAACAAAAAAGCACTACATCCCATCTTCGAAAAGATTAAAAAAATTCAAGCCGAAAAAAGCGGAAAAATAAACATCGTTCACATTGGTGATTCGCACATTCAAGCTGATTTTTTTTCAGGAAAATTTCGTCAAAACTTACAACAAAATTTTGGTGACGGCGGTCGCGGATTTGTTTTTCCATACAGTTTAGCCAAAACAAACGGACCAAGTGATATTCGTTTTTCATCGAATGAAGCATGGGAAAGTCAGCGAAATATTTATCCCGATAACGGAAATCCGGTTGGTCTAAGCGGTTTTGCGTTGTTTACCAAAAACAAAGGTTTCGCCATCGAAATGAATGCGAAAAGCAAAGAAAGTGGTTTTTCTAAACTAAAAATTATTACGCCCAACAACCAGAAAATGTTTGAAGTGGCGTTGGCTTCCAAAATCATAAAATTGGAATCGGATATTCCTAAAAACATCGTCCATAAAATTCGAAATGGTGAGAGTTTATCTGTGATTGCAGATAAATATAATGTAACGATTAAATCCATCAAATCGGCAAACGGATTAAAAAACAATAACATCAGAGCGGGAAAAACCTTGAAAATTCCGTCCAATCAAATGGAGAAAAGAGTGGTGGAACGTTCCGAATTTATTCCGCTTGAAACGAAAAAGGAAGAAGGTTTTCATTCGTTTGAATCGGATTCACTTTTACATAAAATCTATCTTATTCCGGCCCTTGACCAAACCGATTTTGCTTTAAATGGATTGGTTTTGGAAAACAATAATCCAGGAATTATTTACCATACCATCGGCGTAAACGGAGCAAAATGTTCGGATTACAACAAATTTCCGCTATTTTTTGAACAGATAAAAACGTTAAATCCTGATTTGGTAATTATCTCATTAGGTACAAATGAAAGTTTTGATAAATTGGTAACAGCCGATTATTTTTTTCAACTGAATTTGATGATGGAATCGATTGTAGCTAAAAATCCTTGGGTTACATTTTTAATTACAACACCACCACCATCACAATTTAAACGAAAATTTCCCAATACATTTGTAGCTGATTATACCAAACAAATTTTAGCTGAAGCAGAAGTGAGAAATTTTGCTGTTTGGGATATGTTTACCAATTTTGGGGGTCTTTTTGGAATCAATCAGCTGGCAAAAGAAGGGTTGATTGCAGCTGATAGAGTACATTATACCAAAGCAGGTTACGAAAAACAAGGCCAATTGTTAACCGAAGCTTTTTTACAGGCTTTACAAAATTATAACACCGAACCAGGCAAGTGATACCGCTTTTTAATTTCAATCAATGGATTGATCAGAACATAGGAAATATCACTTGGGAGCAGGTGCAGAGTTGGTTTGTGTTCGACCCACAAAAGCCATTGTTGTTCAACAGTGCGTTGTTTTTGGGATTGTTCCTTATTTTTTATTTCTTTTATATTCTTACTCAAAAAACACATCGACTTCGAATTGCGTATGTGGTCGCTTTTTCCCTTTTCTTCTACTATAAATCAAGCGGTATTTTCTTTTTACTGATTATTTTTTCGTCGGTGTTGGATTATGCTATTGCGAAATTAATTTATGAAGAAAAGAATAATTTTTACCGAAAATTCTATCTAATCGTCAGTTTGGTTGTGAATTTGGGATTGTTGGGATATTTTAAATATACCAATTTCTTTATTGATAATACTAATTTACTTTTTGATAGAAATTTTGAATTTCAAGATATTATTCTTCCGGTCGGAATTTCGTTTTACACCTTTCAAACCTTGAGTTATACGATTGATGTGTACCGAAAGCAACTCGAACCCACCAAGAGTTTTATGGACTTTTTGTTTTTCGTTTCCTTCTTTCCGCAGTTGGTGGCGGGACCGATTGTTCGTGCGAGTGATTTTATTCCGCAGATTTATAAACGATTAAATCTCACGAAAGAAGAATTTAATGCGGCTTTGTTCTTGATTATTGGTGGTTTGTTAAAGAAAGCCGTGATATCCGATTACATTTCCATCAACTTTGTGGATCGAGTGTTTGATGCACCAAATAGTTACACAGCCTTTGAAAACTTAATGGCTTCGTATGGGTATGCGATTCAAATTTATTGCGACTTTTCCGGATATTCCGACATGGCAATTGGTTTGGCTTTGCTGATGGGATTTTGGTTGCCGCCGAATTTTAGAACACCATACAAATCCGCTTCGGTAACAGAATTTTGGCGACGTTGGCATATTTCTCTTTCCACTTGGTTACGAGATTATTTATACATTTCATTAGGCGGAAACCGCAAAGGAAAATTCAGAACCTATATCAATTTGTTTCTCACGATGTTGTTGGGTGGTTTGTGGCACGGAGCTTCCTGGAAGTTTGTATTTTGGGGCGTTTTACACGGGTTGGCATTAGCCGTAGAACGATTCTTTGGCAATTTTATCAAGTTGCCTAAAAACTATTTCGTGCGAACGATTCAAATTTTCTTGACGTTTCATTTTGTGGCGTTTTGTTGGTTGTTTTTTAGAGCAAAAGATTTTCAAACGGCGTTTCAAATTATGAAAAATATTGGTGAGCTTACCTTTAACCCAAACCAATGGATGATTATTGCTCAGGGATATCAAAATGTTTTTTTATTGATTGCCATTGGTTTTGTGTGGCATTTTCTTCCCAACAATTTTATTAAATTACTTCAAAAAGGTTTTGATGCTACGCCATTAATTGGAAAAGCAGTTGTGTTGGCTTTTGTGTATTGGATTGTGTATGCCACGGCTTCTGCAGGACCGCAACCGTTTATTTATTTTCAGTTTTAAGTTTGTAATGACAGCATCGAGAAGTTGATGTAGGTAAAACAATCAAACTCAGCTACAGTACTAATCTATTCCACAATTAAAATTAAATTGGTGAAAACCCTTTTATAGCGAGGTATCAAAATCGGTGAGAATCTGTTATATCTACCGAATTCATATGCTATATAAAATGTGAATTGTTATAGTTTCCTCTGTGACTTCCCTTGTGTCCACCGCAGTTAAAAACAATTTCCTCAGCCATTCGCTAAGTCTTATTTCTTACTTCCACTTTTTGATTATTTAGGTTTAATCAGTTCATTTTTTTGCCTGATACTTTAAGGCGGATAGGGGAAAACCCTTAGAATAAATTTCAATAATTCCCCTGATAAAGACGATTCATTTTCTACACAACTTTGCCCTATATAATTATAAACATTTAAAATGATGAAAAAATTTATTACAACGTTGTGCTTTGTTTGTTTTACTTCATTAATGGCAACTGCTCAAGAAGATACCAGAATTGGCGGTTTTATTGCCTATGGGTCTGAAATTAAATCAGTGGGAGTTGGTGCGAATGCAGAATTTCCAATTATCAACAACTTAACTATTGCACCTAGTTTTATTTATTATTTACCAAAGGATGAAGATATTATTAAAACAACAATTTTCGAAATTAATGGTAATGCCAATTATTATTTTATGAATGATGATTCCATTGGGTTTTATGGATTGGCAGGTATTAACTACACGAGTGTAAAAGTAGAAGTAGAAGATTTTGGATTTGGATTTGGATTTGGCGGAGCTTCTTCAAGCGAAGGCAAAATTGGTTTAAATCTAGGAGCAGGTGCCAACTTTAACATTGGTAAAAACTGGATGCCATTTGCCGAATTAAAGTATGTATTAAGTGATTATGATCAATTAGTTTTACTAGCAGGAGTGAAGTTTAATTTGTAAAAAAAAATATAGTATGAAAAATGTCCTAACGCTACTTTTAATTTCATTATCGTTTTTGTCTTGTTCTTCAGATGATGATTCAGCACCTAACGGAGAACCATCAGATCCAACACTTACGCACCGCTACACCTATACCGTTTCGGGAAATGGTATTGATAATGTAACATTTACCAAAGAAATTCCATTTGATGAGTATGGTGGAGGAATGGCCTATTTTGAACCTGAAAACAATTACGAAATGGTTTCTGCTTTTCTAGAAAATCGTGACCCTGGTATCAATGTTCATTTTGTTTACATCAATGATGAAATTCAACCTTTGGCACGAAAAGAAATAACTAATCAAGATACTTCTTCACTCTTTGTGGCTTTTGAATATGAGAATGAAAATTATGTTTTAGAAAGTATGTCTGGAACGTGTCAGTCACAATTGCTTGAAATTTTTCCGTTTAGTGGTAGTTCTGGAAAATCGAGTTTTAAAGTTAGTTTTTCAGGAACTTTTGGTATTAGAGGATTTCCTAATGACCCAAGACAATTTCAGATAACCGGCGAAATAGAAGTTTACAACAATTAAAAAAAACATAAAAAATGAAACATTTAAAAAACATATTCTTAGCACTTTTTATCGCATCACTTTTCTCCTCTTGTTCTAGTGATGATGGAGAATCTACCCCTGTTGGAGGAGACCATTCCTATGATATTGACATAACTTCTGGATTTTTATCAGGATCCAACATTTCCGGAGTTGTGCCCAATAGCGATTTTATAGGGTTGTATATTGAGGATACTAGCCAAAACTTAATCAGCTTTCCTATGTCATTATCAGGCCCATCAAACTTTACTTTTGGAGGAGCCATTAACATTGTAAACGGACAAGCTTCAACCTTAAACGACAATTACGACTCCTTAGGTGGTTCTACCCTATTAATTGTTTTTGATAAAGAAGGAGAAACCTATGCTTTTGAAAGCATTTCTGGGACTTGTAGTATAAACAATTTGTCTAAATCACCTGGTGCTTTTGGAACAGGTATTGCCAGTTATACCGTTAATTTTTCAGGAACATTCAGACAAACTAATTCTGATGAAATTAACGTAGAAGACTATCCATTGGTACAAATGTCCGGTGAAGTAATGATCAAGCAAACGCAATAATTTAAATTTTATCTTCATGAAAACCTACAGTCATATCCTATTTCTATTCTTAGCAATTTTTGCTTGTTCGCAAACTGCCGAAGCTCAATTTTTGGATAAACTTCAAAAAAGAGCAGAAGAAAGAGCTCAAAAAAGAGTAGAACAAAAAATTGAACGTCAAGTTGATAAAACAGTTGACAAAACGGTAGATGCTCCTGAAAAAGCGGTGAAAGAAAGTAAAAACAGTAAAAAACCGACTAAAAAGGAAACCAAAAAAGCACCAACGATCGATATGAATGCGATGATGAATGCTTCTGAATCGATTGAAATGCCCGCTTCTTATGATTTTCAAAAAAAGGTGGTTTATGAAATCATTGATGCAACTAGCAAACAAGCCAATCAAATGACGTATTGGTTTGGAGCCAACGAACAAGTTTTTGGTTTAGAAACAGGATATGACATTAACACTTTTATTGTATATGATTTGAGTCAGGAAGCGATGATGATGTTTTCACAAAAAGACAAAAAAGTGCAAGTAATGCCATTAAGTATGTTTGGTGCTATTTATGAAAATGCTGAAAGTGATGAAACGGATTATACATTTAAAAAAGTGCTCGGAAGCAAGAAAATTAATGGATACAATTGTGAAAAATATGTGATGACTTCGGAAACAATCGAAGGCGAATTCTGGTTTACGAAAGAAGTAGATTTCAAAATTGCCGATTTTTCAAAAACATTTCTTTCGATGGCCAAAACATCAAATCAAAAAGTTCCACAAATAAATCCGAATGAAAATGGTTTTATGATGGAAATGAAAGCCAAAGACAAATCGACCAATGCAGTGACACAAATGACTGTAAAAGAATTTTCAAATACAAAAAAGACGATTACAACTTCCACATTTAAAAAATCATAAGAATGAGAATTTTACTAATCACATTACTATCACTATTTATTTCTTGCGGACAATCAAAAACCGAAAAAGCGAACGAAGAAGTGGCTAAATCACTTGGTATTGAGAAAGAAGAATTGGACTCAAAATCGTATTATTCGTTTACTATTCAAGACGGGGAATTAAGCGGAAAAACATTCGTTACCTCAAGCTATGCTCAAACAATGAATGGGTTTAGATACGGTGGCGACTCTAAAATTGAAAAGTTGGAAATTACATTCGTAGATCCGGAACAAGGTAATTCGACTTTTAAAATTAGTTTTAAAAATGAAATAGCCCAACCATTTAGTTCAGCAGAAGGTTCAGAATTTACAGTATCATTTTTGAATGATGGAAAAAAACACACACTTATCTCTAAATCAGGAACTATCAAAGTAAATGAATTTATTGATAACAAAGCTTCGTTTGATGATTCTCGTGGAAGTTTTGCAGATGAACGTCGAATAGAACTTGATTTTGAAGGTGTTTTTGTTGATCAAACTTCAAATGAAGAGGTAAATGTCAATGGGATACTTCAGTTTGTGAGTAATTTTTAATCTTTCCAACAGCAATTGTACAACCCCCAAAAAAGCGTACTATGAAAAACTTATTTTTACTCTATTGTTTACTTCAAATAGGTCTATCTTTTGCACAAGTGGGCATTGGTACTACAAATCCTAACGGTGCGTTAGACATCATTTCAACGAATGATGGATTGCTCGTTCCCAGAGTTGCATTAACAGCCAAAAACGTGGCCACTGTTCAAACACCAACCGTTTCAGAAATTGTTTACAACACGGCTACTTCAGGTGTGGGAGTCAATCAAGTTTTACCGGGATTTTATTATTGGAACGGAACAACTTGGATAGAATTGGGTACTTCAAGATCAGAATGGCAAATTACGGGAAATGCAGGAACAAATAGTAATACGCATTTTATTGGAACAACGGATAATACTGATTTGGTTTTTAAAAGAAATAATATTCAAGCAGGGCTCTTGAACACGTTGAACACATCTTTTGGAGTAAATGCTTCAAGCTCTATTACGACAGGATTTTCCAACAATTCGTTTGGATTAAGTGCTTTAAGTTTTAACACAACTGGAAATCAAAACACAGCAATTGGAATAGGAGCTTTAAATTTTAATGTAGGAAATCATAGAAGTACAGCTATCGGTAATGGTGCGATGAGGTATGCTGATAATAGGACTATAGGTCGTGAAACATATAACACAGCTGTAGGACATTTAGCTTTGTCTGGGAGTGCTACTGCATCAAATAATATTGGTCGATTCAATACTGCAATCGGAGATCAATCCTTGTTTTCTAATACCACAGGAAATTCCAATACCGCTATTGGTTATGATGCTTTATTTACTAATTCAATTGGAAATGCCAATACAGCCATCGGAGTTAGTTCTTTGAGAAATAATACTACAGGCTCAAATAACACCTCTAGTGGATATTATGCCTTACGATCAAATACGACTGCATCAAATAATACTGCCACAGGTTATTTTTCTTTAAACTCATGTACTACAGGAAGTAATAATACAGCTTATGGTGCAAATTCATTAGAGTCCAACATTAGCGGTAGTGCTAATACTGCTATAGGTCTAGCTTCATTAAGAGAAAATACTTCTGGATCAGCAAATACTGCTGTCGGAGTTTCTTCATTGCGAGATAATGTAACAGGTACAAGAAACACCGCAATTGGAAATTTAGCACTTTTTTATAATATTTCGGGAAACCAAAATGTGGCTGTAGGTCAAGATGCTCTAACAAGAAACACAACTGGTTTCAATAATGTTGCAACAGGATTCAGTTCTTCAATGGGAAATTCCACTGGATCTAATAACACTTCTACTGGTACATACTCGCTGGAATCAAGTACTACTGGCAGCAATAATACGGCAAATGGACATCAAGCACTTCAAAGAAATTTAACGGGATCAACTAATACTGCTATTGGGGCATTTGCTTTATCGCTTGTAACAACAGGAAATAATAACGTAGGAGTTGGTTATTTTGCTCAGGTTCCCAATATAAATGCCAACAACCAAGTTCGAATTGGAAATACCGCCATCACCTATGCCGGAATTCAAGTTCCGTGGACGATAACTTCAGACAGACGATGGAAAGAAAACATTTGTCCTACCTCACTTGGTTTGGATTTTATAAATCAGTTAAAACCGGTTTCCTATAATCGTATAAATGACACAAATAAAAATACAGAATACGGTTTTATTGCACAAGAATTACAAGAAACACTTGCTGAATTTGATAGCAACTCAAAAGGAACGGTTTCAAGTGATGATGACGGAATGCTTAGTGTTCGCTACAACGATTTAATCGCTCCGATGGTCAAAGCCATTCAAGAATTGAAGGCAGAAAATGAACTTTTAAAAAGTCAACTAAAAACCAGTAACACGTTCTTATTAGAAAAAATGGAGAAACTGGAACAGCTCCTTCAATCTACTAATTTAACTTCTAAAATTTTAAACTAAAAAAAATGAAAATCAATATAATTACAGCATTTCTAACTTTATTATTATTCTCTTGTTCTAATGACGACAGCTCAGAACCAGTGGTTGAAACGAAATTTTATCCAAAAAAAATAGATTATTTTAGCAAGGATGCACAAGGAGTGGAAACTTTTTATACCTCTACTACTTTTTCGTACAATGAAAATGAGCAGGTAAGTTCCATCAACTATCAAGGTTTTGGGAACATTAATTTCAACTATAATTCAAATGGTCTTCCTAGTAAGATTGTTGTTATATCTTCTGCTGGTGAAGTTGTTAATGATTTTGAATACAATGGAGACAGAATCGTAAGGTTTAAACAAAATGACAATACCTACAATGTAGGTTATAATGCTACAACCAATACCTATTCCTACACAAATCAATCTTCCACTTATTCTTTCACTTTAAACAGTGCAAAAGATTTAACCAAGAGAGTTTGGCTCAACAATTCAAACCAAACCACTATTACCGACCATGACTTCTTTTACAAAAATGATGGTTTTGGTTTTTTGCATGATATAGATTACCCTATAGCATTCTATTTACATTTCATTCATCTAGGATTTGATTTTGATAGTCTTATTTCATTTAAACCACTTGAAAAAATAACAATTATTAATTCAAATTTTGGAAATTATTTTATAGAACACACTAATATCTTAAACGCCGATAATTATGTAATTGAGTCATTATTAACCAGTGATAACAGTGGTGCCGGTACAATAGTGCGTTTTGAATATCAAGAATTATAACATACATCTTATGAAAAACTTTATATTAATTTTACTTATTATTCCTTTTTTAAGTTGCAAAGAATCTACAAACCCTAATGATTCTTCTAATAGTAATTTACAAACTGTCACTAAAGGCTGCAATTGCATCAAAAGTTCTCAAGATCCACTTGATTTTTTTACGGAGGAATTTTTGGCAGATTTGGCAGAACCAGCAATTCCGGTTGTAGAAATACACAAACTCAAAAACTATACTATGTATAAATCACATTGGAAGATTGATGATTCAGTATCATTTTTTAGTGTTGAAGAAATTGAAACGTTGAGCGATTTAAAAAGTAAAAGAAAATCACTTTTTAAAAACAATCCCGATTTAACGATGGTTGAATATATAAAAACGTACTATAAATCGATGACAGAAGAAGAAGTGAAAAAATACGAAGCTCTTTTGGATGAAGAAGCTCAAAAACAAAACAATACCGAGAATGAAGTAGATGAAGAAACCCGAAAAAAATTGCAAAACTCAGCACTTTCTATGCAAAAAGCAGCCTATACTCAAATCGAAAATTTAGGAGATTATGCAGTTTACAACAAAAAATCAAATGACTTGCATGTCGTTTGTGGCGATATTCATTTTCATATAAGAGGACAAGTTGGTCCATGGGGAGAGCATGACAAGGAAAAAGGGCTGGAATTGGCCAAATTAGGAGCAAAGAAAATAATCAATCAATGTCGATAAAAACAGTACCAATAGTGGTTGTAATGATGACAATTTCATCCTTTTTTACTTTTCAAAAAGAGAAAAGCAAAGAAATTGTTTATTCACATGCATTAATTTATCGATATGAAACCTTAACAGAAAAAGGCGAATTCTGGTTATACCACAACCCAAAAACGGGAAGTATCCTTTTTGCTCCAGAGGATGAAATGGTTGATTTTGTTATTTCTGATAAAATGGGCAATTACTACACTTTTGGCAACAACGGTCATGATGAAAAAGTAGTTACCAAACAGCATATCGACTGGATTGCCTCAACCAAAGAAAGCAAAAAAGCAAGTTTACCGCAATCAAATGAGTTCTTTACAGTGGAACCTTTGTCTAAGAAAAGAAGCATTCCTACATCTGAAAACAATCGACAAACAATTGAATGTAAAGGTTTTAAAATGATTTATAATAAAATGATTGGGCAGCAAAATTTATTTTTAACCGAAGATATTCCGCTCAACTCCTATCAGATTTATGGTTTCAACCGATTAAAAGGTGATGTGAAACTTCCGGTTGAACAATTGAATTTGATTGATATTGTATCCCGTAATCAACTTGTGACTCATATTGAAAACGACACTTTTAAGCTGGAATTAGTTGCTTATGAATACAACCCTTATCATATTTTGCCATTAGATTATCAATTTTATATTCAAAACAATAAAGGAAAATGGCAAAAAACAAAATTGCCGTTGCATTTGTTTTTAAATAATTTTTACAAAACATCATTATGAAAAAAATAAAATTTCTAATTTTTTTAAGCATTGCAATGCATTTGCTCTTAACCTCATGCAGTAATGACGATGAAAACCCTAATGAACCTATGCAGACGAGATTAGTGAATAAGGTATCTATGCTGGACCCAACTAATAATGTGGAATATCAAAGCTACAATTTTGAATATAATGAAGATTTTTCGATTAAATCGATTGAATATGTAAACGCTAGTAATACTGTTTTGAGAAGGTATGTTTTTGAATACACTGAGAACAATACGAAAATGAACATACTGTCTGTAACATTGTGTACGCAAACTACTACAGAATTAAATCATCAAGATACGATTTTAACAAGTTTAGTAAATCAGGGTAATACAACTACATTCACTTATGATGAGCAAACCGATATGTACATGTACTCGGGGATGATAGGCAGTTTTGAATATACTTTTTCGTTTGATGAATATAACAATTTATCAAATTATTTCGGAACCAATTACACGTATGACTACTCAAAAAAAGGAATACTATTCAATGTGCCGAACCCAAATAAAACAATGCATTTTTTTTCTAATTACTTACAGGGAGATAGTAATTTGAAATACATTTTTACATCAAAACCACTTACAGAAGTAACGATCGAAGATTATCCTGATGACACTATTTCATTTACAAACGAATATGACAACGAAGGATTTTTGATTAAAACAGTAGCAACAAACATTGGAGGAAACAACAGTGTAACTATGTATGAATTTAACTATAGCTTAAATTAATTTCATTATGAAACCCAAACACTTTTTACTTACATTTTTATTTATTTTGCTTTCTTTTCTATCATCCTGTAGTAAAGATGATGACGAATCGGCAACAGTTGAAATAATAAAGAAGGTACAACGCGTTTTTGCCGTTAATACAGATAACGCACTTCAAAACGAATACCGCTTTCAATACAATGAAGACAACACCATAAAGAGCATTGTTAAGGTCTCTAATCAAATTAGCTTTACAATGCAATTTGAATACACTCCCAATACCATTAGTGCAAAATGGTTTCCTAGCGAAGGGGATGATTCTGAGATTATTATGAGTTTTGAAAATGACATCCTTGTCCATATAAAAGTTAATGATCAAGAATTTCCGGTATCGTTTAATGCAAATACGAATACGTATGGATTGCTTGGCGGGCAACTTTTAATTGATGATGATGGTGATGTTGTATCGTTTACTTCCAATTTTGTTATAGAGTATGATTCCACAAATAAGGGTGCTTTTTATGATGTTTCAAGTCAATATCAGCGTTTGATGGTATTGATTTTGGATGAGACCTTTCTAACGACAATTTTATCAACTAAGCCGGTTAATTCTATTGAAGCTAGCATAAATGGTTTTGAGTTTTCAAACACCTATGATAGTGATGGCTACATCTTAACGGCTAACTCAGGAAGTGTTAGTTTTGACTACCACTATTTTGAGTAGATGACACGCAACTGTATATAAATGCGGAAAAACAGTACCTCAATAAGAATCGAGGTTACACACAACAACATTGGATATCCGTCAATTGATTAGTGACCGGTATAATAAAAAACTAAAAAAAGAAAATGGGGTTTCATACAACCATAAATTGATTGTTAATTGAGTTAGTTTTTTTCATTTTTTGTAAACCGTTAAGTAGGAGTACTTGACGGTTTATTTAATGAAAAAGTAATAGGAATAGCAAGATTTTAAAAAAAACTAAACGTTAAAAAAGAATAGTTATGAAAATAAGTAAGTAAAATTTGATATTTTAGTATAAGTTATAGGTGAATTATTGGAATGTAACTACTTTTATAACTGCTTAACTTAAAACGTAATCAAATGAAAATTTTACTTGCAGACGACCATTTTTTGGTATTGGATGGCTTAGAAGTTCTATTGTCAACCTTTGATTTCGTAGAAGAAACAAATAGAGCTTTAAATTATAATGAACTAAAAAACAATATTGAAAAACAACACTTCGATGTGCT
Source organism: Flavobacterium azooxidireducens (assembly GCF_023195775.1). Taxonomy (NCBI): domain Bacteria; kingdom Pseudomonadati; phylum Bacteroidota; class Flavobacteriia; order Flavobacteriales; family Flavobacteriaceae; genus Flavobacterium; species Flavobacterium azooxidireducens. Next base: position 2,461,088 of record NZ_CP096205.1, read on the forward strand.
GTTACTCGATATTCATTTTGGTAAACACGATGGCAGAGAAATCATTCAAGAAATTAAAGGGTTACGGCCTGATATGAAAATTATTGCATTAACTAGTCATTCCGATTCGGTAACAATAAAATCATCAATTAATGCAGGTTTTGACGGTTACTTATTAAAAATTGATGGCAGAGAGGAAATTGAAAAGGCACTTAAAGCAGTGACAAACAACGAACGATATTTTAGCACAAAAACACAACAAGTTTTTTTTGAAATGAGCACCACTAAAAATAAAATGGAACTGACTGACCGCGAAAAAGAAATTTTGCAATTAATTGTAGAGGAAAAAACCACCAAGGAAATAGCCGAGCAATTATGCCTGTCAGACAAAACAGTGGAATCGCACCGAAGTAATATTATGATAAAACTCGAAGTAAAAAATATTGCCGGAATGGTAAAAAAAGCGATAATGGAGGGTTTGGTAACCGTTTAAAAACAAATAGTATGAGAGTAAATTTAGTGATTATTTTTTTAGTAGCAATCCTGGTTCAATCCACCGCACAGAATCGTGATAAAAATGTGGATGTAGGTCCCGAGTTTAAGAAACTAATCACTGAATTGGATGAGTGTATTAAAGCAAAAGATCAAAATTGCCTCGAAATTTCAGATAAAATCATAAAAAAGGGTAAAAAAGAAAAGGTGCCGTTTTTAGATTATTTATATTTCAAACGAGCTTTTTATTTCTTCAATCGAAATGAACTTGATTCTACGATGGTTTATAGCCGATTAGCTGTTCAAAACCTTAACCCTGTAGAAAAGCAACGAAGCGATGTAGCTGCTTACAATCTTTTAGCGAATTGTTATTATTTTAAAGGAGAGTTAAATTCTGCCATTACTATCTACCTCAAAATAGCAGCTATTTTAGAAAACGGAGGCAATCAATTACACTTGGGTTATTTATATTCCAACATAGCGACATTACTTGGTCAGACAGGCAACAAAGAAAAACAATTAGACTATTTACATAAGTCTTTTAAACTACTAAAAGAAAGTAATGACGAACGTTTTATTGCAACAGTTGCCAGCAATTTAGGGCTTGCCTACTATCATGCAAAAGATACAGTTAAAACAAATAAATGGGCAAAAGAAGCAGTAGAACTTAGTGAGCTTTCAAATGATTTGGTAGCAAAAACGCAATCCAACTTAACGTTGTCATTAATCCAAAAAGACCTTAATAAATCCCTTGAATATGCAGAACAATCTGTAAAATATGCCGACGAGTTAAAAGACAAAACCCATATGACTTCAGCCTACTACAGATATGCCGACGCTTTAGACAAACTAGGTGAAGGTAAAAAAGCAATAAACTATGCCGAACAAGCGGTCAAATTCGCTGAAGAAATAGGGGATAACCTTACCTTAACAAACGCAGCCGCTACTGCCGGGAAAATCTATTATAATTTGGGACAAAAAGAAAAAGCGGCCGACTTCTATTACACCTACTCAATTTTGAAAGATTCTATTTCTTCTGCCGAAAACGCCAGAGAAATTAATGATATTAACACGAAGTATCAAACCGAGAAGAAAGAAAAGCAAATCATTGAACAAGATTTAAAAATACAAAAGCAACAGTCAAATTTGTTGTACGCTATTTTTGGAGGATTATTATTGTTGTCCATTTTTGGCGGAATTTTTATCTACTACAGAAAATCACAACATCTTAAGCTAAAACAATTTCAACAGGAAAAAGAAAACGCCATTCTAAATTCTTTTATTTTAGGAGAAGAACGAGAAAGAGGTAGAATTTCACATGAGTTACACGATGGAGTTGCAGCAATGATTGGTGCTGCCAAAATGAGCTTGGAATCAATCCCCCATCTTCCAAAGGAAAAGCAAATGCAGCAACTTTCAAAAGTGCAAGGAATTTTAGAACATTCGCACGCAGATATTCGTCACATTGCTCATAATCTTCTTCCAACAGTATTAGAAAAAGAAGGATTAATTCAAGCAACAGAACAATTTGTTTCAGAAATCAACGAAACCAAACTGGTTCATATTGCTGTTACAGACAAAAACAGTCAAGCAAATGAAAACTCAAAGCAATTGCAATTGATGCTTTTCAGAATTATTCAAGAGTTAGTAAACAACATTATCAAGCATTCGCAGGCACAAAATGCAGAAATTGTCTTTAGCAAAATTAACAATGCTTTACAAATCGAAGTGATTGATGATGGTCTGGGATACAGCGACACAATTACCAAAGAAAACCAAGGTTTATATAGTATTTCACAGCGGTTAAAGTCAATTGGCGGAAATTTTAAAATTACAAATGGAAATGCCGGCGGTACAAGAGCTAAGGTTGAATTAAATGTATAGAATACTTATCCGAAACGATCAAAAATAAGGTTTTGTTATTTTGGAGTTTCTATAGAAAAGTTGTCTGTCGTTTGTCATTGGTTTTACCTAGTTTTTATGATGAGCATGGAAATAGTTGGTTGGCTTTTAAGGAATACTTTTGCAGAGCAATCTTTATTTCAATTTGTTTTGAACAATTACTAAATAATTTGATTTATCATTTTTCAAAATTTTCAACTCTTCTTTTTGAGATAGTATCAAAGTGTCATTGATAAAAAATGGTGGTTTATAATTTTTATGAAATTCGAATACAAATAGTGTATCGTTTATGTGTTTAAATTTTCCTGAATAATACCCGGAATTAACCAATCCGATAACTTTTGAATAGTACCTGAATGTTTTATTTTTTCGTAAAATCAATATATCATCTCCCATTTTCCAGTTCGTTGTAGCCTTTAATTCATTTTTGGAGAATCGATTGAAAAAGTCATTTCTTCTTGCAATCCGATCGTTTTTTTCCATCGTTCCACATGATAAAAATGTGAAGAGTAGAAGAAGTAGGAATAGGATATTTTTCATTTTTAAATTTTTTGTAAGAAGTCTATGCTGATAACTATAGTAATTTCGGAGCATTCTAAGAACTTGTGAGCTAGTTTTTAGTAAGGTTCATAAACCAATTTGGTAATTCCATCCGGATATTCTTCTACTAAATTTTCACCCACTTTATATATTTTGATAGTATATTCTGTACCAGTAGTTGTTTTGAATTTATAATTACTGTTTCCTGTATTTTCCCAAATCAAACCAAAGTCAGTATACACTTGGTTGCATGGGTCAGGAAAAGTGTTTGGCGTTACAATAAATCCGGCAACAGTGTTATTGGATTTAAATTCTTTATAATATTCTAATGTACAAGGTAGAATTTCCTGTGGTTCATCCGATTCATAACGTTCAATCGTTCTCCATTTCCCGATGATGATATCGTTATTACTATCGTCATTATTATTTGAGCAAGATGAAAAAAGCATAAAACCTGCTAAAAATACATAAAGTAATCTCATTATTTTCATTTATAAAGTGTAGTTTTATTTGTTTAAAAAATAGTTATCTGGTGGCTGTAGAATTAAATTTTTTACCAATTTGCATATCCATTTCATTATGGCTAACGTTTCATAAAGTTTCAAACAGTTGCTACGTGTGGTTATTTTTTCAGTTCGTTAAATACTATTTCATCCTTAAATTCAACTTTAGAAATATGTCTAACGCTATTATTCCAGTCGAGTGGTGTCCAATAGTTCGGATATTTCACAACAATTGCATTTCCGATTAATTTTGCTTTCAAATTGTTTAATTCTAATCCATTTTCTAATCCTCTGTTAATGTAAAATCTACGGTCATTATTTTCCATTACGAATATAACATCATTTCCTTTATTGCTATAAATCTCCTTTACAATTCCGCTTTCAGAAATAGCTTTATCTTCAGATACGATTGGTACAGGTCTAAAAATTAAGACAGCAATTATAAAAATAAGTAAACTGAAACTAATAAAAACAATCTTCGCAATTTTCTTCATAATCGTGATTTTTAAATTGGCTATAACTTGTCTCTAAACGCTGAAAAAATTCTTATTTATACTTGATTTTGCATGTAGAACCGAAAGTTTCTCTTGTGTTAACTAATCCCAAATATACCTTTTTTCCTTTGATTTGAAAGTAGTTAGTTTTGATTTTGAAAAATCATTTGTTGAAAATGGAATAGTAAATTGATTTGAAGTGGTGTCCCGATTGTAATCGGGATTGAAGAGCATTATGGTATTAAGTCGACTTCGAGTGGCGGGAAGTTTCTTTTTTTGATATAAAAAACCGCAAAGTCGGGAGACGTTTGCCTTTACTTTGGATTTGATAAAAAAAGTTTAAATTTATTCAAAGGAAAGCAGAGGTGAACTTAAGACGTTTGTAGTTAAAAACTATGCTCTGCATTAGTCCTCTGCCTTGTCCTTGAATCCGTTGAATTGCTTCAAATAGAATGATAGATTTTAAGATCTAATAAAGGCTCTAAAGAAGTTCAACATTTTTGTTTATCCTAAATTCAAAGTTATGAAAAATTATTTATTTCATGTTGGAATTGATGTTTCTAAATCAAAATTGGACGTAGTTATTCTAAACATTAATTCTTTAAATCAAACAGCACATTTTATTATTGAAAACAACTCAAAAGGAATTAAATCAGTAATAAATTATTTGAAAAAAAATGGAATTGATCCAACAACAACATTGTTTTGTTTTGAAAGTACAGGTGTTTATAGCTATCCATTAAGTGCCTTTTTTTCAGAGAATAAATTTGATTACTGGGTTGTACCAGCTATAGAAATTAAGCGTTCTAAAGGGATTTCAAGAGGTAAGAATGACAAAAATGACGCAAAAGATATTGCTTTATATAGTCTGCGTAATATTGATAAGTTGACTCTTTCTTCTGTTGCTGAAAAAGAAATTCAACAATTAAAATTGTTATTTAGTGAAAGGGAAAAACTAGTCAAAGCAATACTACTTTTTAAAACCTCTAGTGAAAACAAAGGATTTATACCTAAAGATATTTATAAAGAAATTGCTTTAATAAATAGTAAAACAATTCAAAATCTAAAAAACTCTTTGAAAGCAATTGAGAAAAAAATGAAGTCAATTATCAATAAAAATGAAACCCTTTCAAAACAGTTTAATTTAGTAAAAAGTGTTCCGGGAATTGGAGAGCAAACAGCTCTTTATTTTATAATTGCAACTAAAGGATTTAAATCTTTTAAAACATGGCGAAAATTTGCTTGTTATTCAGGGGTAGCTCCTTTTGAATATAGTTCAGGCTCAAGTGTGAGGGGAAGAACTAAAGTAAATCATTTGGCTGACAAAAAAATGAAATCATTACTTCAAATGTGTTCAATGACTTCATTAAAGTATGATCCTCAATTAAAAGAATATTATAACAAGAAGAAAGCTGAAGGAAAAAATTCAATGTTAGTTTTAAATAATATCAGATGTAAAATTATTAGTAGAGTTTTTGCTGTTATAAACAGAGAAACGCCGTATATTAACACGTATAAATTTGCATCATAATTTAACAATTTTTACTTGCTTTTTATCATAGAATGCGGAGCTTTTCATAAGAATATTTTACCCGAACTCTTTGCAGAGCAGGATTCATCTGCCAACCGGCAAATTCCCCGCTACCGAATCCTTTCGTGTAGTATCTTGTTTTGTTTAAAATTATTTGTTCTTCAAATGTCAAAAGTTTTTCATTCCACCACAAACCTAACCCATCCGCACCAAACATTCTTACGGATTCCCGTAAAGCACTAAAAAAATAAATGGGGTGTGTTTTTGCCAATCGGCAAATTCATTTTTGGAAATACTAAGATATATAAAAAGTAATTCGTTCTTATAAAAAGTTAAATTTTTTTAAAAAATTAAACTTCATCAATGTCTTTGGTTTAATTTACTTAGAAATAGTTGAGACTACTACCTCAAAATAAAGCAAAAAAAAACCAATCTAAAAAGATTGGCTTCATGCTTAAAGTAAAATATATCTTAGATAACGTTTACGTCTACTGCTGTTGGTCCTTTTTGTCCGTTTTCTACAGAATAAGTAACCTGATCGTTTTCACGCACTACACCATTAAGGCCAGTTGCATGAACAAATACGTCTGCACCACCACCTTTTGGAGTGATAAATCCGAAGCCTTTTGCTTCATTGTAAAATTTAATTGTTCCTTCGTTCATAATATGAAATAGTTAATAAGCGACAAATATAAGTTAAATTATTGATTTTTAGTGTTTTGTTTTAAAAAAGTAATTTTTTTTAAAAAATAGTCCGATTTTATTGAGTATTTTTTAAAAATAAAGTCGAACTAAATATTAGTCAAAAACGAGATAAACAGTTTGAGCTTCAAATAGAAATAGTTGTTTAAAAGAAAATGGTAGTACAATCAAATCCGTGCAAACCTTATATAGCGAAGCTATCAAAATCCGTAGAAAACAGCGTTTTGCAAAGCAAATCCGTTCAATCCGCGTTCCAAAAAAAAGGGAATAAATAGTTTCAAGTTTCAGGTTTCAAGTTGGGATGTGCTTATAAAGAAAATGTTCGCAAAATCAAATCTATCAAAATCCCTTATAGCGAATCTATCAAAATCCGTGCAAATCAGTTCTATCCGTCAAATCCGTGTTCCATTAAAAACAGCGAAGCGTCCTTGTGCAATTTGTATCTAAAGAATCATATCAAAAAAATATTGACTTAAAATAGTTTATTTTTTCACTTTTAAATTATTCTTTACAACTAGTAGTAAACTTAAAATTCAAATTCTTAAATTTGCACTTCATTAAAAGAAAATCCAAATTATGTTCAGTAATTTAAGCGATAAACTCGACAAAGCCCTTCATATATTAAAAGGTCACGGTAAAATTACCGAAGTAAACGTTGCCGATACCCTAAAAGAAGTCCGTCGTGCGTTGTTGGATGCCGACGTGAATTTTAAAATTGCCAAAGATTTTACCAATTCCGTTAAGGAAAAGGCAATGGGTCAAAACGTATTGACTTCGTTACAGCCCGGTCAATTAATGGTGAAATTGGTGAAAGACGAGTTAACCGAATTAATGGGTGGAGAAGAAGTTGGAATCAATCTTTCCGGAAATCCATCAATCATCTTAATGTCTGGTTTGCAAGGTTCGGGTAAAACCACTTTTTCGGGAAAATTGGCTAATTTTCTAAAAACTAAAAAAGGAAAGAAACCACTTTTGGTGGCTTGTGATATTTATCGTCCTGCGGCTATCAATCAGTTGCATGTGGTAGGAGATCAAATTGGTGTGGAAGTATATTCTGAACCTGAAAATAAAAATGCAGTTGACATTGCTCAGAATGCAATTAAATATGCCAAAGCAAACGGATTCAATGTAGTCATTGTCGATACAGCCGGTCGTTTGGCGATTGATGAGCAAATGATGAACGAGATTGCGAATGTGCACAAAGCCATTCAACCACAAGAAACCTTGTTTGTGGTAGATGCAATGACGGGTCAAGATGCGGTGAATACGGCAAAAGCGTTTAACGACCGATTGAATTTTGACGGTGTGATCTTAACCAAATTAGACGGTGATACCCGTGGTGGAGCAGCGATTACGATCAAATCGGTGGTGAATAAACCAATCAAGTTCATTGGTACCGGTGAAAAGATGGAAGCAATTGACGTGTTCTATCCTTCCCGTATGGCCGACAGAATTTTGGGAATGGGAGACGTTGTGTCGTTGGTAGAAAGAGCACAAGAACAATATGACGAAGAAGAAGCTCGCAAACTTCAAAAGAAGATTGCTAAAAACGAATTCGGTTTTGATGATTTCTTGGTGCAAATTCAGCAAATCAAAAAAATGGGTAACATGAAAGATTTGGTGGGTATGATTCCCGGAGCCGGAAAAGCATTGAAAGATGTGGAAATTGAAGACGATGCTTTTAAACACATTGAAGCAATCATTCATTCGATGACTCCGTTAGAAAGAACAAAACCTGCCGTGATAGACGGAAAAAGAAAAATCAGAATTGCCAAAGGTTCAGGAACCAAAGTGGAACAAGTGAATCAATTGATGAAACAGTTTGACCAAATGAGCAAAATGATGAAGATGATGCAAGGCGGCGGCGGAAAAAACCTCGCCCGCATGATGGGTGGAATGAAGGGAATGAAATAATTTTCAACAATAACTGACGCGATTTATCGCGTCTTATTTTTTTACGACACAACTAAAACACACATACATGAAATTATTAGACGGTAAAAAAGTTTCGGAAGACATCAAAAATGAAATTGCTGCAGAAGTGCAGAAAATGAAAGACAACGGCGAAAAAGTACCACACTTAGCCGCTGTGATTGTGGGGACTGATGGAGCGAGTTTAACCTATGTAGGAAGCAAAGTAAAAGCCTGTGAACGAGTGGGTTTTGAAAGCACATTGATTAAAATGCCTAACACTACTTCGGAAACGGAATTATTGAAAAAAATCAAAGAATTAAATGAAGATGATGACATTGACGGATTTATAGTGCAGTTACCGTTACCGAAACAAATTGATACACAAGAAGTATTGATGGCGATTGATCCCAACAAAGACGTAGATGGATTTCATCCCGAAAACTTCGGAAAAATGGCGTTGGATATGACTACATTTATTCCGGCCACACCGTTTGGTATTTTAGAATTATTAGAACGTTACGGCGTTGAAACGCAAGGAAAACACACGGTTGTTATCGGTAGAAGCCACATCGTAGGAAGACCGATGAGTATTTTGATGGGAAGAAAAGGTTTTCCGGGAAATTCCACGGTTACATTAACGCATAGTTACACCAAAAACATCTCACAAATTACAACCCAAGCCGATATTATCATCACTGCTTTAGGAGTGCCAAATTACCTGAAAGCCGAAATGGTAAAAGATGATGCGGTGGTAATTGATGTCGGTATCACACGCGTTTCCGACGATTCAACTGAAAAAGGTTACCGTATTACTGGCGATGTAGATTTTGAAAATGTAAGCAAAAAAGCATCCTTTATCACTCCGGTTCCGGGCGGAGTAGGACCCATGACAATTGCGATGTTGTTGAAAAACACGTTATTGGCGAGAGAACAGAAGCGATTGAAGATGAGATAAATAGTAAAACCCAAGTGATGAGCTTGGGTTTTTTAGTTTTAATGATTATCTTAGCTTTAAATTTTACAAAATGGGAGCAGAGGCTTTAAAATTGGAACTTTTGGATTGGTTATTACATGTTGATAATAACGATATGCTTTATTATTTAAAAGAGATTAAAGATCAATCTACCTCACAAACAGATTGGTGGGATGAGTTAACTGATGAACAAAAAGGAGGAATTGAGAGAGGAATAAAAGATATCGAATCAGGAAGAGTAGTTTCCCATGAAGATATAAAAAATTCAAATAGATAAAATAAAAAAATCTCGCAAAGTCGCAAAGACGCAAAATTTAAAAGTTCTCTTTGCGACTTTGCGTCTTTGCGAGAGAAAATAACTTTTTTTGACATACTTTCCGAGAGAACATTAGCCGCGGGCTTTGGTGAGGCTACTTATTTTTCTTAATCACAATCGGTCTTCTAACCTCCGCTTTCGGCAAACTCGCTTCTTCCGTTTTACTTGAAGGTTCTATCAATTGATTCAATTCTTTAATTTCAGCTTCGGTTAAATCACGGTATCTTCCCACTTGAACATCCAATGAAATATTAATAATTCGAATACGTTTTAGAGCCGTAACTTCATAGCCAAGATACTCACACATTCTTCGAATTTGACGGTTTAAACCTTGTGTCAATACAATTTTGAAAATGTATTTACTGATTTGTTCCACTTTACATTTTTTTGTAATGGTATCTAAAATCGGTACACCATTCCCCATTTTCTCAATAAAACGATCGGTAATCGGTCGATCAACCGTCACAATATATTCTTTTTCGTGGTTGTTTCTGGCTCGAAGAATTTTATTCACGATATCGCCATCATTCGTCATAAAAATCAATCCTTCGCTGGCTTTATCTAATCGTCCAATAGGGAAAATACGTTCGGGATAATTAATGTAATCTACAATATTATTGCGAACACTTTGGTTGGTGGTGCATTCAATTCCGGCAGGTTTGTTGAACGCTAAATAAATGGGTTTATCTCTGTTTTCACGAATTAATTTCCCATCGACACGAATTTCATCGGTTTCAAAAACTTTTGTCCCCATTTCAGGAACAGCTCCGTTGATGGTTACTCTTCCTTCGGTGATTAATCTGTCGGCTTCACGACGTGAACAATAACCGGATTCCGATAAAAATTTATTGATGCGTTTACCTGTATCTTCCATACTGCAAAAGTAATTTTATTTTATGGATTTCAGAAAAATAGAAGTTTATTTAAATCTGAAAGAAATTTAGTAAATTGCACAAAAATTGCCTGTAATCAAGAACTTAGCTTTATGGTAAAAAAATTACTTTTTATTTTTACATTTCTAGTTTCTCTCTTTTCGAATGCTCAAAGTAGAAAAAATCAGTTTCAGCTGAATTCAAGTAGTAGTAAACACGAATTGCATGTTTCATTTAATGCTGATGTTGTTTTAAAAGACAAAGAATCTATTCTTACTCAATTTTCAGAAGTTGCTTCACTTTCAAATGAATTTCAATTAAATTTTGAAAAAACGATTTCATTTTCAGCTGAAAAATGGAATGATTTAGAAAAAAATGCCAAACAATATGCCGGAAATTCTTCTTCAGTTCATCAATTGAAAAATATTTTTAGAGTGATTGTGGATAATCCTTCGAATGAAAAATTACTTTTATTAGCAACAGAATTTGAAAAATTGAATTCGGTTACATACGCAAGTTTAATTTCATTAGAACCTATAAAACCACCATTAGATATTCCTCCAACGACACCCGATTTTATGGTAAATCAAACCTATATCGGTCCCAATCCGGGTTTAAACATGCAATATGCTTGGGATTTAGGTTTAAAAGGTGAAGGAATTCGTGTGAGAGATGTAGAATATGGTTTTAATAGCAGTCACGAAGATTTGAATGAAGTAAATGTATCTATTGCACCAGGAATGACTATTGCCACAGATGCACTGCTCTATTCTCAGCATGGCACAGCTGTTTTTGGAATTATTATTGCCGGAAACGACGATTATGGAATGACGGGGCTAGCACATGAAGCAAGTGAAATGATACTTTATCCGGAATGGCAAGAAATTGGTTATGATAGAGTTTACGCTGTGAATCAATCCATTCAAAATTCAACTGCCGGTGATGTAATTGTTTATGAATTGCAAGATGAAGTTGGTGCTCCAGCTGAATCTAATAGTATTATTTGGGATCTAACCAAAGCCGCATCCGATGCCGGAATCGTAATTGTAGCAGCAGCCGGAAATGGAAATCAAAATTTGAATGGTACTCTTTATTCAAATTATATGAACCGTGGAAATAGCGGAGCAATTATTGTAGGCGGTGGATTATCAAGCCTTACTCACAACAAAATTTCATATAGTACGCATGGTTCGAGAGTAGATGTGCAAGGTTGGTCTCAAAATGTTTTTGCTTGTGGATATGGCAATCTAATTTTAATTGAAGATGATATAAACCAAGGTTATACCAACTTTGCAGGAACAAGTTCCGCTACACCCATGGTGGCAGCTTGTGCGATTGTATTGCAATCATATCATCATAGTTTGACCGGAAATTATTTAACCGGACCACAGTTGCGAACCATTTTAAAAGAAACCGGAATTCCGCAAGGCAATCCTTCTGCCGGAAATATTGGACCTTTTCCAAACATGGAAACTGCGGTTCAACGGGTTTATGATGATTATGTTTTAGGTTTGGATGTTATAAATAGAACTGAATTTTCAGTTTTTCCAAATCCGGTTCAAAATCAACTGAAATTTATGACGCATCAGGATTTGTCTGAAATGGCTTCCGTTGAGATTTTTAATGCGTTAGGACAATCGGTTTTTCAGGCGAAAATGCCACAAGATAAACAACTTGATATTTCAAATTTATCGAGTGGAATATATTTTGTGAAAGTCTCCAACGGAAATCAATCTACTACCAAAAAAATAATTAAGAACTAAACAAGAATTTTTCAATTTGTTGATATAAAGCTTTGTCATGCATACTGTGACCTAGTCCTTTTGTTTCAATAAACGTAGCATTTTTCCAACCCGAAGCAATTTTTTTGCTTTCACCAAAATGAACTGCTTCATCATCTGCATCATGCGAAAGAATTCCCAAAACCGAAAGTGAAGAAGCTAAGTTAGTTCCGGTAAATTCCACTGGATTTATTTTAAACCGATTCAAAAAATAAGTATGCATCAATTGGATGACTTTTTTGTTCAATTGAAGCAGGTTCGCATAATTTTGAATAATAACTTCCAAATCAGAAGGAGCACCAAGCAAAACCATTTTTTGTAGTGAAGCTGCCTTAAATTGATGCTGAAAATACAAACAAGTTAATCCGCCAAGCGAATGACCAATCAAAATTTGAGGTTCATATTTTTGGAAAACGGTATTAATAAAATCAGCATATTGCGGCACATTACATTCAACTCCCGAAGACAAACCGTGAGCCGGACCATCAATAGCTAAAATTGTAGCACCCGATTTTTGAAGATAAGGAAACATGGGTTCCCAACGAGACGCATTGCTTTCCCAACCGTGAACTAATAATATTTTGGTTTCGTTTCCTTTCCATTTATAAATAGGAAAGTTGTAGTTTTCTAACGAAACAGTTTCAATTTCTGCTTGTTTTAAAATTTCCGGAATTGATTCCGGTTTTAATCTTCCATCACGAGGTTCACTAAAAAATTTGTATGCCAATTTTGTTGCTTGTTCCGGAAAGATATAGCTGAGCAAATTGATATATAAACCAATTAATTTAATCGAAAATGTCTTGAAAAATTTATTCATAAAAAAACCCCGAATCGGGGTTTGATATTTAGATGTTAGCAAATATGCTTTCCATTTTTTCTCTTTCTTCGGTAGATAAAACGTTGTCTACCAAAATTCTTCCACTGTGCTCATCGGTTAAGATTTTTTTGCGGGCAGCAATTTCAACCTGCGTTTGTGGCGGAATAGTAAAGAATGATCCTGCAGATGCTCCTCTTTCGATAGAAACTACCGCTAAACCATTTCTTACGCTTGAGCGAATTCGGTGATAAGCAGCTAATAAACGATCTTCGATTTTTGCAGCATATTCGGCAGAAAGTTTGGTTAAAAACTCTTCTTCTTTTTGTGTTTCCGACATGATATCGCCTAATTCAGCTTTTTTGTGCTCTAAGTGAGATTGTTTAGCACTTAATCTTTCTTGAGATTCGGCAACTTGTTGTTTTTTGTATTCAATAGAAGCTTTCATTTCTTTGATGTGCTTCTCACTCAATTGAATTTCTAATTCTTGAAATTCGATTTCTTTCGTTAACGAGTTGAATTCTCTGTTATTACGAACATTTTTTTGTTGTTCGGTATATTTTTTAATTCCCTCTTTATGAGCTTCGATAGCATTTTTCTTCGCTTTGATTTGATCATCAATTTGCTCTAAATCTGCTTTTAATTTTTCGTTGCGTGCTTTTAAACCTGCTACTTCATCTTCTAAATCTTGTACTTCAAGCGGCAATTCACCTCTTACGTTTCTGATTTCATCAATTCTTGAGTCGATTAACTGCAAGTCATAGAGTGCTCTTAACTTCTCTTCTACACTCATTTCTTTTACGTTTGTCATAATCTAAAAGTACTTAACTGGATTTGTATTTTGTTCTGATAAAATGATTGCAAAATTAGGAAATTTTTTGATAAGAAAATCAACAATATAATTTTTTGTGTAACGTTCGCTTTCATAATGACCAATATCGGCCAAAAGTAGTTGATTTTCAGCTTCATAAAATTGATGATATTTCAAGTCAGCCGTTAAAAAAGCATTGGCTCCCAATCGTTTAGCATGGCCAATCGCAAAACTGCCTGAACCACCTAAAACAGCAACTTTTTTTATCTTTTTATTCAAAAAAGCACTATGTCTGACGCTTTCGCATTGCATTTTTTCCTTCACAAACTGTAGAAAATCGTTTTCATTCATCTCATTTTCGAGTTCGCCAATCATTCCTAAACCGATATTTTGATGTTGATTTTGCAATTCATAAATCTCATAAGCCACTTCTTCGTACACATGATTTTTGTATAAAGCTTTCAAAATTTTTGATTCTAAATGCTTTTCAAAAGTGACTTCAATTTTAATTTCTTCGTTTTCTACAAATTCAAAACGTTCACCAATTTCGGGATTACTATTTTCATTTCCCATATACGTTCCAATTCCTTTTGAATTAAAACTGCAATCTTCATAATTACCAATGTTTCCGGCACCGGCTTCAAATAAAGCATTTCGTAATTCTTGATGATTTTCCGGAATAGTATACGTAATCAATTTACGTATGAATTTTTCCTTCGGAACCAAAATTTTAGTATTCACAAGTCCGAGTTGATTGCAAATAATTTTGTTCACTCCATTTTGATGATTATCCAAGGCAGTATGTACCGCATAAATGGCAATATCATTTTTGATAGCTTTCAACACCACTCTTTCCACATACGTTTTTCCTGTGATTTTCTTTAAACCCGAAAATAAAATAGGATGGAAGCAGACAATTAAATTGCAGTTTTTTTCGATAGCTTCATCAACCACATTTTCCAATGCATCGTGGCAAACTAAAATCCCACTAATTTCCTGTTCTGTATTTCCTAAAAGCAAGCCCACATTATCAAAATCTTCGGCATAGGCCAAAGGAGCAAGTTCCTCTAAAATTGGGAGAATGGATTGAAGTTTCATTGAAAATAATTAAGTAACAAATTTAAGGAAATAATGGTTTGTATGTAAGAATGATGTTTTAAAAAATTAATCGGGAATTATTTCTTCTAAAATTTCATTTCCGGCTTTATCATAATATGTACACGTCATTTTTTCCAATATGACCACCCATTTTTCAATACCGGATTTGGCACAATCGCTACAAAAAGTGGGGTAGTTTGTTTTTCCTTGTTGATGAGCTTTTAAATCTGCTTTGAATTGATTTTCATCTGTTTCATTGGCAATTGCTAACGATTCATATTTTGCAGGAGAAGTTATTTTGAAATTATTTGCACCAAAATAATCAGTATGACCATCTGAAACATATGCATCATAAGAGATAACAACCAATTGTTTGAGGTCTTGAATGTAAGATGGAAAATCGGCACCTGATTTTACTTTGCTGTGAGCTGACTTAATTTGTTCGATTGTAAACATTTTATTTGGATTTATAGATGATTCAAAAGTAAAATATTTTTAGTTTTAAAATCATCATTATTATTGAAAATAATCAATCGTTTCTTTCTTAAGTTTAATAAACATCGTGGTTAATGTCTTCCATTTTTTTAAACATAAAACCGTATTAAGTTCTAAAAACTCAAAACGGTCTGTCTTTTTTTACCAAAATCTACATACAAATATATAAAATAGGTAACGTTTTTTAGTGGTGTTTGAAAATTTACAAAATAGTAAAAATATTGTTAAATTTTAATAAGATTGTATTTTTGAAAGAGAATATTTAATAGTTTAGTAATTCCAAATGCAACTTTACTGAAATTGTTTAATACCACTACAAGGCAATTTCATTTATTCCAAATTCATACTTTATTATTTTTATTAGCACATCAAACGTGTCTAACACAAATTTTTATTGTTTAATTTTTAATATTTTTTTATGAGTAAAGAAATTTCGAACACGCTTTTTCGGTTTGTAACCATGAGAGCACCCGGTTTGATTGAAAAGGAAGAAGTGGTTGAATCATTTGTTACTTTTCCCAGTGAATTTGAAGCTGATAGCTTTTTTTATGCAGCCTTGACCTCTGAGGTTACAACAGCAGCCCAACGCAGAACTGCTTTACGAAACAAAGCAGTTGATTTTGAGTCAGACCCTAAATTCCTAGCATCCAAGGAAGATTTAAAAACTTTGGTTACAGAGGATTATTACACTTATTCAGTATGGCTAACTTCTCATCGTTCTGTAGTTACAAATGATACTTTAGCATCTAGACAAGCTCCGCCAAATGCTAATCCAACTAAACTAAAAAGAGTATGGGATTTTATTTTATCAAATAATTACTAAGAAAGATGTTTATTTAAGAGAAGCTATAATGTCAGTGTTGGTAGCCTATTTTTTTGACAATAAAAATGGAAGCAATTTAACTTTAGAACAACAACGTGTTTTAGCACAATCCAGAATTGTTTTACCGGAAAGATTGTTTGGTAAATTTATGCTAACAACTACACAAAAAACGAAAGCAACTAACACTTCATCGCAAGCATTTCAAAATGCTTTGACTCAGGAAATGAAAGTGACTTATGCAAAAGCTCAATTAAGTCAAGTTGAAGCAATAATTAATGAGTTAGCTTTTGCACAAAAAAGTTATGAGCGGATAAATAAAGCAAATTTAGCAAAGTATCAGAAAGAGTATGATAATGATGTTAAAGAGGCTTATTCCAAAGCTACAAAAGTTGAAAAGAAATACACCGACCCAGATACAAAAGTGGAAATGTCCTACTTTGTATATGAAAATTTAAACTTACCGGAGTTTAGTTATGAGCCAAGTGAACAATTAGATTTTAGCTATTTGACCAATGGAATTTCAAAACTCACAAAAGAAATTGTAAATACTGCAAAAGACAACTTTTTCGTAGAAACCATCGATGACGTGATTCAATTATTGAAATCGGATAAAGATAAATTATCTACTGTATTATTTGAAAATTCCTTAAAAACTCAAAAAAGCCTAGTTGCTGACGGCATGATACTTCGAGTTGATGAATCATCATCTTATCGATATTCGCAACAGTTGAGTATTAGTTCGGTTGGAAATCTTTCAAATAAGCGTATAAGGTTGACTTTTTCAGGAATGAATTCTCCGCTGTATTTTTCAGATGGAAATTTTCAGGTTGTTTTTGAAGACAATACATCCTTGTCTTATCAATTTTCAAATAGAAGTATGGGAACAATTGCTAATTTGTATGTTTTTGATCTATTTCGAAATAATGAAATCACATTTGATCCTGGAGTAAACACAGCATTTACATTTTCGGGTACATTTAACACATATAGTGGTCAAGCTCTCGTAATGGAAGGCTCTGCGGTTTTATACCCTGTTTCAACACCTGGGGATTCTGTGAATAATCCAGGTTCGGGAGGAATGTATGATTTTGTTGTTAATCCGGATTTAGACCCATTATTACCGCATACGTCTATTTTCAGAACTTGGTCTGATGTTGTATTTAAACAGTTGGAGCCTTTTAGTAGATTTTCGTTAAACGGTGATACAGCCCGATTACCCGAACAAGATTATATTGTAGTTGGAGAAGGTACATACGAATTAAGTAAAAACGAAAATTCAGGAGGGGAAGAAGATAATAATCAAGTGCCGGATACTTCTAACACTTATATTCCTCTTGGTTATGGTATTAATCAAATTGGAATAGCCGATTACCGCAAAGTAGAACAACAAGTATGTTGTTATGTTCCTGGAGAAGTATCACACATCGAGAACATAATGGCTCGTGAGTATAAAGAAAAATCGACCGTTCGTTCTACCAAAAAAGAGGAAACATTTACTACAACCAAAGAACAAGAAAGAGAGAAATTAACAGACACGACAACAACCGATCGTTTTGAGATGAATCAGGAGATAGCAGAAGTTTTATCTGAGCAAACCTCATTTGGCGTTTCAGCAAATGCCAGCTATTCTGGAGCAGGATATTCTTTGGGAATAGGTGCAAATTTTGCTCATAATACTTCTCAAGAAAACTCAAATGTTCAAGCAATCACTCAGGCAAAAGAAATTACAGAACGTGCGTTGGATCGAGTAGTAAATAAAATTAAAGAAGAACGAATTACAAAAATTGTTGAAGAATTTACAGAAAGCAACAAGCATGGCTTTGATAATCGTAAAGGAGATAAACACGTGTCAGGGGTTTACCGTTGGGTGGATAAAATTTATGAAAATAAAATTGTTA
The DNA here is from genome assembly GCF_023195775.1 of Flavobacterium azooxidireducens. NCBI lineage: Bacteria > Pseudomonadati > Bacteroidota > Flavobacteriia > Flavobacteriales > Flavobacteriaceae > Flavobacterium > Flavobacterium azooxidireducens. Next base: position 2,479,026 of record NZ_CP096205.1, read on the forward strand.
ATTATGGCAAACGATTGATGTATGAATTTGCTATTCCTGAGCCAGCCGCTTTTCATAAACATGCTGTTAAAAATTATGCTGCAGATTTAGAGGAGTTAAGCACTCCTCCAGATCCAAGGCAAGCACCAGATAGTACAATTGCAACTTACAGTGCGATTGACGAAATACGTGCTGCTTTTTGGGCAAGTTATTATAATGTAGAGATTGATGCTAAGCCAGTAAATAAATTAACGATTAGTAAAACATTTTCATTTATAGCTCCAGAAATAGATGGGGGTGAGTATGATGAAAATGGTGCGGGAAATCATGAGATTGAAGTTCCAGAGGGATATTATGGAGTTAAAGCATATGGACTTATTAAATTTACTCACGAGCCAGGTTTTGGAGCTTTTCTTATAATTTCTAACCAGCATCGTGACTATACTGTTGATGGTAATCCAACTTCAACTAGATTTAGTGTTGATTTATCAGACATGCCTACGAAAGTACCAGTTTCTTATTCTTGTACTGGGCATCATGCCGGAAGTGTGAACTTTGAAATTGTATGTCAGCTTTCAAGCACTTATGAAACCCAATGGAAAATCGCCACCTTCAACAAAATCATTGCTGCTTACGAAGCAAAAAAAGCAGAGTATTTGCAACGCAAGGCAGAATTAAAAGCTCTTGCGGCCGAAAAAGCGAAAATGAATCCAGGGTTTTACCGTCAAATTGAAAATACGGTTTTACGTAAAAATTGTATCGAATACTTAGCCAGTCAAGCTTCAATGGGTGAAGTAGATTATCTTACTCAAAGAGATAAAGCGGAAGTGAGAGCCTCTTACACTTCTTCCGGTTTAGGAGGTTATGCAGATCGAGTAAAATTCTTTGAGCAAGCCTTTGAATGGGATATTATGAGCTACTATTTTTATCCGTTCTATTGGGCAAAAAAATCAGAATGGGTAGATATGTATCTCATTGAAAATGACGACCCACTTTTCCGTTCGTTTCTACAAAGTGGTATGGCAAGAGTAATCGTAACCGTTCGACCTGGATTTGAAGAAGCTGTAAACTGGTATATGGCAACCGGAGAAATTTGGAATGGCGGACAAGTGCCCTCTATTGACGATCCAATGTTTCTATCTATTGTGGATGAGTTGAGAAAACCAGCTGGAGAAGTAGAAGAAGTATGGCAAAGTCGTGTTCCAACCTCTTTAACCATTATTCAAGCCGGAGCAGCAGGACTTAATGTGGTTAATGCTCTTCCTTGTGATGAAGAATGTAGTGATAACTTGTTGTTTTCTAGTGATGGTCAAGAGGTAAAGGTTTTTGAACAAACGGATACGTTGATTGGCGGAAATGCAACGGAACCAACACCGGAAGAGGAAGAACCATCCAATTAATTGATTTTTTAATACTACCCAACACTTTTTTCAAAGTGTTGGGTTTAAAAACATACCTATGAGTTTATCATCCACTTTTCCATCCTTTGAAGACCTTAGCGGTTTTAACAACAGCCCGTTTGGTGCTTTTTGGGAAAAAGAAGAAGCCCAGAAAATGAATTTTAAGTTGCTAACAAATAATTCAATAGCAAAAGAAAACAATCTTGCCGTAAGTTTTAGTTTAGCCTTAGCAACCGATACACCAACGATTGATAAAAAAGTTTCAAAAATTAACGGGATTGACAATTTTACTGTATTTATTGTAGCCAAATCAGGCACAATTAAAAACTTTTCCGGTACGACAAAAGAGGCAAGTGAATTTACAGGTTTAAAAATTGAAAATATAATTGAAATCAGAGCTGTAGAATTAGGCTATAATTTATTAGGGAGTAGCCTTTCTAAAGAAACAATTCAAAAATGGGTAAACGAATATGACAAATGGATGAATCCATCCGGTTTTTTTAGTAGCGAGCAATTGGATTATATTTATAAAGAAGCCGTTAACTACTATGAAAACAACAAATTCACCATTTTAACCCAACCCGTGACCAATAAAATCTTGATTATGCTTCTGGAAGCATTGCGAAAAGATTTGAAGTACTATTTTAATGAAGATTATGTTGCCAAATTTTTACAACAGATTGCGTTGGAATTCAAAAGTAAAGCCATGATCACCGACCCGAATCGATGGAACCCTTATTTGGCAAATCAAGAACGAAATCCGGACTATGATCCTTATTTTATTACCAATATCAATGCCGAAAAAATTAGGATGGAAGATGCGGTTCAACAATTTGAAGGATTATTAGACCAATCAGCTTTGGATGTGCTTTTAATTTCTGCTCTGCAAACAAAAGTTCCCTTAGAAATCCGTTCATTATTAAGTGCAATTTATAAATCCGTGAGAGATGGATTTATAGAAATGTATCAAGATGCCAAAGCGATGTTGCAAACATTTGCCGACCTACCGGAAATGTATAACGCTTTTTTAGTAGGTTTGTATAACGGATTGATTCGTTTTTTAGCAAGTTTGATTGAAATGATTGGTTTTTTTGTTTCCTTAGCCAATCCCGGAAATTGGGAGAGCTTTGTAGAAGGATTTAAGAAGTTTTTTAGTGAAATTTGGTCCACCCTAAAAACGTTAATAGCAGCTTATTTCAAAAAGTTCACCGTAGCCCAAAACCCTATCGATTTCATCAAAATCTTTGTAGAAGAAATAACCGGCATTGCGATAGAATTATTTTTGTTGTATGTTTCATTAGGTGTATCAGCAACAAAAAAAATTGCAGAAGGTTTAGAGCAATTGCTCAAAAACCCAAAAGCAACGGTTGAGGATTGGATGGATTATTTTAAGAAGAGGAAGAAGGAGGATTCACCAGAAAACCCTCCCAATTTATTAGATGAGGTTGATGATATTGTTGGAAATAGGAAAAAGACACTAGATGATGTTGAGTCAGGTAAAATAAAACTGGATGAAGACGCCAACGGAAATAAACGCAAAAAAGGAGATGAAACCCGTTCAAGCAACTATGCAGAAATGAAGGTTGATGATTATTTTGAAACCCAGAAGTTTGTAATAGGAAAAAATGAAGGTACTTTAAAACGAGTTTCTGAAAATACAGTAAGTACATTAGATGACTCAATTAAAAAAGGAATAGATGGAATATATGAATTTTCTACGCCACCACCCAAGTATGTTATAGCTGAGGTAAAATACAATACAGCAACATTATCAAAAACCACAACTAAAAGTGGAGGGGCACAGATGAGTGAACAATGGGTCAAATATGATTTAAATTTTGGTGCCGTTTCTGCTGAAATTAGAAGGGAAATTTTGGTTCAGGGTTATGAACCATTATTATGTACTGTATCTAAGCAAGGCAAAGTAACTGTAAATACAATAAATCAAACTCTCACAGAAGCTACTAAAAGTAGTGTTTGGGAAGGTAAAGTAACATAATAAAAATTTTAAAAGTATGAGAGATAAAGGAAATTTTTCAGAGTTAATCAATATTTTGAAAGAGGATATTCAATATTATCAAAAAGCAATAATTTCAGGAGAAGCAAAACCAGAGAGATATAATGATATAAAAGGCTCAATATTAATTGCATCTTTAGAAATTACTAAAGCCCACTATTCAAATGGAGCAGACAAAGAGGTTGTAAAACAAGCTGTTTTAGAATGTATCCCCGCATTTGAAGACAGTTTCCAATTTGTAAGTGGTTTTGGTCAATATGATGAAATGATTTGGCTTGTTTCAATGGCTATTTTATGCGATGTTTCATTAGAAGATTTTCAAAGGATAACTGCCATTTTAAATCGCGATGGAGTCAATGATCAATTACTTAGTTTTATCATTAAATCTAAAGAAATCACATGGGAGGAGAGTAATTCAAAAGTAATTCAAGAACATCCTTATGCCAAAGCAACAAATTTAAATACAGCTCAAGACATTAAAAATTATCTTGACAAAGTTTGGTATCAAGGACATAGTGATGCTGCGTGGCATGATACCCATAAAAACACAAAAGTGAATTGCTATTCAGGTTATTGGGCTTGGGAAGCCGCTGCGATAGCCAAGATAAAAGGCATTGAGGATTCATCACTCAAAACTCAAAAATATTATCCTTATGATGCTGTACATTGGTAATTTAACCGTAGTTGGTCCACCCTAAAAACATTAATAGCAGCTTATTTCAAAAAGTTCACCGCAGCCCAAAACCCTGTAGATTTCATCAAAATCTTTGTAGAAGAAATAACAGGCATTGCGATAGAATTGTTTTTGTTGTATGTATCATTAGGTGCATCAGCAACAAAAAAAATTGCAGAAGGTTTAGAACGATTACTCAAAAACCCAAAAGCAACGGTTGAGGATTGGATGGATTATTTTAAAAAGAGGAAGAAGGAAGATTCACCAGAAAACCCTCCCAATATATTAGATGAGGTTGATGATATTGTTGGAAATAGGAAAAAGACACTAGATGATGTTGAGTCAGGTAAAATAAAACTGGATGAAGATGCTAACGGAAATAAACGCAAAAAAGGAGATGAAACCCGTTCAAGCAACTATGCAGAAATGAAGGTTGATGATTATTTTGAAACCCAGAAGTTTGTAATAGGAAAAAATGAAGGTACTTTAAAACGAGTTTCTGAAAATACAGTAAGTACATTAGATGACACAATTAAAAAAGGAATAGATGGAATATATGAATTTTCTACGCCACCACCCAAGTATGTTATAGCTGAGGTAAAATATAACACAGCTACGTTATCAAAAACTAAAACTAAAAGTGGAGGAGCACAGATGAGTGAACAATGGGTCAAATATGATTTAAATTTTGGTACCGTTTCTACTGAAATTGCAGATGATATTTTAATTCAGGGTTATCAGCCTTTATTGTGCAATGTTTCTAAGCAAGGCAAAGTAACTGTAAATACAATAAATCAAACTCTCACAGAAGCTACTAAAAGTAGTGTTTGGGGAGGTAAAATAACAAACTAATATAATTTGAAATTATGAGAGATAAAGGAAATTTTTCAGAATTAATTAATCAATTACAAAATAGAATTCAAAAATTTAAACAAGCAATAATCTCAGGAGAAGCAAAACCAGAGAGATATAATGATTTAAAAGGCTCAATATTAATTGCATCTTTAGAAATTACTAAAGCCCACTATTCAAATGGAGCAGACAAAGAGGTTGTAAAACAAGCTGTTTTAGAATGTATCCCCGCATTTGAAGACAGTTTCCAATTTGTAAGTGGTTTTGGTCAATATGATGAAATGATTTGGCTTGTATCAATGGCTATTTTATGCGATGTTTCATTAGAAGATTTTCAAAGGATAACTGCCATTTTAAATCGCGATGGAGTCAATGATCAATTACTTAGTTTTATCATTAAATCTAAAGAAATTGCATGGGAGGAGAGTAATTCAAAAGTAATTCAAGAACATCCTTATGCCAAAGCAACAAATTTAAATTCATCTCAAGACATCAAAAATTATCTTGACAAAGTTTGGTATCAAGGTCATAGTGATGCAGCATGGCATGATACCCATAAAAACACAAAAGTGAATTGCTATTCAGGTTATTGGGCCTGGGAAGCCGCTGCGATAGCCAAGATAAAAGGCATAGAGGATTCATCACTCAAGAATCAAAAATATTATCCTTATGATGCTGTACATTGGTAATTTAACCATAGTTGGTCAACCCTAAAAACTTTAATAGCAACTTATTTCAAAAAGTTCACTGCAGCCCAAAATCCTGTTGATTTCATCAAAATCTTTGTAGAAGAAGTCACAGGCATTGCCATAGAATTATTTTTGTTGTATGTATCGGTAGGCGTATCATCAACAAAAAAAATTGCAGAAGGTTTAGAACAATTACTCAAAAACCCAAAAGCAACGGTTGAGGATTGGATGGATTATTTCAAGAAGAGGAAGAAGGTGGATGATGCGACGGATGATGTTTTGCGAAAACTTTCTGAAATAGAAGAATTAAAAAGAATTGATGATGCAATTGAGAAATTAAATATTACTATTTCAGTACCAAAAAATACTCTCAATGCTCTAGAAAGTTTAAAGAGAATTGAAAGTATTTTATTGAAATTAAAGAATAAGAAACCACCAAAAATATTTGATCCTAATAAAGAAGCATTAAAAAAGTTAGGTATAAAGTTACCAAAATCTAAAAACGGTGTAAGTGTTGATTTTGAAAATACTTCTTATCTTTATCCTTCCACAGGAAACCAAAAAATATTGTAAAAATCAAAATGACAGGGAGTGATTATTACGATAAAGTTTTGGCTACGGAATTATCTGAAATATCTTTGAAAGATATTAAAGGTAAATACACTTGGCATCATCTAGATGATTACGACCCTATTACAAATACTTGCACAATGCAATTAGTTGAAATGAATATTCATAGAGCTTGCTCATCACATATTGGTGCGGTTGAAATAGTTAAAAATGTTTATCCTGAAGCAAATCTTTACTCAAACAGATAAAAATATGATAAAAATAAGCGATTCCGACAAAAAAATTTCTATCAGTGATATTACTGAGTTTGAAATAAAATCAGGTTTATTGTTGCCTGAAAATTATAAAAAATTTCTATTAAAGTTTAATGGGGGTGTATTATATGATTACCATCGGTTTTTAAGTAGTTTTAATAGTGTCAAGTATAGTGAAAACAATACCTCTTTAGAGGAAAGCTATGAAATTTATTGTAAGTTAAATAAAGATTTGGATGTTAATTTTTTACCAATTGCGGCATCACACAGTGATAATCCAATTACATTATTTTTACAAGAAGGAGAAAATTATGGTAAAATTTTCATATTTTACTTAGACAGAGACGAAGAGCCTGAAATTGTTGCTAATTCACTTGAAGAGCTATTGGAGGTGAATAGTATAGACGAGATTTAATTCTATCAAAAGTAAATAACTATTTGAATATTAATAATTTATTAAACTTTTGTTTAAATATATTAGTGCTTTAGAAAACTATTTTTTTCAAAGCATTAACTTCTTGTGGTTTTATTCTTTTAGAAGGTTTCGCTTTTTTGTTTCCTTAGCCAATCCCGGTAATTGGGAAAGTTTTGTAGAAGGATTTAAGAAGTTTTTTAGTGAAATTTGGTCCACCCTAAAAACGTTAATAGCAGCTTATTTCAAAAAGTTCACCGTAGCCCAAAACCCTATCGATTTCATCAAAATCTTTGTAGAAGAAATAACCGGCATTGCGATAGAATTATTTTTGTTGTATGTTTCATTAGGCGTATCAGCAACAAAAAAAATTGCAGAAGGTTTAGAACGATTACTCAAAAACCCAAAAGCAACGGTTGAGGATTGGATGGATTATTTTAAGAAGAGGAAGAAGGAGGATGTTGATGAAAAACCAATTGACAAAGCATTAGATGATATAGAAAAATTAAAAACAGCACAAAAAATGTGGGACGAATTAGAATATAAACATTTATTGGAAATACCGCCAAGTAAAAAACCTTGTTTTCTAGCTGGTACAATGGTTAAAACAGAAAAGGGATTAGTTCCTATTGAAGAAGTTATGGTTGGTCAAAAAATCTATGCTTATAATTTTGAAATTAAAAGAACAGAATTAAAATCGGTAACTCAAATTTTTAGAAATAAAACAGAAAAGTTTGTTCGAATAGGAATTAAAGACGATTTTATTGAAGCAACCGGACAACATCGTTTTTGGCTACCGGAAGAAAACCGATGGGAAATGGCTAATAGCTTAAAAAAAGGGATTAAACTGCTAAATTCAGGAGGTAAAATTATTATTATTTCATCAATTGAAGTTCTTTCAGAGGTTGTTGATACATACAATTTAGAAGTCGAAGACCATCATAATTATTTTGTTGGTATTGATGAGGTACTTACCCATAATAAAACCCGAACTTCTATTTTTGCTAGTACCGATTTGATTGATGTGGAGTTTTATAAATTAGTAGATGTTGATAGTATAGATAAATATGTGGGACAGACAATACAAGGTGTCGGTAATAGATTTCAACAACATGAATATGAATATAAAAAGAATCCATCAAAAAAACAGTGGATGAAAGATGTCGATACCGTAACTAGATTGAGAATTAATGGAAGTCTAGGGCCTTATAAAATGACCCCATATGAAGCAGCGGTCACAGAATTATATGAAATAAATATAAGAGGAGGTGTTAGAAAAGGAAATAATGGACTATATAACAAACAAAAACCAATTGGGAAGAAGAAATTTGAGCAATTCAAAAAGTTGGGAACATTTAATCCGTGTAAATTTTATGTTTAGATTTTTTAAATTAGGTAAAAATAAAGAATTTAAAAGCAAGAGAATAACTTCTATTTTCGCTAGTACCGATTTGATTGATGTGGAGTTTTATAAAATATTGAACAGTAAAATGCAAACTTTATATGTTGGGCAGACAATACAAGGTATAGGGAAAAGATATGATCAACATAAAATTGACCCTAAAAAATTAGAATGGAGTAATAAAATGAAAGGTGTTTTCGAGATTGACATTAATGATATCCCTGGTCCTTATAAAATGACACCTTATGAAGCAGCAGTTACAGAATTATATGAAATAAATAAAAATGGAGGAATGATGAAAGAAAAAGGGAAACTATATAATAAACAAAAACCAATAGGTAAGAAGAAATTTGAGCAATTCAAAAAGCTAGGATTTAATCCATGTAAATTTTATGTTTAATTAAAAAAATAGAAAATGAGTTATCCAAAATACATATTTAAAGACATTTATTGGTCGTTTTCAATAGGTCCTATTACGGAAGTTGAGCAATTTGTTACAGAAATGGAAAAGTATTACAAAACTATTTCAGGAAAAAATTTTCCTTTAAAATGGGATGAAGTAGTATTTGATTTTCCTAAACTGGAATTACAATATTTAAAATATACTGAAGATGATTTTGAAGAGCCTTATGAACTTGTAGAGGCAGATAATGGTTTAAATTTTACAGTGAAAGAACTATTGTATAAGGTTCATCAAGTAGGCGTAAATTTAGAAAATGACGATAATTGTTATTTTGAAGGATTGCTATATTCAAATGATGAAAATGAAAATGTACCTATCTATTTTTTAAGAACAGGCAGTTAATTTTTCATAAAATAACTCCACTTTACTTTTTGTTAGTGGAGTTTTTTTTGAGAACTTAAAAAGTTCACCGCAGCCCAAAACCCTGTCGATTTCATCAAAATCTTTGTTGAAGAAATAACAGGTATTGCGATAGAATTATTTTTGTTATATGTATCATTAGGTTCTGTAGCTGCGAAAAAACTATCCGAGGGTTTAGAGCGATTACTCAAAACCCAAAAGCAACCGTTGAGGGTTGGATGGATTATTTTAAGAAGGCGAGGAAAGAGGATGAAGTTTTTTGGTATGGTGTTTTAAAGTATAAAATTGTGTAAAAATCCCCATCATTAGGGATGTACAAAAATTTTTAAATTACGTAATTTGTTATCAACAAGCAAATTAATATAAGTTTAATTGTTAAAATAAATATTACATGGAAACAAAACACGGATTTACCAAAATGACCATCATCGAGTTTGAAGCCTGGATAGCCAATTTACGTGTGGGACGCACCATTCTTAAAATTCAGCAACACCACACTTACATTCCCGCTTACATTCATTTTAATGGAACCAATCATTTTGAAAGACAACTAGCCATGAAAAATCATCATGTTAATCATAACGGTTGGCAAGATATTGGACAGCATTTTACTATTTTTCCTGACGGAAGCGTTCTCACAGGAAGAAGTTTAGAAAAGTCACCAGCCTGCATCACAAACCAAAATGCAAATTCCATTTGTATCGAAAATTTTGGAGATTTCGATTTAGGTAAAGATGTAATGCTTCAAACCCAAAAAGACGCAATCATTGCAGTTACAGCAGCTTTGTGTAAAAGATTTAATTTACCTGTAAATACGACATCTATTGTTTATCATCATTGGTTTAGATTAGATAATGGACAGCGAACAAATGATAACGTAGCCAAAAAATCATGCCCGGGAACCAATTTCTTTGGTGGCAACAAAGAACAAGATTGTATCACAAATTTTTTACCTTTAGTAGAAGCAAAACTCACCGGAAATGTAATTAAAACCGATGATTCTGCTATCCAAAAATATGTGGTGGTTACAGCCAATCACTTAAACATTCGAACACAACCGAAGGCATCTGCACCGAAAGCTGCCGACAGAAATCCTGCTATTTTAGGAGCAATTCTTCGCATATATGGAGAACAAAATAATTGGTATAAAATTTCTAATAGCCAATCGCATTGGGTTTCTGCTCGTTACACCGATGAGGTAAGACGAGCTACTGTAAAAGCTACATCTTTAAATGTTAGGAGTGGTGGAGGAACTAATTTCCCAAAAGTGGGTAGTGTTACCAAAGGAGAAGAGGTTTTCATCATTAAAGAAGTAAACAATTGGTGTCAAATTAGCATGGAAGATCGTTGGGTAAGTAAAGATTATTTAGATTTTTAATTAGATTTGAATTTTAAAATAAATTTAATAAAAGAATTTCATTGGAAAAACCAACTTCAAAAAAACAAGCTATAGTTATAATTCACGGAATCGGGAACCAATACCCGATGGAAACAGCCAAAGAATTTGTAGAAAATATAAAAGAAGAAAGCGATATTTTATACAGCAGTCCGGATCGTGAAGCCAATTATTTTGAAACAAGAAGATTAAGTTTGAGTCAAAAGAAAACCGATTTTTACGAGTTTTATTGGGCTAATTTAATCTCTGAACCCAAATTAGGCGATTTATACAGTTGGGTTTTTCGATTGTTGTTTGTAAAAAAACCTTCCAAACGTGTTGAAGTTTTGGTTTGGACAATCCGAATTATAGTGCTTGCCGTGTTAATAACATTCGGATTTATTATCGCAAATGATTTTAAACATTTTCAAGAACAAGGTATTCCGTTTTTAAATTCGGGAATTTTTGCGGCTACATCCTATATTGTTTTGAAATTCATTGTACCAAAAATTAATTCAAAAGCGGCTCAAACGGTCGGTGATGCGGTAAAATACCTTACACCATCTCCGCAAAATATAGAATCGCGGTATAAAATCAGAAAAAAAGGTATTCAACTACTCAAAAAATTGCATGACAAAAAAGACGAAGACGGAAACCCGCAATACGAACGAATTGTGATTGTTGGTCACAGTTTAGGAAGCGTTGTGGCGTATGATTTAATTACGAACCTTTGGCATGATTACATGTATGAATATCATCCGGAAGAATTCCCAATCGTTCAACCCATTCTTGATGAAATTACAACAATAATTAACCATAGTCATCAGCACAAAGAAGAACCATTTCCGTTGGAAGTTTTCCAAGAATTACAACGAAAATTATTTAAAGAAATCAAAAACCTTAAAAATCCGTGGTTGATTTCCGATTTCATTTCCATCGGAAGTCCGCTTTGTCATGGTGATTACATTCTGACCAAAAATTTTGAAGAGTTTGACAAAAAAACCAATTACCGAGAATATCCGCTTTGTCCGCCCAAAATTGAAGTCAAGAAAAAGGATGAAAAAATCGTAAAAGATTATGAAAATGCCATTTCTTTTCAAGCAAATCTATTTGTGACAATCAATAATGTCAGAGAAAAGAAAACCATGCGGTTCATTAATCACAACTCCCAATTTTCATTTATTCAATGGACAAATATTTATTTTCAAAATGATTTTGTAGGAGGCGAACTCAATGATTATTTCGGAAAAGGGATTCAAAACATTCATCTCAATCCAAAAGGAAATTGGTTTAAACGGAATTTACCGTTCTTTTCGCACACAAACTATTGGTCAAAATCACAACAACATTCGATAGAAGAAATTTTGAAGAATATTTTTTAAAGCGAATAATCCTCACCCCCAACCCCTCTCCAAAGGAGAGGGGAGACTAGACGTGGTAATATTCTGCAAAAGTTCGTGGTGTTAAATCCCATCCCATCCATTATAGCAAAGCTATCAAATCAGCGAAAATCTGTTTTATCTATTAAACCTGCCTGCCGGCAGGCAGGTCCGTGTGCCATTAAAAAAGAGCGAAGCTACATTTCTCAAATTTTTAAAATCCGTGTTCTAAAAATTTAAAGTAGAGAGTAGAGACAATAGATTTATGACATCGTTAAACTTCGTGCCTTCTTTCTTCGTGGCAAAAAAAGACTTATAATTTCAAAATAAAACCACACCAAAAAACCAAATATTTCACAAAAATCCCTACATTCGTAACATGATTCTTTTGCGAAAAATACTCTTCCCCTTTGCCATTCTCTATGGTTTGATCACCGCCATTCGCAATTGGTTTTATGATAAAGGAATTCTAAAATCGTATTCATTTTCTGTTCCTATAATTGCCGTTGGAAACCTAAGTGTGGGCGGAACCGGCAAAACACCACAAATAGAATATTTAATTCGATTACTTCTGCCAAATTATAAAATAGCCGTTTTAAGCAGAGGTTACAAACGTAAATCATCCGGATTTTTATTAGCAGAATATTCATCAACAGCTGAAACATTGGGAGACGAACCATTTCAACTCCATCAAAAATTTCCAACCATTCAAGTGGCTGTAGATGCTAATCGTAAAAACGGAATTGAGCAATTGTTAACTTTACAAAACAAACCTGATATCATTTTGCTTGACGATGCTTTTCAACACCGCAAAGTAAAAGCCGGTTTCTATATTTTGCTCACCGCTTACAACGATTTGTATGCCGATGATTTCATTTTGCCTACCGGAAATCTACGCGAAAGTAGAAGTGGAGCAAAACGTGCAAATATCATAGTGGTCACCAAATGTCCGTCAACTCTTTCCGAAGCTGACCAAACTAATATTCGTCAAAAATTAAAGCTTTCGGCAAATCAACAACTTTATTTTTCGGCTATTCAGTACGATGAAATTTTGTATTCCGAAACTGAAAATCGTACAGTTGCTTCACTACTAAACACCGATAAATTATTAGTTGCCGGAATTGCCAAACCCAAACCATTTTTCAACCATTTGCAAGATGGCAACGATGAGGAATTGGAATTTCCCGACCACCACGATTTTACTGAAATTGACATCCAAACCATACAAAAAAAATCAAAAAATAAACCCATTATTACCACCGAAAAAGATTTCGTTCGGCTAAAAGGAAAAGTAAATGCGGCACAATTATTCTATTTGCCCATTCAAAGTGTTTTTCTTTCCAACGGCGAAAATTTCAATAAACAAATAAACAATTATGTGGAACAAAGTACAAGAAACCGTTCAGTTTCTTAAAGAAAAAACCAATTATACTCCCGAATTCGGCATCATTCTCGGCTCCGGTTTGGGCACATTTACACAAGATATCGACATCGAATTTACCATTCCTTATTCCGAAATACCCAACTTTCCTGTTTCCACCGTGCAAGGTCACAAAGGTGCGTTAGTTTTCGGTAAAATTGGAAATAAAAGTGTGGTAGCCATGCAAGGACGTTTCCATTTTTATGAAGGCTACGACATGAAAACAGTGACTTTTCCTGTCCGTGTCATGAAGTATTTAGGCGTTCAAAAACTCATTGTTTCCAATGCGTCCGGCGGCGTGAATCCAAATTACAAAGTGGGCGATGTGGTCGTTATCAAAGATCATATCAATCTATTTCCCGATCATCCGTTGCGAGGAACAAACGATGAACGTTTCGGACCGCGATTCGTCAACATGAGCGAACCGTACTCTCGAACCATGATTCAAAAAGCCAAAGAAATTGCTCAACAAAATACTATTGAACTCAAAGACGGCATCTATTTAGGTCTGCAAGGGCCAACTTTTGAAACCCTTGCCGAATACAAAATGGTCAAAATTCTAGGTGCCGATTGCGTCGGAATGTCCACCGTGCCCGAAGTCATCGTTGCCCGTCACATGGAAGTCGATTGCCTCGGAATTTCGGTTATTACCGACATGGGTGATGAAGAAAACATCCACGAAGTCAACCACCAAGAAGTCCTTGAAGCCGCCCGAAAAGCCGAACCAAAAGTTCGAAAATTAATCAAAGAATTTATTCTGAATTTTTAGGCAGCTAATCCGGTCATCCGTTGCAACTCCTCGGCCTTCAAGCTGTTTTTCTACTGCTTTTTCGTGGCTTCCGTTGGTCGCCCCAAAAAGCAAAGAAAAATTAGCTTTCTGTCCTGCGGGGTTTCCACTGCTACCCGGGCTGGGGATTGTGCTGGGAAGAAAGATTAGCGTTTTACGTGTATGTGCAGTAGTGGATTAGAAGCACTTTTTTTTCGGCTTGAAATAAATTTAACTTAAAAAGACAAAATTTGAATTTACCAATTTCCTTGCTATAAGTTATAAACCTTTTAGAAATTGGTTCTGTTATTTCTTTCTACCGAATAGTCTTGATAGAAAACTTTGTTTAACTCGTTTTTCGACAATCCAAATTGGCTCGTCAGTTGGTCTTACAATTTTTGTTTTTGGGCCTGATTTACCCCAGGGAAATCCTGTTCGTATTGGTTTATTGGTCAAGTCTGCCACTAAAAATATTTCTGGTAGCTGAATTTGCCCATTTTCAAAGTTATAGTCCTTTTCGTTTTTTTCCATTATTCCGACTTTTTCATTCCAAATCTCCATTACGGTTTTCTCGTGAATAATGTCCAAGTTGGATTGATTCCCTTTTTGTCCGAACTCGTCAACGTGTTTTATGAACTCAGCTAAATTTTCAGAGTGTTTTACAATTACAGCTGGGTCATGACACACATAGTAAACTGAATTCCAATTTCCCTTTGAGTCAATATCTAAAATCAAAAAATTCCCAAATCCATCTCCTGCTAGTTGGATTGAGTTTGGAAACAATTCTTCAAATCCGAAATGATTGAAAGCGTCAAAACGGACTTCTTCAAGTCCATAGAACTCAAATCCTTTACTAAATTTTAATAGTTCTTCAATTTCTTTCGGTAAGTAGTTATTTGGGAGTTGTCTTTTGAGGTTTTCTATTTCACTATCAGATATTCCATCCAACAATTCAACCTTATACGAATCTCCATCTTCTGATTTATATTGGTTTGAAAGGATTAATTCTAATTGATCTTTCGGTTTCATATTTGTTCGTGTTGATATAGCTGTGTTTAATTAATTAACTAACCCAACTGCTGAGCAATTACTTTATAAAAATTATCCGGATTAAAAGGCTTAGTGACCACATCATTCATCCCAAAAGAAAGTAACATTTCTCGGTTTTCGTTCAACGAAATAGCCGTTAATGCAATAATAGGAAGCTTCTTGTTGAACTCTCTTATGCGTTCGGTGGCAATCGTTCCGTTTATGCCGGGAAGGTGAACATCCATCAAAACAAGATCGTAGCCGTTGTTGCGAATCATTTCAATGGCATCTTCACCGTTGTCAATGAGTTCACAAGCAATTTCTTTGTTTTCCAACATTTTTTTGGTAATCATTTGATTGATTTTATTGTCTTCAACAACCAACACTTTTTTGAAAGCAAAGACACTTTCGTCATATTGTTTCTTAACTTCCACAAACGTTTGCTGACCCAATTCAAAATCAACATCAAACGAAAAAGTAGAACCAATTCCTTCTGCACTCGTGAGCTTGATTTCGCCACCCAATAAATTTACAAGTCGTTTTACGATAGCTAATCCCAAACCGGTACCGCCGTATTTTCGGTTAATTTCAACTGAACCTTGCGAAAAACTCTCAAAAATAGTTTGTTGTTTCTCTAACGGAATTCCGATTCCCGTATCTGAAATTTCAAAACGAATCGAAGAAATATCATTTTCGTTTTTCATGATTTTAGCCGAAACATTTACTTTTCCGTTTTTGGTAAACTTCAACGCATTATTAATCAAATTAATAAAAATCTGCGAAAGTTTTGTTGGGTCGCCAATCAAATTATCCGGAATGGTTTCGTCTAATTCTAATTCAAAATCATTATTGTTTTTGCTTGCTAAATCTTTGAAAGAATTATACAAATCGCTCAACAGTTGTTTAACGTTCACATTAATGCTTTCAATTTCAATATTTTCACTTTCAACACGGTTAATTTCTAAAATATCATTGATAAACGTAAGCAAATAATCTCCTGAAAATTTAAGCGAAGTAAGATACTGCAACTGCGACTTTTTCGGATTTTCTTCAATCAGTAAATGCGTGATTCCGTTAATAGCATTCAAAGGCGTTCGCAATTCATGACTCACTGTCGATAAAAATTCTGCTCTGGCTTTTGATGCTTTTTCTGCTTTGTCTTTCGCTAATTGGAGTTCACTGTTTTTGTCTTGCAATAGTTTGTTCGATTGACTTCGGATAATATTATTTTTATACAACGACAAACTCAATAACGACAAAATCGAAATCAGAGCAATACTTAAAATACTAATCAATTTAGAAAATTTGTTGGCTCGTTGTTGCTCTTTGTTTTCGCGATCCATTTGGTCAATCGACTTTAAACGCTCGGCTTCTTTAAAACTTAAAAAATCTTCCGTTCCAATTCTTTTACTGTTTAATTCCTGAATACTATCTCTGATTCGTAGGTGTTGTTTCATGTATTTGAATGAATTGTCAACATCAATCATTTTTTCATACACTTCACTCAACGTTCGGGCAACATTGGCTTTTAGTTCTAAATTTTTGTTTTTTGAACTTAAATCCAACGCTTTATTTAAGTAATTTAAAGCAAGGTTGTAGCGATTGTCTTCTGCTTCAATCAAACCAATTTGATACAATGCTTCGGCTTTGGTTTTAAAATGATCTTCTTCATCCGGATTAACGATTACCGTGCTTAAAATGGATAAAGCCAATTGATTTTCGCCTTTGGCACGATAAACAATACCTTTTTGCAGGTTAATCATTTCTTTAGCTTCCGGAATTTCTATGGTTTCATAGATTTTTTCGGCTTCTTTAAAATAATATTCCGCTTTAGAATATTCTTTTCGTTCAATGTAGCATAAACCTAGATTATAAATGGTATACGCTTGATTAGAGGAAGGTTTTTGACTTTTGTAGAGTGAAATGCTTTTGTTATAGGTTTGAATGGCATCGGCATATTTTTTTAATTCAAAATATACATTTCCTAAAAAGGAATAGGCATCAGCTTGAGCTTGATAATCTTTTTTAGTTTCAGCAAATTCAATTGCTTTTTGAATATAGTCTTGTGAACTTCTGTAATTGTTGTTTTTTTTATGAAAATTAGCCAGTTCTATAAAATAGTTAGTACTGTCTAACTCTTCCTCATCATCCGAAGAAGATTTTGTTTGAGAAAAAACCGATATAGTTAGAAAAAGGAATACTAATGTAAAATATTTCATTCCAAAAAATGGTTATTTTTAATGGTATAAAATTAACTATTTATTTGAAATATACCCAATTAAGTCAATAATTCTTGACGAATATCCAATTTCGTTATCATACCATCCTACTACTTTTACCATTTTGTCAATAACAGAAGTCAGTTGAGCATCAAAAAGACATGAATGTTGATTGCCAATTATATCAACTGAAACGATGGGATCTTCAGTGTAAGCAAGGATTCCTTTAAGATTTGTTTGCGATGCTTTTAGAAAAGCAGCATTAATTTCTTCAATCGAAACGGCTCTGGAAACATAGCAAGTAATATCTGTCAAAGAACCATCGGGTACAGGAACACGAATGCCACTTCCGCCTAATTTTCCATCCAATTTCGGAAAAATTTTAGTCAACGCTTTTGCAGCTCCGGTTGTGGTTGGAACAATTGATTGAGCTGCACCACGAGCTCTTCGTAAATCTTTGTGTGGTTGGTCATGCAAACTTTGATCGGTGGTGTAGGAGTGAACAGTTGTGATATAGGCTTGCTCAATTCCGCATAACTCGTCAATAATTTTAATCATCGGAGCAGCATTATTGGTTGTGCAGCTTGCGTTGGAAATAATCACTTCGGAACCATCTAAAATTGATTCATTCACACCTAAAACAACTGTTTTTATTTGATCATCTTCGGGTGGAGCAGAGAGAATAACTTTTTTGGCTCCGGCAGAAATATGTTGATAGGCTTCTTCGTAAGTTTTAAATTTTCCGGTACTTTCAATCACAAAATCAACAGACTGCCAATTCAAATCGGCGATATTTTTTTTTCTAAAAAAGGAATACGGTTTTCCATCCACAAAAATATGTTCTTCATCAAAAGTAACTTCGTTTGGCAAAACACCGTGAATACTGTCATACTTCAGTAAATGCGACATGGTTCTCGTATCGGCAATATCGTTTATGGCTACCACTTCAATCGTGGGATGATTGAGCAATAATCGGAATAAATTTCTTCCAATTCTTCCAAAACCGTTGATGGCTATTTTTGTTTTCAAGTTTGAAGTATGAAATTTCAAGTTTCAGGTTTTCGTAGTTAACTTGAAACCTGAAACTTGAAACAAATTTTTAAAGTATATGTTTTTGAGCATGATAAGAAGATCGCACCAACGCACCACTTTCTACATGACGGAAACCAAGTTCTTTTCCGATTTCTTCGTATTTTTTAAATTGATCCGGTGTGATGAATTCTTTTACAGGTAAATGTTTTTTGCTTGGTTGAAGGTATTGTCCAATCGTAACAATATCAACATTAACAGAACGAAGGTCTTTCATAGTTTGAATTACTTCTTCTTCCGTTTCGCCTAATCCTAACATAATTCCGGATTTGGTTCTGCGGATGCCTTTTTCTTTCAGGTAACGCAAAACTTCTAAACTACGGTCATATTTTGCTTGAATTCGTACTTCACGAGTCAATCTGCGAACGGTTTCCATATTGTGAGAAACAACTTCAGGATTGGCTTCAATAATTCTATCGATGATTCTTTCCACACCTTGAAAATCAGGAATTAGTGTTTCTAAAGTGGTCTCCGGATTCATTCTTCTGATGGCCAGAATCGTTTCATACCAAATAATAGAACCCATATCTTTGATATCGTCACGATCTACACTCGTAATTACAGCATGCTTAATGTTCATGATTTTGATAGAACGAGCCACTTTTTCAGGTTCATCCCAATCTACTGTTTCCGGTCTTCCGGTTTTTACACCACAAAATCCGCACGAACGTGTACAAATGTTACCTAAAATCATGAAGGTAGCAGTTCCTTCGCCCCAACATTCGCCCATGTTCGGGCAACTTCCGGAGGTACAAATGGTGTTTAATTTGTACTTGTCAACTAATCCGCGAAGTTCGGTATATTTTTGTCCGGTTGGCAGTTTTACCCGCAACCATTTTGGTTTTCCTATTGGTGGCTGAACGCTATCTAAAACACTTTCCATGTTGCAATTTTTAGAACTGCAAAGATAGAAAAGATTGAGGAATTATGTGGTGATTTAACTAAAATTGAATAATTGTGTTATAAAGAATTATTCATCAAAATTATTGAATCACAGTAATTATCTACCTTGAATGATTTCAGCTAACAATTTTTTGGCTCGAAGAAGTTTAACTTTTACGTTACTCAAAGGTTCGTTTAATTGTTCTGCAATTTCCTGATAACTCATTTCCTGAAAGTAGCGAAGCTGAATAACTTCTTGATAATGAGGTTTTAATTCTTTTATGAATTCTAATAAGCGAGACAAATTTTGTTCAGTAATCAATTTGTCTTCCGCCGATGGCGTTGTATCTGCCACATTATATGCTTGATGGTCTTCTTCGTCCGTAATGTCTACAAAAAGCGAAATTTTCTTTTTGCGAAGCATATCAATATGTACATTTTTGGCAATCGCAATGAGCCATGTGTTGAATTGAAATTCCGGATTGTAGTTGGCTATTTTGTCAAAAGCTTTTGCAAAGGTTTCGATGGTAATATCTTCTGCATCCGTTTCATTCTCTGTTCTTTTGAGCATAAAACCATAGACTTCGTTCCAATACATATCCAAAAGGGAAGTAAAGGCAACTTGATCACCATTCGTGGCTTTTTCTATGATTTTTTTTATTTCCAATGGACAGGTTTTGAAAAAATATTCGTAAAAAACACATTCAAATGCGTAAAAATCAATGCAATTTCCATAATTGGAAACCAATAGATAACGTCTTTTTCGTTCAATTTATTGGCAGCGTAGCCCAATGATGTCCATGTAAATATATAGCGAAATAAAACAATTGGCAATACAATCATCCATTGGTGCTGAAAAGCCAACAAAATGATAGCAAGAAGTAAGAATGATAATTGTGAAAAGAAAAATAATGCCAGCTGAAAACGGTCAAATGATTTGTAATAGGTTGCGGTAGAAACATGTCTTCTTTTTTGATCAAACCATTCCTTGAAACTGGTTTTTGGCATGGAAAACGTGAAACTTTCTTTAGAAAAGCAAACGGTTGTATTTTCTGAATTAGATGCTTGATTCACAAATAAATCATCATCACCGGAACGTAGTTTCATGTGGTCTATAAATCCGTTTACACGGAAGAATTCATCTCTTTTGTAGGCTAAATTACGCCCAACACCCATGTAAGGTTTGCCTGTTTTTGCCCATCCAAAATATTGCGTAGCAGTCAACAATGTTTCAAAACGAATGAGTTTGTTTAGGAATGAATTCGGAATTTTTTCATATGCTCCATAACCCAAAACAATTGTTTTTTTGAGTGTAAAATTAGAACTCATTTCTTTAATCCATTCTTTGGAAGTTGGATAACAATCTGCGTCAGTGAACAACAAATAGTCGTATTTAGCTGCTTTTATTCCCAAAGTAAGTGCAAACTTTTTATTTCCCCAAAAGGCTTCGTTGTTTTGCACTTTTACCAATTTGATATTGGAATGTTGTTTTTCAAATTCTTCAAAAAGGTCTAACGTATTGTCAGAAGAAGAGTCATCAATCAATACAATTTCAAAATCAGGATAGTTTTGTTCGAGTAGTAAAGGAACGAATTTTCTAACGTTTTCACCTTCATTTTTAGCACAAACTATAATAGAAATTGGAATACGTTTTGGATTGCTTTTTTGAACCTTAGCAAACGAAAATTTTCCAAAAACAACTACATAATACACTAATTGTATGGCCGTTACGCCAATCAAAACATAAAACAATATGTCAAACATAATGTGTTTTTAATTTAAGAATGAGAAGGTTCTGAGCAATCTTTCATTTGTTCGGGTGTTTTGCCACAAAAGCCACAGTTTTCACCGTCTTTGTTTAAAAACGGACTTTGGCTGGCACAAGTTCCGGCAAATTTCCCGTCTTTTTTCGCCCAAATTTTAATGGCTATTCCAGCAAAAGCAATTGCTAGCAACCCGATGGTAAGGAGTATCAATTTCATCGTTCAATTGAATTTTTTTGAACTACAAAGGTACAAAAAAAGAGTTATTTAACAGATTGAATTTTGATAATTTTAAATAACATTAACCTCTGCTTCAATTGAAATTCCGTAGGTATCAAAAATCGTTTTTTGAATGTTTTTGGAAACGGCTAAAATTTCTTGTCCGGTTGCATTACCATAATTGACTAAAACCAGTGCTTGATTTTTATGAATTCCGGCATCGCCAAAACGTTTTCCCTTAAATCCGGCTTGTTCAATGAGCCATCCGGCAGGCACTTTTACTTCGGTTTCAGACACAACATAATGTGGCATATCGGGAAATTTTTGCTGAATTTTTTCAAAATCACTTTTCAAAATTACCGGGTTTTTAAAGAAACTTCCGCTGTTTCCTAGTTCTTTTGGATTAGGTAATTTGCTTTGTCGTATTGCAATCACGGCATTGCTCACGTCTTTCAAACTTGGATTTTTGATGTGTTGTTTTTCTAATTCAGCTTCAATTGCTCCGTAGGAAGTGTTGAGTTTATGGTTCTGTTTAGTTAGTTTAAAAACAACGGAAGTAATAACAAATTCGTCTTTTATTTCATTTTTAAAAATGCTTTCACGGTAACCAAATTTGCATTTTTCATTCGTAAACACTAATAATTCTTGTGTCTCTATGTGAATAGCTTCGCACAAAACGAAGGTATCTTTAATTTCTACCCCATAAGCTCCGATGTTCTGAATTGGAGTAGTACCAACATTTCCCGGAATGAGTGAAAGATTTTCTAATCCACCAAAATTTTGATCGATTGTCCATAACACAAATTCATGCCAGTTTTCGCCGGCTTGACTTTCAACCCACACAAAATCTTCGTTTTCATCGATTACTTTTTTGCCTTTTAAGTCTAAATGAATGACCAAAGCATCAATGTCTTGCGTAAGTAGCATATTGCTTCCGCCTCCTAAAATAAATTTTTTGGAAGTAGGATGTTTTTGCAGAATTTCAATCAATTCATCCGTAGAATGAACAGAAACAAATTCTTTTGCTTTGGCTTCAATACCAAAAGTATTGTAATTTTTTAACGAAAAATTGGTGTGAATTTGCATGACGGAAAGTTATTCAACAGTTTCTAAAGCTCTGTTTAAAAATTCATTTAAAGGTTTTAAGGCAATCAGTTTTTGAGTGATTTTTTTAGCAAAATCTTTATCGGTAAAAAAATCATCGCTAATTTTTTGAGTTGCTGTGAAACTTTTTAATTTCAAGAATTCGATTGCGGGATGATTTGGATCGTAATCTTTAGGAGCTTTTTTCAACACATTAGCTTCATCACGATCTAAGGCTCCAAATTCTTTTTTAAAGGTTGAATTGGACGAAATTTTTTCCAAATCTTCATGAAAAAAAGCAATTTCTTTTCGCACTTTTTTCAAATCTTCTGCTTCCGGACAATATAATCCGCCGGCAATAAAACTGCTTCCTTTTTCGTAATGTATGTAGTAACCGGGCGAATTTTTACTATTTTTATTAGTAGAAAGCCAAATGCCCATATTGCTTTTATAAGGCGATTTGTCTTTAGAAAAACGAATATCGCGATTGATTCTGAAGGTGCAGTTTTTTACTTCCAAATTGGCTAGCGATGCATCCAAAGGTTTCATCTCTTGAAGAATTTCTGCAATGATGTTTTGGTATTCTTTTTTAAAAAGTTCGTATCGCTTTTTATTTTCATGAAACCATTCTTTGTTGTTGTTATTTTTTAAATCTTCAATAAATTGGAGTGCTTCTTTTTGTGCCATACTATTGTTTTCTTTAAATCAAAATCAGACAAATTTCTGAAAAATTCACTACAAATTTATTGTAATACTTTTAATAATTTGGCATAGAGTTCTTCTTTGTTTATTGGTTTGATGATAATTTCATGCATACCAATGTCTTTTGGTTCAACATTTTCCATGTAACTATCTCCTGTTAAGGCAATAAATGGGATGTTTTTAATGGCTTTAGTAGAATTTTTTAGCTCGTCAATAAATTCTATTCCAGATCCATCCGGAAGTTGTAGGTCGGTAATTATCAAATTAGTTGTTTGGGTTTTTAAAAATTCTCTTAAAGAATTGCAAGTAGTGAATTCTTTTACATCAAAGTGAGCTTCTTTTAACAATTTTGATAAAATTGCAATCATAATTGGATCGTCATCTAAAATCGCAACCGATAAAGGTTTACTTTTTAGTAAATTGATTATTTTGTTGTGATTGGATTCTGAAGAAATTGAAAATTCATCTAAGCAAAGAAAAAACGATATTTTTGTACCTATATTTACTTGGCTTTCAACGGTTATTTCACCTTCATATAGTTCAATTATTTCCTTACATAAATTTAAACCTAATCCAGCACCAAAACTAATTTGTTTTCCGGAAGATTCGCTTTGATAAAATTTATCGAAAATATTTTTTAAGTCTTTTTCAGGAATACCTATTCCGGTGTCTATTATTGCAACTTCTAAATTAACTTTTGATTCTTGATTGGAAGTTTTAGCCAAAACAGTTATATTTCCTTTGTCTGTAAATTTAATTGCATTGCCAATTATGTTGTAAAAAAGTTGATGAAGTTTTCCAGCATCTATTAAAACATTTGTATTGAGGTTGGAATTAAAATCAGTAATAATATCGATATTTTTATTCTCGGCAAGCGATTGTAAAGAATTTATAACCAGATTTATTTCTTCATAAAGATTTGCTTTTGCGTTGTATGCCACAATTTTTTTGTGTTCATTTTTTGAAAAATCTAAAATTTGATTTGAAGTAATTAATAGTGAATCTGAGGTAAAGTGCAGTGAGTTGATGGTTGGTTTTAATTCATTATTTTTGTTTTCACTCTTGAGTTTATTGGCATAATTTGAAATAATTTTCAAAGGAGCTCTCATTTCATGACTAATCATTCCGATTAAACGGTTTTTAAAATCAAGATTTTTTTCTGCGTCTAATTTTGCCTCAGATAGTCTTTTTTCGTAAGAAAATGCAATTCCGGTAAAAATCAACAATAAAAAAGTTGCCAATCCCATCAATACCAAAAGGGTTACAATATTTTTATTTCTAATTTGCGTACCCAAATTGTATTTGTTGAGTATGTTTTTTTGATTATAAATAGTGTATTTTTCGGCAGTATCGGTATAAAATTGAATGATTTCCTGAGTGTTATCAATTATTTTTTTGTTGATAGACATTAACTTTCTATCTTTTTCAGTCAAATCAGCATATCTTTTTTGTAATTTAAAAAATTGATTAGAGTAATGATGATCTGTTGACAAGAAAGCATTTTTTAGTTGCGTTTCAATATTTCCTGATTTTTCTTCTTCTCCATAAGTCATTTTAATGTTGAGGTGAAGTTCTTCGCGTTTCACATCATATTTTCCGATGATTGCATTTCCAATTCGAGCAAACATTCCTCTTTTTACAACATCATCTGAAATTTTAATACTATCAAAACTGATACTTTGCAATACTTTTTCAAAATCATATTTTTTTAAAGAGAAATTGTCAAACGGAATTGCATCAACAGGCTTTATGCCCAATACTATAATCGAATCTAACGCTCTTTTGAGGTAAGCAATTTCCTTTTCGGTAGAAAGTTTTAGGCTTACAATATCTTTAAAATTGTGTTCTTTTTTTGCAATAGTATTTAGGCTGTCCAAATAAACAGTCATGCTATCTATCGATATTTTATAATTTTCTAAACTTGATTTTTTGTAGTTGTAAATATAATCGTTAAAGTGATTTTGGGCATCAAAATAGTGATTTGTTGCTTTGTTGGATAACGATAGAATTAAATTAGGATTGCTAATTGTTGAAATAGCTTCTACTAGTTTTTTTTCACTGGAATTGTGATTGAACCAAGTTCTAAAAATCAAAATTTGAATAATGACGATGAAAACTAAAAGAGAAGAATGAATAAGTTTTCGATTTATAAACGGTAATTTTTTCATTTGACTAAATTTGTTTGGTTTATATAATTTTTTTGTGGTTTATATAATTTCTGGTTCACTTCTTCTTGAATGTAAATAATTTGAAAGCTAAGTGATTAAGAATAGTTTAGCATTCCAAATGTAAGAAAAAAGCACTGACTTTTATTGACAAATGTGTTTTTTTTGAATATTTAAGGTTTAGGTAATATTGTTAAATATAGTTTTGTAATATTCTTAAAAAGCAGTAAATTGTTGAATTAATGAAAGTAAATGATAGTTAAAAAAAAATTAAAGATGAAACAATCTGTAACTTTGATGTGTCGACTGGACAATTTTTTCAGTTCGTTCCGGGTGCGTATCAGAGATAAATAATTGTCCAAACTCATCATCATTTACCATTTCTACAATTTTACCCACTCTGGTTTCGTCCAATTTATCGAAAATATCATCTAATAATAAAATTGGTTTTTGTCCGCTTTGTTTTTTTAAGAATTCAAACTGAGCCAATTTCAACGCAATTAAAAACGATTTTTGCTGACCTTGTGATCCAAATTTTTTGATGGGATGACCGGAAATTTCAAATGATAAATCATCTTTGTGAATACCAACACTAGTGTATTGTAAAGCTCGATCTTTTGCTAAATTTTCGTCTAAAAGAGTTTGAAGATTCTTTTCAAAAAGATGACTTTCATACACCAATTGAACTTCTTCGGCTGAATTAGTAATAGTTTGATGATGCTTGTTAAAAATCGGCAGAAATTCTTCTATAAATTCTTTTCTTTTTTCAAAAATTGATTGACCTAACTCATTCAACTGCTCGTTGTAAATCTGTAAAGTATCTTTTTCAAAAACATGATTTAGTGCAAAATATTTCAACAAAGCATTGCGTTGCAAAATGATTTTTTGGTAGTGAATAAGCTGATTTAAGTAAACCGAATTTAGTTGCGAAATTACGCTGTCCATGAACTTTCGTCGGGTTTCACTTCCTTCAATAATCAAATCGGTGTCTGCCGGAGAAATAATTACAAGCGGAATAAATCCAAGATGTTCCGAAAATTTGTCATATATCTTGCCATTTCTTTTCAAAACTTTCTTCAATCCTTTTTTTACACTGCAAACAATTTGTTCGGATCGTTCGTTTTTTTCAAATTCACCATCAATGACAAAAAATTCTTCACCATGCTTAATATTTTGTATTGCCGTAGGGTTAAAATAGCTTTTTCCGTAGGCTAAATGATAAATTGCATCTAAAACATTGGTTTTTCCTACACCGTTTTTTCCCACAAAACAATTAATCTTGCTGTCGAACTCAAATTGAGTTTCAGAAAAATTTTTATAATTAAAAAGCGAAATTTGTTTTAAAAACAAGGTAAATAGGTTTATAAGTTTGAATAAATCTGATTTTAGCACTGCAAAAATAAACTGTTTTAAAGGAATAAATACTGTTTAAATGCGAAGTGTCGAAAATTATTCAAAAATATCCAAAAAAATGACTTTTATATATCAATAAAAATTTTATTTTTGCGGCTCATTAAATTAAATATAAATGGCAACATACAATAAAAGAGGATTTAAATCGCCTAAACCAAAAGAAATTGAAGATATTGAAGAGAATGTAGATGTTGATGCAAAAGACAGTACTACGGCAGAGGTTTTCAATACATTAGACGTTGGAGCTTCTAAAGCAGAAGAATGGGTTGTTAGAAATCAAAAATATATTTTCGGTATAGTAGGTGCTATTGCAGTGGTAACTGTTGGTTTCCTTTTATATCAAAAATTTGTTGTTGAGCCAAAACAGTTGGAAGCTGCGGACGAAATGTTTGTTGCACAACAAAATTTTCAACAAGCAATTGATGCAACAACTGGTCAAGATAGTTTGTTTAATTTAGCTTTAAATGGTGCTGAAGGAAAATTCGGTTTCATTAAAATTGCCGAAGAATATTCAGGAACTGATGCCGGAAATTTAGCAAACTACTATGCCGGAATTGCTTATTTGAACACTGGAAAAAATACAGAAGCGATTGCCCATTTAGATAAATTTTCTTCTGACGATATGATTTTAAGTACTTTAGCACAAGGAGCTATTGGTGATGCTTTTGCTCAAAAAAATCAGTTAAAAGAAGCATTAGACTATTACAAGAAAGCTGCTGAAATGAATGTAAACGATCTAACGACACCACGATTTTTGTTAAAAGCTGGTCAAACGGCTTATACTTTGGGACAAAAAGCGGATGCGTTGAAATATTTTACAGAAATCAAAGAAAAATATGAATCGGCTCCAGAGGCGAGAAACATAGATGGTTTAATCGGAATGGCTCAATAAATATGGCAACCGAAAATAAAAATTTATCACAATACGATAAAAACACACTCCCAAACGTAAGTCAACTTTCGTTTGGGATTGTTGTTTCTGAGTGGAATGAAACCATTACCGAAGGACTTTTTCAAGGAGCTTTAGATACCTTGTTAGATTGCAATGTAAACCCTGAAAACATCATTCGCTGGAATGTTCCGGGAAGTTTTGAATTGATTTACGGCTGTAAAAAAATGATGGACAAACATCCAAATTTAGCCGGAATTATTGCAATAGGAAGTGTAATTCAAGGTGAAACCAAACATTTTGATTTTGTATGCGAAGGCGTAACACAAGGCATCAAAGATTTGAATATTTTAGGAAAAATGCCTGTTATATTTTGTGTTCTAACGGATAATAACATGCAACAATCGCTTGACAGAAGTGGTGGCAAGCATGGTAACAAAGGTGTTGAAGCTGCCGTAGCGGCAGTTAAAATGACAGATTACATATAACAAGTATTCAAATTCATAATTTAAAGCCAAAGTCATTCGATTTTGGCTTTTTTAGTTAAAAACTAACAAAACTTTCACACCGTTAAATTTTCTAGTCATTTTAGAATTCATTAACTTTGAATGATAATATTTAAAACATGCTGAAAAGATCATTATTCAAATTGCCCAAAAACAAAAGTTTTAATTACACTCCCCGTTATTACGAAGGAAAGGAGCAGGGCAATATTTATGATTTTGAATCGAAGTTCTATAAAAACCGCGAAACTGTAAATTACAATGATTATCGTTCGCACTGGAATGATGCTCGGAATGAAAGTCGCCACCGCGGAAACAGAGAAATTAATTACCGACTTATAGCCATTGTTTTAGTATTAGTGTTATTATTTTTATTCGTAATCGATTTCGATTTATCCATATTTAGACAAAGATAATGTCGAGTATCATTCAATTACTTCCCGATCACGTAGCCAATCAAATTGCCGCCGGTGAGGTCGTTCAGCGACCCGCTTCTGTGGTGAAAGAATTATTGGAAAATGCCGTAGATGCCAAAGCAAGCGACATTAAACTGATTGTGAAAGATGCCGGAAGATCACTTATTCAAGTGATTGATAACGGTCTGGGCATGAATGTGACCGATGCAAGAATGTGTTTTGAACGACACGCTACTTCAAAAATTCGTCATGCCGAAGATTTGTTTTCTCTTTATACCAAAGGTTTTAGAGGAGAAGCATTGGCTTCCATTGCTGCGATTGCTCATGTGGAACTCAAAACCAAACAAGAACAAGACGAGTTAGGAACGCACATTATCATTGAAGGAAGTAAATTTATTTCGCAAGATCCATCCGTTTTACCAAAAGGGACCTCGTTTGCCGTGAAAAATTTATTTTTCAATATTCCTGCCCGACGAAATTTTCTTAAATCGGACACGGTGGAGCATCGTCATATTGTAGATGAATTTCAACGGGTAGCTTTGGCTCACCCGAATATTCATTTTACGTTTATTCATAATGGTGGCGAATTGTTTAATTTGCCTTCTTCCAATTTAAGACAACGGATTGTCGCCATGTTTTCAGGTAAAACCAATGAAAAATTAGTTCCGATTTCGGAAGAAACAGAGATTGTAAAAGCACAAGGATTTGTTTCTAAGCCCGAGTTTTCTAAAAAAAGCAGAAGCGAACAATTCTTTTTTGTGAATAACCGATTTATCAAAAGTGGTTATTTGCATCATGCGGTTATGGCTGCTTATGAAGGTTTACTGAAAGACGGTATGCAACCTGGCTATTTTATTTATTTGGATGTACCGCCAAATACTATCGATATTAATATTCATCCAACCAAAACGGAAATCAAATTTGATGACGAGCATGCGTTGTATGCCATTTTGCGTTCAACGGTTAAACATAGTTTAGGTCAATTTAATGTGGCTCCGGTATTGGATTTTGAACGTGATCCGAATTTGGACACACCCTATAACTATCAAGAAAAAGATGCTTCCATGCCATTGATTCAGGTGGATGCTAATTTTAATCCGTTTGCAGAAGATAAACCTACTAAAACTTTTTCGGGTTCCGGTTATCGGGAGAGAAAATCTGAAACGGCAAATTGGGAAAGTTTGTATGTTGGATTGAAAAATGACACACAAGAAATTGAGAATATCACGTTTGAACAAGATGCGGTTACAAGTTCGTTATTTAATGACAATGAAATTGAAGAAAACAAAAACCGAACGTATCAAATTCATAAGAAATATATTGTAAGTTCTATTAAATCGGGAATGATGGTGATCGATCAGCAAAGGGCTCATCAACGGATTTTGTATGAACAATATTTAAAAAATATAACGGTGCAACAAGCTTCGAGTCAACATTTGTTGTTTCCAATTGAATTGTATTTTTCGGTGAATGAAATTGAATTAATTAAGGATTTAAAAATGTCTTTGGAAAACACCGGATTTGTTTTTGATTCGATTGAAAACGATAAATTAACCATTTCAGGAATTCCTATTTTGGTTACCGAGAGTGAAGTAGCTATTGTTTTGGAAGAATTGATGAACGATTTACAAAACGGCATTCCGGATAGCAGTTTTAGTTTAAACGACAGCATTGCTAAATCAATGGCCAGAAGTTTGGCCGTGCGAACCGGAACGTATTTAACCGAAAGAGAACAGGAAAACATTGTAAACGGACTTTTTGCTTGCAAAGAACCGGATGTTTCGCCTTTTAATAAACCCACTTTCATCACGATTAGCGTAGATGATTTAGATAAAAAATTTGCGATATGATGCGAATGACCGAAACAGTAAAGCAATTACTCATTATCAATGTTATTTTTTACATTGGTTCAAACACAATTGCTCCTGCAGCCTATGATTATTTGGCCTTGCATTATCCATTAAACGAAGGTTTTAGATGGTGGCAACCCATTACACACATGTTCATGCACGCTCAGATGCCTAATTTGATGCATATTTTCTTTAATATGTTCGGATTAATTATGTTTGGTTCTGCATTGGAACACTTTTGGGGATGGAAAAAATTTCTGTTTTTTTACATTTCCTGTGGGCTTGGTGCTGCATTATTGCACATGGGAATGACTTATTATGAGATTAATACGTTGATGTCACAGTTATCAGATTTGAATTTAACTGAAGCGGATGTAAATTACCTATTGAGTACTAATCATTTTCAACATTTTGATAGTGATGGTAAAATTATATCAGGAAAATTAAATGAAATTCTGGAGCGAGTGAATGCAAGCCAAGATCAGTATAATATAATTGTTCAAGCAGCAAATGAATATCGAACCACTGCTGTTGGTGCTTCTGGAGCATTATATGGCGTTTTGGCTGCTTTTGCGTTCATGTTTCCCAATGCAGAATTGATGATGCTGTTTATCCCTATTCCAATTAAAGCGAAGTATTTTGTTCCGGCTTTGGTAGCCTTCGATTTGTTTATGGGAATACAAGGTGGTTCAATTTTTGGAAGTGGAGGTGGAATTGCTCATTTTGCTCACGTTGGTGGTGCTGTTACCGGATTTTTGATGATGTGGATGTGGAAGAAAAACCAGTTTAATGATAAGCGGTGGGATTAGTTTGAAGATGGAAGATGGAAGATTAAGATGGAGGAAAATTGAATAGGTAAAAGATATAGAAATGAGTATTTTGAACGAAATAAAACAACAATTTAGAATGGGTGGCGTAACTGAAAAGTTAATCTACCTTAATGTGATTTTGTTTGCTGTTCCATGGATTTTAAAAGGAATTTTGTCGCTTTTTGGAATTGGTTTCGGTTTTACAGAATACATTAGTTTGTCTTCCAATCCATCGGATTTGCTATGGAAGCCTTGGTCTGTTTTGACATATGCTTTTTTTCATGCCGATTTTTTTCACATTTTGTTTAATTTAATCGTATTGAATTTTGCCGGACGATTGTTTCTCACATTTTTTACCCAAAAGCAATTGTTGAGTTTATATTTAATGGGAGCCATTTTTTCAGGAGTCATTTTTATCATTAGCTATTTGGTTTTTCCGGCTTTGATAAATAGAAATGCTTTGTTAATTGGAGCTTCGGGAGCAATCATGGCGGTGGTTTTTGCAACTACTACATACGCTCCGCACATGCAAGTTAGATTGTTGTTGATTGGAACAGTGAAACTTTGGTATATTGCCGTATTTTATTTGATTATCGATTTTATAAGTCTATCTTTTAATAATGTTGGCGGACATATTGCTCATTTAGGAGGTGCTTTGTTCGGGTATTTATATAGTTCTCAACTTAAAAATGGTACAGATATCACAAAACCGTTTACTTCTTTTGTAGATGGTTTAGTGAATTTATTTAGAGGAAGAAAATCGGCACCGTTTAAAAAAGTGCATAAGAATGAATCATTTGCAAAGCCAAAACCTGCAGCGAAAGATAAAACACAGCAACAAATTGATGAGATTTTAGATAAAATCAGTAAATCGGGTTATGATAGTTTGACAAAGGAGGAGAAGGAGTTTTTGTTTAAGGCGGGGAAGAGTTAGGAAGGTTTCGGGTTACGGGTTGAAAGTTGTTGGGACTTGTGAAGTAGCACGTATTTTGCCCCCGACCTGCCTACCGTCAGGCAGGTTGTAACGGAAAGCATTTTGCAGGATTGGCGGACATTTTTCTTGCCAAAAAATTGCGACCTTGCCCCGATAGCTATCGGGATCATTTTTGGGCTTAGAAAATGCCGACAAGACAAAAAATCTTGCAGTGAAAAGCGGGATTAGGCACATAATTATTTTTAATTTTTGAATGTTTAATATAACGGAATGAAGAACCTAGGATGGTTTAATAAAGTGATTTTGTTTTTTAATATAGTGCTTACTGTATTAACGTTTGTTGCTTATATTTTGCCTTTTTTGGCTCCTAGACTTTTTCCGATTCTTTCGGTTTTAACGCTTTTTTTACCGTTGATGTTGATTCTCAATTTATTGTTTTTTAGCTATTGGCTCATTCAGTTCAAACGGCAAATGCTGTTGTCGGGGATTGTTTTGTTGTTGGGAATTACTTTTGTAAATAAATTTTATAAGCTTTCTGAAACGAATTTGCCCAAGGAAGAAAATGATTTTGTGGTGATGAGTTATAACGTTCGGCTGTTTAATTTGTATGATTGGATTGAGCGTGATGTGAGTTTGCCGATTTCTACTTTTATTAAGGAACAAACTCCGGATATTTTGTGTATTCAGGAATTTTCGAATCGGAATGAGGTTGATTTTCGAGTGTATAAGCATAAATATGTTTTTATTGAAGGAAAGAATACGAAACTTGGCCAGGCTATTTTTTCTAAGTATCCGATTGTGAATGAAGGTGTTATTCCGTTTCCGAATTCAACGAATAACGCAATTTATGCAGATGTTAAACGAGGAAAAGATACGATTCGGGTCTATAGTATGCATTTGCAGTCGATTAAAATTACGCCCGATGTTCATGAAATTGATGAGAATATTCAAGGTGTTTCGCAAGATCAGTCCAAACGGATGCTTCGCAGAATGAGTACATCGTTTAAATCGCAGCAAAATCAGGCAGAGATTATTAAAAAGCACAAAGCGGATTGTAAATATCCGATTATTATTTGTGGCGATATGAATAATAGTCCGTTTTCGTTTGTTTACCGAAGTATCAAAGGCGATTTGAATGATGCATTTGAAGAAGCCGGTTCCGGTTTTGGCACAACGTATAGTTTTAAATACTATCCAGCTCGAATTGATTATATTTTTACGGATAAAAAATTTGTGGTCAAACAGTTTAGTTCTTTTCCGAATTTTAGGAATTCAGACCACTTTCCGATTGTTACACGATTGGCTTTTGAAACAGAAAAGTAAGTTATAATTGCTGTTTTTTCAGATAATCTAAAGCATATCTCCCTTCGTTAAAAAGTAAATCTAAAACACTTAAATTGTTCAGAAATCCGTGTTTTTCACCAAATACTTGCGTGTAACGTTCGCATTGGGTTTGATCTTTTTTTCCGTTGGCTAAATAACGAAAATCGGATACATCATTCACTTCGTGAAAATACTCAATTGTTTTTTCGGGAGAAATGGAAATTCCTACGCATTGATTGAGTAGTTCAAAAACTTCCAAATTCAAATCCATTAAAAAAGTGTGCTTTTTTTGAAAAATAGGAGCGATGTCGTCTTCAAAATATTCAAAAAAAGGAGAAGTTCTGTAGGCTGCTTCTAGCGATTTGAAATGTTGTTTTTGCCAATTGAAATCCGGTTCAATTTTTACATCTTTACACTTTTGATTGCCTACTTTGCTGTGTTTTATCGGAATGTTGAGCATTTGAATTCCATTCGGACTATAGATGTACATTCTGTTGCGGTTGGTTTGTTTTTGGAAGTTATCTTCCATTTCAAACACAACTTGTTCAGCTTGCACCATTGCAGCATAATGACTGATAGACGGGAAATAGGTAGGATGAACGAGTGCTTTCATTAGTTATAAATCAGCCTTCTTTTTCTTTCTTTTTCTATAGAAATCAAAGCCAAACCATCCGGCTAAAAGAATTACGAAGTAAATAAAATAAGAAACCGGTTCACCGCTTCCACCAACTGTTGTGAACAATCTATTCCAACGGATTTTATCGATTGCTTTACTCCATGGAACATTTTGGTCTAAACTCATCCAAATGAATACGGGTTTTCCAACAATATGATCGGCTGGAACATAACCCCAATAACGGCTGTCTTCCGAGTTGTGGCGGTTGTCTCCCATCATCCAATAATAATCCATTTTAAAAGTGTAGTCTTTGACAACTTTTCCGTTAATACGTATTTCATCACCATTTACTTGCAAATCATTTTTCTCATAATCGGTAATGATCATTTTATAAAAAGGCAATGTTTCTTTATTTAAAGCAACAGTTTTTCCGGCTTGAGGAATGTAGATTGGACCGTAATTGTCGGTGTTCCAGTTTTTTGTATGGGGAAAAACACTGGTTGTTCCATCGGTATCAATTCTTTTTGTAACCGATTTTACGATTGGATTATTTCTTAATCGAGCTGCATTTTCATCGGTTACTGCAAAAAAGGTATATGAATTCTGAGAATTTACGCTAACGCCATCTGTAATTTGAAGATCGTTGTAAACATAATCAGGATTAAATTGCGTTCCGTCTGTAATAACGTCATAGGAATATTGAACTTTCTGACGGTCATGCATTGGAAGCATTTTCCCATTAACATAAACATCTCCGTTTTTAATTTGAAGACTGTCTCCCGGAATTCCTAAACAGCGTTTTACATAATTTGATTTTTTATCAAGTGGTTTATCTACTCTTCTTCCTGATCTATCTCTGAATTTATAAACCGTATCAATCGGCCAATTAAACACCACAATGTCATTTGTTTTAATACTTTCAATTCCCGGAAAACGGAAAGAAGGTAGTTGCGGCCAACTTAAATAGGATTTTGTTCGAACTATCGGAATAGAATCGTGCACCATTGGTAAACCAACTGCTGTAGTTGGAGTTCTTGCACCGTAATGAAATTTACTTACAAAAAGAAAATCACCAACTAACAAAGATTTTTCTAAGGAAGATGTTGGAATAACAAACGGTTGCATCACATACGTATGAACAGTTGTTGCCACAACAATTGCAAAAAGAATCGAACTCACAAAATCTGCTGTAGCATTTTTGGGATGTAATGAACGGTCTTTGATGTGTGTAACGTCTTGTGTATAATTCACATAATAGATGTATAAACCTAAAGTAGCAACACCTAAAATCGTGTCTAATTGCGAATTTTTCCCGAAACTTCTCAAGGTTTCCACCCAAACAACAGGAAACATAATTAGGTTTACAATTGGAATAAAAAGTAAAAAAGCCCACCACCAAGGACGGTTTATAATTTTCATCAAAATGATTGCATTGTAAACAGGAACGGCTGCTTCCCACGATTTTCTACCAGCTTTTTGATATAATTTCCAAGTTCCTAAATAGTGTACAATTTGTATCACCAAGAAGAATATAAACCATTGATATAATGTCATTTTTACTGTTTTTTAATTTCGTTTTTGCTTGTCAACGAAAGTCAAGTTCTTAATTAGTGCTCAAATATAGAAAACGTTACCAATTTAACGTTTATTTATAATGATTTTGCTATGATTTATTTTAAATCTAATACATCTTTCATTGTAAAAACACCTTTTTTACCTACAATCCATTCGGCGGCAATCACGGCACCAAAAGCAAATCCATCGCGGTTGTGAGCGGTGTGTTTGATTTCGATGGTATCTACTTCCGATTGATAAAAAATGGAGTGTGTGCCGGGAACATTGTCTTCTCTTTTTACATCAATAAACAAATCATCTGAATTTGGGTTTTCGATGCTCCAGTTATTTTTGTTTGTATGATTGATGATTGAATTGGCTAATGAAATTGCTGTTCCGCTGGGTTTGTCTAATTTTTGGGTGTGATGAATTTCTTCCATCGAAACATTGTATTGATTGAATTTTGACATCATTTTAGCCAAATAATCATTCAATTCAAAAAATAAATTTACGCCTAAACTAAAATTAGAACCATAAATAAAAGCGGCATTTTTTTCTTTACAAAGGTTCACCATTTTATGATAATCTTCTAACCAACCTGTTGTTCCGGAAACAACCGGAATTCCGTTTTCAAGACAAGTTGAGATATTGTTAACAGCAGAATCAGGCACACTGAAATCAATAGCTACGTCAGTGTTTTCTAAACCTTCAAAGGAATCAGAACTTCCTTTTCGCAATATAATTTCATGGCCGCGTTCTAAGGCAATTCGTTCGATTACCTTTCCCATTTTTCCGTATCCTAAAAGTGCAATTTTCATTAAAATCTGTAATTCAAAGTTAATCCAACGTTGTACTTGTAGTCAATTTCATTTCTGCTAAGATCTGGAGTTAATGATAAATTATCGTTTACATTAAATTGCATGAGATGAGCACCAACATTGGCATCAATTATATTTAAGACATAAAAACCAATCATTACGGCGGTTGAAATGTCTCTATTTCGTTCGAAACCTCTTTGAGCGTTTATTAAAACGGCATCAGAATAAACACCAAAATAACGGTCGTCGGTATAACCTTCTAACCTTCTTTTATAAATGTCTCGGAATTCTTTGTATTTTTTATTACTATCATTATAAAAATAATAACCAATTGCCAAACCACCATAAACAATAGGAACTTTCCAATATTGTTTGTTATAAACTTGTCCTAAACCAGGAATAACTGCCGAATAAAAAGCCGCTTTTGCAGGTGTTAATGGATCGATGGGTTTGTAGGATGTAGAGTCTTTTGTGATTCTTACTTCTTCAAACTGAACTTGTGCAATAGCCGAATTTATTCCAAAAAGGAAAAAAGAAAAAAGTATGATTCGAGAAACAACCACTATCCTTTAATTAAAGCAATAATTCGTTGAAAATCAGCTTCAGATTTAAACGGAATAGTTATTTTTCCTTTTCCGTTGGCATCAATTTTCACGTCAACTTTTGTACCTAAAACTGTTCCGATTTCTTTTTTATCAGATTCTGCAACTACAAATGCCGAAGCAGATTTTGCAGTTTTTCCGGATTTTGGTTTTAAACCTTCCTGATAATTTTTTACCAATGTTTCAGTATCACGAACAGAAAGATTCTGACTGATGATTTTGTGGTAAATGTCTGACTGAGCATCTTCATCTTCAATATTGATTAATGCACGACCGTGTCCCATCGAAATAAAACCATCACGAATTCCGGTTTGAATAATCGGATCTAATTTTAATAATCGAAGGTAATTGGCAATCGTAGAGCGTTTTTTACCCACTTTATCACTCATTTGTTCTTGCGTTAACTGAATTTCATCAATCAAACGTTGATACGAAAGTGCAATTTCAATTGGATCTAAATCATGACGTTGGATATTTTCCACCAAAGCCATCACTAGCGATTCATTGTCGTTGGCAATTCGGATATAAGAAGGAATAACGGTTAATCCGGCTATTTTTGAAGCACGAAGTCTTCGTTCACCGGAAATTAACTGATACTTATTAAAATCTAATTTTCTAACAGTAATCGGCTGAATTACACCCAATTCTTTGATAGATGTTGCCAATTCCTGAAGTGTTTCTTCATTAAAATTGCTTCTGGGCTGAAACGGATTTATTTCGATTGCCTCAATTTCAAGCTCAATAATATTCCCAACCACTTTATCGGCATTTTTATCATTTACCGATTTGATGTCGTTTTCCGGGTCTTTCAATAAAGCCGATAATCCTCTTCCTAATGCTTGTTTTTTAGTGGCTTGTGTCATAAAATCCTAGCTATTTTTTTTGATAATTTCTTCTGCTAAACTCAAGTAATTGTTGGCTCCTTTGCTGGTTGCATCAAAATTAATGATGCTTTCGCCAAAACTTGGAGCTTCACTTAATTTCACATTTCGTTGAATAATGGTTTTAAAAACCATATCGTTAAAATGCTTTTGTACTTCTTCCACCACTTGGTTCGATAAACGCAAACGGGAATCATACATCGTTAACAATAATCCTTCAATATCCAAATCGGGATTATGCAATTTTTGAACACTTTTGATGGTGTTTAATAATTTTCCTAAACCTTCCAACGCAAAATATTCGCATTGAATCGGAATCACTACACTGTCGGCTGCGGTTAAGGCATTCAACGTTAATAATCCCAAAGAAGGAGCACAGTCAATCAAAATATAATCATATTGATCTTTGATGGATGCCAATGCTTCTTTGAGCATATATTCACGATTTTCTTTATCGACCAATTCTATTTCAATGGCAACCAAATCAATGTGAGCAGGGATAACATCTACGTTGGGAGCAGAACATTTCATCACCGCTTCTTGTGGCGTGTTGCTGTGCTCTAAAACTTGGTAAGATCCAATCGCAACACCATCTACATCAATGCCTAATCCCGAACTGGCATTTGCCTGAGGATCAGCATCAATTAGTAATACTTTTTTTTCTAAAACACCTAGTGAGGCCGCTAAATTAACGGTTGTTGTTGTTTTTCCAACGCCTCCTTTTTGATTCGCAATTGCAATAATTTTGCCCATTGATTCGATTAAATTTGAGCCGTAAAATTACGATTATTTATGGGTTTTTCAACGTCAAGTTGTTAACAAATGTTAATTGTTTTGTGTACAATTAATTAGCTAAAAATCGGTGGATTTTATTTGCTCTTTTTCGATTTAATCATTGCTTCAAGCATATCCCACATATGTTCAGGAATTTGTTCTAACAAATTAAATTGACCTGCTCCTTTGAGCCATTCGCCACCATCAATGGTAATCACTTCGCCATTTACATAAGCAGAAAAATCAGAAACTAAATAAGCCGCCAAATTGGCTAATTCCTGATGATCACCCACACGATTTAACGGTACTTTTTTAGCCATATCAAATTTTTCCGCTAAATCTCCCGGAAGTAATCGATCCCAAGCTCCTTTGGTTGGAAATGGTCCCGGAGCAATCGCATTACTTCGGATTCCGTATTTTGCCCATTCAACAGCCAAACTTCTTGTCATCGCTAAAACGCCAGCTTTGGCTGTGGCACTAGGAACTACATAAGCAGAACCCGTCCAAGCATACGTTGTCACAATATTTAAAATCACTGAACTTTCTTGTTTGGTGTCGATCCAATGTTTTCCAAAAGCTAATGTGCAGTTTTTGGAACCTTTTAAAACAATATCGATGATGGTATCAAACGCATTCGCGGATAATCGTTCGGTGGGAGAAATGAAATTTCCAGCCGCATTGTTTAGTAAAACATCCACTTTTCCGAATTTTTTCAAAACTTCCTCAAGCATCGCTTCCACTTGTTCATAAAAACGAACATCGCATTGCAACGGCAAACACGTTCCGCCGGTTTCCTTTTCTAATTCGGCTGCGGTGGTTTTTAATTTATCTAAATCTCTGGAAGTAATGGCAACTTTTGAACCTAATTCTAAAAAGTATTTGGTCATCGCTTTTCCGAGACCGCTACCGCCTCCGGTTACTACAATTACTTTGCCTTCTAAGGCGTTATCACGTAGCATTTTTGCTGAAAAATTCATATAAAATATAGTTTTTGGTAAAGATATTAATTCAGTTAAAGTATGAAATATTTTTAGCATTTAGCTAACAAAATTATTTTATTATTAAAAGTCGTTCCGCAGCTTTCATCAACATTTCATCATCTTTAGCAAAACAAAACCGTATGCGTTTTAAGTCGGTTTGATTGCCATAAAATACCGAGAGAGGGATGGTGGCCACACCAAATTCGGTGACTAATCGTTTGGTGAAATCGATATCATTTTCATCGGAAATGTTTTGAAATGATGCAGTTTGAAAATACGTTCCTTCACAAGGCAACAATTCAAAAGCGGTTTCTTTTAAAAGGTTTTGAAAGAAATCTCTTTTTTGATGATAGAGTTTTGAAACTTCTTCAATGTGAAAAACGTTTAAGTATTCATTAATCGAAGCTTGAGCCAAACTATTCACACTAAAAACCAAGTATTGATGCACTTTTTTGACTTCTTTTACTAAATTTTCAGGAGCGATTAAATAGCCGATTTTCCAACCTGTCAAATGAAGCGTTTTTCCGAAAGAGGAAACAATCAAACTTCTGTCTTTTAGTTTTTCTCTGGTATTGATGGAAATATGCTTATTTTCAAACGTAATAAATTCATACACTTCATCCGATAAAATCAATAAATCAGGATAATTTTCGATGATTTTTTCGAGTTGAATAAAATCATTTTCTGTCCAAATTTTTCCGGACGGATTGTGTGGATTATTCAAAATCAGCATTCGAGTTTTAGTCGATAAATGTTGGCTTATTGCCTCAAAATCGGACGAGTAATCTTCTTTTAACGAAATACGAATCGGTTTTGCATTACTCAACAAAATTGGCATTTCATAACAATCATAACTTGGATCGAGAATGATGACTTCGTCTTGCGGTTGCACGAATGCTTGAATTGTGGCAAAAATCGCTTCGGTTGCTCCGGCAGTGATTAAAATTTCGGTTGACGGATTCACTTTTCGATGATAATGATCCGAAGTTATCTGAGCAATTTTTTCCAACAGCGGCGGATAACCAGCCATCGGAGCATATTGATGAATGTCGGTTTTGGCTAAACGAGCCACAATTTCTGTCATTCGCACATCAATGGGGAAATTCGGAAAACCTTGCGAGAGATTGATGGCTTGATAATCGTTTGCCATTTTGGACATTACAGTGAAAATACTGATTGGCGTGTTGGGGAGTTTTAACATGAATTTTATTTTTTTACCATATAAGCCATATAAGTTTTAAAGTGACTTAACTTATATGCCTTATATGGTTAAATTTAGTAATTTTTCTTTACAAAATTTCGTTTTAAAAGTGAAAAAACCACTGAATCCCAAAATTTTCCATCCCAATATTCATTTTCCAAAAAGTGTGCTTCTTTTACAAATCCGTTTTTTTCTAACACTTTGGCAGAAACATAATTTTCCGGATCAACAACCGCTTCCACAGAATGAAAATTCAACACGTTAAAACCATAATCCAAAACGGTATTGATGGCTTCGCTCACGATTCCTTGACCTTGGTATTCTGGCAACAACATGTAGCCAATTTCCGATCGGTAATTTTCAGGTTGAATGCGATAATGACCAATGACACCCAACAATTTCGGATTTCCTTTTAACGTAATGGCCCAATTAATCCCCGTATTATTTTCAATTTTTTCGATAATCATTGCAATGTGTTCCAATGCCATTTCGGGTGAAGTCACCAATGGTCGTGGAATGAATTTCATCGTTTCCAGATTGCCACGAAGTTCCATTACTTCGTTGACATCATCAACGGTTACCGCTCGTAACAACAAACGATTGGATTCGAGGATTGGGAATGGGGTGAAGGAGAGGGTGAGCATTTTTTTGTTTTTGTAAATATAAAAAAAAACACCAACCTCTCAGTCAGTGTTTTATAAAAAATAGAGATTCTTTCTGCGTCAGAATGACAAGAAAGTGTTTAATCTTCAAGTAAAACCTCCAAAATACTAATCGCCGCTTCACTAATTTTCGTCCCAGGACCAAAAACGGCAACCGCTCCGGCATCAAACAAAAATTGGTAATCTTGGGCAGGAATTACGCCACCTACAATGACCATAATGTCTTCTCGACCGTATTTTTTGAGTTCTTCAATCACTTGTGGTACCAAGGTTTTGTGTCCGGCAGCCAAGGAAGAAACGCCTAAAATATGCACGTCGTTTTCCACGGCTTGTTTGGCAGCTTCGGCTGGAGTTTGAAAAAGTGGACCAATGTCCACATCAAAACCTACATCGGCATAACCGGTTGCGACTACTTTTGCTCCGCGATCGTGACCGTCTTGTCCCATTTTGGCAATCATAATGCGGGGACGACGACCGTCTTTTTTGGCAAAAGCATCGGCTAATTGTTTCGCTTTTTCAAAGCTTTCGTCATTTTTAATTTCTTTACTATACACGCCGCTAAAGGTTCTGATTTGTGCTTTATATCGTCCGAAAACTTCTTCTAAGGCATCACTAATTTCGCCAAGAGTTGCTCGGTTTCGGGCTGCTTCTACGGCTAAAGATAATAAATTTTCCTGACCTGATTTTGCAGATTCAGTCAATTTTGCCAAACTGGCTTTTACTTTTTCCGTATCACGAGACGATTTTATTTCTGCCAATCGTTCCAATTGTTGCTTGCGAACCATTTGGTTATCCACATCCAAAATCATCAACGGATCTTCTTTCTCCAAACGGTATTTGTTTACGCCAACAATAATGTCTTGACTGCTGTCAATTCGAGCTTGCTTTCTGGCTGCGGCTTCTTCAATTCGCAGTTTCGGAATTCCGGCTTCAATGGCTTTGGTCATTCCGCCTAATTCTTCCACTTCTTCCATCAAAGCCCACGCTTTTTGAGCAATTTCATTTGTCAAACTTTCCACATAATAACTTCCTGCCCACGGGTCAACCGTTTTGCAGATTTTCGT
Organism: Flavobacterium azooxidireducens; assembly: GCF_023195775.1. NCBI lineage: Bacteria > Pseudomonadati > Bacteroidota > Flavobacteriia > Flavobacteriales > Flavobacteriaceae > Flavobacterium > Flavobacterium azooxidireducens. The sequence continues at coordinate 2,521,477 of NZ_CP096205.1, forward strand.
TTCTTCTTGTAAAAAGATTTGTGTATTTCGAGCAATTCGAGCAGAGAAATCGGTTGGTAATGCAATCGCTTCATCCAAGGCATTGGTGTGTAATGATTGCGTTCCGCCAAAAGCTGCGGCAGCCGCTTCAATACACGTACGAGCCACATTATTAAACGGATCTTGTTCGGTTAAACTCCAACCCGAAGTCTGACAATGTGTTCGCAAAGCCAATGATTTTTCATCTTTCGGATTGAATTGTTTGAGTAATTTTGCCCATAACATTCGACCCGCACGCATTTTGGCAATTTCCATAAAATGATTCATTCCAATCGCCCAGAAAAAAGAGAGGCGAGGAGCGAAGGTATCAATATCCATTCCGGCTGCTAATCCGGTTCGAATGTATTCTAAACCGTCGGCTAACGTATAAGCCAATTCAATGTCTGCGGTTGCTCCGGCTTCTTGCATATGATAACCTGAAATCGAAATCGAATTGAATTTAGGCATATTTTTGCTCGTATATTCAAAAATATCGGCAATAATTTTCATCGAAGGAGTAGGTGGGTAGATGTATGTATTTCGCACCATAAACTCTTTCAAAATATCATTCTGAATTGTTCCGGAAAGTAAATTTGGAGACACACCTTGTTCTTCTGCGGCTACGATATAAAATGCCATAATTGGCAAAACGGCTCCGTTCATAGTCATGGAAACTGACATTTCGTTTAACGGAATTTGGTCAAACAAAATCTTCATATCTTCCACTGAATCGATGGCAACACCTGCTTTTCCCACATCACCTACCACACGTTCGTGATCGGAATCATAACCTCTGTGTGTAGCTAAATCAAACGCAACCGAAAGTCCTTTTTGCCCTGCGGCCAAATTTCTTCGATAAAAAGCATTACTCTCTTCGGCAGTAGAAAATCCAGCATATTGGCGAACTGTCCAAGGTCTGCGAACATACATTGTAGCATAAGGACCACGAAGATTAGGGGCAAATCCGGCACCAAAATCAAGATGTTCTATGTTTTTTAAATCTTCTTTTGAATATAAAGTTTTTAATTCAATGTTCTCAGCTGTTAAGAAATTCTCCTTTTCAGGATTTTCTAAATTCTGATTTCCACCTTCTAATTTTAATTGTTGTATATCTTTTCTCATGGCTGTTGTTCTAGAGATAAACGTTCTTGTTCACTTTTCTCCGCCAATCTTCTTTCAATAATTGGTGTAATTAATGTTTTTCTTTGATTTATTTTCACAAAAGGAAACAATTCTAACTCATGATTCATTTTATCATTCTTGTTTGGATATTTATTCGTTCCCAACAAAACTTCTTTTCCGGAATCAAATAAATCTTGCTCTTTTTGAGCACTTTCGCTAATTTTTCGTTGAATTGTACCTTCAATTAACTGCGTAATTAATCCGCCATTTGCTTCAATATCTTTGAATAATGCCAATGCTTTTTCGGCTAATTGTTCAGTTAAGCTTTCAATATAGTATGCTCCGTCGGCCGGATTATGCACTTGATTAAAATAACTTTCGTGTTTTAAAACCAACAATTGATTGCGGGAAATTCTATCTCCAAATTCATTGTCTTTGTGATAAATAGCATCATAAGCCAAATTTGAAACTCCATTTGCACCTCCCAAAATTGCACTCATGCATTCGGTTGTGGTACGAAGCATGTTTACATTATAATCATACAGTGTTTTGTTTCGTTTGGTTGGTGTAGCAATAATGTGGCAATCAAAATCATGATTGTATTCTTTAGCTAATGCATTGAAAAGAAGACGTAAAGCTCTCAGTTTTGCAATTTCAAAGAAATAGTTTGTTCCCACTGCCACTTCAAAAGTAATAGGAGAAGAAATTTTTTCTATACGATTAAAATATTCATTCACATGTGCCATCGCATACGCCAATTGCTGAACCATATTGGCTCCGGCATTTTGGTATAAATCAATTTTGCAGCTTACTGTAGGAGTCGATACAGTAGAAATCGTATTTAAATGTAGAAAATCTTTTTCTAACGATTCAAACCAATTTCCATCTTTAGCTAGCTGACCAACAGGGTCTTGAAGAATAACTATTTTATACTGATTTTGATTTGCAAAAGCGTCAATTTTTTTGATAAATTCACTCGATAGAAAAAGTAAATTAAAATAATAAGTCACATTTTCTTTCGGAAGATTTTCCATCAAATCATTCAAAGAAACAGCATCGTTTTCAATTGTAAACCGAACAGATTCCGCACCTCTTTTCAAAGAATCCAGTGCTCTTTCATTCGATTTTTTTACATCATAAACATAAATATTTTGAATAATTCTAAATCCGTTCGACGGCGGAGATTCGATTTTTACTTCGTTTTCGTCGATGTGATAAAAAGGTTTCACTTTGATACCTTCCGGACTTTCCCAAACGAGTGTTTCGTTGTAGTCCGCACCTTTGAGTTCAAACTGAATTTGCTGTTTCCATTGTTTGGATGAAATCGGTTCGAATTCTTTAAATAAATGTGTTGCCATAATTATAGCGATTTGTGATTTTCTTCCTCTTCGAGTAGCATCTCTTCCTCAAATTCGATGATATAAATATCTTCGCTATCTCGTTTCATGTAGTATTTCTCACGAGCATATTTTTCAATTTGATCAGGATTATTGAGGCGTTTGATGTCAAGACAGTCTTTTTTAATTTCTTCTTGATAATATTTTTTGTTGGTTTCCAGTTCATCGAGTTCTTTGTTCAAAAACCGGTGTTCCAGATAGGAGTAGTTGTCTAAAAAAAGCATCCAAACGGCAAAGAAAATCAAGACTAAAACATATCGGTTTCCGACATATTTAAACCAAGGATATTTTTCTTCTAAACGTTGGAAAAACTTCATAATTATAAAATTCGTTGGTTGATTACAGCCCGAACCACGTCAATGGCAACCGTGTTGTATTTGTCATTCGGAATAATAATATCGGCAAAAGCTTTTGTGGGTTCAATAAATTGTTCGTGCATTGGTTTCAAGGTGTTTTGATAACGATTAATCACTTCATCCATATCACGACCTCTTTCGGCGATATCACGTTTTAAACGTCTGATTAAACGTTCATCCGAATCGGCATGAACATAGATTTTAATGTCAAACATGTCGCGAAGTTCCGGATTTGCCAAAATCAAAATCCCTTCTACTAACATCACTTTTCTAGGATGTGTTACAATTGTATCATCTGTTCGGTTGTGTGTAACAAAAGAGTAAACAGGTTGCTGAATCACATTGTTTGCTTTCAATTCTTTTAAATGAGCCACCAACAATTCAAAATCAATCGCTCTTGGATGATCAAAATTTATTTTAGTCCGCTCATCATAACTCAAATTGTGCGTTTCTTTGTAATAGGAATCTTGAGAAATTATACCCACTTCAGTTTCAGGAAGTTCATTCATGATCTGATGCACAACCGTTGTTTTTCCACTTCCGGTGCCACCTGCAATGCCAATAATCAACATGTTTTTTTTCGTTTATTTAAGTATAACAAAAGTAGAAATTATAATCGCAGAAAAACATTTTTTCGGGCTAAAATTTTATTATTCAGAACCATTCTTTTTTCGCTTCTTCCAAACAAAATATAAAATAATAATTATGATGGGAATCAATATATAAATAATGATATCACTAGTTTCCGTTAATTCAACTTTGCCTGTGTCACCCGGAATTTCACTCGGCTTTTGAGCAAAAACAAATCCAGAAATCAGTAAAATAAATAATCTAATACATTTTTTCATCTTTTTTTGTTTACAATTTACAAAAAAATGAGCAAATAATCAAGAAAATGTTAGAATCCAAAAATCCAAAAATCTAAAAGTCCAAAAATCTAACAATCTTTTTCGGCGTGCCCTTCCGCAAGCTACAGGTCGGGCTTTCCACTTCAATCTCTCACGCGGTTTAATGCTAACAAAGTGTTTCAAAATAATTTATGCAAATTTAGTTTAAGTCGCATTTTTCAGTTTGCGATAGCCATATCAATTAGATGTAGTTTATATAATTCTGTCAGTCCTTAGAAATTTGAAATTCTAACCCTCAACTTTATGCCTTCACTTCTTGCTGGCAAAAAAGTAATAGAGTTCGATATATTTTAATAGAAAAATTATGCGGTGAGTTCAAAAGGGGGAGATCTTATTTTTTTAGTAACATTTTCGCAATCTAAGCCCATGGTTTAAATCTTGGGATATTTTAGATTTCTACAAGACTTTGTGGAAACCTTACTCAAAACAAAAACTTACAAAAGCGAGCTTTCTTCAATTCAATTTTGTGGTAAGGTTTCTTAGTTTTTTTATAGGACGTTATCTGCTGGCGAGAGAGGATTACCTTCGTTTATTCTGCTTTAGCCCACGGTTTAAACCGTGGGCTATTTTTATCTCAAACAAAAACTCCCAATACTTACAAAAGCGAGCTTTTGACGTATCAGGAGTTTTTGTTTTGTGGGGAGAGCAGGATTCGAACCTGCGAAGATGTAATCAGCGGATTTACAGTCCGCCCTCGTTGGCCGCTTGAGTATCTCCCCCTGCATTATGCGGATGCAAATATAGAATTGTTTTTACATTGTGCAAACCTTTTTTTGCTATTATTTATAATAAATTGATAAGCGTTTGGGAATGAGTAGAATAAAAAAATCCCCAAATAGGGGATTTTTCGTCGCTTATATTTTACTAAAGTTATGAACCTAATAATTCTATAACTTTAGCTTTCAATTCTTCACCTCTTAAATCTCTTGCAACAATTTTTCCGGTAGCATCTAAAATAAATGTAGCAGGAATACTTGTTACATTATATTTTTTTGCAACAGGATCATTCCAATATTTTAAGTTAGAAACCTGTGGCCAAGTTAGTTTATCAGCAGTAATAGCATCTTGCCATTTTTGAGCATCACCTTCTTTATCCAAAGAAACACCAATAATGTTTAATCCTTTTTCGTGAAGCTCGTTGTATAAAGCAACTACGCTTGGATTTTCTTTACGACATGGTCCACACCAAGAAGCCCAAAAATCAATGATTGTTACTTTCCCTAATGATTCTTTTAACGAAACCATTTTTCCTTCCGGATTTGGAGCAGAAAATTCTGGTGCTGCTTTTCCTACTTCGGCAGAACTTCTGTTAGAAATTAATTCGCCTACATTTTTACCAGGTTTTGTATCTTTTACAGATTTATCTAAATTGTTAAACGTTTTTTCCAATTTTTCAAAATCAGAATCCGGTTGCATTAACATGTTTTGAATCATTAAAACACTGATAAATGCTTTCGGATTTTTTTCAGCAAATTTAACATTGTAGTCTTTAAATTCATTATTCAATTTTACAAAACCATCTCTCAAACTGTTCACAGTAACTGTATCATTTGTTTGCATGGCTACTTCCATTTTTTCTTTGTTCACAGTTCTGTAATCAGCAATCTTCTTCTGAATAACATTTTGTTCCTTGTTATAAACAGCAAATTGCTCATTGTTAAATGTTCCGCCAATAACAGATTTGTTGATGCTGTCTTTAAACGCTTTAATGCTAATTTCGCCATTTTCAAGAATAAATACAATCTTGCCTTGTACACTATCTAATTGAATAAAACGTAGTTCAGGCTCAGTAGTTGTTCCTTTGAACTCAAATTTTCCGTTTTTGATAACAGCTGTATCTGTAGGCTTTAATACCATACCGCTTTCATCCAATGTTTCTAATATGGCAAGTTTACCATCCGAGATTCCTTCGGCAGTTCCACTAATCATAAATTCATTACCTTCTAATTTATTACAAGCCACAAATAACGAAGCAGTAATCAGTAATACAACTATTTTTTTCATTTTTATATTATTAATTTTCGAATGCAAAAGTATTCAAAAATTCACACTAATGTTATAAGGATTAACTTATTTTTGACTTATTAAGTATAATGCTTTAATTTTGTATATAGATTTTACACTCGAATAATATAGCTTATTATAAACACACTATAGCGATGTCATTTTTTCAAAATAAAACTAGTTCAGTCAAATGGGGAATTATTGGTTGCGGAGATGTAACCGAAAAAAAAAGCGGACCAACCTACTCTAAAACTGATGGTTTTGAACTTTTTGCCGTCATGCGAAGAGATGCAGAAAAAGCAAAAGATTATGCTCTTCGACACAACGTACCATATTATTTTTCCAATGCTGATGAGTTGATTAATCATCCCGAAATAGATGCTGTTTACATTGCTACTCCTCCCGACACACATAAATTTTATGCTTTAAAAGTAGCACAAGCCGGAAAAATATGTTGCATCGAAAAACCTATGGCAGTTAATTATCAGGAATGTCAAGAAATTTTAAACGCTTTTGAAGAAAAGAAATTGCCTTTATTTGTGGCTTATTACAGAAGATCTTTGCCACGGTTTAATCAAATTAAGCAATGGTTAGATGAAGGCGAAATTGGTGAAATACGCCATTTTAGTTGGTATTTAAGTAAAACTCCTTCTCCTATTGATTTAGCCAAAACCTACAATTGGCGAACAGATGAAAAAATTGCACCCGGTGGTTATTTTGAAGACTTAGCCAGTCACGGACTCGATTTGTTTGCACATTATTTTGGAGAAATAACTTCAGTTAATGGAATAAGTTTAAACCAACAAAAATTATATTCTGCAAAAGATGCAATTGTTGCCAATTGGTTGCATGAATCGGGTGTAACCGGCTCAGGAACATGGAATTTTGGTAGTTTTGAACGTAAAGATAAAGTAGAAATTATCGGTAGTAAAGGCAAAATTGAGTTTGCTGTTTTTGATGAAAAACCTATTTTGTTAACTAATCAAAATGGAATAAAAGAATTGTTTATCGAGCATCCGGAAAACATTCAACTTAATCATGTGCAAAATATGAGAGATCATTTAGTTGGTAAATCTAGTCATCCATCTCTTGGAAAATATGCTGCCCAAACCAATTGGGTAATGGATAGAATAGTGACTAAGTTTTAGTGCCTTTATCCGGCTTTACGTTTCAAGTTTTTTATTTTTCAGGTGGTTTTTATAAGCAAAAAAAGTAGCTTCCGATGGTCGCTCTTTTTTTAGCAATAAAAATTCACCAAAAAAACAAAAAAGCTTTCCACTTCAATCCGGGGCAGAAATTCTGCTCTACTTCGAAATTTAATTGTAATAGGTATATTATTTCTTGTTTATATCGGTTTATAGAAATGCTATTCTTTTACTAGTGTGTTAACTACTTTACTTATCAACAATTCTATTTTTTAATTTGTTGATTTCTTATTTTTTAAATAGGATAAAAAAGTCTTATTTGAGTTAAATTTGAACAATCAATCTTCACATTAATTCTTCAAAAAGCAAATTGTATGGAAAAATATGTTATCAAAAGAAATGGAATTTTTCGGCCATTTGAATTATTTAAAATTGAACAAGCAATCGAAAAAGCATTCCAAAGTGAATCGCAAATCTTTAATCCGTTAGTGGTAGAAGAAGTGATGAAACAATTAGACACTAAAGAAACTTGGGCTGTAGAAGAAATTCAAGATAATATTGAAAAAGTGCTGTTTAGTATGAACTATTTTTCTGTAATGAAATCGTTCATGGTCTATCGGCACACCCGAAAAATGCAACGTGAACATGTTTTGGGGTTAAATGAAGATACGACTTATGTGGATAGCACGCAAACCATCGAAGAATATATTTCGCAGACAGATTGGCGAATTAATGCTAACGCAAACACATCTTATTCAAACGCCGGTCTGGTAAATAATGTAGCCGGGAAAATTATTGCAAACTACTGGTTAGACAAAGTGTACTCCAAGGAAGAAGGTTTTGCACACCGCAATGGCGATTATCATATTCATGATTTAGACTGCCTAACTGGCTATTGTGCCGGTTGGAGTTTGCGGGTTTTGTTAAATGATGGTTTCAATGGTGTTCGTGGCAGAGTAGAAAGCAGACCACCAAATCATTTTCGGGAAGCATTGGGTCAAATGGCTAACTTTTTAGGTATTTTGCAAAGCGAATGGGCAGGAGCACAGGCTTTTAGTTCATTTGATACCTATTTAGCTCCGTATGTTTTTAAAGACAATTTGAGTTTTGATGAGGTGCTAAAAGCGGTTCGAAGTTTTGTTTATAATCTTAATGTTCCGGCCCGTTGGGGACAATCGCCATTCACCAACATCACACTCGATTGGGTAGTTCCGGATGATTTAAAAGTGCAAATTCCAACCCGAAATAATGAGCATTTATTTTCAACAACAAAATCGGATGAGTTTTTAAACCGAGCAAAAAGTAGAGGAGTAGAATCGCCATTAGAACTTCGCTATGAGCATTTTCAACCCGAAATGAATCTCATCAACAAAGCCTATTATACGGTTATGACCGAAGGAGATGCCAACGGACAACCATTTACATTTCCAATTCCAACTGTAAACATTACTGAAGAATTTGATTGGTATGGAGAAAACACCGATATTCTTTTTGAAAATACGGCTAAAATAGGTTCTTCTTATTTTCAGAATTTTATTGGTAGTCAATATATTTATGATGAAAATGGTGAAAAAGTTGAAAACCCAGACGCTTATAAACCCAATGCTGTGAGAAGCATGTGTTGCCGTTTGCAACTCGACTTACGTGAATTACTCAAACGTGGAAATGGTTTATTTGGCAGTGCCGAAATGACCGGAAGTATTGGCGTCGTAACCATCAATATGGCTCGTTTAGGCTATTTGTATTCAGAAAATAAAAAAGATCTTTATCGTCAAGTTGATTATTTAATGGAATTGGCGAAATCCACTTTAGAAAAAAAGCGAGTGTTTGTGCAAGACATGTATGATCGAGGATTATATCCATACACCAAGCGTTATTTACCACATTTTAGAAATCATTTTTCAACCATTGGAGTTAATGGAATCAACGAAATGATTCTCAATTTTACGAAAGGTAAAAAAGACATTACCTCTTCATTCGGAATGGAAATGGCTTCTGAAATTTTAGAACATATTCGCAATCGAATGAAAGAATTCCAAGAAGAAACCGGAAATTTATATAATTTGGAAGCTACTCCGGCAGAAGGAACAACCTATCGTTTTGCCAAAGAAGACAAAAAACGCTATGATGATATTATTCAAGCAGGTGAGGGCGAAAATATTTACTATACCAACAGTTCTCAAATTCCCGTAGATTTTACCGAAGATCCATTTGAAGCTTTATTAATGCAAGACCAATTGCAATGCAAATATACCGGTGGAACGGTTTTGCATTTATATATGAATGAAAAAATAAGTACACCCGAAGCTTGTAGAAATTTTGTAAAAAAAGTAATAACCAACTTCAAACTACCCTACATTACAGTAACTCCTGTTTTTAGCGTTTGCCCCGTTCATGGTTATTTAAACGGTGAACATGAATATTGTCCAAAATGTGATGAACAACTTATAGAAAAATTAAAATTAGAAAAACATGAAAACACAAACAATTAATTCCACTTTAGAACAACACAATGATTTGCGAACCAAATGCTTAGTGTATACGCGAGTAATGGGCTATCATCGTCCTGTGGAAAGTTTCAATATCGGAAAAAAAGGAGAACACAAACAACGAACTCATTTTAATGAATGCAAATGCTAAAAAAATAATTCACAGCATAACACCTTTCACGTTATTGGACTATCCGGATAAAACAGCCTGTATTCTATGGTTTGCCGGTTGCAACATGAAATGTAGTTATTGCTATAATCCGGAAATTGTTTTCGGGAAAGGTGTATTTTCCATTCCCGAAACATTGGATTTTTTAGCCAAACGAAAAAATTTATTAGATGCAGTTGTTTTTAGTGGTGGTGAATGTTTGTTGCACAAAGAATCGCTCGATTTATTACGAGCTATTAAAGAAATGGGTTTTTTGGTAAAAGTTGACACAAATGGAAGCATGCCTCATCGATTAAATGAAGCTTTAAAACTCAATTTTATTGATTATATCGCTCTTGATTTTAAAGCAACCAAACAGAAAACAAAAACAATAACCAAAGCCAATTTTTATCAACATTTTTTTGAATGTTTATCTCTAATTCAAAAGAATTCAGTTCCTTATGAAGTGCGAACAACCGTTCATTCCGATTTGTTAATGGAAAATGATATAGCAGAAATGATTCATCTTTTAGAAAATAACGGCTACAACGGAAGCTATTTTTTGCAACATTTTAGAAACAATTCTATCACCTTGGCACCACTTCAGTATTCAAGTTCAATTGATTATAAACATTTATCTACACCAAAAATTAAGGTTTGTATGCGTTAACATGATTAAAATCATACTATGCAACGTGAGTTGTTTATAAATTTGCTTAGGAATTGTAGAAATATCGCTATTTTTGAAATAAAAAATGCTGTCTAAAACTTGTGAATATGCCGTTCGGGCGACCATTATTATTGCTGCGGAAACCCAACAAGGCAACCGAATCAGTTTGCGAGAAATTGCTCGAAAAATTGATTCTCCGGAATCGTTTACAGCGAAAATCCTTCAAAAATTAGCCAAAAATCAATTGGTAGATTCCAGTAAAGGAAACGGCGGTGGTTTTTATGTTCCTCGTGAAAAGCTCACAAAAATAAAGTTAGGCGATATTGTTTTAGCCATAGACGGCGATGCGGTTTACAAGCGTTGTAGTCTGGGGTTAAATGATTGTTCTGAAGTAAAACCTTGTCCTTTTCATCATCAATATAAACCCATTCGAGAACAATTAAAGAAAGCATTTGATACAACCACTTTAGCCAATTTAATTGATGGATTAGATACGAAAGAAACTTTTTTAAGAATTTAAAAAAAAAATAAATTTTAATGAGACAAATAAGTCCGATTATAATTAATAAGAAAATTCTACTTCAACAAAAAATAATCAAGCTAAAAAAACAAAAAAATGCTGTGATTTTGGCACATTATTATCAGTTACCTGAAATTCAAGAAATAGCAGATTTTGTGGGAGATAGTTTAGAACTTTCGAGAAAAGCAGCAGAAACAGAAGCTGAAATTATTGTGTTTGCCGGTGTTTATTTTATGGCAGAAACGGCTAAGATTTTAAATTTTAATAAAAAAGTTTTAGTTCCCGATGTAAATGCCGGATGTTCGCTTGCAGATGGTTGTCCGCCGGATAAATTTCGAGAATTTTTAAAAGATTATCCCAATCATAAAGTGGTGACATACATTAATTGTTCTGCCGAAATTAAGACCATGAGCGATTATGTTTGCACGTCTTCAAATGCAGTTAAAGTAATTAATTCTATTCCAAAAGAAGATAAAATTGTGTTTGCACCAGACAAAAATCTTGGCAATTATCTTATCAAAGAAACAGGAAGAGAAATGGTTTTATGGAATGGCTCTTGCGTGGTTCACGAAGCTTTTTCGCTAGAAAAATTAATCGATTTATACCAGAAAAATCCAGATGCCGTGATTGTCGCACATCCAGAATCGGAAACTCATATTTTAAAAACGGCTCACTATATTGGTTCTACTTCGGGAATGATTAATTATATTAAATCTTCACCGGAAATAAAATTTATTATAGCTACTGAAAGCGGAATTCTGCACAAAATGAAACATGAAGTTCCTCATAAAACATTAATTCCTGCACCTTCAAAAGAAGATAATTCCTGTGCTTGCAGCGAATGTGCTTTTATGAAAATGAATACGTTAGAGAAAATTTATAATTGTCTACTAAATGAATTCCCTGAAGTAAAATTAGATAGAAATTTAGTTGATAAAGCTCGAATTCCCATAGAAAAAATGCTTCAATGCTAAGGTTATGAAAAAAAGTGATGTAATTATTGTTGGTACCGGAATAGCCGGACTTTCATTGGCTCTTCATTTAATTGAAAAAAATAAGGCTCTAAAAATTGTTTTATTGGCCAAAGGTGATCCGTGTGCCACCAATACTTCATTAGCACAAGGCGGATTAGCAGTAGTTTGTGATCGACTAATCGATAGTTATGAAGAGCATATTCAAGACACATTAGCAGCAGGTCAAGGAAAATGTAATTTAGAAATAGTTGAAATGGTTATTAAACAAGCTCCGCAACGACTTCAAGAACTCATTAAATGGGGAGCAGAATTTGATGCAGACCGCAAAGGAAAATTAGATTTAGCATTAGAAGGCGGTCATAGTCATCAACGAGTGGTTCATTATAAAGACAAAACAGGTTGGCATATTCAGGAAGTTTTATGGAATAAAATCAAATCTCATCCTTCTATAGAAATCATAGATAATGCGTTGGCGGTGGATATCATCAAAGAGAATATTTATAATACAGAAAGAGCTGTAGGACTCACTTTTTTCGATAGAAACAACCAATTTTCGGCAGTTTATGCTCCGCATATTGTTTTGGCAACCGGTGGTTCGGGACATATTTTTAACTATACTTCCAACCCTGAAAATGCTACAGGAGACGGAGTTGCAATGGCACTTAGAGCAGGAGTTTCTGTAAAAGATATGCAATATGTTCAATTTCATCCGACGGCTTTATTTGAAAAAAAGAAAGGCAATTTGTTTCTTATTTCAGAAGCTTTACGAGGATTTGGTGCTCATGTGGTTAACTATAAAGAAGAAAGATTTTTATACCATTATGATGTTAGAGGAGAATTGGCTACGCGAGATATCGTTTCCAAAGCAATTGCAACAGAAATGATTATTTCAAACGAAGAAAATGTGTTTTTAGACCTTCGTCATTTGAATAATAAGGGTTTTGAAAAACATTTTCCAACCATTTTTTCCAATCTCAAAGAAAAAGGGTTTGATTATAAAATCGATTTAATTCCGATAGTACCGGCAGCCCATTATCAATGTGGTGGAATTGAAGTGAATGAAAACGGACAAACTTCACTCAAAAATCTATATGCTTTAGGCGAATGTTCTTGCACAGGATTGCATGGTGCTAATCGTTTGGCTTCTAATTCATTAATAGAAGCCTTAGTTTTTTCTCACAATGTAGCCGAAGTTATTGCTCATGACAAAAACAATGATGTTTTGTATTATGAACATTCACATAACCATAAACCGGAATTTATTGCACCTACCATATTAAAAGATTTTAATTTGCAAGTTAAAAATTGGATGACTTTTAGTTTGCTTACTAATTCGTTTGAAAGCAAGCAAATTGTTTTATCAAATCTACATAAAATTCATTCCGATTTAATGGAATGTTTAGGCTACTACAACCGCTGCAAAGAATGTTGTGAGCTCGAAAATATGTTGGATGTTGCCATGTTGATTTTAGAACATTCGTGTCAATATCAAGGCATTGAATCTGAACAATTTGCTTGATTTTTTTTATTTTTCAAAATTGTAAATCAAATTAACAAATACATTTCGTCCCATTCTGGGAATGTTATTCCAGTCGGTAAATGTAGAATAATAAGTGTCAAATGCATTTTCTACACCTACATTCAGCATTAATTTTTGTGAATTCCATTTAAAATTATATCCTGTCGAGGCATTCAAAATAACATAATTAGGCGTGCTGTTTTCTCCGTAAAAAGAACTGTAATTAGATTGTGTGGCATTTCCTCGTATAGTAACTTCCGTTTGAAATTGATTCTTTTTATATTGTAATTGACTTTGGTATTGTAGCGGACTTATAAATGGCAGATTTCGGTTTTCGGAATCTTTTCCATAACTATATTGCAGTTGATTATTCCAAAAAATATAATTGGTTAAACGATAATCAAATTTTAATGAACTGTGAATCAAATTGGCATATGTTAGTTGATTATACATTTTCACACCACTTGCTCCAATGGTCATTGGAATAAAATTACTATCAGGAATTCCTATCATATAATCTACAATATGAAAGGCAGAAAAAGTGATTCCTGTTTTCATTTTTTCGTTTTTAAACCAAACATCAAAATTTCCTTCAATTGATTTTTCGTTTGATAGATTTGGATTTCCGATATAATCAAACAAATCAAAACTATTGAAAATATAAAACGCATAACCTTCTGTTACGGAAGGTGCCCGTTCTCCATATCCTGAACCTACTGAAAAGTTCCAGTGTTTGATTTGATGTTTGTATTGCAACGAAACACTTTTTAAGAAGCGATTTTGTTGGTCTGTCATTTCCGGATAGAAAATTTGTAAACTTTCCAGTCCAAATTCATTGGCTACTTTGTTTTGATGAAAGCCAACAGAACCATTTAATTTTAGAGAGTTTTGGACAGAAAATTCAATTTCATCTTCCAAATAAATACCGTTATAAAATGTTCGAACATCTGGCCAAGTGTACATAAACATGGCATTTTCATTGGGATCGTTGGGATACATAGTCATTTCAGCAATAGAACGATTGTAAAAACCATTCAAATTAAATTGGATATGGTGATTTTCTTTTGTGATTTTTCCTTTTGAATAATAACCATATGTATCACTCCAACCAGGCATATCCATTCTGATGGGAACATCCGGCCGTTTGGAATCATCCATAAAGTGAGTGATGGTATTAAAATACAGCTTATTTTCCCAATGATTTACTAAACCGGATGTTGGAGCAACTTCAAATTTTAAAGAAGTTATTAGTGCTCTAGCCAGCGAAATATCCATTGGTAAGGCTGGATAACCAACATCATTTGCTTCATCAAAAATAATGGATCCTTCTATTAATTTATTTTGAAATTGATACCCGGAAATTATAGAAGCATTCATTTTTTGAAACTGTGAATACATAATTTCTTCATGATTTCCTGCATAATAGTTGTCGGATTTTCGATAGGTTAGATTAGCATCAACATACAAAGAACTGTCTTTGTAATGAACCATTCCGCCCAAAATTCGTTGCTTGTTATTGAATTCAAAACCACTGCTTAAACTCCCTGACCAACCTAAATTTGCTTGATTACTGCGAAGTCGTTTTAAATCCAATGAACCGCCAATCGTTGGTCCGTGACAACTTCCTTCTTGACCGGAAGAAATAGTAGCTTCCGAAAGATTGGATATTTCTACATACGAAGTCACCGGATCCATTTTATCGGTACAAGCACCAAAAATACGCATGCCATCGATGGTGGTAATTGTTCGCTCTGTTGCCATGTTATTAATCATGGGTTCCCAAGCATAACTTCCGCGTTTAATCATATCGATTCGTCCGGATTGTTGTAAATACTCATCCAACGAAGCTAGTGGTTTTACTTGTTTTTGGTCTAATCGAGAAGGTTTTCCAATAAGAATGACTTCATTCAGTCTAACAGGTAAAATGCTGTCTGTCAATTGCTCTTGTGCCAAACAATAGGTTGTAGACAAAAGAACGAATAAAACATAAAATTGTTTTTTCATAATACATAGTAAAAGGCCAAAAGTTTAAATAACCTTTGGCCGTTAATACTGTTTTTAGAATTCTACTTCAAAGAAAATGCTACTTGCTTCATTTGATTCGGTAACTGTTTCTCCTTTTAAAACATCATTGGAAGCGTTAACCAATTGAAGATTAATTTTCCAATAACCAGTCATGGTTAATGATAATTTCCCGTGATAAAATTCATCAGAAGTTGATTGGGTTAAATCTACATTATTAGGTGAGCCGTGATTTCCCATACTTGGCATTCTCGGATCAATTTTAAGTTTTAAGTCGTTTACAACAGGAAAACTCATCATATTTTCCATTCTAAAAACCCCAGCGACCATGTCATTTAGGGCTACTTTGGGTTGATGAGGTTCTATAAAGGCAACAATATATTTAACATTGTCAGTTCCTGTAAACGTATTAATTCTTCTTTTTGCAGAAGCAGGAACATCAATAACAGATATTGCTGAATATTCAGTTCCATCAATGGTATAATCTAGTTTTAAATCCCAATATTCTGTTGCATTTTGAGGCATTTGAAAAACGATATAACCTTTATACAAAGTTCCTTCAGCTGTTGTTTTTTCAATAGTAGATTTCGGACAAGAGTGCGTCATCATCGTCATGTGCATCAAGGGCATCCATTCAACAGAGGCATTTTTTATGTATTCATTCGTTGTGTTGTTTTTAATTCGTAAGGATATTTCATTATAACCTTGTTCAAGAAAACCGGCCGGAGAATATAGTTCAATGGTATGTGTATCATTAGTGATTTCTTTGAATTTTGATAAACCTTCTAATTCATTAATAGTAACAGTTTCATCATCAGAAGAACAAGAAGTTAGCATAGCTAATGCAAAAACGAATAGTATTTTATATAGTTTCATTATAATTTTTAATTTGAGTTATAGAAATTGTAACCATCTGCTCAATAAATTGCATGAGTTGTTTTTCACCGATTTTGTTCGGCTAATGGTTAGGTTAAAGAAATAGTAATAGTGTTGGATTAAAAATTTAATCCTTTTCTAAAAAATTTAAATACAAAAAAGAAAAAATTATATAATGGGAGGATGAAAAACGGAAGTACTATTTAGTCGAAAGTATAGTTTTGAATAAAAATTAGAAACTGGTTCTTTTTCAACAAAAATGTTGTGAAAAGAATAGCTTGGTAACGATTCTAAAAATAAAAGTTCAATACTAAAATTACTTTTTGATTCATGGGAAGCCGGCGTGCTCTCTTCTGATGCATTGGCTAACTCAGCTTTTAAATGACATTTGCCATTACATTCCAATTCCGGTTTTGCCTTGTTTTCACACAATTCTTTAGAAATATAATCATAATTCACCACATAATTCATCACCGGAAAAATAGGTCTGAATAAAAAGAAGAAGGTTACTATGGCTATAAAATATTTCAAAACGAGATAGTAATTTATTGTGCAAATATAAGGGTTAAAAAAACATGATTTGTATGATTGCAATCATAAATTTTCGAATAATTACGCTGGAAATTTGTGTCATAATTTTAACCTAAATTAATATGAACAAAATGTATTTATTAGCAGTTGGTTTGCTCTTATTCTTTTCGTGTGGAAAAGAAAAAACCAATGCTGGAGAAGACTTTACAAAGGCTTCTTCAACTGAAACCTCATCAGACCCATCTTCTTATGATCCAAAAAGAGGAGAAGGAAAATTTACCACAGTAGACTTGGGAACCGGTTTAGATGTAGCAATGGCTTCAGAAGGCGAAAAAGTGGCCGGCGTAAAATGTATGTCTTGCCATAAATTAACCGACGAACGTTTAGTAGGACCCGGTTGGAAGGGAGTTACCGAACGCAGAACTCCGGAATGGATTATGAATTTCTCAACGAATCCTGATCCAATGATAGACAAAGATCCAGAATTACAAGCTCAATTGGAATTGTGTTTGGTTCGTATGCCTAATCAAGCTTTAACCGATGATGATGCCAGACATATTTTGGAATACATGCGTCAAAACGATGGTGTGAAATAATTTTTAAAAATAAATTAATTATAAATCGAAAGTATATGAAATCAAGATTGTTAAAAATTACTTCTGCAGTAGTTTTGATTGCAGCATTTATGGGGTCTTGTAAACCTAAAAATACAAGTGATACAGTGAGTGGGGATGCAGCTCAAAAAGCATACGTAGCACCAGGTAAATATGACGAATTTTACAACTTTGTTTCCGGTGGATTCAGCGGACAATTAAGTGTGTACGGACTTCCAAGCGGAAGATTGTTCAGAGTAATTCCTGTTTTTTCAGTTGATCCGGAAAAAGGATGGGGATATAGTGAAGAAACAAAACCTATGTTGAACACTTCACACGGATTTGTACCTTGGGATGATTTACACCACACAGAAATGTCTCAAACCAATGGAGAAGTAGATGGACGCTGGGTTTTTGGTAATGCCAACAATACACCTCGTATTGCTCGTATTGATTTAAAAACATTTAAAACAGCTGAAATTATTGAGTTACCTAACAGCGGTGGAAATCACTCTTCTCCTTTTATTACAGAAAACACAGAATATGTGGTTGCCGGAACTCGTTTTAGTGTGCCCGGTGATTATGAAAATGGAGATGTGCCAATTAATACATACAAAGAAAATTACAAAGGTCACATTAGTTTTGTAAAAGTGGGTAAAGAAGGCGAAATGGATATTGCTTTTCAAATTATGACACCAGGTGTAAATTTTGACTTGTCGCACGCAGGTAAAGGCAAATCACACGGTTGGTTTTTCTTTTCTTGCTATAATACCGAACAAGCAAACACATTGCTGGAAGTAAATGCTTCGCAAAAAGATAAAGATTTTATCATGGCTGTAAACTGGAAAAAAGCAGAAGAGTATGTAAAAGCAGGTAAAGGTAAAAAACAAAAAGTACGTTATGCTCATAACACTTGGGATGAACATACACATACTGCAAAATCAGAAATTAAAACAGAAGTTTTAGTTTTGGATGCTTCTGAATTAAAAGACATTTGCTACATGATTCCTTGCCCAAAATCGCCTCATGGTTGTGACGTAGATCCAACAGGGGAATACATTATTGGTTCAGGAAAATTAGCTGCTTTAATTCCGGTATTTAGTTATGATAAATTACAAAAAGCCATAAAAGATAAAGCTTATGAAGGTGATTATGGCGGAATTCCGGTTCTAAAATATGAAGCTGTTTTACATGGAGAAGTTCAAAAACCGGGTCTAGGACCATTACACACCGAATTTGACGGAAAAGGCAATGCTTATACAACCATGTTCGTTTCTTCAGAAGTGGTGAAATGGGACATTAAATCACTAAAAGTGTTAGATAGAGTTCCAACTTATTATTCTGTAGGGCACTTGTGTATTCCCGGTGGCGACAGTAAAAAACCATTTGGTAAATATTTAGTTGCTTATAACAAAATCACAAAAGATCGTTATTTGCCTACCGGACCAGAATTGTGTCAAAGTGCTCAGATTTATGATATTAGTGGTGATAAAATGCAATTAATTTTAGATTTCCCAACCATTGGAGAACCGCACTATGCTCAAGCCGCACCGGCCGATTTAATTCGTAATAACGGACAGTTGAAATTCTATAAACTGGAAGACAACAAACACCCATATGCCGCAAAAGGTGAGAAAGAAGCTAAAGTGGTTCGTGAAGGAAACAAAGTGCACGTTTATATGACTTCTATGCGTTCGCATTTTGCACCGGATAATATTGAAGGTGTATTTTTAGGTGATGAGGTTTATTTCCACGTAACAAACTTAGAACAAGATTGGGATGTGCCACACGGATTTGCTGTAAAAGGTGCCGATAATGGCGAACTTTTAATCATGCCGGGTGAAACCACAACTTTAAAATGGGTTCCGGACAGAGTGGGAACATTCCCATTCTACTGCACCGATTTCTGTAGTGCATTACACCAAGAAATGCAAGGATACATTCGTGTTTCTCCAAAAGGAGCTAATGTTCCTCTTCATTATAGCTTAGGAACAAATTTTCCGGCTGGTAAATAATTAAATTTATGGGAGCACCTGTTTCAGGATGCTCCCTTAATTCAAAAAAAATGAAAACAGTAAAAATATCTTTACTTTCAAAAGTGCTACTTTTGATTGTAACAGGCTTGTTTTTGGGTTCGCTCTATTTTCCAATGTGGCAAATCGACTTAGATGCTCCACAATATCCGGAAGGTTTAAATTTAAAACTATATGCCAATAAAATTGGAGGTGATGTAGAAATTATCAACGGTTTAAACCATTACATTGGCATGGCTACTTTGCATACCGAAAACTTTATAGAGTTTAAAATTCTACCATACATAATTGGTTTTTTTGGTCTATTTGCTTTAGTATCGGCTTTAATTGCGAAAAGAAAATTTGTAACAGCTTTATTTATTTCGTTTATACTTTTCACCATTCTTGCCGGGGTCGATTTTTATCGATGGAACTATGAATACGGACACAATTTAGATCCCAATGCTGCGATTAAAGTACCCGGAATGTCTTATCAACCGCCACTAATTGGGTACAAACAATTATTGAATTTTGGAGCTTATTCGGTTCCGGATATTGGTGGATGGATGTTAATTGGTAGCGGTTTGTTAATTTTTATTGTATTGACATTGGAATACAAATGGTACAAGCGTTTTATGAAACCAAAAGCTGCTTTGTTACTAATGTCAATTTTTATTCTAACAGCTTGTAGTGGCAATGAGCCAAAACCAATTAAATTAAATGTAGATGCATGCGAATTTTGCAAAATGCCGGTATCCGATGGAAAGTTCGGTGCAGAAATTCAAACTCAAAAAGGACGCCATTTTATGTTTGATGATATATCCTGTTTGGTGAAATACTGTGAAGAAAATGAAGCCACAAAAGTCAAAAGTTATTATGTGCATGATTACACACAGAATAATCAATTGATTGATGCTACTAAAGCTTTTTACATCAGTGGTGGCGACATCAATAGTCCGATGCATGGAAATATTGCCGCTTTTGCCACTTTTTCAGATGCTCAGAATTTTGGTGAGAAACTAAAAGCCAAAGCCATTAGTTGGAATGAAATTATAAACTAAAAGCTCTTTTTAATGCGACTACTTTTCCTTTTACTGCTTTGTATTTCTTCCCTTCAAGCTCAAAAACTGGAAGTAGGAATCAATAAACCGTATAAAACGATCAAACAAGCTTTAAAAGCTTCGAAAGTTGGCGATACTGTGTTGGTTTACAAAGGAATTTACAAAGAAGGTAACCTTCGAATAGATAAAAAAATTGTTTTCCTAGGAAAAGATTTTCCGGTTTTAGACGGACAGAAAAAAGTAGAAGTCCTCTCGATTCATGCAGATAGTGTAATTGTAAAAGGATTTAGAGTGATTAATTCCGGATTTGGAGCATTAGAAGATCCTTGTGGAATTAAAGTCTACAACAAATCTTTTGTAGTAATTGAAGGAAATCAACTGGATGATAATTTCTTTGGCATTTACATCCAAAACGGAAGAAATTGTATCGTTAAAAACAACACCATTATTGCTTACGGAAAGGAAGAGCAACAAATTGGAAACGGAATTCACGCTTGGAAAAGTAATGATTTGCAAATCATCGGCAACACAATTAAAGGTCATCGCGACGGAATTTATTTTGAATTTGTCTACGATTCTGTAATCTGGCGAAACATCGCAACAAATAATATTCGCTACGGATTGCATTTTATGTTCTCTTCTAATGATTCATATCTAACCAATATTTTCAGAAATAATGGAGCGGGAGTAGCTGTAATGTTTTCTAAAAATGTCACGATGATCAATAATTATTTTGATGAAAATTGGGGAGCTTCTTCCTATGGACTTTTATTAAAAGAGATTTCAGACAGTTATATTCATTCCAACCATTTTAAAAATAATACATCCGGCATTTATATGGAAGGAACTAACCGCATCAAAATTGAAAAGAATGTCTTCCAAAGCAACGGTTGGGCCATGAAAATTCAAGCGAGTTGTATGGATAATGAAATTGTAAACAACAATTTTCAAGGCAATACTTTCGACATGGGAACCAATGGAAGTTTGGTTTTAAACACGTTTAACAATAACTACTGGGACAAATATGAAGGCTATGATATCAACAAAGATGGTTTAGGCGATATTCCTTATCATCCGCTAAGTTTATTTGCAGTTTTGGTAGAAAAAAATCCCTCCGCCATGTTGTTGTTTCGAAGTTTTATGATTACGTTATTAGACAAATCCGAAAAAGTATTACCCAGCATCACACCCGATAATTTTGTAGACAAAGCACCACTGATGAAGCCCCTAAAATTATGATAGAAATTAAAAAATTAACTAAAAAATTTGGAAAGTTAAACGTGCTCAGCGATGTTTCACTTTCCTGTAAAAAAGGTGAATGTATTGCTTTAATTGGTCCAAACGGTTGTGGAAAAACAACATTGATTAAAACTATTTTAGGAATGGTTTTACCAGACAGCGGCTCTATCGATTTTAATGAAAAAAGTATAGTTAAAGAATATCTATATCGTGAAAAAATTGGATACATGCCTCAAATAGGACGATATCCAGACACAATGACCATTGGTGGTGTTATTGAAATGATTAAAGCAATCAGAAATTCTAATCAAGAATTAGATCAAGAATTATGGCACAGTTTCGAGTTAGATAAAATGGCAGATAAGCAAATGCGTACGCTTTCAGGAGGAACCACACAAAAAGTAAGTGCAACATTAGCGTTTTTATTTAATCCTGATGTGTTGATTTTAGATGAACCTACTGCCGGTTTAGATCCATTAGCTTCTGAGATTTTGAAAGATAAAATCATCAAAGAAAAAGAAAAAGGAAAATTGATTTTAATTACCTCGCATTTGTTGAGTGAGCTAGACGATTTGGTCACCGAAATTATTTTTATGCAAGAAGGCAACATTCATTTTCATAAAAAAGTAGCCGATTTGAAAACGGAAACCAGTGAAACGAAAATTTCTAAAGCCATTGCGAGTATTCTAAAACAGAAAAAATGAACAGAATCATCAAAATTATATTAACAGACATCTTAAAAAACAAAATTGTTTTAGTTTATACGATTGTTTTAAGTCTGTTGTCTTGGAGTGCTTTTGGTTTAGAAGACAATAGTGCCAAAGGACTGTTAACCATTTTAAATGTTATTTTGTTTACGGTTCCGTTAGTGTCTATTTTGTTCACAACCATCTATTTATACAACAGTTCCGAATTTATCGAATTACTATTGAGTCAACCCCTCAAACGAAATAAAATCTGGCAAAGTTTATTTTTTGGTTTGAGTGCTTCGATGGTTTTGGCTTTTTTTATCGGAGCAGGAATTCCGTTGTTAATCAATGCACCAAATTCTGTTGGATTGATGATGATTTTAGTGGGATGTTTGATTTCCGTAGTGTTTATTGCGTTGGCTTTTTTATGTTCTATTCTAACTCGCGATAAAGCAAAAGGAATTGGATTTGCCATATTAACTTGGTTGTATTTTGCGTTACTTTTTGATGGATTAGTATTGTTTTTATTGTTTCAATTGTCCGAATATCCTATTGAAAAAGCTATGGTAGCTGTCACGGCATTAAGTCCGATAGATTTAGCCCGAATCCAAATATTACTGCATTTAGATGTGTCGGCTATGATGGGTTATACCGGTGCTATTTTTAAAGATTTTTTCGGAACAACGGTCGGACTTTTTGCTTCCTTCGGATTGTTGGTACTTTGGGTGATAATTCCGTTTTATTTCTCGTTACGAAAATTCATCCGAAAAGATTTGTAATAACCTAATTTGCATTGTGATGAAAAAAGATATACACAACCGAAATGACATTGTCAAATTAGTGGATACGTTTTACGAAAAAATAAAAACAGATCAAGTAATTGGTTTTTTGTTTAATGAAATTGCTCAAATTAATTGGGAAAATCATTTGCCTAAAATGTATGATTTCTGGGAAAACGTATTGTTTTTTACCGGAAACTTCGACGGAAATCCGATGCAAAAACACAAAGAATTGCATAACAAATGTCCGCTTTCGCGTACTCATTTTAATCATTGGAATGAAGTTTTCAGAAAAACAGTAGACGAACTTTTTGTAGGTGAAAAAGCCGAAGAAATTAAAATGAGAGCCAAGAATATTTCGGATGTAATTATGTATAAAACCATTCAATAATTAAAATTCGAAAAAAAAGCTTACTATGATTTGAGTCATAAATAGGAGGTTGTAAAGCTTTTATCTTTGATAAATAATTTAAAAAAATAACTTCCAATGAATACATTAGAACAATTAACCGTTGGCGAATATGTTGCCAACGACTTTAGAACGGCAGCTTTATTTTCTAAATATGGAATCGATTTTTGTTGCAAAGGCAATCGAACTTTAGAAGAAGTTTGCATCAAAAAAAATATTAATCCGGCTGATTTAGAGAATGAAATTAACTCTGTTTTAGAATCAAAAAACGATAATGCAATTGACTTTAAATCATGGTCACCCACATTACTAATCGATTATATCATAGAGAAACACCATTCGTATGTTGAAGAAAAATCAGTAGTATTGCTTCAGTTTTTAGACAAATTATGCAAAGTACATGGCGAACGTCATCCGGAACTTTTTGAAATCAATTCTTTGTTCAAAATGAGTGCGGGAGATTTAGCTCAACACATGAAAAAAGAAGAATTAATCCTTTTCCCGTTCATCCAAAAAATGGTAAAAGCACAAAAAGATAATCAACCCATTCAAGAACCACATTTTGGCACAGTTGAAAATCCAATTGCGATGATGAAAGATGAACATTCAATTGAAGGTGAACGATTTGATAAGATTGCCACTCTCACAGATGGATTTACACCACCCGAAGATGCTTGTTCTACCTACAAAGTTACCTATCAAATGCTAAAAGAGTTTGAACAAGATTTACACAAACATATTCATCTGGAAAATAATATTTTGTTTCTAAAAGCAATTGAATTACAATTACAATTTCAATAAAAAATAGCGATCTACGAACCCTAATAACTGAAATTTGGCTGCTTATTAAAGGCAGTCAATTTTCAATTTATAAATAGTAAAACATGAAAATAGCATTTCAATTTGTAATAATTCTATTTGTTATAGGATTGCATTCTTGTCAACAAAAGGACAATCAAAAAGGAACTGTAGAAAAAACAGAAGTTGAACAAGAAGATGATTTTCAATTCTCAACAGTTTCCTTAAATGAAGGTCAATTATGGGAAGCTAATGCAGAAACAACCCAAGGCATCAAAAACATGCAACAATTAATTGCAGATTACTCAACTGAAAACGGAAATACGGAAGAATTAATTACAAATTTACAAGCTGAATTTGTTATGATATTTAAAAAATGTACAATGACTGGTGAAGCTCACGAGCAACTGCACAATTATTTAATTCCATTAAAATTCAAAATAGAAAATTTTTCAGAGGGAAAAATTGATAAAAATAGTGATGATATTGAAAAGTATTTAAAAGATTATTTCAATTATTTTCAATAATTATCAATCGATGAATTAAGAAGCCTGTATTTGTCAATAATTAATTAATATTGCATAAAATAGCAATCATGTTTTCAAAGTCGTGTGAATATGCCATAAAAGCCGCAATTTTTATTGCAATTAATTCTTTATTGGATAGGAAAGTAGGCTCTGTTGACATTGCAAAAGAAATTAATTCTCCCGAAGCTTTTACCGCCAAAATTCTTCAAAAACTATCAAAAGATGGCATAATTCATTCTGTAAGAGGAGTTAATGGAGGTTTTTTTATTCCAAAAAAATTAATTTCTGAAATTAAATTAGCTCAAATTGTCTTCGCTATTGATGGCGATGTTGCGTTCAAAGGTTGCGGATTAGGCATGGAAAAATGCAATGCAAATCATCCTTGTCCCTTACATGAAAAATTTATGTCTATTCGTAATGACCTAAGGCAAATGCTGGAAACCACAAATTTGGAAGAATTGGCAGTGGGTTTAAAATCCGGTGAAACTTTTTTAAAGCAATAAGTTAAAGCACTACTTCTTTTTCATTTTCTAGTTCCAATTCAAAATGGTTTAATTCTTCAATCATTTTATTTTGAAATTCATTAAAATAGAGTGTGTTTTCAAATAAATTTTTATAATAAGCTATTCCATTTAAAAGATTCAATTTAAACTGATTCACTTTTTTTTGTTGTTGGGCAGAAGCTTCTTCTAAAACATCGATTTCATTTTTAAAATAATTTACATATAAAGAAAGTTCTTTAATAAAAAAGTGTGGTCGGTTTGCAGCTACTAGTTCGTTTGTTTTTCCATAAATATGTTGCACCATTTGAAATAAAGAAACTTCCTTGTCAAAATAGGCTAAGTTTGGTCCCGGACAAATCACAACGCCTTGCGACTGACCTTTAATTGGTATTCCTAAATCTAAATAACCGGCATTGGCCAAACCAACACAAAGACACGATTTTTCAGTAATTTGGTTGAATTCTTTTTGAAATTGTTCTAGAGAAATTTCATTTTTACGATCATTCAATTCATCTAATTTGATATCCTGGTATTTTTTAGAAGCGGTGCAACTTCCGGTAGGATCATATTCTTTACTCAAGGCCAAAAACTTTTTAGGACATGAACTTCCGGCTTTTTCTGCGATGATTCGTTGTGTTTTAAAAAAGTCGTTTGTTGTTCCTCTCACCGTATTAAATGGCACACCTAAAGGAGAAATATTACTTAAATAGAAATCAGACTCTTTCGCATTTGCCAATAAATCACGCGTTTCCTGATCTACCGAGGTGGCTTCCGGAACTAATAAAAAAGGTGAACCCCAACCTACTGAATCTACTTGATAATAATCCAGCAAAAATTGATGTTCTTCTGCTGTTCCAACTCCACCTTGAACTGTAATTTTTAAGGGTAGAGGTTGTTCCGGAACTACTTTTTCTTTGGCTAAGAGAGCTTTGTTGAGCAAATCGGTAGTTGATTGAATTAATTCTGATTTTTTTTGTTTGAATTCTTCCAAAATCGGACCTAACAAAAACCCATCGGTTGCAAAGGCATGACCGCCGCAATTCAGCCCGGATTCTATTCTATATTCGGATACCCAAATTCCTTTTTTTGCCAATAAATTACCCTGAATCAAAGCAGAACGGTAATCACTTACTTTTAAAATAATTTTCTTGTTCAATTTTCCTTCCAACGAAGGAAAGAAAACATCAAACTGTTCCATATAACTGAACAATCTCGGATTCATTCCGGCAGAAAGTACAAGTGAAGAAGTTACAGTGCTGTTCGCAAATCCTCTTAAAGCGGCATGAGCATCATTAAATTCAACGGGCAATTGTTCCTTTTTATCAAAATTATCTTTGTCTAATTTGGTCATGATGTTTACATCAATACTGCCTGGAAACAAATTTTTTTCTAAAAAGTTTTTGAGCTGTGTTGGACAAGAAATTCCTTCGGATAAAAATGTATCTAATTTGATTTTTAATTCCGATTTAGTTGGTAACATAGCAATAAAATGTTCCAAACTGGTTTTACTGTTGGCTAATTCTAATTTGTATTGTTCAAATTTTTCTTTTACAACTGTATCCACTAGGTTTAAGTAGGATGTGATTCTTATGGCACGATAATCATGCATTTTTTTTGAAATCTCTTGATAAGGAATTTGAAATTTTTTAGCGTAAAAAGCGTTCATTTTTTCAATTAGTTCGTCATCTGCTATAGAAATAACAGAATCAATTCCGTATTGAGCCACACGAATTGGGCTGTCAATTGTAAAGGCTAATCCCATAACTGGAATGTGGAAGGTATGTGTTGGAGAATGAGTTGTCATTAAATAATGTTTTTAGTATAAAGTCACAAAGATGCTTTTTGTATAAAGAGTAGAATATGATTTTAATCATGTTCATTCATTTTTAACATAACTATAATTACCATTACAAAAAAAAGCGT
Source organism: Flavobacterium azooxidireducens (assembly GCF_023195775.1). NCBI lineage: Bacteria > Pseudomonadati > Bacteroidota > Flavobacteriia > Flavobacteriales > Flavobacteriaceae > Flavobacterium > Flavobacterium azooxidireducens. The sequence goes on from NZ_CP096205.1 coordinate 2,548,709, forward strand.
GAATACGACCATTCATGCTTTTTACGAATTAATAATTAAAATAGAAAAAAAATTATTTAGGCAATAAAACATCACCAATAACATGAATAATTCCATTTGATGTTGGAATACTGGCAACAATTTCAGAACCATTTACAAACGTTTTATCACCTTGTTTAGTAATTTTAACTTTTCCACCATAAACCATGTCAAATTCTTGATCGTTTTGCATGTATTCGGCCTTTAAAACGCCAACATAGGTGTGATACCCTAATATGTTTTCTAAATCTCCCTTTTTTTCAGGTTTTAATAAGCCTTCTACAGTTCCTTTAGGAAGTTTATCAAAAGCAGAATTGGTAGGAGCAAAAACGGTAAACGGTCCCGCATTGCTCAAGGCATCAACTAAACTTGCGGCTTGAACAGCAGCTACTAATGTAGAATGGTCTTTACTTCCCACCGCAACTTGCACAATATTTGGGTTAGAAACATCGTCTTGAACACCGGATTGACCCACACTTAAATCCACACCATTTTCTGGAGTAGCAGTTGGAGGAGTTTCATTGTTTTGCTTACAACTTAACACCAGTATAGAACCGGCTAAAACGAGAAGTTGAATTGTTTTTTTCATAATTAGAGTTCTTTAAAATTTCTGAATCAAAGTTCATGGTTTTAACAAATCTATTTTATGAGTGAAATCATAAGAACGTACTTTTTTAGACTTTTTTTTGATTAAAAAACACGATTCCTGAGATACCGGTTAATAAAACAATTGCTGAAACAAAAAGCAATTCATTGGCATATGGAATCAATACATATTCAAATGAAAATATTCCCTGAAGGGCTAATAAAAATTCATTTAAAAATACACCAATGATAAAAATTACCAAGAAAAACATTGTCTTGGTAGAACGATAAATTAATTCGTTTGTGTATAAATAAGTGAGTAAAAAACCGGAAATAATGGCTAATAAAACTAAATGAAGATAAGCAATAACGATAGGTCGAAATCCAAAAGCCAGCTTGCTTAATACAGGAAAAACAGATCCAAATTGCAATAGTAATTTGAGTGTTACACAAAAAGCAATTCCTTTAAATAAAACCTTTAAAAAAACTGATATGCGTTGATTTATCTTGAAAATTGAAAATGATAATTTTACTAATTTAAACCATGCTATAACTTGAATAATTGCTGAAATTACTGCTAAACTATAAACCCAAGCGGGTAATTTTAACCACAAGACAGATAATAAATAGGCGGGCAGGCAACTCAACGCAAAAAGTTTGAAAATAATAGCATTTTCTCTGACAATTAAATGATTGGTTTGTAATAAACTCATGAATAATCCTGTGCAAGCAAACCAAAACCAACCGTTATATTGAAAATGCAAATAGAAATAAATGGAAGATAAATAAAAATCCTGCGGCACATTTTTGGTCGCCATCATATAGGCCAAAGCAAAAGTACCAATTGATGAAATTATACCAAAAAACAAGGAAGCTAAAAACCATTTTTTACTTAAAGAATGGGTGGGAATTTCTTTAGAATCTTTATAAAACCAAACGGCAAACCAAACAAATACAAAAATACTGATGGTAGAAAATAAGATAGAAACAAAGCCATAACCTTGAACTATAAAACTAATTAGCATAACATATGCTCCAATTATATTCACCCAAAAAAGAATGTTGTATTTTGAAATTTTTGATTCTGAAGTATATTGAGACAAATACCTTACCATTAAAACCATCAACAATTGTGTAACCCAACCAGAAAATGCAAAATGAGAATGAGCGTGCTGAATGTTTTTTTGAGCTAAAAATGGTAATTCAAAAGCTATTTTATAACGCATTAGAGTTCCTAAAAGAGCGACAATAAATAAACTGAAAAGTGAAATTTTTATCCAATAGGTTAGGCTTATCTTTTTCATTAAAAATATAGTTTGTGCTTGTCAATATTTACTTTTTTTGTTTTATTCATTTCAGAAAGTGTGCGAATTACAGTTTCAACCCGTAAACCTGTAAAATCGGCAATCTCTTGTCTAGTATACGGAATAAGTTGTTTTTCTGAACAACAAAGTTGGTTTTGTTTTTTATAATTCTCTAAGAATGATTTTATGCGATGTTCCGGTTTTTGATTGATAATTTGTTTACTTGAAACAGTTTTATCATAAATTCGTTTCGCCATTAGTTCCAAAAAAGATAACTTCACTGAAGGATAATCTTCTAATATTTTCATTAATTTTTCTTTTGAAAGTTTGATGATAATACTGTCTTGGGATGCTATGGCAGTTGTTGGATATACTTCATTTATAAACAACGGTGGTTCACCAAAACTATTTCCTTCACAAAAAACACCTTGCGTAAATTCTTTACCTTCATCATTCGAATTATACATACGAACGGAACCTTCTATAATTTGATAATAAAATAAAGCCAAATCATCTTCATAAAAAATGACATCGTTTTTTTTATATTTTTTGGCGATAGCACCCCAAGTAAAAAGTAAATCTATGTCAACTTGCATCGCAATTTTAATTAAAGACACAAATATCTTTAATTAAAAAACGAATAAAAATGATAAATGTCATAAATAGGATTGTAACCTATGTTACACAGTAACAAATGTTACTGCACACCGATTTTTGTCGACTTAATTTTGCGTCATAAATAAGAAATAATATAATGAAGCAATTAAAAAATAGTCTTACAATCGTGATGATCATAGTGGTGCTATCCGCTTTTGGTCAAGATACTTTAAAATTATCCAAAACCGATTTATCAACCAAATTGACAGAACAAAACTTGCAACTCAAAATTTCAAATCAAACGTTTGAATCGGCTCGTTCGGATTACCGTCAATCGAATGCACTTTTTTTGCCGAGTATTTCTGCTTCGCATACGGCAATTTCTACCAATAATCCGTTGATGGCTTTTGGTTCAAAATTAAATCAGGAAATTTTAACGCAAGCCGATTTTAATCCCGCTTTGTTGAATGATCCTAGCCAAGTGCAGAATTATGCAACCAAAATTGAAATGCTTCAACCCATTTTTAATGCCGATGGTTTATATGAAAGAAAAGCGGCCAAATCAAAAATGGAAGCCTATCAATTGCAAACAGAACGCACCAAAGAATATTTAGAATTGGAAGTAAACAAAGCCTTTATGCAACTTCAATTGGCTTACAAAGCAGTTGAGGTTTTAGAAAAAGCGAATTCTACTTCACAAGCCAATCTGAATTTGGTCAACAATTATTTCAAACAAGGAATGCTTCAAAAAACAGATGTGTTAGATGTGCAAGTGCGTGTGAATGAAATTGCCAATCAATTAACTTACGCCAAAAGTAATGTGCGAAATGCATCTGATTATTTGGCTTTTTTATTGAACGAAGATACCAAAGGCGGAATTTATAAACCGGTTGAAAATTTAGAAAACGAAATCAATCCAATAGTTGAAAATGCTCAATTATCAACATCAAGAAAAGATTTTTTAGCCATGGAAAAATCAACTGAAGCCTATAAAAATATGATGACTTCCGGAAGAATGAGTTTTTTACCTCGTTTGAATGCTTTTGGAACGTATGAATTATACGACACCGAAATCTTTCAATTTGGAGCAAATGGATACACAGTCGGAGCACAATTGTCTTGGAATGTATTTGACGGATACAAATCCATCGGAAAATTTGAAAAATCAAAAGTAGAATTTCAGAAAGCTGAAACCGAGGCAGAACAATACAAAAAACAAAGTCAGCTGGAATTGAACAAAACCAATCGTCAATTGGCCGATGCTCAAAACAAAGTAACACTTTCTAAATTAGCTTTTGAACAAACACAAGAAAGTTTCCGAATACGCCAAAATCGTTTTGCTCAAGGTTTAGAAAAAACTTCCGATTTATTGATGACAGAAACACAAACGGCTCAAAAGGAATTGGAATACTTACAAGCGGTTTTTGAATACAATTTCACCAAAATGTATATAGAATTTTTAACAAAATAATCATAGTAGGAACACGGATTTGAGAAATTTTAAAAATTTTAAAAATTTCTTAAATCTGTGTTCTAGAAAAAAAACATTAAAAAATAAATTCAACCTTATGAAAATTAAAATAACAATCTTATCCTTTTTGGCAGCTGCATTCCTTTTTTCCTGCGGAAGCGACCAAAGAGAAGTTAAAACATTACCTACCATTGCAGTTAAAGTAAATAGTTCAGTTGAAAATACATCCAGTCCATTTGTAACAGCAAGCGGTAAAATTGAAGCCGAAAACAGTGCCAATGTAAGTACAAGAATGATGGGTTATGTAACTAAAGTTCATGTGAAAGTGGGACAAAAAGTGGGTTCTGGACAACTGTTGGTAAGTATCAATAATACAGATTTACAAGCCAAAAAAGCACAAGTAGATGCTTCCATTTTGCAAGCAACAGCCGGATATAATAATGCTAAAAAAGACTACGATCGTTTTGTAAACTTGTTTAGTCAACAAAGTGCTTCCCAAAAAGAATTAGACGATATGACCGCTCGTTTTGAAATGGCAAAAGCTGGTTTAGAAGGTGCCAAACAAATGCGAAACGAAGTCATGGCTCAATTTAATTATGCCAATATCACAGCACCATTTAGCGGAGTTGTTACAAATACTTTTATAAAAGAAGGCGACATGGCCAATCCGGGAATGCCGTTAGTGAGTGTGGAAGGTTCTGGGAAATTACAAGTAACCGCTATGGTTTCTGAAACTGATATTTCAAAAATTAAACAAGGAATGCCGGTTTCAATCATCATCAAATCAATGAATAAAAAAGTAGCCGGAAAAGTGTCGGAAGTGAGTTTATCAGCCAAAAACACTGGTGGACAATATTTAGTGAAAGTCAATTTAGATGAAATGGATAAAACCATTCTTTCCGGAATGTTTGTCAACGTGCAATTTCCAATTGAAAAAATTGTTGATTCAAAAGAAGATTCAGAACAAGTTTTAGTTCCCGAATCGGCATTAGTAAAACAAGGTCAGCTCACCGGAATTTATACAGTTGCCAACAATACCGCTATTTTAAGATGGTTAAGAATCGGAAAAACCTATGGCAATAAAGTCGAAGTACTTTCCGGATTATCCTCCAAAGAACCGTATATCGTTTCAGCAGAAGGTAAATTGTTTAACGGAGCAAAAGTTCAAATTAATTAATCAATTGTTCAATTAGCCGATTAGTCAATTGTCACATTGACACATTGACAAATTAACACATTAAAATTATGCAAGAAGGTATCTCAGGCAAAATTGCCAATTTCTTTATCAATTCCAAACTAACCATTTTATTGATGGTGGCCTTGATGGTGATTGGCGTATATAGTTCGTTCTTAATTCCAAGAGAAGAAGAACCACAAATTAATGTTCCAATGGCCGATGTAATGATTGGTTATCCGGGAGCAACACCGGCAGAAGTGGAAAGTCGAGTGATTAAACCGTTGGAGAAAGTTTTATCAAACATTAAAGGAGTTGAACATTTGCACAGCATGGCAATGAATGGTCAAGCCATGATTATTGTTCAGTTTTATGTAGGCGAAGACATTGAGCGTTCGTATGTGAAATTGTATGACGAATTAGCCAAACACGAACATATTTTTCCGCAAGGTGTTTATAAACCTATGGTAAAAACGCGTTCAATCGACGATGTTCCAATGTTAGGATTAACATTATGGAGTGAAAAATACGATGATTTTGAAATTCGACAATTGGCAGAAGAAGTTACTTCGGAAATTGAAAAAGTAAAAGATGTAGCTATTACCAAAGAAATTGGCGGACGAACCCGTGAATTAAAAGTTATTTTAGATAAAGATAAAATGGCCGAAAACAAAGTGGATGCGTTGGGAATTATGCAAATGATTCAAGCCAACAACGGTTCTTCGCAATCGGGAAGCTTTGTGCAAAATGACACGGAATATCTAATCACTACCGGAAAATTTTTATCCAATGCCGAAGATGTTGAAAATTTGGTGGTGGGAATAAATCAAAATATGCCGGTTTATTTAAAACAAGTGGCTTCCATACAAGACGGACCTTCCACAGCTCGGAGTTATGTTTCGTTTGGCTATGGAAAAGCGAATGAAAAGTTTACCAATAAGCCAAGCGAATATCCTGCCGTTACTATTTCTGTTGGAAAAGTAAAAGGTGCCGATGCAATGAAAATATCGGATAAAATCCTTGAACGAGTTGAACAACTCAAAACTAATTTAATTCCCGATGATGTGCATGTGGAAGTTACTCGAAATTATGGGGAAACGGCTTCACACAAAGTAGGCGAGTTGTTATTGCATTTGGGTGTTGCCATCTTGGCTGTAACCATATTAGTGATGTTAGCCATGGGCTGGAGAGGCGGATTAGTAGTTTTCTTTTCCGTTCCGTTGACTTTTGCACTGACTTTATTCAGTTATTATTTATTAGGTTATACGTTGAATAGAATTACGCTTTTTGCCCTTGTTTTTGTGGTAGGAATTGTGGTCGACGACAGTATCATCATTGCCGAAAACATGCACCGCCATTTCAAAATGAAGCGATTACCATTTAAACAAGCTGCCATTTATGCGATAAATGAAGTAGGAAACCCAACCATTTTAGCCACATTCACCGTCATTGCGGCGATTCTTCCGATGGCTTTTGTATCCGGAATGATGGGACCTTATATGAGTCCGATGCCGATTGGAGCTTCCATTGCCATGATTTTATCGTTGTTTGTGGCATTAACTGTGACACCTTATTTAGGTTATCATTTATTAAGAGAAAAAGATGAACAAGAACACAAAGAAGAACAAGGTTTAGAAACTTCTCGTATTTATAAAATTTACAACAAATTAGAGCGTCCGTTTTTAGAAAGTTCTAAGAAAAGAATGGTGATGTTGGGAATTACAACGGTATTGCTAATCGGCTCGGTATTGATGTTTTTTACCAAATCGGTGGCCGTGAAAATGTTGCCTTTTGATAATAAAAATGAATTTCAGGTGGTCATTGATATGCCGGAAGGAACCACCTTGGAAAGAACAGCAGCCGTTACTAAAGAAATTGCTCAGTATTTGTCAACTGTGCCGGAAGTTGTAGATTATCAAAATTATATTGGAGCTTCTGCACCGATAACATTCAACGGATTAGTGCGTCATTACGATTTGCGTGGCGGAAGCAATATGGCCGATATTCAAGTGAATTTATTACACAAAGAAGACCGTGATTTACAAAGTCATGACATTGCCAAAATCGTTCGTCCGGAAGTGCAAAAAATTGCCAAAAAATATGGTGCGAATGTAAAAATAATTGAAGTTCCACCCGGACCACCTGTTCTTTCTACGTTGGTAGCAGAAATTTATGGACCTGATTATAAAGAGCAAATTAAAGTGGCTCATCACGTAAAAACCATCTTAGAAAACACTACTGATATTGTAGATATTGATTGGATGGTGGAAGATGCCCAAACCGAATATAAATTGGAAGTTGACAAAGAAAAAGCGATGCTGAACGGAATTGCTCCGCAACAAGTGGTGGGTAATTTAACGTATTTGTTACGTGAAATGCCTGTTTCCAATTTGTATGATGAACGTTCTAACAATCCGGTGGGTATTGTTTTATCACTAAGCGACCAAGATAAAACGTCGTTGCAAGACATTCAAAACCTAAAAATTAAAGGAGCACAGGGCAATGTCGTTCCGGTAAGCGATTTAGTAAAAGTGACCGAAAGTACTTTGCAAAACACTATTTACCGTAAAGATCAAAAAAGAGTGGTGTATGTAACAGCTGATATGGCGGGAGATTTAGAAAGTCCGGTATATGCCATTTTGGGAATGGAAGAAAAATTGAAACAAATTACGTTACCAAAAGGCTATTCTGTAAATGAATTATACATGGAACAACCTTCCGACGAAAGTAATTTCACCGTAAAATGGGATGGTGAATGGCAGATTACCTTAGAAGTTTTCCGTGATTTAGGTGTGGCTTTCTTAGTCGTAATTTTGGTAATTTATATGTTAATTGTAGGTTGGTTTCAAAACTTTAAAACGCCGATTGTGATGATGTTAGCCATTCCACTTTCGCTGGTTGGAATTGTGCTAGGTCATTGGTTGTTGGGAGCTTTCTTCACAGCCACATCTTTTATCGGAATGATTGCTTTGGCAGGAGTAATGGTGAGAAATTCCGTCTTATTAATCGACTTCATCGAAATTAGATTAAACGACGGAATAGAACTAAAACAAGCCATCATTGAAGCAGGAGCTGTTCGAACCACACCAATTTTACTAACCACAGGAGCTGTTGTAATTGGAGCATCGATTATCCTATTTGACCCTATTTTCCAAGGATTAGCGATTTCATTAGTAGCCGGAGCAATTGTTTCTACGTTGTTAACTTTAATTGTAGTTCCGTTGATTTATTACATCACCGAACGCAAAAAATGGCAGAAGAATAGTGATTAGTGATTAGTCCTTAGTGAATAGTAATTAGTGAAATCTCAGAACCTTAATACCTCAGAACCTTAGCACCTCAAAAACATGAAACTAGTATTAATAACCGCTGTTCATTCTTTCAAACGAGAGATACAGCATTTGCTCAAACAATCCGGTGTAAAAACCTATTCGTATCGAGACGTAACCGGATTCAAAGATTTGTCCGAAGAAGCCTTAGCATCCAATTGGTTTGGAAGTGAAGTAAACGAAAACGAATCCATCGCATTTTATGCTTTTGTTCCGGTTGAAAATTTGGATAAATTATACCAATTAATTCTAACATTTAACCAAGAATTAGAAACCAAATCAAAAGTTCATTTAGCAACGTTTAGCATCGAAAAATTTATATAAAAGGCACTAAGGTGATGAGGAACAAAGGAACTAAGTTATAAATTTAGCATCCAAAACCTCAGAACTTTAGAGCCTCAGAACCTTAGAACCTTAAAAAAATGAAAAACAGAATCGTACGCGGTATAGCAGGAACATTTATCCTCACCAGCATTTTATTAGCCATTTATTTAAACATCAATTGGTTATGGTTCACTGCATTTGTGGGAGCCAATTTGCTACAATCATCGTTAACAAAATGGTGTTTGATGGATGATATTTTAACCAAAGTATTTAAGGTAAAAGACTAAGTACCTGTGGTCTTTTATCAACAAGAACCCTATTCAAGATGTTTAGGGTTTTTTCATGTTTAAAAATAATTTTTGTTTTAGTTATTTTTGAATCTGAATAATTTGAAAATGAGAAGTTTAACCTGTAAAATCCTCATTATAATCTTATGTTAGAATAATTGGAATCTGTTTATTCTTTAATAAATCTAGTATTTGAAGTTCCTAAATTCGTATTCACTTTTACAAAGTAATTTCCTGTTCGTAATCTTGATACATCTATTTTTGAAACATCATTTGGAATGGCTAAAACTATTTGTCCCAATTGGTTGTAGATTTCAATAGAGTGAATAGAAATAGTGTTCTTAGAATGTAAATTCAAAACATCTTTCACAGGATTAGGATGTAAAGTGAAATATGTTCCAAAATCAAAGTCTTTTATGCTTAAAATCTGAATAGTGGTTGTAAAAGTATTAGTAGTAATTGGAAAATTATAATCAAAATAAATGTTGACCTCATTACTAAAAGAATCACCAACTTCTAAATCTGATTTAGTTTTAATTTTAAAAACTATAAAGCCATCATTAGTAGCATCATCAAACGGTAAATTGATTCCTTCAAAAATAAACTCAACTTTATTTCCACTAATTCTGGTGAAAAAATCGTGACTTGAATGCAAAGGAATTAAGGAGGTACTATCAAATTTTGCTAAATCAATCATGTCTTTTATCACTATGTTTTCTGCGTGATAATTTCCGGTATTTTCAAACCGAATAACATAATGAACGTATTGACCAATCACATCTACATTAACAATAGTTCCTTCTATACAAGTTTTATCATTTGGATCATAAGAACCCACAACAATTTGCTGTAAACCAGAAGAATTATCAAATGGATGTTCGTCTGTAGAAAATGGTGTTATCGTTGCTTTGTAGATTAGCATATCTCCAATATTCACTGCCGGAACTTCTGTCGGACTATTTAAGTTAAATACAACATCAATTAATCTGACTTCATTGGGTTGTAAATTGGTGAAACTCCATTCTAATGTATTATCTGTTTGAACTGAAAAAATAGGATTTGATGAAACTAAATCTAATTCAAGATTTTGATAGTAAGTTAATAATACAGATCCATTTTCTACTTGATTCCCCTTATTCTTATAAAAAATTTTGTAATGAGCATCAAAACCCGGACGAGCAGGTGTTGTAGGAATAAAAACAACCTCTACATCATGATGAATACCATTTGGAGTAATACAAAAATCTTGAGATAAAGGACTTGTTTGTGTTGGAAAATCAACGATAAAACTTGCTGGATTTATAGTAAAATAGGTTGGATTTTCTAAAATAGGCGTAATAGTATAACTACCTTCTTGAAGTGGAAAAAAATATTCTCCGTTATTATTTGAGATAAATGTTCCTGAGTTATTTTCATCAGAAATTGATAAATTTAGGTGTGGAAAATTTTCATCAGAAGAATCACAACCATTTATATTAAAATCAAATTTTGTTTCACCATTGACTGTAAAATACTCTCCTCCAAGATTGAAATTACAATAGGTTCCAACATTACAATTTTGGATGGAATAAATATCTAAATAAGTAGTAGCAATACTTTCTTCATCTTCATCAACACAAAGGTAAGTTAGGTTTGTATTGTTTTGAATATTGAATAAATGATTATAGCTACTAAATACGTTATTTGAGCCATTTTTTATATTTAGATAATTTAAATTTAAATTGTTTGAACAATTCAAATTATATAAGTTAGTAGAATTTGAAAAATCAAGTGAAACCAAGTTATTGTTTTGACAATGAAACACTCTTAACGAATATAAAGTAGATAAATCAAGATTGGTTAAGTTATTGTTTTGAACATATAATTCCATAATATTATTTGCCTCAGGTAATAATAAGGTAGATAAATTATTGTTGGTTAAATAAATTTGCCAAAGATCTTCAGTTTGAGTTAAATTTAAATCTTCTAAATTAGTATCATTTATATAAAGAAATCGCAAATGATTGCTATTAATAGATATATTTGTTAAAGGTGTGTTTGAAATATCTATTCGAAATAATATGTGCGAATTTGATAAATCAAGTGAACTGATATTGTTATTACCAGTGCTGAGTTCATATAATTGAGAAGCATTTGAAAGATCTAAAATGGTTAAATTATTTTCAAAACAGTTCAAGTTTTGAATACTGTTTGGAATAATTAATGAATTTAGAGGATTGAAACTACATGATAAATAACCTAAATTAGTAAGATTTTCAATATTTAATGAATTCAATAAATTGTAATCGATAGTTAGAACTCCTAAACTTGTAGGTAAAGAATTAATTGTAGTAATTGAATTAAAACTTACATCTAAATGTCTTAAGTTAGAAAAGTACTCAATTCCTTCAACAGAATTTATTTTTAAATTTTCATCACAATATTCACAAGACAAATATAAAACAGCAATCTGTTGAGCTTCTTCTAATTCAATTTCTCCATTATTATTTAAATCTATCGATGTTACATTATTACTTAAATCATATGCCATATGATTGCTATTATTGGCACTCAATAATATTGATTTCAAATTATCATCAGGAAAATTCACAACTTGAGCTTGACTTATAAAACTGATTGTTAGGCATATTATAAAGTATAATTTCTTCATTTTATGAATTATTTAAAAACTCAAAAATAAACTATTAAATTAAATAATTTCAATTTTTGAAAAGATAGAGTTTACGTAAATTAAAAAATAAAATTGATATACAAACATGTTTACTCTTCCAATTCCCCCAACAATATCCCAGAAACATTCCAAGCACTAAAACTGCCACCTTCCGGCAATCCTTGAGGAATTTGAACGCGAAGTGTGTGTTTACCTGCTGATAAATCACCCAAATCAATTAACATTGGATTTGTTACCGTACCCGGACACCAATTGGAGCGACTGTAATCAGATGACGATAAACCATTGTCAAAATTACCCGAAGCCGGATTAAACAACCTGTACGAACCGCAATCTTGTCGCCAAGGGATAAAAGAAAAAGCTAGTTGCTCGTTTAAGTAGATGCTATTTTTTTTAGGCACAAATTCATCGCCGTTTTCCCAGCCGCCATGCCCTGTGGTAATGTAGCGAAGTTGTGCGTTTTTGATTGTTTTATCCAGTGTAAAAGTCACTTCCAACCCTTTTTCATTGGAGAACATGGTAGCATATTCTTGTCGGCCCATTTCCATTACATTTGTAGTATTAAAAAGAGGTAAAGCAAAAGTCTTTTTTTTACTTTCGTTTTCTTGTGGATGAATTGTAATTTCGGCAGAAACGCTGTGACCGCCTTGATCATAATTACCAATAAAAGCTCCAACCCACATTTCTTGTCCGCTCAAAACAGGTTGTAATTCAGAAATGTCTTGACGATACGGAACTTCGTTATACCATGTTTTATCTTTTAATGAAATATGATTGTACTGTTTAATTCCAAAAGGCGTAAAAAATCGCATTAACTCTGTTAATGGCTGATAATCATCTTTTAAAACAACACCTTGATAGGTTTTTCCATTTCCGTTTTGATAAATGGGCAAAGTGTTGATACCATTTTTTAAACCATTAAAAAATGTATTTTCAGCATTTGCAGGAATTACAAATAATGAACCGGTTCGATCATAAGCATCTCCCGTAGAATTCGTTTTTAATTCGACAAAAATTGGACTTCCGTTTTTAATTGTTGGAAATTTCATTTTTCGTAAAATCACTGTTCCATTGGCAAATCGCAAAATACTATCATTTGATTTCGATTGATCTGAAAAGTTGATAGTTTCGTTTTCAAAAACAGAAAGTGTAATAAAACGGCTTTTCCAAAGTAAGTCACGATAGGTTAATCCGTCTGAAAAATTTGCTTTTGGAAGTGTAATTCCAGAAGGAAACTTTTTTAGTTTTTCAATTTTGGTTGCGGTAATAACAAAGTTGTCGTTGCGATTCATTTCTAAAACCAATCCTAAATTCTGACCCAAAACGGTGGGAGCACCTTGTATGTTCAGATCTTTAGTATACCATAATTCAATAGTGTTAGAGTTGATGATAGTCTTTGCTTTTTGACATTTATAACCTAAAATGGTTTTGGTTTCATTGAGCAATTCTAACGTTTGTTTTCCTAAAGCTAATGAATCTTTTGTAGCAATGAATTTGTTTTGATTGAATTGAGCCGATTGAATGATGCTTTGTTTACCTCTATCAATATAAGTTTGTTCTAAAGGAAAATCATTTTTACCTGAAAAAATTCCCACCGAAGTTACCAATGTTAAAGATGAATTGGTAAAAACTAAAATTGGATCTTGGTTTTCAATTTTGGATCCGTTGCTCCATTTTTCGTAGGTGATTTTATAAGATTGTCCGCTTGACGGAAAAAAAATTAGTATAAAGAAGCAAAAAAGTAATTTTTTCATGTATCCGTTTTTTTATTGAATGAAAACTAAAAGTGTAAAGTTAATACTATCTATTGTTCAATCCAATTTCGGAATGAAGCAGTAGTACTTTGACTGGTAATAAGATGATTTTTTTGAAATTGTAACTTTATTGCCAACGTGTTTTTGTTATATCGCTCAATACTATCAATAAATAATTTGTGTACAATTTCACTTCGGTTAATCCTGAAAAAATGTTCAGGATCAAGTTGATTTTCAATTTCTTTTAGTGTGGAGACAGTTAATAAATGGCTTTTATTTTCTCTATCAACAGCAATTACAACTCCATCCTCTGCTTTAAAATATTGAATTTGTGTAGTTTCAATAAAATAAGTAACTTTTGAAGTATTTACTGCAAATCTCTTTTTAAAACTTTTATCGCTTGTTTGAAAGGAAGAAATAAGTTTGTTAATGGTTGAGGTGAGTTCTGTTTGTTCTTGTTTAGAATTGCGAAGTAGAAGAAACTTATCCCATGCTTTTTTGAAACGATCTGATGAAAACGGTTTCAATAAATAATCGATGCCATTACTTTCAAAAGCATCCATCAAAAATTGGTTATAAGCTGTGGTAAAAATTATTGGACAAATGATATTTACTTCTTCATAAATGGCAAAAGCATTTCCATCTAATAATTCAATATCCGACAGAATTAAATCAATTTTAGGCGATGTTTTAAAAAAAATAATTGCTTCTTCAACCGTTGTTAATTCAGCAATAATGTTAACTTTTTCAGTTACTTCGTCTAAAAAGCGATTGAGCTTTCTTCTAGCTGGAGCTTCATCTTCTACAATAACTACGTTAATCATTTTTGATGGTTTGAATGATGGGTAAAATTACTGAAAACAATTCATTGGTCCTTTTGATCTCAATTTTTTTGTTTGAAAGCAAATGATATTGTTCTTTTAGATTTCTAAGTGCTTTTCCTGAAGTTGTTTTTGGATTTCTTTTTTCGTTGATGTTGTTAGAAACCGTTACTAAATCATCAATTTTTATGTTTATTATAATAGGATTATTTGATGTTCCTAAATTGTGTTGAATTGCATTTTCCAAAAGAAGCTGCAGTGTTAGCGGAACAATAAAACCTTTTGGGTTTTCAGTTTTAATGATTTTTAATTGGTAAACTTCTCCATATTTGTGTTGCATTAGTTTAAAATAACGTTCGGCAAATAAAATTTCTTCTTCAACAGCAACCACTCGTTGGTCTGTAGATGTTAGAACATAACGATAAATTTCGGCAAATTCATTTAAAAAATCGGAAGCTTGCTGTTTATCTTCTTCAATTAATTGATCTAACACATTGAGGTTATTAAACAAAAAATGAGGATTAAGTTGTGTTTTAAGTTGATTAATCTTGCTTTCAGAAAGAGCTTGATTATAATGTGAAATTTTTTCCTGATTAAATTTATTTCTTTGATAATAATGATAAGCTAAAAAGAAACTACCGTATATAAAAGCATCCATCAAATTTGACAAAAAGCTATAAATTAGTGTGGTTGAGTTGAAATTTTTTTCAACAGTATTAAAAACAGCTGCAATAAGAAAACTTAAGAGGTTTAGAAAGAGTAAGTATAGTATCAACGAAAAACCAAAAATTTTAAAGGTTTCCTTCAAACGAAATTCTGTTTCCTTTTGCCATTTTTTCAGTAAAAAAGTCAATATAAAAAACAAAAAGCAAGCATTGATAAGTGTTCCAACGGCAGCTTCTGGTGTTAATATATACCAACTAAATTCTCCCCGAACCCAAAGCCGAATTTGTATAGAATGAACATAGGCAAACAACAAAATGAATAGTAAAAAATAGCGATGTTGTTTTAGTTTATTGAGAAGGTTTTTCATAAAATCAGTTTCTGAAAATACAAAAATAGTCCTATAAGTGATATAGGACTATTTTAGGCGAGAAATTATTTGGAGGAATTATCAGGAAAAGAAGCGATAACCGTTCCTTTATCATCAAAAAAATCAAGTTTAGCTTTGTTCTCTTTGTCAACATAAAACATGGCTTTAGGCATTCCTTTATCATCAAAAAGAAATAAACCATTGTTTTGACTTCTCGATTGACCGAGCATGATTCGTGGTGCTCCTCCAATTAGCCCTTGAGCTTCATATTCTTGTAGCTTTTTTTGAGCTTCAGCAGGGTTTTTTTGACGTAAAGCTTCAATTTCCATACTAATTTCATGATTTCTTTGTTGTGTTTCCTTGGCCGGCCGGTCGTTAAAAACCAAACTACTGGTTACTCTGCGTTTTTCACCTTCGGTATAATCTTGTGTGAGCAATTGCATCACTTGATCGCCATCATACTGATCATACGTGAGTGATAAGCCTGAGCTATGACCATTCCCTTTTTTCTGTCCGTCATAAATAAATCCACCACATTCAATGCCGTCTTCATTAAAAAAGAGCATTCCGGAACGTTTTTTACGGTTTACGTTTGTTGGACGATTGTTGATGGTATCTTTTCCATTTGGAAACCGACCCACATTGGTGATAATCATTTTTACAGTTCCGTCCGGTTCAATAATGTTAATGCGTTCTACATCAATTTCATTAAACCGTTGGTTTCCGGTTTGGTTGAACGCCATAAAGGATAGGAATACTACAATACAAGCTGAGGCCGTTGCAAAGGATCTTAAAAATACTAGTTCTCTTTTCATCTTATTCTGTTTTTAGGATTAATTTCTAAAGCAAAATTATTGTGCTAACAGCAAGATTGAAAACAGAAAATGACCAACTAAGGAATAATCAGAATGAATGAAAGAAAATAGTAGTTGAATTGTACTTATGCTAAAATACTTTTCAATGTTTCAATAGTCAACGGTTTAGAGATAAAGCCTTTAATTTCAGAATAGGTGTTCGCTTTGTCTTTATCTATTTGAGAAATTGATGAACTTACGATGTAAATTTCAATTCCGGAAAGCAAAGTATTTTCAAACTTGCAGTATTCATCCATAAATTCCCAACCATTCATTACAGGCATCTCAATATCCAATAAAATAATTTGGGGCAATGAAGAGTTATTTTCTAACATATTGGTTAAAAATTGAATGGCCGTATAGCCATTTTTCTCTACATAAATCGTTTCTGCCAAATCAAGTTTTTCAATGATTTTATGCGAAATCGTTCGGTATATTGGATCGTTATCAATAATTAAAACTGATTTTTTCATTTGAAATAAATTTTAAAAATAGTTTCATTTTTTGAACTTTCTACTTGCACTTTTCCATTCAAGGCTTCAATCTGAGATTTTGCTATAAATAGTCCAAAACCATGGTTTATATCTGTATCATTTTCCGGTGATTGAAAGAGACTGAAAATTTTATCACTATTTCTGTCAATATTTAAACCGTTTCCTAAATCTTTTATTTCTAATACAACATAATTATTTTCTAAATAAGATGCAATTTCGATGTTTGGAATTGTTTTTAAATCTTTATTCTTCAAAATATAAATCATGAAATTCATTATAATATTATCAAGATACAGTTTATTATGATGAATAACTAAATTATTGACGAGAAGGTTTTTAATTTTTGCTTTTCTTAAAGTGATGATGTTATCTAAGTTAGAAAGTACACTTTCAACCGCCAGTTTAAGCTGAATTTTTTGCTTCTCTATGTTTATGTTTGTATAAATACTTGTTATTTCGTTTAAGTGATGAACAGAATCATCCAAGTCACTTGAAACAACTTTAAGCATGTCTAAAAGTTCTTCACGATCTTTTGGTTTTTGCGTTATTTCCAATAAGTTGATAATGGATTGGATGTTGCTTGTATGCGATCGCAAATTGTGTGATACGATATGCGAAAAATTAAAAATGCGTCGGTTTTGTTCTGTTACAATATCTAATGATTGATAAAGATTGGTTTCAATTTGTTTGGCTTGCGTAATATCTATTATAACACCTCTAATTAGTTTTTTCTTTGTTCTTTTGTTTTTAAGGTAGTTGATAATTCCTCTCACCCAAATAGTTTGTCCTTTGGCAGAAATCATGCGGTATTCAAGATCTAAATAGTTGTTTTTACTATTCAGAGATTTAATATGTGTTAAAACAGCTGTTTGATCTTCTGGAGCAATATGTTCTTCCCAAAATGAATTATGAAGCATAATATCTTCTTTAGAATAGCCTAAAATGGTTTCAACTTTATCACTAATAAAACTGAATTTTCCATTTTCTTGATTAAATTCCCACACAATTCCATCAATAGAATTAATGAGTTCGTTGAGTTTTTTCTCAGACTCTTCTAATTTGCTCAATGCTATAACTCGTTCGCTTATATCTTCGGTTGTAATAATTACACGTTCCAGCGATTCTTCATAACCGGAAATTACATTCCATTGCAGATGAATATATTTTTCAGTTCCTTTTTGCGTTTTAACTTTAGTTGTGGTTTCAAAAGAAGATTTGTTTTTGCAAATTACAACAATTTGTTTTTTTACGGTTTGTAATGATTCATCTGTTAGCATGGATTGAAAATTATCAATCAATTCAGCTTTGTTTTCGGCTTCATGAAGAGTGAGACATCGCTGGTTCATATTGATAATTCGAATCCGTTTAACGCACTCTGTAATTATTTCGGGATGTTCGATGATATATTCTTCAATCTCCTTTTTGGTTTTACCAATTAAATCAATAGAAATAAGGTAATTTTTTACTTCCGAAAAATCTTCTTCCCATAGCGGAATAGGTGAATCGTCAAACAAACTTTTTAAACGTTTATTACTTTCTATAATTTGATTTTCACCTTTTTTCTTTTCAGTAATGTCTTCAATTATTGCAATGTTTACAGAAGAGGAAACGGTAGAAACAATTAAGTTTACCCAAATTTCACGATTATCTTTGGCTCGCAATCTGATTTCGATGGTATAATCCTCAATTTCTCCTGATTTTAAAAGTTGTTCTTTTTCTTGAACTAGAATATTATCGCATTCCTGAGTAATTTCCGTTAATGTTTTGGTTTTTAATTCTTTTGCAGAATACCCTAACATGTTTGCAAAATGGTCGTTAACCGTATCAAATTGTTGTTGTTGCACACAAATTTTGGCTATACCAACAGCAGCTTTGTCAAAAATAGTTTTAAAGAGACTTTCGGTTTTAATGATTTCCTTTGCTTGCAAATTAACTAATCGGATAAGTTGTGCCGGTCGTTTTAAAATAAAATAAGCAAATAAACCGGAAACAATTGATAACAAAAATGCAAGTAGGAGTGAAGGAAGTAATTCTGCTAAAAGTTGGTTTTTTTTCTTATCAATAATATAGAGTTTCCAATCTTCATCATTGATATTGACAACTTTAAAATTAGTGTCTTTAATTTCTGTTTTATTTTCAAAAAAGAATTCTTCTTTTTTTGTAGCGTGGTTATATTTAGATAATTGGAAAGAGTATTGTTTTGATTGAATTTGTTCAATTCCTGACGCCTTAATTAAGCTTTCTATCCGAATTACAACCGCCGAAAATCCCCAAAATTCATTATTATTAAAAATTGGAAGACGACCAATAATACCAATTCCGCCTTGCTTTAATTCGATTGGACCGGCAAAAAACATTTTTCGTTTGCTAATCGCTTTTAAAGCTTCACTGCGAATAATTGGATTGATAGTGGTGTCTAAAATATTAAAACCAACAACGCTTTCATTGCCTTTGAGCGGATATACATGGGTTATAATTCCATTGGGGACCAGCTGAACCAAATCGATAGTTGGGTTTTGTTTTATTATTTCTTCGGCAACTTTTTCAAAATTGCGAGGTTTATTTTCGCGGTCAATCGTTAAGGCCAACGTTAAATTAGCTGTATAAGAATTATTTAATGATTGCTGAATATTTTTTTGAGCAATAGAAAGCAAACTACTCATTTCATTTTGCCTATTTTTTATGATAATTTCAGATCTTAAATAGGAAATAAACAAACCAAAACACAAGACCAAAACATAAATCAGTAAACCACCGAGTTTTGGATTTATTTTAACCTTCGAAACCAAACTGTTTGAAGCGTAGGTATTCATTCTATTTGTATTTTAAGTTTTTAGTTGAGCTTTGGAGGCTTTTTAAATTCGGTGCAAAATTAACTCTATTAATTCGTTTTGTCTCTGTAATTCAGTTAGTTGTGATAACTTTATGAGCTGTTTAATCAATTCATTTCTATAATCAACAACGCTTTTTGAGCAAATAAATCTTGTTCATTAACCATCTTTAAAAGCAATTTTTAGTTGTTTTAACAATTGTAAATTATTTATGTATAACGTTTTCGTAAACGGCGTTGTTTGAATAGAATGAATAAAAAAAGAACCCTTTAAGTCAATGAGACCAAAGGATGCAAAGCATGATGAGTTTAAGTAATTGATAAACAGTCGTAAAGAAGAAATCTTTAGGATAGTATAATATAATTCATGAGCATAGCTATGCTCTTTTTTGTAAAGAGTTGTCAAGTTTTTAGTAATTTGGGTACTGCAAACGTAACCATTTTTAACAGAATTTTAAATAAAAAAATATAATAAAATGTTAAATAAAAATTCGACTTTATGCTTTTCGTCGACAATGTAGGTGTATTCGCCGATAAGTGTTACAAATATAACAGTTAATGTTAAAATGTAATACAAATATAACAATCAGTGTTTTTGAAACTTTTCTACTTTTGTAATAGTTTTTACAAAATGTATGATTTTTTTGTATTTATAAGATGTAAATTTAGAAAACCGACACAACTATGAGCAGATTAGACAAATTAAATGCCTTACCAATTTATCAAAAAGCAGAAGATATTCTAAAAATGATAAACGGATTGTTAGAAACCATTCCGGAAGAAGATGATTTTTTAAGCCACACAAAATACATGATGCGAGATGATATTGCCATCATTTGTGCCAAAATAGCCGGAGCCGAAGGTGGCGATGAATACACCATTCGCATGCAAAATGCAGCTATTATTCGTGATTATGCCATGCATTTATATGTGCAAGTGGGGAGCCTTCGCTTTCATAAAAATTTTAAAGACAAAGATTTTGTTACCCTAATCCGAAAAGAAATAGACGAATTTAGAAACCTATTTATCAATTGGGTTGCCGGATTTGATAAAAACAATCATTATTGGGATGAGTGGGAACTCTTTAACCCGCCGGGAGCTATTCCGCCCGATCCAAATGCTTATAACGATCCAATTAATTTTGATGATTTTTTTGACGATTTTAATGAAGATAATTTGGATGAGGAGGAATGAAAAAAATCAATTTTAATGTATTAATATGACATTTTATATTCTTGTTTTCTACTTCCTAATAGAGAAAGTGTGGAGTTAATTACTTAAAGGATTCAAAGGGCGGAGGTACAAGCGAGGTAAAAATTTATTTTTTTGATTGCTAATTTCTGTAAATGCTATTATGAGCAAATTAATACTTTAAGTAAGTTGAATTAGGAAATTTAAAAATTTAATTTTTAACTATTTTGTTTCGATTTTTTCATTAATTTTAATAAACTAACAAAGTATCCCTCAAAACATTTATGATTTATATGAAAAAAGACAACTTATTCTTACTTCTGTTTTTCTTTAGTGTTTTTGTTTTTTCTCAGCCAAATCAAGAATTTAGCTTAGAAAAAGAAATCGACAAACTTGAATTAGATTTTTATAGGGAAGGTATTGAAAACCTAAAAAACTTAGATAAGAGATCACTATGCCTTTACGAACAAAGTAAAAAAGAAAATTACAAACAAGGTATGATTATTGCTTCAAAAATCTATACAGTTGTAATGTTTAATAGTGGCAATCTTGATGAAGCGTCAAAATTCATAGCAAGTGGCATTGAATTAGCTAAAAATGAGGAGGATTATAAAAGTCTTGCCTCTTTTATGGCGACTAAAGCTAAAATATATAATTATTCTGGTGTAATTGACAAATCAAAAACTACAATTTTTGAAGGTTTAAAAATTGCTGATAAAATTGAAAATAAAGATGACAAACATATTGCCAAAGCAAATCTATATGTTATTTTTATGGCACACGGTGTTCAAGAAAGTTTCCCTAAGGATTCTATATTCTATTTTAGAGGAATGATGCTAAAACAAGCTAAATTGATTTCTAAAGAACATCTCGCTAGAGATATTGTTTTAGCATATGCAGAATTAACTTTTGCACAAGAATATATGTATGGTTTAAATGAAAATCATCAGGTTGCAATTAATCATTTAAAATATGCTGAAGAAATAGCTTTAAGAACAAAAAGCAATACAATCAAAGCTGTGATTTACAAGGATTTAGGAAAGGTTCACAATTTTATTAGTGAATTTGAATTATCTGCTAAGTACTACGAAGAAGCTATTAAATATGCAGAAGCATCAGGAAATAAAATCTTTTTAAACATAATTAATAATGAGTATAGTGAATTGTTATTAAAACTTGGTGAAGAAAAAAAAGCAAATAAACTATTAGTAAATTCTATAAGTAATTCTTTAGAAATTGATAAATCTAAAGGAAAGGCTTTAGAAAATATTCTTAAAAATGAAATTCCAGTAAAAAAAGAAGAAACTAAACATTTCACTACTAAGTATTATTATATCATTATTTTTTCCATTCTTAGTTTTGGAATTTTCTTAGTCTACTATAGAATAATGTCTAAAAAAAGTCAATCTACTAAAGATAAAAATAATTTGGAAATCTTAGATTTAAAAAACGATTACGAAGTAGCAACAAGTAATCCAAATTCGAAAGATATTATATCAATTGACGCTATTTTAGAACTAAAAAGTATAGCTGAAAAAGACAATAAGTTATTTTTAGAAAGGTTTAGAGATGTTTTTTCAGAACACATTAACAAACTAACAAATACATATCCTGATTTAACTTTAAGTGATATTGAAATTTTAGCTTATTTTAGATTGAATTATACTGCTAAAGATATTGCCCGATTTACTAATTCAAGTGTTAGATCTATTGAATCAAAAAAATATAGGCTTAGAAAAAAACTTAATTTAGATAGTGAAGATAATTTATATTCTTGGCTGTTAAATTTTTAATTTTTCTTCTTTCTGCTATCAAAAATCCAGTTTTTCAACTGGATTTTTTTTTGTTTACACTAATTTTCAGAAAATATAATCCCTTTTCTGATACTCATTTCTACTTGCATATTTTTAAAATAAAATATAAAATGTTGATTTGTAGGGCTTTAAAAAAAAATAATGTTGCGAGTAAAATTGCGTATCTCTGTTAATACTACAGAATTATCAATCATTGTAAATTGCTTTGGTTGTTAATAGCCACTAAATTTATATTAAAACCCTAATTTCTATTTTATTTCTTTAAGTGCCTTGCTTGGTTCATTTGTAAAACAAATATTCAGTTACTAAATAACTACAAGCAATTATTTTTTAAGAAAGAGAGGATTTGTGCAAATTATTATGTTGTTCACCTCGATTTTCAATTTATCAGCCCTATCCTAAATTACACTTAAAATAGAAAGAAAATCACATCAAAATTTAAATTTTAAAAACAGAATTGTTAGCATGTTAGCCACGAAATCAGTTCATAATTGAGCATTGTTTCCGTATAATAAAAAGACAATTTAACGAAATTAATATTTTTTAATCAATTTAAAAGTAATCATATGAAAGTTAAAATTACATTATTATTCTTTGTGTTATTGGGTGCAATTTATGATGGTCAGGCTCAGGTTGGAGTCGGGACAGTTATGCCTAATTCTTCTGCACAATTAGATGTTGTCTCAAACGATAAGGGAATATTAATTCCTAGAGTAAGTTTAACAGACAGAATTGACACGTCTACAATTTCTAATGGAAACATCAATAGTCTATTAGTTTTCAACACGGCAACATCAGGTACTTCACCTAATGAAGTTTCTCCGGGTTTTTATTATTGGTATATTTCAGAGTGGGTAAGAGTCCAATCTGAAAATGACATAGCTACATTAATAAATAACAACAACGGAACTTACACTTATACTAGTGAAAATGGAACAGTGACTACAATTAATGTCCTTTCTGATATAATTAATAATTTTCAAACGATTGTAAACGATACAAATGTTTTGAATGAATTAATTCAAATCATTCAAGAAAATGGAGGAAACGTCTATTTTGATGGAAATCAATTTACTTATATAGATGATAATGGCGTAACACAAGTCATCAATATTCAAGATATTGTCCAAGCCAATGAAACGATAACTACCTTAGTAGATAATGGAGATGGAACAATTACCTATGTAAATGAAGCTGGAATTTCAGTAACTGTAAATTTAGCAACTGGACCAGCGGGTGCCGACGGAACAAACGGTTTATCAGCCTACGAAGTTTGGATTAACGAAGGAAACACAGGAACAGAACAAGACTTCCTAAACTCTTTAGTTGGTCCACAAGGTGTCGCAGGAACTAACGGTGTAGACGGAACAAATGGTGTTGATGGAATCAATGGAACAAACGGTTTATCAGCCTACGAAGTTTGGATTAACGAAGGAAACACAGGAACAGAACAAGACTTCTTAAACTCTTTAGTTGGTCCACAAGGTATCGCAGGAACTAACGGTGTAGACGGAACGAATGGTGTAGACGGAACGAATGGTGTTGATGGAATCAATGGAACAAACGGTATCGACGGAATAAACGGAACAAACGGTTTATCAGCCTACGAAGTTTGGATTAACGAAGGAAACACAGGAACAGAACAAGACTTCTTAAACTCTTTAGTTGGTCCACAAGGTATCGCAGGAACAAATGGTGTTGATGGAATCAATGGAACAAATGGTGTTGACGGAATAAACGGAACAAACGGTTTATCAGCCTACGAAGTTTGGATTAACGAAGGAAACACAGGAACAGAACAAGACTTCTTAAACTCTTTAGTTGGACCACAAGGTATCGCAGGAACTAACGGTGTAGACGGAACTAATGGTGTTGATGGAATCAATGGAACCAACGGAGTTGACGGAACTAACGGTTTATCAGCCTACGAAGTTTGGATTAACGAAGGAAACGCAGGAACTGAACAAGACTTCTTAAACTCTTTAGTTGGACCTCAAGGTATCGCAGGAACTAACGGTGTAGACGGAACAAATGGTGTTGATGGAATCAATGGAACAAACGGTATCGACGGAATAAACGGAACAAACGGTTTATCAGCCTACGAAGTTTGGATTAATGAAGGAAACACAGGAACTGAACAAGACTTCTTAAACTCTTTAGTTGGACCTCAAGGTATCGCAGGAACTAACGGTGTAGACGGAACAAATGGTGTTGATGGAATCAATGGAACAAACGGTATCGACGGAATAAACGGAACAAACGGTTTATCAGCCTACGAAGTTTGGATTAACGAAGGAAACACAGGAACAGAACAAGACTTCTTAAACTCTTTAGTTGGACCACAAGGTATCGCAGGAACTAACGGTGTAGACGGAACTAATGGTGTTGATGGAATCAATGGAACCAACGGAGTTGACGGAACTAACGGTTTATCAGCCTACGAAGTTTGGATTAACGAAGGAAACGCAGGAACTGAACAAGACTTCTTAAACTCTTTAGTTGGACCTCAAGGTATCGCAGGAACTAACGGTGTAGACGGAACAAATGGTGTTGATGGAATCAATGGAACAAACGGTATCGACGGAATAAACGGAACAAACGGTTTATCAGCCTACGAAGTTTGGATTAACGAAGGAAACGCAGGAACTGAACAAGACTTCTTAAACTCTTTAGTTGGACCTCAAGGTATCGCAGGAACTAACGGTGTAGACGGAACAAATGGTGTTGATGGAATCAATGGAACAAACGGTATCGACGGAATAAACGGAACAAACGGTTTATCAGCCTACGAAGTTTGGATTAACGAAGGAAACACAGGAACAGAACAAGACTTCTTAAACTCTTTAGTTGGTCCACAAGGTATCGCAGGAACAAATGGTGTTGATGGAATCAATGGAACAAATGGTGTTGACGGAATAAACGGAACAAACGGTTTATCAGCCTACGAAGTTTGGATTAACGAAGGAAACACAGGAACAGAACAAGACTTCTTAAACTCTTTAGTTGGACCACAAGGTATCGCAGGAACTAACGGTGTAGACGGAACTAATGGTGTTGATGGAATCAATGGAACCAACGGAGTTGACGGAACTAACGGTTTATCAGCCTACGAAGTTTGGATTAACGAAGGAAACGCAGGAACGGAACAAGACTTCTTAAACTCTTTAGTTGGACCTCAAGGTATCGCAGGAACTAACGGTGTAGACGGAACAAATGGTGTTGATGGAATCAATGGAACAAACGGTATCGACGGAATAAACGGAACAAACGGTTTATCAGCCTACGAAGTTTGGATTAATGAAGGAAACACAGGAACTGAACAAGACTTCTTAAACTCTTTAGTTGGACCTCAAGGTATCGCAGGAACTAACGGTGTAGACGGAACAAATGGTGTTGATGGAATCAATGGAACAAACGGTATCGACGGAATAAACGGAACAAACGGTTTATCAGCCTACGAAGTTTGGATTAACGAAGGAAACACAGGAACAGAACAAGACTTCTTAAACTCTTTAGTTGGACCACAAGGTATCGCAGGAACTAACGGTGTAGACGGAACTAATGGTGTTGATGGAATCAATGGAACCAACGGAGTTGACGGAACTAACGGTTTATCAGCCTACGAAGTTTGGATTAACGAAGGAAACGCAGGAACTGAACAAGACTTCTTAAACTCTTTAGTTGGACCTCAAGGTATCGCAGGAACTAACGGTGTAGACGGAACGAATGGTGTTGATGGAATCAATGGAACAAATGGTGTTGACGGAATCAACGGAACAAACGGTTTATCAGCCTACGAAGTTTGGATTAACGAAGGAAACACAGGAACAGAACAAGACTTCTTAAACTCTTTAGTTGGACCTCAAGGTATCTCAGGAACTAACGGTACAAACGGAACAAATGGTGTTGACGGAATAAACGGAGCAAACGGTTTATCAGCCTACGAAGTTTGGATTAACGAAGGAAACACAGGAACAGAACAAGACTTCTTAAACTCTTTAGTTGGACCTCAAGGTATCGCAGGAACTAACGGTACAAACGGAACAAATGGTGTTGACGGAATAAACGGAGCAAACGGTTTATCAGCCTACGAAGTTTGGATTAACGAAGGGAATACAGGAACAGAACAAGATTTCTTAAACTCTTTAGTTGGACCTCAAGGTATCGCAGGAACTAACGGTACAAACGGAATCAATGGAACTAACGGAACTAACGGTTTATCAGCATACGAAGTTTGGATTAGTGAAGGTAACACTGGAACTGAGCAAGATTTCTTAGATTCACTAGTTGGACCTGCTGGACCTGCTGGACCTGCCGGACCTGCTGGACCTGTTAGTGATGATTGGAAAGTAATCGGAAATGCAGGAACAACAGCAGGAACTAATTTCTTGGGTACTACAGATGATGTAGATATGGTTTTTAAAAGAAACAATGTGGTTTCTGGGGCATTGAGAACTAACAACACCAGTTTTGGGGTAGGGTCTCTTCCGTTAACATCTACAGGTGTAGGAAATACTGCCTTTGGTGATAATACATTGCCTTCTAATACTTCAGGTAATTTTCTTGTAGCTATTGGAACCTCTACTTTAGCTGCTAATACTACAGGTTTTAGTAATGTAGGGATTGGAGCGTTTTCATTTTTAAGTAACACAACTGGCTTTCAAAGTGTAGCTCTTGGAGTGAATGCTGCAAGGTTTAATACAACAGGTTATAATAATACTTCAGTTGGATATGTGGCATTACGGAACAATACAGAAGGTATTGGTAACACAGCGGTGGGACATTCAAGTTTGAGTGCTACAACTGGTAATAATAATACAGCTATTGGATTATCTAGTGGAGTAAACATTACCACAGGTAGCAACAATACCGCTATCGGTAATGGTGCCAATGTACCTAATGGTACTGCAGACAACCAAGTAAGAATAGGAAATGCTGCTGTGACTTATGCAGGCGTTCAAGTGGCATGGACGGTAACTTCCGATAAAAGATTAAAAAGCAATATCAAAGACTCTGACATAGGATTAGATTTTATTAAACAATTGAGACCCGTTTCTTATATCCGTAAAAATGACGAAAGTAAAAAACTAGAATATGGTTTCATTGCACAAGAAGTGAA
This sequence comes from Flavobacterium azooxidireducens, assembly GCF_023195775.1. NCBI lineage: Bacteria > Pseudomonadati > Bacteroidota > Flavobacteriia > Flavobacteriales > Flavobacteriaceae > Flavobacterium > Flavobacterium azooxidireducens. Next base: position 2,576,379 of record NZ_CP096205.1, read on the forward strand.
AGAGACTTTAAAGAATAATGGTGTTACTAACAGCGGTATCATATCTGAAGCAGATGATTCTACAATGAGCGTTCGTTACAATGACATTATTGCACCTATGGTAAAGGCATTACAGGAGCAACAGAAGTTAATAGAAATGCAAAAAACCGAAATTGAGGCTTTAAAAAAGCAATCACTGGAAGCTATAGAGCGTATGAAACGTTTAGAAGAAATGATTTTAAAACAAAAAAACTAATAGTAACATAACCATACCTCATAACAGACTCAAAATATTTCTGATGCTATTCATATAATTTTAGTTTTCAGATTTAGATGATGTAATAATATCAATCTGATTATAATTTCTTTTAATATAGAAAATGTAGTTGTTGAAATTATGGTTAATACTAATTGTTTGGCTTTTTATAAACCTTGTTTTATAGAAGTGTTCTTTAATTTTTAATATTTGATTATGAAAAATATTTTTAGATTATTTGTTTTGTTTTTCTGTTATAGTATAAACGCACAAACAGTAAATACAGGGGAATTGATAATTACCCCAGGAACAATAATGAGTACGGTTGAAACATTAGATAATCGCCCCACAGGAGATCTAATCAATGATGGTGATTTATATGTTTATAGTCATTACAACAATGATGGCTTAGTCACCTTTACTGCAGGAAGTAATACTGGAATAACCCGTATGCGTGGCTTGGCTGGGTTTCAAAATATCTCAGGAAGCATTCCTATGGAATGGAATAATGGTGAGTTTAATAATACGAATGTTCAGCCTGCTTTTCATCAGTCAAATATAATAAGTATCGCTGGTCAGCTCGATTTTTATCAAGGAATAGTAGATAACGATAACTTTGGAGGATTACTTGTTTTTGAAGATAATGCATACCATGCTAATGTTGATGATGCTAGTCACGTTGATGGTTATGTACAAAAAAATGGTGATGATGCTTTTCAATTTCCCATTGGAGATAGTGAACAGTTTCGTTATGCTTCAATTTCTGCACCTGATGAAGCTACAGATGCTTTTACAGGAAAGTACTTTTGGGAAGATTCAAATCCACTTTACCCACATACCAACAGAGCTGGGGTTATTACCTTAATTGATAATGCCGAATATTGGACAATTGATAGAACAACTGGTAACAGTGATATTTTTTTAACACTAACTTGGGATGAAGACACTACCCCATCAAGCATTTATGCTGCTCCTTATGAAGAAATTCATATCGTACGCTGGGATGCAACACAAAATCTTTGGATTGATGAAGGTGGTGTCGCTGATCCTGCCACTAAAGAAGTAACCACAGTAGTAAATCCGGTATTAGGATTTGGGGTTTTTACACTTGCTAGAGTGAAAGTTGATAATATTTTGCCTTGTGGAGGTAGAGGTTTAGTAATTTATAATGCGGTTTCTCCAAATGGCGATGGTGTAAATGACTATTTCTTTTTAGATGGAATTGATTCTTGTCCTAATAATAAAGTAGAAATATACAATCGTTGGGGAGTTAAAGTATATGAAACTTCATCATACGATTCAAATGGCAACGTATTTAGAGGTTATTCTGAAGGTAGAGTAACAGTTGGTCAAAACGAAAAACTACCTTCAGGAACCTACTTTTATATCTTAAATTTCCTAGATGAAACAGGCGGTTCTAAAACGAAAAAATCAGGATATTTATACCTAAATGATAACTAAAATGATAGTAGTGATAAATAAATTTAAAGTATGTATACTGTTTTTATTATTAACAGTTACAGTCGCTAACGCCCAGCAAGATTCACAGTACACCAATTACATGTACAACACTATTAATGTTAATCCGGCTTATGCGGGAAGTAGAGGCGTAATGAGTTTATTTGGCATGCACAGAAACCAATGGGTAGGTTTAGATGGAGCACCTATGACTAACGTAGCTTCAATAAATACACCTATCAATAACTCTAATGTTGGATTAGGAATATCATTTGTAAACGACCGCATTGGTCCTTCTGATGAAAATGCGATTTCTGTAGACATATCCTACACTATTCCAATATCTGAAACTTATAAATTATCTTTTGGAGTAAAAGGAACTGCCAATTTACTAAATGTTGATTACACCAAACTAAACATATACGACCCTACAGATGTACAATTTCAAAATAATATCGACAATAGATTTTCACCAAATATTGGAGCCGGTGTCTACCTCCATTCAGATAAATTATATGCCGGAATATCGGCTCCAAATTTTTTAGAAACTGAACACTATGATGATAATGCGTTTGCTACAGCTAAAGAAAGAATGCACTACTATTTGATTGGAGGTTATGTTTTTGATTTGAGCCCTTCAATAAAATTCAAACCTGCTTTCTTAACAAAAGTAGTAAGTGGTGCTCCTTTACAATTAGATTTAACAGCAAATTTCATGTTTAATGAAAAGTTTGTTTTAGGAGCTGCCTGGCGTTGGGATGCAGCCGTGAGTGGATTAGCTGGTTTTCAAGTTAATGAAAATTGGATGATTGGTTATGCTTACGATGCAGAAACCACCAAGCTTGCTAACTACAATTCGGGTTCGCACGAAATTTTCTTACGCTATGAGTTCAAAGGCAAAAAAGAAAAAGTTGTTTCACCAAGATTTTTCTAAAAATTAAGACATGAAAACAAAAATTATAATAATTCTTGCATTATTACTCAATGTATTTTCAGTAAATGCACAAGAAGTAAAAATTAAAAAAGCAGACAAAAACTATGAGCAATTTGCTTATGTAGACGCTATTAAAACCTATGAAAAAGTTGCCGAAAAGGGTCATAAATCTGTTGAATTATTTCAAAAATTAGCAAACGCTTATTACTTTCAATCAAAATTGGAAGATGCTAATAAATGGTACACCGAACTTTTTGCAATGAATCAAGAGGTCGAACCGGAGTATTATTTTAGATACGCTCAAACGCTAAAATCGGTGGGTGATTACAAAAAAGCAGACCAAATGATGGAAAAATTCTATCAGAAAAGCGGAAATGATAATCGTACGAAAATTGGTAAAACACAAAAAGATTATTTAGCAGAAATTAAGAAAAATTCAGGCAGATACCAAATCAAAAATGCAGGAATCAATTCAGAATTTTCTGATTACGGAACTGCTTTTTATAAAGATGAATTAGTATTTGCTTCGGCAAGAGATACGGGAAGCATCAGTAGTAAAAAACACAGCTGGACCAATCAATCCTATACTAATTTGTATGGTGCAAAAGTAACCGATAACGGAAACTTTGAGTCACCAAAGAAATTCTCTAAAAGTGTAAGTTCTAAATACCACGAGTCAACACCTGTATTCACTCAAGATGGAAATACCATGTATTTTACCCGAAATAATTTCAATAATGGTAAAAAAGGTAGAGATAGCGAGCGTACTATTTTATTAAAATTATACAAAGCCACAAAAGAAGGCGACAAATGGACCAATGTTACCGAATTACCATTCAATAGTAACGAATATAGTGTAGCACATCCGGCTTTAAGCCCAGATGAAAAAACATTATACTTTGCTTCAAACATGCCGGGAACAATTGGAGGTGATCAATCTGATATTTTCAAAGTGAACATCAACGCTGATGGCAGTTATGGAACACCGGAGAATTTAGGTGATAAAATTAATACTGAAGGTAGAGAAACGTTTCCATATGTTACCGATAACAACGAGTTGTATTTTGCTTCAGATGGACATCCAGGATTAGGTGGATTAGATGTTTTTGTAACACAATTAAAAGATGATGGATCAGTAGGAAGCATAAAAAACGTAGGAGAACCTGTGAATAGTAATATGGATGATTTTGCCTTTTTAATTGACACTAAAACTAAAAACGGTTTTGTCTCTTCCAACAGAAAAGAAGATAATTTAGGCTATGATGATATTTATAAATTCACTGAAATTTTGCCTATTCCAAAAGATTGCGAGCAGCTTTTAACTGGAATTGTAGTGGATGACGATTCACAAGAACCTATTGCTTATGCAAAAGTGATTTTATATGATGCGACAGAAAATAAATTGAAAGAACTAACATCTGATGCAGAGGGAAAATATGACTTTGGAACAGTAGAATGCGATATAAAACTTAAAATTAGAGCTGAAAAACCAACTTATAACACCAATGAAATCTCTGTTAGTATTCCAAAAGAATCTGGAACAACCGATTCTAAAGTAGCTTTAGAGTTAACGGAGAAACCATTACAAATTGGAGATCCTTTAAATGAAGCATTAAATATTGACATTATTTACTTCGATTTAGACAAATCAAACATTCGACCAGATGCGGCTGTAGAATTAGCTAAAGTATTAGAAGTAATGAAAGAATATCCAACTATGAAAATCGATGTTCGTTCGCATACCGATTGTCGTCAAACCGCAAAATACAATGAAGCTTTGTCTGACAGAAGAGCAAAATCAACAATCGCATGGTTGATTAAAAACGGAATTGCAACTGATAGATTAACTGGAAGAGGTTACGGAGAATCGCAATTAGTAAACGATTGTGGTTGTGAACCAACAAATGATTCTCCTTGTTCAGAAGAACAACATCAAAAAAATAGAAGAAGTGAGTTTATCATAAAGAGTTTGTAATTATTTGTTTTAAAGAGTAGCAAAGTTAGTCATTAACATTGTTGTAGGAGTACGATAGTTTTTGACAGTACCTCTTTTAATATTATTGTCCTATTATAAATGCAAAATAGAAAGCCTGATATTTAGGGCTACAAATGAGTTGCAAATTTAATCAAAATAGCACATAATATCCAAAAATGACATAAATGAAAACGATATAAAATATTGATAAATAAGATGTTAAATCGTTTTCTTGGTAGTGTTTTGTTTTCCTACTTCCCAATACAGAGAGTGCGAAGCCAGAAAGTGCGAAGTCAATTATTTAAAGGATTAAAAGGATAGAGGTACAAGCGAGGTACAAATTTATTTTTGAGTGCTAATTTCTGTAAACGCTTTTCAAAGCAAATATAAAAATAATTTCATCGGTTATAATCTCTCTAATGAATTTATTTTTTACTTAATTTTTTGTGAGATTTTATTTTAAGCGAAAAAAATTTAATAGAAAATTTTTAAGTTTTGAGCCGATTAAATCATTTAATCGGCTCATTCTTTTTCCAATCAGGGTAATGTATTTTTAACCTTTATTTCAGTTTATACGAAGTACTTCTTCCAGCACCAATTTGCTCCAATACATTTTTTTTAACCAAGTCTTGCAAATCACGTAGAGCAGTATCAGTAGAAGTTTTGGCAATTTTTGCATATTTGGAAACGTTGAGATTTCCGAAAAAATCATCTAAAAGTAGTTGAAGTATTTTTTGTTGTCGAGCATTAAAAATGGTTTCTTTTTGTGTTTCCCAAAACTGAGCACGAACTATTGTTTTTGCAATAATTTCATCGGTTTGATCCATCGAACGCATTAAACAATCTAAAAACCAAGTTAGCCACGCAGTCACGTCAAGGTCTCCTTTTTGTGTGCGTTCTAAAATGTTATAGTAATTATTTCGTTCCGCTTGAATTTGTGCCGACATAGAATAAAATCGTTGTGGCGTTTTATCTGCTCGTGCCAATAGCATATCCGTAATTGCTCTTGTGATACGACCATTTCCATCATCAAAAGGATGAATGGTTACAAACCATAAGTGTGCAAGCCCAGCTTTGAGAACAGGGTCAAGGTCTAACTCTTGTTCCATCCATTCTAAAAAAACGTTCATTTCATCCGGCACTTTACTAGCATTGGGGGCTTCAAAATGTACAATTTCTTTTCCCATTGCCCCTGAAGTAACCTGAACTATATCATCACGCCAAGCTGCCGTTTTTATTTTATACATTCCACTTCGACCTGTTGGAAACAATGCAGCATGCCAATCAAACAATCGTTCAGCAGTTAATGGAAAATTATATTTTTGCGTGGCATCCAACATCATTTCTACAATTCCTTCTACATCTCGTTCCGCAGGTAATGCACCTGCAATTTCAATTCCTAAACGTCTAGCAATAGAAGAACGTACTTGTTCCGGGTTGAGCAATTCACCTTCTATCTCACTAGATTTTAAAACGTCCAGAGTCAATGCTTTCAACATTGTCTCTTCCTGAATCTGAAATCCTAACGTTTGCATTTGACCCAGTATCTTACCTTGGCGATGTCTTACCGCACCAAGAATAGTACTGATGTTTTCTGCATCCCATCTAAAGGATGGCCAATTTTTTTGTTCGTGGATGTACATAATCAATGCATTTGTGCGGTAAATATAAGTACTTACCACTGCATTAACTAATTTTTGCGGTGATTATTTGTATTAATCACCGCAAAAAAGCAGTGGAAAATAGTAAAATTACCGCTACGGGAATCCGTAAAAGCATTTGTTTTTCCCGAAAACACACTAAATATGTGAAAATTTTTGGATGCGATCAATAACGACAGGCTAGGAAGCAGTTAAAAAATATTCAAAAGAATACTGTGACTGAAGACAGTTTGTGTTCAAACTAAACTATAAAATGACTGTTTTACATTTTACCTGAAAGTTATAACTAAATAAAATTATTCTAATATTTTTTTTAGAAATAGTATTATTAAATTAAATTTATTTGCGTCTAATCTATCGCTGGTACTTCCTATAATTCTCTGCCTGTTCAAAAATTTCTTTATACACTTCATCTCTATCAATTGGAGGATAATCATTATCGGCAAGAAGAATAATTAAATCAACTTTTAGTTCTGCTTTTATATCTTCACGTTTACTCCAGTCTGTATATTTGGTTTTGTCGTCAACGACCCCTTTGACAAGTTTTGCAAGGTGGATTAACTTTTCATCAGGATAAAGGAAGTCATATTTTATCGTTAGCATTTTTAGAATGTCATAAAATGCCTTTTCTTCAATGTCAACACCCAATGCAATGATTGATTCATTTTCTGTTTTCATTGCAAAATACAAATCCATGATTTCATTGGTAAAATCCTCTAAAACGATACTTTGTAAAACATCGTTTTCATCTCGCTCATTGTATTTTTGAACAATGAATTCTAATCGTTTTGAAAAATCTATACTGGCGATTTTATTGACTCTTTTCATTTTATCAATAGCTTGTTGCAATAGCTTTTGCAAAAGTTTAAACTTGGTATGAGGAAGTTTAATTTTATCTAATTTCGCCAAATAATCATCCGAAAACAAATCAATTTCGTTTGCATCGTCTTCGCCTAATTTAAAAATTTCCTGCACACCATCACTTTCAATGGCTTGCTGAATCATGATTCGTACTTTTTCATTCATTTGAGCCGAATCGGGGGCTGTGCCTTTTGTTAGTTTGTAGATGATCGAACGAACAGCCAAATAGAAATGAATTTTGTCTTTTTCATTTTCAGATATTAGTTCACTGCCGGAACATAAATCAAATGCAGCTTTTAAACGCTTGACAATATTCATAAATCGGATTTCTAAATCCTTTGTCAATTGGACATATTCGGCGGCTTTGTTCAATGTTATTAACTGTTCTACTGGAGTACCATTAAAGTATTTTGTGTCATCAAAGCGATGAAATATTTTTGCCAATAAATCCAATTGATTTTTAACGGTATTGGCTGATTGTTCCACTTCTTCGATACTTGTTTCTTGATTGGAATTGTAATGAGCCAATGCAAGATTCATTTGCTTTTTAATACCGATATAATCGACTATTAATCCTTTTTTCTTTTCTTTGAATTTACGGTTAACTCTTGAAATGGTTTGAATTAGATTGTGTCGTTGAATAGGTTTATCAATATATATGGTATCTAAGAAAGGTACATCAAAACCGGTAAGCCACATATCGACAACTATGGCAATTTTAAAATTGGAGTTTTCAAATTTAAACTGTCTGTCTAATTCTTTTCTGTAATCTTTCGTTCCCAGCAAATCGTAAAGTTCTTTTTTATCATCTTTCCCTCTGGTCATTACCATTTTAATTTGCTCAATAGGTAATAATTCTCTTTTCTCTTTTTCGCTTAACAATTCAGGATTTTCGGCTTCTTTAATAACTCCCCAATCCGGACGCAGGGCTAAAATATTTTGATATAATTGATAAGCAATTTCTCGACTGCTGGAAACAAACATCGCTTTTCCTGCAACCGTCGCTTTTTCTGCAATTCTTTTTTCATAATGCATCACAAAATCTTCTGCAATGGCAATTAATCGGGAAGGGTCGCCTAGAATCACATTCATCTGTGACATCGCTTTTTTACTCTCTTCAATTTGATTTTCATTGCTGCCTTCTTCAGCACATTGCTCATAGTAGTTTTCAATTTCTCGAAGTCTTTCCTGATGAAGCATTACTTTTGCAGCACGTCCTTCATAAACTAATGGAACTGTTATCTCATCAGCTACTGATTCTCTCATAGTATAGGAATCTATGATTTCACCAAAAACATCAAGTGTAGCATCAATCGGAGTGCCGGTAAATCCAACGTAAGTTGCATTGGGCAGTGAGTCATGTAAATACTTTGCAAAGCCAAAGGTTTTCTTTATCCCGCTTTCAGAAATTACTACTTTTTGATTAAGATTAGTCTGACTTCGATGAGCTTCGTCAGAAATACAAATCACATTTGTTCTATCGGTTAATAGTTGTGTATCTTCTGTGAATTTATGAATCGTGGTTAAGAAAACACCTCCGCTGTTTCTACCTTGCAGAAGTTCTCTTAATTGGCTTCTACTTTCTACACTAATGATTGTTTCGTCACCTACAAATCCTTTTGCATCAGTAAATTGCCCCGAAAGTTGATCGTCTAAATCGGTTCGGTCTGTAATAAGCACAATGGTTGGACTTGCAAAGTGTTTGCTTTTCATCAGTAACCGAGTTAAAAACAACATAGTGTAACTTTTTCCGCATCCCGTTGTACCAAAATACGTTCCGCCTTTACCATTACCCAGTGGTTTTTGATTGCGTTTGATATTGTCATATAACTTTGTGGCAGCGTAATATTGTGGATAGCGACACAATATTTTTTCATTCTTTTTGGAGCTGTCCGGGATGTAAATAAAATGCTGAATGATTTCACGGATTCTGTTTCGATTAAACATCCCTTGAATCAGCGTAAACATCGAATCGATTCCATCTACGTCATTTGTCATTCCTTCCACTTTTCGCCAAGCATAATAAAACTCATAGGAGGCAAAAAAGGAACCGGATTTTGTATTCACACCATCACTAATAACACAAAAAGCATTGTATTTGAATAATTCAGGAATGTCTTTCTGATATCTAGTAGTTAATTGTTTATAAGCGTCGTAAATGGTAACATTTTCCTGAATAGCCGTTTTAAATTCAAATACCACCAATGGCAACCCATTAATGTAAAAAATCAAATCGGGAATACGCATTTCGTAGCCTTTGATAGCTAATTGATTGACGATTTTATAGGTATTATTATCTTTTTCAGAATAGTCAATTAATTGAATGTAAATATCTTTTTGGTTTCGATCTTCACGTTTAAGCAGAAAACCATCGCTCACCATTTTCATAAATGATTTATTACTTTCGTATAAATCAGAAGCGGGGAGACGGTCTAAATCACGAAGGACGGACTGAATTTCATTCTCTGTGATTTTATCTGAAGCATAATTCGAATTTAAAAAATGGCGAAAATCATCTTCAAGAATTACTTTTTCGGTAGCAATATGACCATAAACCGGTGCCGGTTCCTGAACGCCTTGAAATTCACTTTTACGAATCGCTCCACCTACCGAATGATTAATATCTTCGGCTTTAAGCAAGTCTATAAATGCTCGTTCTAGTTGTGATTCGGTGAATTTCATAGTTTTATCAATATTTTCCAGTAGCCATTTTTTGGGCCAACTCGTTTTATTATTTTATTTACAACTAGTGCTTTTAAATGTTTTTGAATAGCTGATTCTGCAATTCCAAGTGCTTCGGCAATATTCTTTCTTGTGATTTTATTATCTTCAATAACTAATTTCAGAACTTCAATTTGTCTTTCTGTTAATTTAGCTATTGAATCACTTATTTGACCACTTATTTGACCACTTATTTGACCACTTATTTGACCACCTTTTTTGAACTTTCTTTACTATGTAAAGTAACAAGTAAACCACCGTCTAAACTTGCAATTTCAGGTTCAGGTAATCCTGCATTTTTGCAGGCTTCATATATTTTAAGTGTTCCACGACCCCAAGAGTCAATATATCCGGCTTTAAAACAAACATCCGCAATAAGTGGGTTTTTTAAACCAGTTGTAATTTATATTATTTTTTTTTGTAATTCAATTATATTTTAGTTTTTAAATCGGTTTATTTATCTTTTTCATTAAGCTTTTCAGGGTTTTTTAATGCTTTCTTTTCTTCTGTTTGCAATCTTCGTTCTATTTTATTTATGTCTTCTTCTGGATGCAAATTTTCAGGAACGATACCTCTTGAAAGCAAAGTGTTTCTAACAGATTTGTTATTAGTTATATGCTCATTTGAAATTTGATTTTCAGTTTTCATTTTATGCTGTTTTGCATTGAAAATAGTTATTTCCGTAGCAAAATCCTTTGCTTTTAGTAAAATGGTTGGCATGTGGTCTGCTAATGGTTTAGTTTCGGATAAACCCCATTTCACTTTCATTTGTTGCGTTGTCCTATTAAACAAAGCGGTATCGCCTTTACTTCTTATTAATGCAAAATTTTGATTGCCACCTGTTTGTTCAAAAATTACTTGTGATAATTCTTTTTCAGTTGCTCTAAGTTTGTTACGGGCTTGAACACGTTCATATTCCAATATTTTTTGTTCAATTAATTCTGCTTTTCGCGTTTGAATGGCAAAATAACGTTGGGCAAAAGCTATGGTTTCTTTTCGTGGATCTCCATTTTGTGCAATCAGATAACAAGCATATCTTGTAAGCATCAAGTCGAGTATTTCTTTTTCAGCACCTTTGGGCATTTGTATCGTTTTCCCGACATCGGCAAAATGATTATTAATGTCTTCTCCGGATATTTCGCAAGCGGTTTTTGCTTTAGAAATTACGCCTAAAAAATTATCCCATTTGGTGTATTCTAATAAGTGTTGCACATCTCGAGCCAACCAAAATTCTACGCCGTCTTCTGTTTGATTGGCATGCGATTCAAAATTTTGAGTTAAGGTATGGATGATTTCGTGTTTCATTATTCTAATTAATTTCAGTTAGTCATCTTGCCAAGATTGATTTGATTGTATGTTGTAGGATTCAATCCTAATTTTTCTCTAAAATATCAAAATAAGCCTATTCAAATCTATCAATTTGCTCACATATTTAAAAATATTTTTTTATTCTATTTTTTAAACTTTATATCCCCCTAAAATCATCAAAAAATACCCCAAAATATTTTTCATTATTATTACGTTCCAAAGGCAAATCATTTTGCAGGCGTTCAAAATCTTCCATCGTAAGGGGTGAATCATCATATTTTGGTAAACCAATGTATTTTTTATCCACAAAGAAATCAGAAATGTTGCAATAATTATTTGGATGTTCTCTAATGGCTTCTTCTTTCATTTGTTCAAAAGTGGTGGTTTTGAATTTTGCCATTTCAATAAAAATTTCTGCAATATCTTCATAGACAATCATTTCTGAACCACCCAAATTATTAATGTAATCTTGGTGTTCTTTACGCCATTCTTGTAAGTTTTGAATGGATTCTTCTATCGCTTCATAACTAAAAAAACGAGTAAAATTTCGCCAATCGATGAAATCTAAATAATCTATTTCTAAAACGTGCTGATGAATGGAAAACATCACATTAAACGCATCATTTTTGCACAATTCAAAAGTGACACAATCGTTGCTTTCTTCTATTTCTTTGATAAGATATTCATCGCTTTTGAACCATTCTTTTATGTGATGCGAATGTTTTTGCAACAACTCCCGATGCCAATAATAGTAATCAGACAAAAACAACGTTTCGGTTGCGTCCTTAAAAACAACAACTCCTTGCTCTACAAAACTATAATCGCCCGGCCATTGCAAAGCCGGCACTTCTAAATTATTGCAATAACCATAGGCCACCGATGTTTGTAGCTTTTCACTCAATTGCTTAGCTAAAACGGTATGCGATTGTGTGTTGAGCGAATGGTTGGAGAGGATGGCGGTGAGGTTGGACATTTCAATTCTCTTATTTTATTTTTTCGTCATTTTTGTAAATCATTAATAATTTTATTCACCAAGAATTTATTATTCTTCAAGATTACTATATCAAATTCTCAAACTTAATTTCTTTACTCATTATAATATTTGCAATTCTTTCATTATGTTTTTTTAAAAATTTTTCAACTTTTTTCTTTTTGAAATAACCTTTTGGGATATTTTCTTCAATTTCTAAAATAAATTCGTGATGTGTTCTCTGAAATTCTCTAATCTTTAAATCAATTTTCTTTATTATCTCTCTCTCTTGTAGCTTATTCATTTTATTGGTTCGACCAATTATAATTATTTTGTTTTTATCCATTCTATTAAAAAAAAGGTCTGCAGTTTCAGAAATAACCTCTAAAATCAAATTTGCTATTAAATCTTCATACGTTTTAAAAATCTTTTCAAATTTATTGATGTTTTTATCTTCTAAAGCTTCGATTGCAAGTACTTGAAGAATAGGACGAATATCACTCATAAAAGTGTGATAAGATAAAATATAGTTTGCGTAAGCAACGCTAATTTGTTTAAAATTTGGTTTTTTAATAGATGTTAAGACTATTTCAGCGGAACTATTTTCTTTGTACTTTTCAAAATAGGCATGTTCAGCTTCTTCAAAAGTTCTAAATGATTTTAAATTAGGGATTTGAGTTTTAGAAGCCTCAATCAAAAAAAATGAATTCTTTTTATTTTCATCAGACCATCTTTTTTTTACTTCGGCATTATTTTTACGAAAAGTATCACTCAAAACAGTAATAAAATTGTATTTATCCAAAACTTCATAAATTAATTCAGCTTCTTCCTTTGTTAATTCTTTATCGCTAGACATAAGTGCATGAAATTGACCAAATTTTTTGTTTGACTCAAATCCTAACTCTTTTAATCTTAAATCGTACAATAAATCGGTTATTTCAATTAATGTTGCCCAATTATGATGATTTCTTGTTCGTAATTGAATTTCTATCCTTTTTTGTGAAACTGGATCTTTCACATACATATGAATGCTTTTGTAGCCAATATCTCTATGTATTTCTTTTATATAATCTCTAGTTTTACCTCCAGATTCAAAAGTCTTTTCAATCAATTCTTTTGCTTTATAAACTTCTGCTTCATTATAAAAAATGCAACGAATACCACCAATATCTCCCATTCTACTCAAATCCATTTCTTTTTCTCGACTGAGTTTATTTATTATGGTATCTATTCTTTTTAATCTAAAAGCTAAAATGCTAGATTGATGCACTTTATCTGCAATTTCTCTAGTTATATTAAAAACATCGACCAATGGTTTAGAAAATGAAGTCCTAAATAATTGTAATTGCTCTAACTCTTCGGGTGTTATTTCTCCACCACGAGCAGCTATATTTTCTCCAATTTTATTTATTCTTGTATTTGAAACCATATCATGCTATTTCTTTTTCACTCTCAACCCTTGTCATCTTTGCCAACAACAAATACTTTAATTCCTCAAGTTTTTGGTTTTGATTTTTTTTAAATTCAATTTGACTAAAAAGTTTCCTTATCAATTTGTCGAACTTTTTCAAAACATTAGCTGACGGCTTTATAATTTTCATATTATTCAAATAGTTTGTAGTCATACTAGGAACAGCAGAGCCAACATTTAAAGAATTGAAGTCCATTGCAGTTAAAAAGAAATATATGTAACAACCATTGTATTCATTTTTGAGAATTGAATAGAACATTGTGTCAACTGACCAAAAAGGCTTATTTAAAAATAAAATATTATTTAATGATCCTTTTCTAGGAATTAAAATTGTTGTTTGATCATACAAAACTTTATCAACATAACCCATAACACCGCCAGAACCATAAAGAGGAATATTTCCTTTTTGTAAATGCTTATAATCTTTACCATATTTAACTTCGATCATTTCATCCAAATTAACAACTTCCCACCCCTCCGGAATCTCTTTCTCCAACTCCTCGCACCCGACCATTTTTCCACCATTACTTTTATATGGTTTTCCGTTTTCATCTGGAAACTCAAAATCCACAAACCACTCCTTATAAATAGCCTGTGCAGTTTCTTCCAATTTACTAATCAATTGGTTGTTTAAAGCAATACGGTTTTGAATGGTGTGGTATTCTCGAACGATTTCTAGTTGTTTTTTTATGGATGGGATGGGTAATTCAACCGCACACATTTCATTCCAGTCAAAAATTTCTCTGGCACTTCCGTGGCTTTTAAAACGAGCATACCGATCAAATTCCGGTCTTCTGAACCACATCATTAAATATTCGGGATTCAGTTCCTTTTCATCTTTTACTTCAAAAGGAATGTATGCTTGTGAAATTAACGCTTTATCAAAATCATCAAACAAAGCAATTGTAATTTTATCACCATTTCGGGAAGTAACTGGTCCATAAGCAAATTGATTTCTTTCAATTACTCTGTAAGTTGACATATCCGTTCCAATGGTGTTGGCAATTGAAGGAATGAATTTTTTAGTAATACTTAAACCAACTAAAGGTAAATTTTCTAAATCCTTGTTTCTACCTGCAACCGGTTGAATGTATTCACCCAAACGTTTATAACTCGATGGCATAACCTAATTCTTTAAATACGGTTAATAAATCATTTTTCGATTGTGCTTCGGCTTTTAATAACTCGGAAAACTCAGTTTGCAAGGCTTTCATTTTATCTTCAAAATCAATATTTTCATCACGGTTTACAAACGTGATGTACTTACTAGGTACTAACGAATAATCTTTTGCTACAATTTCATCAATAGAAGCTGCATAACAAAACTCTGGAACGTCTTCATATTTTGTTAAATCCGTTTGCCAATTGTGGTAGGCTTCGGTGATTTCAATAATATTTTCGTCTGAAAATTGGGTATATTTTTTTTCAAAAGGGATACCTTTTTCTCTTAAATCTAAAAATAGTATTTCATGCTGTCTGTCACGATAATTTCTAATAGCATCCGGCAATTGCACCGTTCTGGCTTTTTTGTTTTTATTCAAAATCCAAAGCGTTACTGAAATATCGGTGGTATAAAACATACTTCTTGGCAAAATCACAATTGCTTCTACCAAATCGTTTTCAATCAACTTTCTACGAATTTTGTATTCTTCACCACCACCGGAAAGAGCACCATTGGCTAAGATAAAGCCGGCAACGCCATTTTCGGAGAGTTTGCTCACCATGTTTAAAATCCAAGCATAGTTGGCATTGCTCGTGGGTGGTACTTCGTAGCCTCGCCATCGTGGGTCGTCTTTTAGTTCGTCACTTGCTCGCCAATCTTTTTGGTTAAACGGTGGGTTTGCCATGATGAAATCTGCTTTTAAATCTGGGTGTTGGTCTTTGCCAAAGGTATCGGCAGGCACATCGCCTAAGTTGGCAGCAATACCTCGAATGGCAAGGTTCATTTTGGCTAGTTTGTATGTGGTAGCCGTATATTCTTGTCCGTAAATAGAAATTTCTTTTTTGTTGCCGTGGTGGTTTTCAATAAACTTGATACTTTGCACAAACATACCACCCGAACCACAAGCCGGATCATAAATGATTCCTTTGTAGGGTTCAATCATTTCGGCAATGAGGTTAACAATGCTTTTTGGGGTATAGAATTCGCCTTTTCCTTTTCCTTCGGCCAATGCAAACTTGCTTAAAAAGTATTCGTACACACGACCCACGATGTCGGTTTGTTTGTCTTTGAGTGTGTCAATATTGTTGATGGTGTCGAGTAGGGCAGCCAGTTTACTCACATCCATGTTTAATCGTGAAAAGTAATTGTCGGGCAACGCACCTTTTAAAGAAGGATTGTTTTTTTCGATAGTGTGCAAAGCCGTGTCAATTTTCAGTGCAATGTCATTTTGCTTGGAGTTAGCAATGATATGCGACCACCGAGACGTTTCCGGTAAATAGAAAATATTGGATTGGTTGTAAAATTCTTTGAATTCTATGAATTTTTCTTTGCCGTCTGCAATGAGTTCTTTGCGTCGTTCTTCAAATTTATCACTGGCGAATTTCAGGAAGATTAATCCCAAAACTACGTGTTTATATTCGGATGATTCAACCGTTCCACGGAGTTTGTTGGCAGAATCCCATAATGTTTCTTCAATACTTTTTTCTTTTTTCGCTTTGCTTTGTATGGCCATTTTTTGATTGTAATTTTATAACTTTTCGTAAGTCTCAAACCTACCAAAAATAAATAACTTTAACAATTATTCGGGTTGGAGATTTATGCGTTTATAAAAGTAAAAAATGGAGATAGAAGTATTTTACGGGAATCCGTAATTGATCATTTTTTTTTTATTTGGAAAAAAAAGATTTAAAAAATAATTAGTATCAGGGATAATTTTCTTTTTTTGGTTATCAATGTATCCTAACTTTGTTACCAGTAATTATAAAAATAGTAAAATCATGGCAAAAACACCAATGACAAAAACAGCAGCGGCAAGAATTCAAAGTTCTACAGCAAAGAGTAGTGGAGGAACAGTTTCTAAAAGCAGTTTTGCAGCAAGAGCAACCAGTGCAGCATCCAAAAACGCAAAAAAGTAATTGAATTTTATATCAAATGATTGAAAAACTAAATCATTTTCTATTAACCAAAGTTAACTCTTCTTATACTCAAGAGGAGTTAACTATTTTGCTTAATACATTTTACCATCAACACAAAGAAAAGAAAGGAAATAAAAAATATTTAATTGAAGACGATTTTAAAACGTTTGCAACTAACTTCTTAAATAATTTAACGGAGGAACAAAAAACTGATTTTGAAAAATTAAGCAATCCAAGAAAAGGTCTGTTCAATACCCTATTTTATGCTATAAGTGTTTTCTATGAACTTGTGAAAAAAAATAAAAGAACAGAAGAAGGAAAAGTTTTTCTAGTACGATTTTATATACTCAGTGAAATAAAAAAAAAACTATTTAGAATTTCATTCAGGAAAACTAAATTAAATGCATTCAAGCTTTCTCAAACCGACATAGCCAATGATTTTGAAGTAGATAAAAAGACCTATTCAAAATGGCTGGAATTAGTTGATTTAAAAGAGAAATACTTTGGAAGAAAACAATTGCGTTTTGATGAATACAACGAAATTTTCAGAAAGCTATTCACCGAGTCAGAGGAAGATTTTGATGTAAAAAACAAGTTTCATGAATACAAGATTAGATTAGAAGAAAAGAAAACGCTGTCAAAAAAAGATATTATCAGGTTAGGATTTGAGCTAATTGATAATCCTAAAGTTGCAGACTACGAACGAGCTCAAGAAATTATACAAGAAAATAATGACTTTGATTTTTATCATTCAATGGATAAATATCCCTATGCGATTGCAATTAAAATTATAAACTGTTTAAAATCAAACTCATGAACAAACTAAATATACAAGCTTTTAATATTGAAGGCAAAACCAAAGAAGATATTATAAATCTAATTTCAAATTTACCTTTTTATGAATCTGACAAAGAAGCGAATAGTAAAAAAAGAAAACGTTGGGTGGTTAATCCTGAAAATTTATCCGGTGAAGTTTTGTCGAAACTTTATGTGAATGAAGATATTATTATAGGTTTCAATTTCAATGAAGCATTTGGGAATGACTTACAATTGCATCACTTAGAACGAGAATTGCAACTGGTTGATGTGTATGAATTTCCGTTATTAGAAAGTCATAAAACCATACCATTTATGGAAAAAATCATTAACAAAGAACCGCTGCAATTTCATTGGCAAAATACTAATCCCTTGCATGAGAAGTACGCTCATCCGTTTTTCAAAAATGTGTTGGGCTTTAAGAATTCAAATTTCTTTATTCGTCCGGAAGATTTGGGTTTGGCATTTCCTTATCAACATCCTGAATTTAAAGATGTCAAAGAAAAGGTACTTATTATCGAAAATTTGTATTTTAAGAAAAGCCACTTAATCGCTTACAAAGTTTTTAATCCGATTAAGTACGAATATAAAACGGTTTGGTCGATGGAATTTTATGACTATTTAAAGAATTTAACAACAGTAAATTAGACAATTATGGAATATAAAGTACTACAAGAAAAGTCAATTTTAGATTTAGAGCAGAAAGTAAACCACTATTTAAAAGAGAAGTGGCAACTGCAAGGTGGAGTTAGCGTAACTTATAATAGAGGTAATGGCAGCAACGACATGTTTTATGCACAAGCATTGGTTAAAATGTAATTGAGGAGGCTTTTGCCTCTTTTTTATTGTTTAAAGGTTATTGATTTTTTATCTAAATTAAACCTTTATACGAACGAATAACATTTTTAAGAGCTTTATATAACAGTAGTGATTAATTTTTACGATGGAATGTTTTACTTTCCAATACAAAAATTCGCAAAAATATTCCCCAATAACTCATCATTCGTTACTTCGCCCGTAATCTCACCAAAGTGAAACAACGCTTCTCGAATGTCAATTGCCATTAGATCGGAAGATAGATTACTCTCCAATCCCCATTTCACTTTCTGAATTTCTTCCAACGCTTTCAAAAGCGAATCATAATGTCGTGAATTGGTGACAATTGTTTCATTATTTCGCAACGCTCCGGTATTTACAAAAGAGAGTAGGGTTTGCTTGAGTTCATCAATACCGATATTTTGTTTAGCGGAGATGAAAAGTGTTTGCTGTTGTCCGTTGTCTGTTGTCAGTTCCTTTTCTAACTTTTTTATCATTTCAGAAGAAAGTAAGTCTTTCTTATTGATAATCGTTAGTAGTGTCTTTTGAGGGTATTTATTTCTAATCTTTTCTATTTCAGTTTTCAAGGCATCGAGTTCAATTCCCCCTTCGGGGTTAGGGGGCTAATATACAACACCACCTGTGCCTGCTCAATCTTCTCAAACGTCTTTTTAATACCAATACTTTCTACATGATCGGTTGTTTCACGAATTCCGGCTGTATCGATAAATCGGAAACCAATGCCTTCTATTACCAATTCATCTTCAATGGTGTCGCGAGTGGTTCCTGCGATGTCGGAAACAATGGCTCGTTCTTCATTTAATAACGCATTGAGTAGGGTGGACTTACCCACATTTGGTTCACCAACAATTGCAATCGGAATACCATTTTTAATGACGTTACCCACTGCAAAAGAGTCAATCAAACGTTTCAAAACAAATTCTATTCGGGTTAAAAGTTCATTAAATTGAGTGCGATCGGCAAATTCAACATCTTCTTCGGCAAAGTCTAATTCTAACTCAATTAATGACGCAAAGTTGAGAAGTTCTTGTCGCAGTTGAGCAATTTCATTACTAAATCCACCACGCATTTGTTGCATAGCAATTTGATGCGAAGCTTCGTTGTCTGATGCAATTAAATCGGCCACAGCTTCTGCTTGCGATAAATCTAACTTGCCATTCAAAAAAGCACGTAACGTAAATTCACCGGGCTGAGCCATTTTTGCTCCCATTCGCAACAAAAGCTGAATGATTTGTTGCTGAATAAAAGTAGAACCGTGGCAGGAAATTTCTACAACGTCTTCACCTGTATAAGAATGTGGATTTTTGAAAACAGAAACCAACACCTGGTCATACGTTTTTCCATTATCTACAATATGACCGAGATGAATGGTATGTGTTTTTTGGTTTGTTAATTCTTTTCCTGAAACTGAAACAAAAACTTTATCAGCCAATGCAATCGCATCTTTACCAGACAAACGAATAATTGCAATGGCTCCGGCACCCGAAGGTGTGGCTAAAGCAACAATGGTTTCAGTTGGAATCATAGGTGTTTTTTATTTTTGCAAAATTAAGGATTTTTTTTTGGTTGATGGTTATTTGTTGTCTGTTGTCTGTTGTCAGTATTCTGTTATCAGACAACTGTACGTCCCTGATATAGGTTGACCACAAAAGTCAACTTATATGAAAGCAAATTTGAGAAAAATTAAGAAGTATCGATTTTATTCTACCGAGTTTAAACAGGAAATAGTTTCGTTATATGAAAGCGGAATTTACAGTGTTTATCAATTAGAAAAATTATATGGTATCTGTAATAAATCTATTTATCAATGGATTTATAAATTTTCTACCTTTAACAAAAAAGGAATACGGGTTGTTGAGATGAAAGAAAGTAACACTCAAAAGCTAAAAGAGCTAGAGCAGAAAATTAAAAGTTTGGAGCAAATAGTTGGTCAGAAGCAAATTCAGATTGAGTATTTGGAAAAGATGATTGATATTGCCAAAGATGAGCTAAATATTGACATTAAAAAAAACTCAAGCACCCTACAATCCAATGGTTTAGAGAGAACAAAGAAAAAGTAAGTTTCTCTTTAAATAGTCTGTACAAGGTTGTTACTATATCTAAACAAGCTGTGAATAAATATTGTAAAGAACAAAAATTATTCACCGAAAAAGTAGAGAAATTAGTAATCGAAGCTCAAGAATTAAGGAAAGAGCATCCGGGTTGTGGGGTTGAAAAAATGTATTACGTACTTCGACCAGAGTTTTTAGGAAGAGATAGGTTTATAGATATTATGATGGATTTAGGATTTAGAGTTCAGTATAAAAAGAATTACAAACGGACAACTTATTCCATTGCAAATCAATATCCAAATTTAATAAAAGGATATTTGGTTAATAAACCGTCAACAATATGGCAATCAGATATTACCTATATCGCTTTGGGGGAAAGATTTTATTATGCTGTTTTTATTGTTGATGTATATACAAAGTTGATTGTTGGTCACAGAATATCTAACCATATGAGAGGAACAGCAAACCTTGAAGCGTTAGAAATAGCTTTGAAAGAGTATGATGCTCCAAAAATTCATCACTCCGATAGGGGAAGTCAATATTTATATCATGAGTATATAAATCTATTAAAGTCAAGGGGTTCAAGAGTCAGTATGGCAATTTCTGCTCAAGATAATGCTTATGCTGAAA
This sequence comes from Flavobacterium azooxidireducens, assembly GCF_023195775.1. Classification (NCBI taxonomy): domain Bacteria; kingdom Pseudomonadati; phylum Bacteroidota; class Flavobacteriia; order Flavobacteriales; family Flavobacteriaceae; genus Flavobacterium; species Flavobacterium azooxidireducens. Next base: position 2,597,385 of record NZ_CP096205.1, read on the forward strand.
GGATAAACAGAACAATTAAAGAAGAATATTTGGATTATTGGAAGCCAAAAACATTTGAGGAATTACAAAGAAATATAAGCAAAGCAGTTTGGCATTATAATGAAAAGAGGATTCATAAAAATTTAAACAAAATGACACCGAGAGAGTTTTATGAAAATTGTTTCAAAAAGAATTATAAAAATCCAATTATTGAAATCTATGACAATGGTTCGGGATAAAAATCATAAAAGTTATTTCCAAAATTTTTTTAGCCAGTTAAAAGGGCTAAAAATTTCAGAATAACTTTTATTTTTGATCAGTGATAAATTTAAACATTAGTATTAAAAACCGGTCAACCTTATTTAGGGATTTACAGAAATCTGTATAACTTTTGTTTTCAAAATAAAAAAATCCCACTTCAACTTGAAATGGGATTTTTTGTATTTTTCCGATAACCGATAACCGATAACCGATAACCGATAACCGTTACCTAAAACATCTCTCTTCCTGCAAAATGAAAAGCACCTTCAATCGCTGCATTTTCATCCGAATCCGAACCGTGAACCGCATTTTCGCCCATTGAAGTAGCATATTTTTTACGAATAGTTCCTTCAGCAGCATTTGCTGGATTTGTTGCACCAATTAAAGTTCTAAAGTCCTCAACAGCGTTTTCTTTTTCCAAAATTGCAGCAACGATAGGACCACGAGTCATAAATTCTACCAATTCACCATAAAAAGGTCTTTCAGCGTGAACAGCATAAAATGCCTTTGCATCAGCCACCGTCAATTGCGTTAATTTCATTGCTACGATACGAAAACCACCTTCCGTAATCATATTCAAAATCCCACCGATGTGTCCGTTTTCAACACCATCCGGCTTAATCATTGTAAAAGTTCTATTTGTTGCCATTGTAATTTGCTTGTTTTAATTCGGGTGCAAAGGTACAATTTTAGTTTGAAGTTTCAAGTTTCGGGTTTCAAGTTTTTTAGAAGCGAATGGCTCGGGCTTTTTCAGGAATCCATTTTCCCGCTTTCCGTTTCAATATCTTTGGCAAAGTTTGAAACTTTGCCAAAGATGATTTCCACTTCAATCGGGGCTAGGAGGGAAGCCATTTAAGGATTGGTTTACAAAAGAAATTTCAAATCAAAAGGAAACTTAATTTTAAATTTTACAAAATCCTGATTTTTTATTACTTTTGATAAATATACTTTGCCATATGAAATCAGATGCAACCCTTTTAAATCAAAAACTTGAATTAATTCAATGGCTTTCTACTGTTGAAGATTCTTCTCTTATCAAAAAAATTATGGAATTGAGAAAGAAAGAAACTTCCGACTGGTGGAATTCAATTTCTGACCAAGAAAAAAAATCCATTGATTTAGGACTCAAAGATGCAGAAGAGGGTAAGTTAAATTCTCATAATAAGGCTAGAGAACTTTATGAAAAGTGGTTATAGAATTCTTTGGACAGATAATGCTCTACTAGAATTAAAGAAAACCGTTGACTATTTAGAACAAAATTGGACGGAAAGAGAATTAAAGAAATTAGCAACACAATTAGAAAAAACACTTCAATTAATTTCTCAAAATCCATATCTCTTTCAAGCTTCGGATGTTAAAAAAAATGTTCGAAGAGCTGTTGTTCTTTCTGTTAATTCTATATATTACAGGATTTTAAAAAATGATGTGGAAATCATATCTTTTTTTTCAAATCGTCAAAGTCCAGATAAAAGAAAATTAAAATAATTCTACAAAACCACCACCTTAAATTCCATTTCCAAAGGTTTCAATTCCTTCACCAATTTTTCAATCAATTCTGCACCAAATTCTACATAAAACTCCGCAAAATTTACTTTTCGTTCTTGCAGACTTTGGTTCGGGAACAATTCATTTTGCAACGAAATAATTCGGTTTAAATGTTCTTGGTGAACTCGTTTTTCAGCTTTCAATAAGCGTTTTTCTAAATTTTCTAAACCTTTAATCTGTTTAGTTTCTTGAGCTTTTACGGCTCCTAAAAACGATTTGTCTGTGGCTTTCGCCATTTTATGTAACTCTTCAAACTGCTTTTTCAATGCTTCTTTTTGAGCAGAAAAATCAATCGTAAAACCAGAAAGTAGTTTCGTTTTTTGAGTAAATAATTCTTGCTGATTCAAAAATAAATCTCCCCAAGTCAATTGTAATTTATCCGCTTTTGCCGCTTGTTTTTCAGTGGCCAACAAAACCGAATTACGAAGTGACAAAATCGGAAAAGTCACATGCTGACTTTCAAAAAAGGATTTCAATTCCAACCAATATGCCAATTCTCCACCACCGCCAATGTAACATAAATTCGGCAAAATGACTTCTTGATACAAAGGTCGCAACAATACATTCGGACTAAATTTTTCCGGATGATGTTCAACTTCTTTCAAAATTTCTTCTTCCGAAAATGTCAGTTTTGTATTGAGTACGGCATATTTTCCATTTTCAAAAACAACTCGCTCACGCAAATTATCTTCAATATAAAACAAATTAATTTCCCTCGGATTTACTTGAACCGAATAAGATTCCAGTAAAGGAATTGTTTCATTCACTTTTACAAGTGCCGTTTGATGTAGCAACTCGTTTTTGATAAAAGGAATAAACGATTTTTTTAAATCAGGATCATCCGCATCAATCACCACCAATCCTTCGAATGAAAACAATTCGTTGGCTAAAAAACGGGTTGCGTCTGCTAAATTTGTATACTCTAAATAGGCTTTTTTAAATAAATTTTTCAAACTTTCGGCATTGTTTCCTAAGCCAATTTCCGATTCAAACACAGCCAAAACATCTTCTAAACCATCGGTTGATAATCGTCCAACCGGACCAAAACTTTCCTTATTCCAACTGATTTTTTTATGTTTAAAATTAAAATAATTTATTTCTTCAAAATCGTGATCTTCTGTTGCCATCCAATAAATTGGAACAAAATCGTGTTCAGGAAATTCATTTTTTAATTCCTTACACAAATTAATTGTTGAAACAATTTTATACAAAAAATACAACGGACCTGTAAACAAATTTAACTGGTGTCCGGTTGTAACCGTAAATGTTTTAGGATTAATTAAATTTTGAATGTTCTGCTTCGTTTCTTTAGAAATTTCAATCGATTTGTATTGCTTTTCCAAAACAGAAACCAAAACTTCCCTTTTGAAATTGTCATTGCTATTGAAATTTCTTCCTTTCTCTTCCAACTGTAACTTAAAATTTTCCAAGTTCGGAAAACGATGATACAAGGCTTTCAACTCCGGTTTTTCATTCAGATAATCGTTGATTAATGAAGAAAAATATCCGGATTCTTGATAGCTGATACAGTCGGTTGGCATAGTTTGAAAGTTTTCGTAAAAATAACGAAAATAAAAGTAGTGAAAAGGTGTTTAACAAATGGTTAGGAAATGATAACTTTTGATACTGTATTTGAATTTGATATGCTTTTTTCGTTAAATTTGTAAGTAAACTAGTTCCTTATGAAAAAACTTTACCTTCTTGCATTATTAATTTCGGTTCATTCTTTTAGCCAAAGTTTGGTTAGAATTGAACCGGAAAATTTTTCAACTGTTTACGGTTTTGGTGGTAGTGGTAGTTTCAACGACACTGAAATTGTAATCTCCGGTCAAGATGCATTGCCTCCAACAGGGGTTCCAAAATTATATCTTTTTAATACAGATTCATCTGGGATTACTCCAAACGGAACAATCGATTCTCCTGAAGCTAATCAAAATTTTGGAGGTGCAATTGAAATGACGGATGATTATTTGTTTGCTGGTTCTATTAGAAATAGTACCAATGCTGCAAATGGTGGTGCAGTTTATATTTTCAAAAAAGTAAATGGAAATTGGGAGTACTTATTGAAAATTCAACCTTCAACTCAACACGAAAATGATTATTTTGGTACGAATATAAAAGTACATAACAATCAATTGTTTATTACTGCTTTTGGTTATGATGAAAATGGCGATGCAGCAATAAACGATGGAGCAGTTTACATTTACAACCAAAATGGCGATACCTTTTCACTTCAGCAAACGTTAACCGGAGTTTCCGGAAATTCAGGATTTGGAACGTTATTAGAGATTGAAAATGATATGTTGGTGACTACTTCAACCAATTCAACTGATGATTTTATTACTACTTTTTATCTGGAAAGTTCTACTTGGGAATTAGTAAATAGTACATTGATGCCGAATGTTTCATTTGAATTTAATCCCGAATTAAGCCTTCTTCATTCTGATCGTGTAAGTCTATCAAATGGGAAATTATACATTTATCATCTTACTGATACTGAAAATGATTTTTTAGGACTAAAAATGGTTAAAATTCACAATTGGTCTTATGCTTCTGATGAATGGAGTTTTGTTGAAGATTTTGTATTTCAAGAAGGGGATTATTACGAGTACAAAGTGAAAGTAGGAGGAAATAATATGTTTTTAATTCCAACAGGAGAGTATATTTTGATGATGGAACGAAAAAATCCTGTCTTTCATTTTGTTAATGAAAATGGTAGTTGGAGTTATGTCAATGCTTACTCAGGAATGAGTTCTTATACGCACGATAATTTTGGTCATTTTACTTTAATCAAAGAAAATCAAGTACTTTTTGGGAATTCAGGTGAATATTGGACAATTCCTGTAGCTGCTTCAAATGGAGGTGCGTATATGCTTGATGTTACATTAGGAGTCAACGAATTTGAAGTCAATAATTTAGTTGTTTATCCAAACCCAACCGATGGAATAGTAAAAATTTATTCTCAAAATAGTGAAGTTGCTTCCATTGAAATTTATGATGGTATTGGGAAAAAAGTATTCGAAAAAAAGGCAAACGTTCAAGAATTTGATATTTCAGTTTTAAATTCCGGAATCTATTTTTGTAAAATAACTAATTCTGATAATAGTATCAAGTTTCAAAAAATTATTAAAAAATAAACTATTAGATTAATTTAAATAAGTCTGAATTTAGCCATATTTTATTAATCTTAAAAAAATGTTAACAAAAATTTGGAATATTAAAAATAATTTCTGAAAATTTGTGCAGTTAAAAATAACTCTTAAAAAAACGAAGAAATGCGAGTATTTAAATCTTTACCTCAAAGCAATGCGTCAGTTGGAACTGGTGCGGCTCTTCTTCGTGGCTTAAAACAATCATAGTAATTATAAAAAATAAATATGAAAAGCCCGAAGACAATTAGTTTCGGGTTTTTTTGTGCTTATTACGACAAATTTTCCTGAAATTTTCTGAAACGCTATTTATTCCGATGCGAATAAAAGGGTGGCAATTGATTTTTTCCGTTTTGGAAAAAGCTATTTCATTGCCTGAAAACAAAAAATTTAAAAACAATCATGGGAAATAAACTCTCCGGGAAAGACCTTATAAAATTAGGCTTCCCAAAAAATAATTCAATAAATATTGCTCTAGGGCAAATAAATAGATATAGAAAAAAGAAAAAAAGGAAAGCATTTTAACCGAAGCAAAAGAAGTGTTATTGTTTCCTGAAAAATTCAAAGGACACGGCACTTGGGGAAAAGTGGCGGAAGGATTAGTAAATCCTGTTCAAGTAAAGTTCAATCAATTGAAAACTACTAGAGCACCTTTTTCAATTTTTGGAGAAAATGAAATTGACGAACAAGCAAAGTTTCAATTGTATGATGCGTTGAAACTGCCAATCACTGTAAAAGGTGCTTTGATGCCTGATGCTCACTCTGGTTACGGATTGCCAATTGGCGGGGTTTTAGCCACTGATAATGTAGTAATTCCGTATGGAGTTGGGGTTGATATAGGATGTCGAATGAGCTTATCGGTGTTTGATTTACCAGCGTCGTATCTAAAAGGAAAAGACCATCAATTATTGGCTGTTTTGAAAGACAATACCAAGTTTGGGATGAGTGAAACACATCAGATCAAAGCAGATTATGAAGTATTTTACAAAGATGAATTTCAAAATATTCCGTTGTTGAAACAATTATTGGACAAGGCATATAAGCAATTAGGCACTTCCGGTGGCGGAAATCATTTTGTGGAATTTGGTGTCGTTAAATTCAATGAAACCTTACCCGAATGGAAATTGGAAGCTAAAGAGTATTTGGCAGTTTTGTCACACAGTGGATCACGTGGTTTAGGAGCAAACATTGCTAAACATTACACGTATTTAGCAACAAAGCAGTGTCCGTTACCAAAAAACGTGCAGCATTTGGCTTGGCTTGATTTGAATTCGCATGACGGTCAGGAATATTGGTTGGCTATGAATTTAGCCGGAGAATATGCCAAAGCTTGTCACGATGACATTCATCGAAGAATAGCCAAAGCATTGGACAAACGAATTGCTTTAACCATTGAAAATCATCACAATTTTGCTTGGAAAGAAATGGTTGACGGAAAAGAATGCATCGTTCATCGAAAAGGAGCAACACCGGCAGAAAAAGGAAAGTTAGGAATTATTCCCGGTTCAATGACGGCACCCGGATTTATTGTTCGCGGTAAAGGAAATGGAGCGAGTTTGAATTCTGCTTCGCATGGTGCTGGCCGACTTTTTTCGAGGGCGAAATGCAAAGCGAAATTCACGCAAAGTGAAATTAAAAAGGTGCTCAAAGAGCATGATGTACAATTGATTGGAGGAGGCATTGACGAAGCCCCGATGGCTTATAAAAACATCAATACGGTGATGAATTTGCAAACCGAATTGGTGGAAGTATTGGGAACTTTTACGCCAAAAATCGTTAGAATGGATAAATAATATGGAAAAAATAATTCAAATTACCGCCGGAAGAGGTCCGGCGGAATGTACTTGGGTAGTTGCTCAAGTACTAAAAAAAATGTTGGATGAAGCGAAAGAATTCAACCTTAAATGCTTAGTTATTGAACGAGAGCAAGGTGTTGAAAACGGAACATTGGAATCGGCTATCATAAAATTGGAAGGAAAAGCAATACATGAGTTTGTTAATTTATGGATTGGAACGATTCAATGGATTGGACAAAGTCAATTTAGAAAATTCCATAAACGGAAAAATTGGTTTATTGGTGTTTTTGAAATTCCTCCAATAAGTAAAAGTCAAATTAATGAGTCGGATATTCACTATCAAGCCATGCGAAGTTCAGGAGCTGGCGGTCAACATGTGAACAAAGTGAGTTCAGCAATTCGTGCGACACATATTCCTACGGGAGTTTCCACAGTTTGTATGGATTCGAGATCACAGCATCAAAACAAAAAGACAGCAAAAGAGCGATTATTATTAAAATTAGAAGAGGAAGAAATTAAAAAATTGAAAAGTCAATTTCAAACAACTTGGATGAATCAAACGCAAGTTCAACGTGGAAATCCGGTACGAGTTTTTGAAGGTTCCGATTTTAAAAAACAAAAAGTAGTTGCTTCTTACAAAACAAAAAGAGAACAATTAAAAAAAGAATTAAAAAATGAAATCAGTAGATAAATATCTTTTTCAAGCCTTGGATAATTATCCGTATTGGTTGGAAGGCACTATCGAATCGTTGGGTTATGCATTGTCGTATGATGATAAAAATACGACAGCTTTATGTTTATACGGACGAATTCATGCCGAACAATTGCAGGATTATGAAGGAGCTAAGAATTATTTTCAACAAGCAATTTCGATTGATATTCATGCTTTGGAAGTATATCCGCATTATATCGAAACAATGTTGTTGAATGAAGATTATGAAGAAGCTCGGAAGTTAATCGATTTTGCCTTAACCATTAAAGGAGTTAAGAAAGTTGAAATTAAATTAAAGTTTGTTTCTCTTTTAGAAAGACAATTAGTGTTTAAAAAAGCGTTAAAATTACTTAAAAAAGTAAAATTGGAATTAATCACGTCTGACCATAATTACCAAATTGAGGAAACAGAAAAGCGATTAAAATCTAAATTGGAAACGAATTCCAAAAAGAAAAAGAGGAAGTAGGAGAAAGGCACAGGGATGTGTCTTTCTTTTTTTTTTAAAGTTTATGATGTTTTAATAAAACTATCTTTTCAATGAAAAATGCCCACGGTATTCTTTCCCGTTTTGTCTGGTTACAATAAACCAATAATCGCTGGAAGGAAGATGATTGCCAAGAAAAGTTCCATCCCAACCTTCAGAATTAGCACCTATTTGTTTGATGAATTTTCCGTATCGGTCAAAAATTGTAACTGTCATATTTGGTTCAATTTCAGAAAATTTAATTTTCCATTTGTCATTATAACCATCACCATTTGGAGTGAAAAATAGTGGATACATCAATAAATAAACTTTTTGATCAACAGCACCACAATCATTTTTGTCTCGAACATAAATAGTGTAATCACCACTTGGTAAATTGGTAAATAGATTAGAATCTTGAAAATTTATATTATCCAAAGAATATTCATAGTTACCAAGTCCAGTTACATCAATTTGAATAATGTTTTCACTAGTTGTCCAATCTTTGGTTTCAATATTAGTAATTGTAGCAGGATTTGATAAAACTACTGTGAAGTTTTTTGTAGAAGTGCAAATCAAAGGGCCATGTATTTCGCTAACTGTAACATCATAATTTCCGGGTTGAGAAACGATGATGGAAGGAGTTGTTTCACCTGTTGACCAATTGTAGTTATCAAAACCATTTCCGGCATTGATTGTAATTTCATTGCCATCACAAATAGGCATGATGTCATTAATTTCGATTATGGGTTTGTTGTAAAGTGTTAAATCCAATTCTACAATTTGAAAACAGGTATTTGGAGAATCAATCCTGATATAGATAATTTTATTTCCGGTTAAAAGTTCAAAGTTGGTTGTATTTGCAATTTCGTCTGAAGTAATTTGATTTTCAGCACCATTTAGTGAATGATAATAATGGAAAACATTTCCGTTAGAAGCAATTAATTCAGAGTTATAACTTGTTAAATCAATTATTTCAACACCATCATTTAAATCATCACAAATAGATTCAGTATAATCATTGGCATTTAAAGTATTGATTAAATTTATTGAAACGGCTAACCTAGTTGTACTCTCACAACCATTGAGCGTCTGTGTGGCAAAATAAGTGGTGTTGTCAATCAACAAAGTAGAATCAGGAAGTGGTGTTGTGCTTGTATTGCTTCCATACCAAAGAATGTCTGTGCCGTTTACACCTATTGTTTGTAAAGTGGCGTTTTCGGTAGAGCAAAAATTTTGGTTTGTTGAACCAGTTATTGGTGCGGTATTGTTGATGACGACCGCTATTTCTATTCTATCACTTTCACAGCTGTTGATTGTTTGAGAAGCATAATAGTTGGTTGCGTTTTGTAAAGGAGTATTGTTAGCTAAGATATTTCCATTTAATTGGCTGTCATACCAAGTGATATTTTGTCCAGTAATTAAAATGTCATTTAAAGTAGCATTTTCTTGGATGCAAAAGGTTTGTTGATTATTTCCTGAAGGAAGTGCTACCTGGCTAATAACAATATTTTGAATTTGAGTGCTAGTATTTCCGTTTCCGTCATCATAGTTCCAAGTAATACTGTAATTTCCTGAATTTGAAAAATCTAGTGAAGAAGTTGTTGTAGCGATAATAGTTCCCGAGCAATTGTCATTTGCTGTAGGAAAGTTTGTAATTACGGTATTGCAATCACCGTTTATGACTGGTAAATTAGAAAGATTTGGTAATGGAGCTAGAGTATCTCCAACAATAACATCAATGGTTATTGTATTATCACAATCTCCAGTACCAGTAATTTCACAACTATATTGACCGCTATGACTTGAATTTACATTCGTTATGATTGGATTTTGTAACGTAGAGGTAAACCCATTTGGACCATTCCAAAGGTAATTAGTACCACCTGTTGCGTTAAGTTCGAGGTTGCTTCCAATACAAGTTGGAGTGTTGCTAGTTGCATTTGTAGTTGATTGACAGTCTCTAAATTTAGCTAAATATATGTCAAATAAATTATCTATATTTGGTTGATGTGCTCCTGATGTAGCTATTCCAGAGTTACTGTAGGTCATACCAAACAAATAAATATCACTATTGAGGTCTAATTTAATCAATGCGGACTGTTCATTACTATTGCCACCATAATATGTACCCCAAATTCTTTGTCCAAATGAATTTAACTTCATAATATAAGATTTACGAGTATTATTTGTTGTTGTTAAATATGCATCAGGTGTTGTTATACCATTATTTACTCTTGTATGACCTGAAAAATATACTTCATCACTATTATTTGTGTCTATTGATACTACAAGATCAAAAAAATAACTTCCCCAATTTTTTTGTTGTGTAGCAACATTGAAACTAACAATATAACCTCTTTCAAGATTTGAAAGAGTTGAGCCTGGTTCTAGCGATTCTGGATAGGTGTCAATAAATGTATCTGAAGATGCAATTCCAGTTGATGATGGTGTTCTTCCACCAAAATATAAATTATCATCTTTCAATTTGCAGGTAACCATATAGCTCTTATCGCACAAATAGGTTCCCCAAACTCTTTGTCCAGACAATGTGAATTTTACAATCATATTACTGTTGTTCAATGGGTTTGTTGTTTGATAAGAATTTGGAGTAGCAATATTCTCATTACTTCTACTGTTGCCACAGACATACAAAAAACCATCATTTGAAACGAAAACACCTATGAAATAATCGCTAAGTGAACCACCATAAAATGTTCCCCAAATTCTGTTGCCATTTGTGTCAAATTTAGCAATGAAACCATCATATAAATTAGTACTTGAAGTAGAATTGTTTGATGTTTGATGTGCACCAGGAGTAGCAAAAACATCTGTGCTTGAGGTAGATCCAGCTATATAGATGGAATTAGTATCATCAATATATATAGATGATCTTGATTTTTCCTCATTACCATTCCCTCCATAATAAGTAGCCCATTCTCTTATACCAAAATCATTTAGTTTAGCTAAAATTAAATCATGATAAGCATTTTTTGTTGGCTGGAAGGAGCCTGCGGTGGCTACATTTGAATTATACAATTCGTTACATAAAAAATATAAATTGTTATTTGAATCTACTTCTATAGTTGGTAGAGAAGAATTAAAAATACCGTTGTCAATTAAAAAATATGTGCCCCATAAACGGTTTCCATATGTATCAAATTTTGTAAAAAATAGATTTGAATTTCCTATTAGAGAAGATAAATGAGTCCCAGCTGTAGCAATGTTGTTAGAACTCATAGTAGCACCGGAGATATAAACATCATTATCTTTGTTAATAGTAATGTCTCCCAAAAAATCATCACCTGCACCACCATAATAAGTTCCCCATAACCTTATCGGAACAGGGTCTATAATTATTGTTTTGTCACTTGTTTCAAAACTTGAATTAAATCCAAATGTATTTTTTCCTATTTGTTTATAATTTACAGATATTTCTTCTTTCTGACTGTGGTTTTCTTTCCAACTTAATGGAATTGTCTCTTCCATTTGTCCAAATCGAACATTGAATCTAATTTTATTATCAATTAGTTTAGTTTTGGTTCCATTAAATTTCATATTTATATCTGAAATTTTCCCGCCAGGTTTGATTATAAAATTGTATTCAACAGGTTTTTCTTTATCATTAGGAATAAAAAAGATTACATCAATGTTATTGTATATATTTTCATACTTAATCGATTGATATTTATGAATTTTAGTTATTCCATTTTTTTGAGAGGAATTAGTATAATAGTTATCATAATCGGAAGATTTTCCTGTAGCAACTATTTTAGTAATCGGGTTGGAATTTAAAAAATCAACATCTACACGATGAAAAATATATTTACTATCATTTTTATATTTATTAAAATTATCTAATTCAAAACCTGTTACAGGAGTAAAATTAGATTTTTCTTTTTTTGCAGCAACTTTCTCAACCTCATAAACATCATACGAAAATCCATTTTCTCTCAATTGAACATTCAAACCATTTGTATTTAAAAGATACTTTACAGCTAGATTAGGTCTTCCTTTTTGATCAACAATTTGTCCTTTGTTTTCAATAAAACCTATTGAAGAAGATTTATTTTGGCCTAAAACAAAACTTGAAACTAATAATAGAATGGTATAAATTAATACTTTCATTAGAAAAAAAATAGAAATAATTACAAATATACTTATTTTCTTATTAAAGAAACGTTATGAAAACTATATGTAAAAAAAATCTATTTTTGTAAAAAAATCCCTTTTGAAAAACCTGCTCCTCATCACACCGCCTTTCACCCAACTGAATACACCGTATCCGGCCACAGCTTATTTGAAAGGTTTTTTAAACACCAAAAACATTTCCTCCTTTCAAATGGATTTAGGTATCGAGGTGATTTTAGAAATTTTTTCAAAAAAAGGATTGGAAAAAGTGTTTCAGCTCTCAAGCTTGAAGTTTCAAATTGATGAGAATTGTCAAAGGATTTATGCTTTACAAAATGATTATATTCAAACAATCGATGCAGTAATTTCTTTTCTTCAAGGAAAAAATCCAACCCTAGCACGTCAAATTTGTTCCGGGAATTTTCTACCCGAAGCTTTTCGTTTTGAGCAGTTGGATGATATGGAATATGCCTTCGGAACAATGGGAATGCAAGACAAAGCTAAACATTTAGCTACCTTATACCTCGAAGATTTATCCGATTATATTGTGGCTTGTGTTGATGAAAATTTCGGTTTCAGTCGTTATGCCGAACGTTTAGGAAGAAGTGCCAATTCCTTTGACGAGTTATACCATCAATTAAATCAAAAACCAACGTATATTGATGAAATTACACTTTCCATTTTAAATCAAAAATTGATTGAAGTTCAACCTAAATTGGTATGTCTTTCAGTACCTTTTCCCGGCAATTTATACAGTGCTTTTCGATGTGCTCAATTTATTAAAACCAATTTCCCCAACATAAAAACATCGATGGGAGGCGGATTCCCCAACACAGAATTAAGAGATTTAAAGGATAAACGCGTCTTTGATTTTTTCGATTTTATTACCTTGGATGATGGGGAATTACCAATAGAGCTTTTACATCGCTCAGTTTGTCATTCCGAAGAAGGAATCTCTTCCATCCAATACAAAAGAACTTTCCTACTCGAAAACAACGAAGTCGTTTACAAAAACAATTCAACCCAACAAGACTACAAACAGTCCGATGTCGGCACACCCGATTATTCCGATTTGCAATTAGACAACTATATTTCCGTAATCGAAATTGCCAATCCAATGCACAGTTTATGGAGCGATGGTCGTTGGAACAAACTTACAATGGCTCACGGTTGCTATTGGGGAAAATGTACATTTTGCGATATTTCACTCGATTATATTAAATTGTATGAACCCATTGCTGCCAAATTACTGGTAGATCGAATAGAAGAACTCATTACTCAAACCGGCGAAAACGGATTCCATTTTGTGGACGAAGCGGCTCCTCCGGCTTTGATGCGTGAAGTAGCATTGGAAATTCTCCGAAGGAAATTAACCGTAAGTTGGTGGACCAATATTCGTTTTGAAAAAAGCTTTTCCGCAGATTTGTGTCAATTATTAAAAGCATCAGGTTGTATTGCAGTTTCCGGTGGATTGGAAGTGGCTTCCGATCGATTATTAGAACTCATCAAAAAAGGAGTAACAGTAGAACAAGTGGCTCAAGTAACCCGAAATTTCACCGAATCCGGTATTATGGTGCACGCTTATTTGATGTATGGATATCCAACGCAAACGATTCAAGAAACGGTGGATAGCCTCGAAATGGTGCGACAATTGTTTGAATTAGGCGTTTTACAATCCGGTTTTTGGCATCAATTCGCGATGACGGCTCACAGTCCGGTTGGAATGTTTCCCGAAGAGTTTGGCGTTATTCCACAACAAAACGAAGTTACTTTTGCCAACAACGATATTCAGTTTACAGACAAAACCGGAATTAATCATGACAAATTCAGTTTCGGATTAAAGAAATCACTCTTTAATTATATGCACGGAATTTGTTTTGATTATGAGTTGCAAGAATGGTTCGACTTTAAAATTCCAAAAACAAAAATCGCTCCTGATTATATTATTTCTTGTTTGGAAAAAGAAGAAAATTTCAACACTAAACCAACTTCAAAAATTGTTTGGATAGGAGGAAAGCCATCCGCTGAAAAATTTACAAAATCAAAAAAAGGACAATCGTGGGAAATGATGAAATTGACTTTTCATACCAAAATTGAAACAGTTGAAATTTCATTAGAAAAAGAAAAAGCAATTTGGTTGATGGAAATTCTCGAAAAAATTTCAATCTCTAATTCTAAAACTTTTACTTTTTCACATTTAAAAGAAGATTTTGTAACTCATTTTGAAGATTTCGAATTATTTTGGTATAGTAAAACTATTAAACCTCTTCGAAATGCCGGTTTATTAGTTTTATGAGTTATAATCTTAATGAACCTTAATTTCTTAATAGTTTAAAGAAAGTAAATGTTTAATTTTTGTTCTTGACTATACTAAATTAGCGAAATTCTCAACATTATCCTTTACGAAAACGTTATAAATGTGTATTTTTACCTCATTCAAAAATACACGTATGAATCAAAAATTCAGACTTTCGGTCAATCAAAGTGAAACCTTTGAAAAAACAGAACAAGATCTTTCTCAATTAGATGCGATAGTTACATCATCTTCAGAATTTCACATTCTCCACAATCACAAGCCATTTTCTGCAACAATTACAGAATCCGATTTTCTTAAAAAGACTTATACTGTCGAAGTTAATCAGAATTCTTACACAATCGAAATAGCCAATGAATTAGACATTTTGATTAAAGAAATGGGGTTCGAAGTAGGTAAAACCAAACAAATCAATGCCATTAAAGCTCCTATGCCGGGATTAATTTTAGAAATAAACGTTTTGGTTGGTCAAGAAGTGAAGCAAGGGGATAATTTACTCATTTTAGAAGCGATGAAAATGGAAAATAGTTTTTCATCGCCACGAGATGGAATTATCAAATCGATTGCTGTTGCTAAAGGTGATGCGGTGGATAAAGGACAATTGCTGATTGAGTTTGAATAGAGTCATATTAATAGTATCTAGCTTCAGCTGGATGGAAAAATTAGTAAAATAATGATAAAAAAAATAACAAAAATACTAGTTGCCAATCGGGGAGAAATTGCCATTCGAGTAATGAAAACCGCTCAAAAAATGGGGATAAAAACAGTTGCAGTATATTCCACTATTGATAGAAATGCTCCACATGTAAAATTTGCTGATGAAGCAGTTTGGATTGGCGAATCACCTTCCAATCAATCGTATTTATTGGGAAGTAAAATCATCGAAGTTGCCAAATCATTAGGTGTTGATGCAATTCATCCCGGATACGGATTTTTAAGTGAAAATGCTGCTTTTGCTGAAGAAGCAGAAAAAAATAACATCATTTTTATCGGACCAAAATCAAAAGCCATTCACATCATGGGAAGCAAATTAGCCGCAAAAGAAGCGGTGAAAGCCTATGATATTCCGATGGTTCCCGGTTATGATAAAGCAATTACCGATGTTGGAAAAGCAAAAGAAGTAGCCGCAAAAATTGGTTTCCCAATTTTAATCAAAGCTTCTGCCGGAGGTGGAGGAAAAGGAATGCGAGTAGTTGAAAAAGAAGCCGATTTTGAATCGCAAATGAATCGAGCTATCAGCGAAGCTACCTCTGCTTTTGGTGATGGTTCTGTATTTATTGAAAAATATGTAGCCTCGCCTCGTCATATCGAAATTCAAATTATGGCCGATGCTCACGGAAATATTTTGTATTTATTTGAAAGAGAATGTAGCATTCAACGTCGTCATCAAAAAGTAGTGGAAGAAGCTCCTTCAGTTGTGTTGACACCGGAATTGCGAAAAAAAATGGGAGAAGCAGCTGTTTTAGTAGCCAAATCATGCGATTATCTTGGAGCCGGAACAGTTGAATTTTTGTTAGATGAAAATCATAATTTTTACTTTCTGGAAATGAATACTCGTTTGCAGGTGGAGCATCCGGTAACGGAATTAATTACAGGAGTTGATTTGGTCGAAATGCAAATTCGTGTTGCTAGAGGTGAAGTTTTATCAATCAAACAGGAAGATTTGCAGATAAAAGGTCATGCACTGGAATTGAGAGTGTATGCAGAAGATACTTTGAATGATTTTTTACCTAGTGTTGGACACTTAGAAGAATATGAATTGCCTGAAGGCGAAGGAATTCGTGTGGATAATGGCTATGAACAAGGAATGGATGTTCCAATTTATTATGATCCTATGTTAGCCAAATTAATTACCTACGGAGAAACACGTTCAGAAGCCATTCAAAAAATGATTTATGCGATAGATAATTATAAAGTGCATGGAGTTCAAACCACTTTACCTTTTGGAAAATTAGTTTGTGAACATGAAGCATTCCGTTCCGGAAATTTTGATACTCATTTTGTCAAAAATTATTAT
The DNA here is from genome assembly GCF_023195775.1 of Flavobacterium azooxidireducens. NCBI lineage: Bacteria > Pseudomonadati > Bacteroidota > Flavobacteriia > Flavobacteriales > Flavobacteriaceae > Flavobacterium > Flavobacterium azooxidireducens. The sequence continues at coordinate 2,613,752 of NZ_CP096205.1, forward strand.
GATACTGATAAATTGAATGAACAACATAGTAAAGAAGCTGAAATTGCCGCTCTAATTGCCTTAAAACAATACCTTGAAGACCAAAAAATTGTTCGTTTACCAATTCAATAAGCATGGAAAATAAGATAAAAGGATTACAAGATAAATTAGCAGAAGCCCAATTAGGTGGCGGAAAAAAGAGAATTGAAACACAACATGCTAAGAAAAAATTAACCGCTCGTGAACGGGTAAATTATTTAATGGACGAAGGTTCTTTTGAAGAAATTGATGCGTTAGTCACACACCGAACCACCGATTTCGGTATGGAAAACGAACAGTATTATGGAGATGGAGTAATCACCGGTTATGGTACTGTTAACGGAAGATTAGTATTTGTTTTTGCACAAGATTTTACTGTTTTTGGTGGTGCTTTATCTGAAACACATGCCGAAAAAATATGCAAAGTAATGGACATGGCACTCAAAACAGGAGCACCAATGATTGGGTTGAATGATTCCGGTGGAGCGAGAATTCAAGAAGGAGTTCGTTCGCTTGGTGGTTATGCCGATATCTTTTTTCGTAATGTAAAATCGAGTGGAATCATCCCGCAGATTTCAGCGATTATGGGACCATGTGCCGGTGGAGCTGTTTATTCTCCTGCAATGACTGATTTTACAATGATGGTAGAAAACACCAGTTATATGTTTGTTACAGGTCCGAATGTTGTGAAAACTGTAACCAATGAAACCGTTACATCCGAAGAATTAGGCGGAGCAAGTACACATTCAACTAAATCAGGAGTAGCTCACACCACTTCAGCCAATGATATAGAATGTTTGGAAGATGTGAAAAAATTATTGAGTTATTTACCACAAAGCAATAAAGAAAAAACGCCTAAAATTCCATTTGTTTTGAATGATGAAATTCGGGAACAATTGATGAATGTTATTCCGGATAATCCAAACAAGCCGTATGATATGCACGAAGTTATTCAAGGAATAATTGACGAAGATTCTTTCTTTGAAATTCATAAAAATTATGCCGAAAATATCATTGTTGGTTTTGCTCGTTTGGGAGGAAGAAGTATTGGAATTGTTGCTAATCAGCCGCTATATTTAGCAGGAGTTTTAGATGTAAACAGTTCCGTAAAAGCGGCTCGATTTACACGTTTTTGCGATTGCTTTAATATTCCATTATTGGTTTTGGTTGATGTTCCCGGATTTTTACCCGGAACCGATCAAGAATGGACAGGAATCATTCGTCACGGAGCAAAATTATTATACGCTTTAAGCGAAGCAACAGTTCCAAGAGTAACCGTGATTACTCGTAAAGCATACGGTGGTGCGTATGATGTAATGAATTCCAAACACATCGGAGCCGATATGAATTTTGCTTGGCCAACCGCCGAAATTGCCGTAATGGGAGCAAAAGGAGCCAGTGAAATTATCTTTAAAAAAGAAATTGCCGAAGCTAAAGATCCGGCGGCAAAATTGATTGAAAAAGAATCAGAATATGCTGAAAAATTTGCTACTCCTTATCGTGCAGCTCAACGCGGTTTTATTGATGAAGTAATTTTGCCGAACGAAACACGTAAAAAATTACTCAAAGCCTTTAGCATGCTCGAACACAAAGAAGTAGAATTGCCAAAACGTAAACATGGTAATATTCCCTTGTAGAAAATTGAAATAAAATTTTTAAAAAGTCAGGAAGATTTATTTTCTTCCTGACTTTTTTTAGTTTTTTTGGAGATAAGCATAAATTTCATCTTTTAAAAAAACACGATCTTTTCTTTTGTGGGTTAATTCATCATCGTTAAGTGGAATTTCACCTTTTTCAATTTCAAAAATTTCATTATCTAGAGAATGATAAGAAGCTAATAAAACCTGAAACTCTACATTGTGATGATATAAATCTTTAATTTTTTCTGAATATTCAGGAAATTCTTGAAGTATAGGATGTTTGCTAATCATGAGTAAAGATTGTTTAGTTAATAAATCATACCTCTAAATTACTCACTAAAAAGCAACTATTTAATGACATTTGTCAGTTCATAAAAAAAGAGGAATTAATTTTCCTCTTCTTTTTTCTTCTTCTTTTTTGATTTTTTGTTTCCTTTAGCATCTTCAGAAAGTTTAGTAAATTTTTCTATTTGATCTGGCCTTAAAATGCTTTTAGTTTTTTCATCAAACGTTTTTCTTAGTTCTTCAAATTTTGTTTTTTTATCTTCAGGATTAATCAGAATAGCATTCGCTTTCTCGCTTTCTGCAATGTTTTCTAAAAGATAACTTTTAACGGCAGCTTCTTGAAAACTATCTAGCGAAAGTTCTTCTTTTAAGTATTTCATCGTTTCTATTACCGGATCTTTTTTTTCTCTTTGTGGATCTCCTTTGCTATATCTCGACATATCATTTAGGCCTCCACTGCGGTTCATTCCTCTATTCATTTGAGCAGTAGAAGGCAAAATAAATCCGATTAGGAATAGTATTAAAATAATTTTTTTCATAATTCTAAGTATTTAAAGGTTCACCGTACAAATCAAATTCGGTAGCGTCAATAATTTTTATCATACTAAAATCGCCCACTTTTAAGTAAAATTTTGAAGCATCAATTAATACTTCATTATCCACATCAGGGCTGTCAAATTCTGTTCTTCCCACAAAATAAGGTCCTTCTTTTCTGTCGATGATACATTTGAAAGTATGACCAATTTTCTCCTGATTCAAATCCCATGAAATTTGAGATTGAATATCCATGATTTCAGCAGCACGTTGTTGTTTCACTTCGGCAGGAACATCGTCTTCCAATAAATAGGCGTGTGTGTTTTCTTCATGCGAATAGGCAAAACAGCCTAAACGTTCAAAACGCATTTCTTCCACCCAATTTTTCAAAATTTGAAAATCTTCTTCCTTTTCACCAGGATATCCAACAATCAAAGTGGTTCTGATAGCTATTCCGGGAACAGCTTCTCTGAATTCTTTTAAAAGTTTGGTTGTTTTTTCTTGAGTAGTTCCACGTCGCATCGATTTCAGAATGTTATCAGAAATATGTTGTAGCGGAATATCAATATAATTACAAATTTTTGGTTCGTTTTTCATTAATTCCAATACATCCATCGGAAATCCGGTAGGGAAGGCGTAGTGAAGACGAATCCATTCAATTCCTTCAATTTTAACTAAATTTTCTAAAAGTTCGGCTAAGTTTCGTTTTTTATATAAATCTAAACCGTAATAGGTTAAATCTTGAGCAATTAAGATTAATTCCTTTACACCGTTTTTTGCTAGACCTTCTGCTTCTTTAACCAATTTTTTAATAGGTTGAGAAACGTGTTTTCCACGCATTAATGGAATGGCACAAAAACTACACGGACGGTCGCACCCTTCGGCAATTTTTAAATACGCAAAGTTTTTTGGCGTTGTGGTTAATCGTTCTCCTAACAATTCATGTTTGTAATCGGCTCCTAATGCTTTTAGTAAAATTGGTAAATCGGTTGTGCCGAAATACTGATCTACGTTCGGAATTTCTTTTTCCAAATCCGGTTTGTATCGTTCTGATAAGCATCCGGTTACAAAAACTTTATCTACAACTCCCTGTTTTTTCTTTTCAACATATTCCAAAATCGTGTTTACCGACTCAGCTTTTGCATTATCAATAAAACCACAGGTGTTAATTACCACAATATTTCCTTCTTGCTCATGAACAACATCTTTTCCGCTGGCTTTTAGTTGCCCCATTAGCACTTCGCTGTCATACACGTTTTTAGAACATCCTAAGGTGATAACGTTGATTTTATTTTTCTTTAACGATTTGGTTCTCATTGTTTTATTCTCTTTTTTAATCTTAAAAGGGATGCAAAATTACGGTTTTATTTGTGATTAATCGAATTAAATAAAAAAACCATTCACATTACGTAAATGGTTTTTGTAATTATTCTTTATCAATTAGAATTTTATTGTATAACTCAACGTTACATTATTATTGATGGCTGTTAATCTTGAAGCATCACTCAAACCCGAACTAATTAAATCAAAATTCATTTTTCTTCTACTATAGGCATAGGCTACATCTAATCTTGAAATGCCAAAATCGAAACCAATTCCGCCAGAATAACCGGTTAGGTCTCCCATGGCAATATCAACTTTGTATGGACTTTCTTCAAAACGATAACCACCTCTAAAACTCCATTTTTTGTGCTTAATTTCTCCACCCACTCTAATTTCGGCTGCTGTATCTAAATTATCAGTCATAAAGTTGTTTAGAGATTCTAAATGATCATCACTTCTTGGTCTAAAAGTTGTGTTGCTGTAATCTTTCATCGCATAATCTACACTAATCAACGCTTTTTCACCAAAAACATAAGCAAAACTTCCTGTTAATTTACTTGGTGTTTGAATTTTATACGATTCAAAAACCATAATTACATTTGGATTAAAAATAACGGGATTAAAATCGGGATCACAGTCCGCACAATAAGCGATCGTTCTTTGTCTAACTTCGTCATTCAAATTATACCAAGTAGGTGATTCGTAGGACAAACCTAATCGTAAACTTTCAGTTATTTTTCCAATTGCACCAACACTAAAAGAAAATCCACCACCGTATGTATAAGTTTCAGTATCAAATTGAACAGAACGAAGTCCTGAAGATGAATTGTTGTTATAGCCTTCGTAAATGGAAATCGTGTTAGTTAAATCTGTAAAGTGAGCATTCAAATTAAGTCCGATAAAAAGTCTATCTTTAAATGATGTTGCAATGTTTCCGGTAAGTTTTCCATTATAACCAGTTGCAACAGTGTAATTTTCCTGAGAATAATTGCCGTTAGTTGGAACATTTGAAACATACAAAGTATTATTAAAAACATCTTCAACAGGATTAAAGATATAGGCATTATATCCTAAAAATGCTTGTTGATCAATGAAACTTAATTGATCAAAAAAGGCATTTTCAAGAACTTCTAAAAATATACCACCTTCACTAGGCAATCCATTAGCAAATCGTAAAAAATACCCATCGATGGAGTTGTTTGGATTTACACCACGAGTGTAAAACTGATTATCAAAATTAGAATTATTTTCGTAGTTCAATGCAAAACTAATCTTATTCCATCCGCTTGACGAATTATTATTTTTAAAAACAAAAACAGCACCGGCTTGATTGATATCTAAATCATGATCGTTTTCAATGGTATTTGTTCCAAAATAGGTAGAACTGTTTCTAATGTTGAAATTACTAAGTGAAATGGTTGCTTGATTAAAATTAAATAAAGCTGAACCGGCTGGATTTACATTGATGGCTGATAAATCCCCACCAACGGCACCAAAAGCTCCACTCATTGCTCTAAAGCGAGCAGACCCTGTTAAGTTATCAATTGCATATCGCAAGCCTTCATTAGGTGTTATTTCTTGTGAAAATGAAACAAAGCTTGCAAATAGTAAACTTGAAGTAATAAAAATCTTTTTCATGTTTTTTTATTTTTTCATAAAAATACCCATGTAAAATGATAAGATTTAACATAGGTATTTTTGATTATTTTTTTTCGATTAACCTCTGCCTCGTCCGCCTCCGCCACCGGATGAACGACCTCCGCCACCTCCACCTGATGAACGACCACCTCCAAATGAACCACCTGAATTCGATCTTGAACCTGAGTAGGTTGGTGTAGATGAGCTTCTAGTTGGTGCTTGGTTTCTAACACTTGGTGAAGGGGTAGAATTATTATTTGAGCGTGTTGAACTATTTCTTACACTACTATTATTTTGGTTTCTCGTGCCAACATTATTTGAGTTGTATTGATTTGCTCTTGTAGAGTTTCTTGTAGAAAATTGATTAGAACGTGTGGATGAATTTCTTGTTCCAATATTATTTCTTGTTGAATTTCTTCCATTTGTTGTATAGGAGTTTCTACTGTTATATCTTCCACTGTAGTCATTTCCGTAATATCCACCTGTTCTTCTACCACGAGTGTGGGCATAATTGTTTCCATAATAGCCGTTGTTCCAGCCATGACCGTACCAGCCATGTCCCCATCCAGGGCCGTACCAATTGTTCCATCCCCAGCCCCAACCTGGTCCATACCAATTGTTCCAACCCCAACCAACATTCCAACCCCAGCCTCCGCCGTACCAATTGTTCCAGCCCCAGCCCATTCCTGGCCCATACCAATTGTTCCAATAATTCCAACCCCAATTATTGTCATAAACATTAACAGTTACAGAGGAAGGATTTGAACCCCAAGCGGCATAAGAATCATAATTTCTTTCAGAAGTTACAGTTGAATCATCTACTGAAGAATAATTTTCAACATCGGTAAAAACTTCTTCTTCGGCATTTAATTGTTTTGATTTAAAATAATTTTGATACGCTTGATTGGTATTATTTTGTTCTGCATTGTTGGATGCAACTTGTCTGTTTCCATTAGAACCCCTGTAAACGCCATCATTGTCATAATACGAGGAATTTTGATAGGAACCACAAGAAACCAACAACATTCCCGAAAAGAATAAAACTAAGCGGGTAATATTATTTGAGCTGAGGTAAAAATTAGTTTTCATAATCGTAGCATTTTTATTGTTGTTATTACAAAAATAGTTAGTTTTGCCGAACTATTTAGTTAAATTTAGTTAAACAATTTTTATGCCAAATTATTCAAAATGAGCAAAAACCTTACTAAAAGATCCGAAGATTATTCAAAGTGGTACAATGAACTTGTTGTCAAAGCCGATTTAGCCGAAAATTCAGGTGTTAGAGGCTGCATGGTTATTAAGCCCTATGGGTATGCTATTTGGGAAAAAATGCAAGCAGAATTAGATAGAATGTTCAAAGAAACTGGACATTCAAATGCCTATTTTCCTCTTTTTGTACCCAAAAGTATGTTTGAAGCAGAGGAAAAAAATGCCGAAGGATTTGCCAAAGAATGTGCCATAGTGACGCATTATCGTTTAAAAAATGATCCTGATAATAAAGGAAAATTAATGGTTGATCCAAATGCAAAATTGGAGGAAGAATTAATTGTTCGTCCAACCAGTGAAGCGATTATTTGGAGTACTTATAAAAATTGGATTCAATCCTACAGAGATTTACCATTGTTGATTAATCAGTGGGCAAATGTGGTGAGATGGGAAATGAGAACCCGTTTATTTTTGCGTACAGCAGAATTTTTATGGCAAGAAGGTCATACAGCTCATGCAACACAAGCAGAAGCCATTGAAGAATCTGTAAAAATGATGAATGTGTATGCTGAATTTGCCGAAAATTTCATGGCAATTCCGGTTGTAAAAGGTGTGAAAACTGAATCAGAACGATTTGCCGGTGCTGTTGAAACCTATTGTATTGAAGCGTTGATGCAAGACGGGAAAGCTCTTCAAGCAGGAACTTCACACTTTTTGGGTCAAAATTTTGCCAAAGCATTTGATGTAAAATTTGCTACTTCAGAAGGAAAACAAGAACATGTGTGGGGAACTTCGTGGGGTGTGTCAACTCGATTAATGGGTGCGTTAGTTATGACACATTCTGATGATAATGGTTTGGTTTTACCTCCAAATTTGGCTCCAATTCAAGTAGTAATTGTTCCAATTTATAAATCAGACGAACAACTTGAAGCAATTACAGCTGAAGTTGATAAATTAGTTTCGGCTTTACGCAAATTAAAAATTTCTGTCAAATTTGATAACAGAACGACGCATAAACCGGGATTTAAATTCAATGAATATGAATTAAAAGGTGTGCCTGTTCGAATTGCAATTGGTCCAAATGATTTGGAAAATGGTACTTTTGAAGTGGCTAGAAGAGATACGTTAACCAAAGAAGTTGTTGCAAAAGATGGTATTGAAACATACATCCTGAATTTATTAGAAACAATTCAGAATAGCATGTTTACCAAAGCATTAGAGTATAGAAATAGTCACATTACTGAGGTAAATAGTTTTGAAGAATTCAAAGAATTATTAGATTCTAAAGCTGGTTTTTTTGCGGCTCATTGGGATGGAACTCCGGAAACCGAAGAAAAAATTAAAGAGCTAACCAAAGCAACAATTCGTTGTATTCCTTTGGATAGAGTAGAAGAGGCCGGAGTCTGCATGTTTAGTGGGAAACCATCAGTTGGAAGAGTGCTTTTTGCAAAGGCTTATTAAAAAAAATTAAAAAAATAATTTATAACTATTGCGAGTATAAAAAATAGTTGTATTTTTGCACTCGCAATTAGCAATTGGCCCGTTCGTCTATCGGTTAGGACGCCAGGTTTTCATCCTGGTAAGGGGGGTTCGATTCCCCCACGGGCTACAAGTTCAAAGTATAGATTGAAAAGCTTAAACTAGAGGAATCAATGGTCCGTTCGTCTAGGGGTTAGGACGCCAGGTTTTCATCCTGGTAACAGGGGTTCGATTCCCCTACGGACTACAAATTAGTTGTAAATTAGTTTTATAAAATAAAAGTTGGTGTCTCGATTTTTATTTTGTTAGTTAAAACCAAAGTGTTTGCCTAGGCGAATGTGGGAGGTTTTTCTTTTTTAACTAGTATTTATAAATTATTACATCTAAAATTAAAAGAAAATGGCAAATCATAAGTCAGCTTTAAAAAGAATCAGAAGCAACGAAAAGAAAAGAGTATTAAACAGATATCAACATAAAACTACTCGTAATGCAATCAAAGCATTAAGATTAGCAACTGAAAAATCTGATGCAGCCGGAAAATTATCTGCTGTAATCTCTATGATTGATAAATTAGCTAAGAAAAATATCATTCATGATAATAAAGCTTCAAACTTAAAATCAAAATTAACTAAGCACGTTGCTAAGTTATAATTAGTTACAAGTTATATAATACTAAAAAAGCTTTCCATTTGGAAAGCTTTTTTTGTTTTAAGAATATATTGGTTTTAAATTTTCAAGCATTTCTACCGTTATTGGTTTTGATAAAAAGTGAGAAACAACATCATATTGTTTCGCTTTGTTGTAGTCTGCCGGGTCAATTGTTGACGATAGGATAATTACTTTTGTTTGCGAAAATTCATTTGAATTGGAATTTTTAAATAGATCAAGAAATTCCCAACCATTCATCACAGGCATATTCAAATCCAAAAAAATCAGTTGAGGTAATTGAATATCGTTATCATTTTGTTTTTGACCAACTAATGATTGAAATAATTCAAAAGCTTCTTGACCATTGTTAGCAAACATAACATTTTCGCTAAATTCAGCTTTTTTAATCACTTTTTGGCAGAGCATTAAAGTAATTGGGTCATCATCTACGCACAGTATATTTTTCAACATTATTCTTTTTTAAATGTTAGTGTAAATTGGGTTCCTTTTCCAACCTGACTTTCAACTTCAATAGAGCCTCCCATAGCTTCAATTTGAGACTTCACAAGATACAATCCTAATCCTTTGCTATCCGGATAATTGTGGAATCGTTGATAGAGGCCAAATATTTTATCTCCATTTTTATCTAAGTCAATTCCGATTCCGTTGTCTTTGATAATCAAATTTACGAAATTTTCTTTCTCCACAGCTTTAATTAAAATCTTTGGTGGTTTATCTTTTGAACGATATTTTAAAGCATTGGACATTAAATTTAATATGATGCTTTCCATATAGGCTTTGTTGATATGAATTGAAAGTGTATCATCAATATCAAATTTTATAGTTGGCTTGAAGAGTGTAATTTGATTATTGAGTTGAAAGAATACGTTTTCAAAGATTTCTTTGATTGAAATATCTTCTTTTAGTATGGAAGGGTTATCTTTGATAATAACCACTTTTACCAAATCTTCAATTGTTTCATTCAAAAGATGAGTAGAGCGTTTAAATCCGTTTAAAATTTCCTGCAATTCTTCGTTTTCTATGGGAACATCTTCTAATAAATGCAAAAGACCGGTTAGGTTTGAAAGTGGTGCTCTAAAGTTGTGTGAAGTGATATAAGAAAATTGTTTTAAATCTTTATTATTCTGAGTCAATTCACGAATAAGCTGCTCTCTTTCGCGTTCCTGATTTTTCTCTTTCGTAACATCACGTTGAATAGAAATCCAATGCGAATGTTCTCCTTCTTTGTTTGTAACCGGAATCATTGAAAAATTCACCCAATATTCATCTCCATTTTTCTTATAACTGAGCGTTTCAATAAAACATTCTTTATAATTTTTTATGGCTGTGGAAAGTTTTTCCAATTCAACCATATCCGATTTTGTACCGGTAAACATAATTGGAGATTTGCCTATTACTTCATTTCCTTTATAGCCGGTCATTTTTGTAAAAGCCGGATTCACGAATATGATGTTTGGAATTGGATTTTTTGAAGTATCGGTATCTGTAATAACAACGGCTTCTTTAGTTTGTGTAATTACTGTTTCAAGAAGTTTTAGACGTTGTTCTTCCTCTTTTTGTTTGGTAACGTCCTGAATTGCTCCAATCATTCGGATGGCCTTTCCATCTAAATCTTTTACTAAAAATCCTCTGTCAAAAACATATTTGTAACTTCCGTCTGCACATTTAAAACGGTATTCATCTTGCCATCGTTCTGTTTTTTGTTCCAGAAAAGAATATAGTTTGACAGACATTTTTAAACTGTCTTCAGGATGAATTCTGTCAAACCACCAGCTCGAAGTTGTGCCTACATCTTCCTTTTTATAACCAAAAACTCCATGAATTCCTTTATTCCAGACAAATTCATCTTCTTGAATTTTCCAATCCCAAATGGTATCACTGGTTGCTTTTGCTACAATATCATATCGTTCATTGGAATCTTTAATTTCACTGTTAATGGTTTGAAGTTGCTCTAAAATAGAAATGTTTCTTCTATCGTTTCGGGCAATTACAAATCGAATAAGTAATCCGGCAGCGACAATAAAACTTACATCTTTAATAAAATGAAAAGTAATTAAACTGTGAAAATCATTTTTAAAACTTCCTCTCAATATCAAATGCATAACGATAGCTAAAAAAAGCGAAGCAATGATAAAAACAAAAGAGATGATATTTGATTTACTTTTCATTACTCAAATATAAAAAAATTATTCTCTTTTTTTACATTGAAAAGGTAATGCCGTTTTGTTTGTTGAATTTGTATCATAAAAGATGTGGTATTTAGTTGTTTTGGAATTTGAATCAGTTTAAAAAATCTTTTAAATCATCGTAGGATTTGATTTTTATACTCTTTTTTTCTTTGTTTATAACGCTTTTAATCTGTTTCGGAATTGGTAATTTTAGGTCTAAAGTAGATTCAACAATATCCGAAAATTTAATAGGATGTGCCGTTTCTAAAAACACTCCAATGCAATTTGGATTATTGGTTAATTCTTTTTTTAATCCCAAATAACCTACTGCACCATGAGGTTCTGCAATATAATTGAATTCAGCATGTATTTTTTTCATGATGGCAATAGTTTCTTCATCTGAAAAACGATAGGATGAAAAGTCATTTTTAAAAGCCGATAAATCATGTTGATATAATTCTTGTATTCGGATAAAATTACTCGGATTTCCAACATCCATTGCATTGGATAAAGTTGCTTTGGAAGGTTGTGGAGAATAAACTCCATTTGTCATAAATCGGGGAACAGTATCATTTTCATTCGTTGAAGCAACAAAATGTTGAATAGGTAAACCTATTTTTTTTGCTAAAATACCGGCACAAATATTTCCAAAATTCCCACTCGGAACAGAAATAATTAGTGGTTTGTTATGTTTTTTCAGCTCTTTATAAGCAAAAAAGAAGTAAAACATTTGCGGTAACCATCTAGCCACATTGATGGAATTTGCGGAAGTTAAATTTTTATGAGCTAAATCGTCATCTAAGAACGCTTTTTTTACCATGTCTTGGCAATCATCAAAAACGCCATCAACTTCTAATGCGGTAATATTTTGACCAAGTGTGGTTAATTGTCGTTCTTGAATGTCGCTTACTTTTCCGCTTGGATATAAAATAACAACTTCAACATTACTTACTCCTAAAAATCCACTTGCGACTGCTCCGCCGGTATCACCAGAAGTGGCAACCAAAATCGTATTTTTTTGTGATGGATTTTTTTTATTAAAGTAAGCCAAACACCTCGCCATGAAACGTGCACCAACATCTTTAAAAGCCATGGTTGGTCCGTGGTATAATTCTAATGAAAAAATATTTTCTTCAATTTTAGATAAAGGAAAATCGAAATTTAGCGTTTCAGTAAGAATTTGTTTTAAATCGTCTTCAGGAATTTCGTTTCCAACAAATTGTTTGATTGTTTCAAACGCAATTTCTACGTTACTTAATGTTTCAATTTTTTCAAAAAATGAAATAGGAAGCGATTTTATTTCTTCAGGAAAATATAAACCTTTGTCTGGAGCAAGTCCAAAAACAACAGCTTCTTCAAAAGAAACGGATGGAGCAATTTGATTTAAGCTTTTATAGTGCATCGAAAAAGATTATTTTTTATGGTATAAAATCATTATAACAGTTTCGTAAAAGTAAAATAAAACTTTTAATCTTCACAGAAAGTTATAAAATTAACGACGAAAGGATAATTATAAAATTTTGTAACTTTGTTGAAATTAAAAATTATGAGTCTTAAAACAAAAGCGTTTCTATTTCAATTGATTTCTTTTGCGGTTTTTTTTATTCCTTTTCGCATTGCAATTGATTATTTTACACCCTTAGAAAGATTTTGGCCTCCTTTTTTTGCATTTATAATTACGCTGATTTTAGCCCCGAAGTTTCAAGTTGCTAAAACGAAAGAGGGGGAACAATTATTTATGAAATGGATTTTTTTAAAAGGAGTGAAATCAATTTAACTATTTTTTGATTTCTTCAGTTTTTGGCAGGAGTTTCTTTTTGTAAATAGGTATGAAATAGGAAAGTGTATAATTGAAACCGACACCAAAATTTCCTTCATATTTTTTGTTGAAACCCGGTATGTAAAGATTAGCAAATTCTGATGATTCTTTGTTTCCAATTAGATAATTTATTCTGAAATTGAAACCCGCATAAAAATTTGAAAATAGTTCTGCTTTAACTCCGGCTACAATTTCTACCCATTGGGCAGATAAACCATCAAACTTTCGTCCAGATATAACTGTTGGCGAATTACCAAAATATGGATTTGGATTATATACTCGGTAGGTGATTAATTCTTGATTGAATGTGCTGGCTCCAAAACGCAAACCAATATGAATCATGTTTTCCATGTCTAACCAATTTTCGTAGGCATTATAATCAAATCCCACTTTAAAATAGGTTCCTGAGGTTGTGAAATTTACACGATCTTCATCAATTGTTCGTTTTTCATTACCAATTTCTCCGGCTAAATAATATTTTTTTGTTAAGCGATAATCACCAACAATTTCCAGACCTCTATAATCTTCTTGATAGAAACTTTTAGCCAATTTAAGAGCATCAATACCAACCCGAAGACCATAACGTTCGGTTTTTGCTGGAGTAATAATGCTGTCTTTTTTTGTTTCCTGAGCCAAAATTGTATGAGAAAACAGAAACAGAAAAAAACTAAAAATACATTTTGATATGGACATCTTCTTCGGTTTCAACGTTACTTTTGATAATTTCTATATTTTCGATCCAAAACTCAGAATCTCCATCTGGATTTGTTTTGACAACACCATTAGCTAAGTTTAGATTAAAAAAGCTTTTGAATCCACATGCTCTCGACACATAAATATCATTTACTATATAATTAAACTGGAGAAGGTCGGTGTTGTTGGCTGCTGTAGTTGCTGTTGAATTAATATTAAAACTATAATTGGTGAAGTTTTCATTGGTTTTAAGTGGCAATTCAATGGTGTCAACTTGATTAAAATCGAGTGTTGTGGCCGCACCTTCGCCTTGAATTTTTAAATTGGCAACCAATTTTCGCACGGTGCTGTTATCTTTACTATAAAACTCGATAATTAGGCGAGGAGTGGTGGGGGTTCCATCAGCACAAATGTCATCCTTTTCACAACTTGAAAAAAAGCAAGTTGTGATTAGCAAAAAGAAAATCATTAAACTTTTTTTCATTATTTTTTTTCTAAAAGTACAACATTTTCAACATGATGCGTTTGCGGAAACATATCTACCGGACGAACGCGAGTAACTTTATACAACGAATCCATCAAAGCTAAGTCACGGGCTTGTGTGGCCGAATTACAGCTAACATACACCACTTTTTCAGGTGCAATTTTCATGATTTGTTCAACAACTGTTGCATGCATTCCGTCACGTGGTGGATCGGTGATAATAACATCGGGTTTTCCGTGTGTGGCAATAAATTCAGCATTAAATACGTCTTTCATATCACCAACAAAAAATTCGCAGTTGGTAATTTTATTGCGTTTTGCATTTTCTTTGGCATCGGCGATAGCTTCCGGAACGGCTTCTACACCAATTACTTTCTTCGCTTTTTTAGAAACAAATTGGGCAATTGTTCCTGTTCCGGTATACAAATCATATACCAATTCATTTCCGGTTAAACCGGCAAATTCTCGGGTAATTTTATATAGTTCGTAGGCTTGTTCCGAATTGGTTTGATAGAATGATTTGGCATTGATTGAAAATTGCAAACCTTCCATTTCTTCCAAAATATATTCTCTTCCTTTGAATAATTTGATGTCTTGGTCATACAAAGTATCATTTGCTTTTCCGTTAATCACATAAAGTAAAGAAGTGATTTCGGGAAATTTTTCCGAAAGAAAATTCAACACCAATTCACGTTGGGATTTATTTTCTTTAAAAAACTGAATCAGCACCATGACTTCACCGGTAGAAGTGGTTCGAATCATCAACGTTCTCAATAAACCGCCATGATTTCTGGCATTGAAAAACGGAATGTTATTTTGTGTAGCGAATTCCTTTAATGAATTTCTAATTGCATTGGAAGGATCTTGCTGTAAATGACATTTTTCTATATCCAGAATCTTATCCCACATTTTCGGAATATGAAAACCTAACGCATTTCTGTCTTGAATTTCGTTATCATTTTGAATTTCATTTTCGGTAAGCCATCTGCTATCTGAAAAAGAAAATTCCATTTTATTTCGATAAAAGAACTGTTTTTCTGAGCCTAGAATTTGTTCAAATTCCGGTAATTCAATTTTTCCAATTCGTTTTAAATTATTGAAAACCTCATTATTTTTATAAAATAATTGTTGGCTGTATTTCATGTTTTGCCATTTGCATCCGCCACAAACACCAAAATGTTGGCATTCCGGTTCAACTCTATGTTCTGAAAGTTTTTGAAAATGAATTGCTTTTCCTTCAAAATAGGATTTTCTTTTTTTGAATGTTTGCACATCCACCACATCGCCCGGTACGACATTCGGAATAAATATAACTCTTCCATCTTCGGCTTTGGCAACCGAAACACCTTTTGCTCCGGCATCTAAAACGGGTACTTCCGTAAATATAATTTTGTCTGTATTCTTTCTTCCCATGGGGCAAAAATAAGTTATTCGGTACTAAAATTTTAGGGTGTTGTGAATTTTTTACAATAAAAAAACGCCTTCGCTAAAAAGACGTTTAAATTTATATTGTTTTTGAGGTTATTGGTAAATAATGTCGAATGATCCATCTGTTATCATTATAGTACCGCCACCTTCGCTACTCAAAGAGCCTGAAAAAGTACCTTTATACCTGCCGTTAGAGTTTTCGGTTACATTTGAACTTTCTGTGTCATTTTCATAATAAGTTCCATCTGTTGTGTAATATATGCCCCAGATAATGTCTCCAGTAACCCCATATTCAGATTTCAGGATGATTATTTTTGATGCATCACTGCTCATTTTTGCTGTAACTATAACGTCAGAATACCCTTCATCTATATAATCCACTTTGTCTACACTAATAATATTGAATTTTTGTTCAACATTATTAAATTTTGCATTGATAAAATTCACATCTGATTTATCATCGTCAGACGAACAAGAATATATTCCGATTAAAGCAAAACATACTATTAATAAAATTTTATTTTTCATAAAAAATCCAGTTTAGTAACACAAATATACTATTTTCTTATGAATTATTTAACATACATCTCTTAAAAAAATGTTATTAGTGATCTAAATTAAAAATGCCATTGCTAACAGTAATGGTTTGACCATTATTTGGCTCTGTTAAAACGCCCGAAAATGTTCCTTTTAGCTTGTTTTGAGTACTTTCTGTAACTAATGTTGTAAAAGCACTATTGTTTTGAATATAGGTAAAACCGTTAATCGTAATGTTGAATCGCCAAATAGATTCTGCTCCCATTAAACCTTCTTCTGCAATGAATTCGATTGCGTTTAATTCGTTTTGAGTATTGTAGCCTAAGACTTTGATATCTGTCCATTCAAAACCTGTTTCTTCATTAGAATAAGGTTGTTTTGTAATTACAAGATTTTCAAATTTAACAACTTCACCGTCTATGGTTGCAGAAACAGTGTTTGATTCAACTGTTGATGGAATGTCATCATCATTATCTGAACAAGATGAAACAGTAAAAAGAAAAAGAATCGGAATGATAAGTAAAATATTTCTCATGTTTTGTTGGTTTTTATAAAATTACCAAAAAAGATGAGTTTACTAAATAATTTTCGATGAACTGTATAAATAGTCGCTGTTTGGTTTGTTGTTATGTAAGCATAGCATAGAGCAAAGTCCATGAAATTATTAATATCGGACCAACCAGTCCAATAAATATACCGCCAATTCTAAACTCTTTTTGTTCAATTAAACCGGTGCTATAGGCAATAGCATTTGGCGGAGTAGAAACCGGCAATAGTAAAGCACACGATGCACTTAATCCTATTACAAAAGGCAATACCATCGGATCAACACCTTCAGTAATACTCATTAGTGAAATAGCAACCGGAATTAAAATGGTTGTTGCAGCCGTGTTACTCATAAAGTTAGACAATGTGACTGTGGTTAATGAGAAAATGAATAATAACAAATAAAAATTTATATCAAAAGAACTTATTTTCGAAATAAAATAATCAGCTAAACCTTGTTCTTGAATTGCTAATCCTAAAGCAAGACCTCCGGCAACAAGCATTAATGTATCCCATGGAAGTGAACGAACATCGTCTGCATCAATTATGCCTAACATAGTTAATGCTACTATCGGAATGCCGGATACTGCCGCTACGGGTATTCCTGTCCATTGTGATGTTAACCAAAGCGATAATGTTATTATCAAAACAATTAAAACTATTCTTTTTCTAATTTTGTCTTCTTCGGTATATTCTTCGTCTTGAGCAATTTCTTGTTGTAGGAAGTCTAAGGAAAGTGTTTCTTTTTTAATTTTGTATTTTACTAATAAAATTTTCCAAAACATAAAAATTAAAAGAAAAGCTACCGGAACCCCAATAATCATCCATTCAATAAACGTAATTTTTATTCCAATACCTTCCAAAGCTCCCACAGCAATGGCATTTGGAGCAGAACCTATAATAGTTCCCATTCCTCCAATTGCAGCGGCGGTAGGAATTCCTAAAACCAACACTTTAGAAATATTAGAGTCTTTTCCTAATTGAGTAAATAGCGGCGTTACAGTTGCAATCATCATGGCTGTTGTTGCTGTGTTGCTCATCAACATAGAAATTATAGCAGTTGTCATCATTAAGCCCAGAATAATATATTGAGCTTGCGATCCAAATTTTGGAGCTGCTATTTTGAGTAAAAGAAAGTCTAATTTTGTTTTTTTCATTCCTTCTGCAAGAAAAAAACCACCGAGAAACAACCAAATAACACCGTCTGACCAAGTTTGAACATATCTTTTAGCATCCATTGTATTTTCTTGTCCCATCGTAAATACCAAAAAACCAACAATCAGAATTCCAACAGCAAAAGGCGGAATTGCCTCTGTGATCCATAATCCTATTGAGAAAAACAATAAAAAAAGAACATAATCTTGCGTTGGGGTAAAAAGCGGATCTCGCAATAGTAAGACCAAAAGAATAGAAGTGACAGCAGAAAAAAGAAACATAATCGTTCTGCTTTGTCGTGCAACTTTTAATTGAATTTTTGTAAGTTGCTTTAACGAATAATTTCTAGAATCGGCCATGGGATAAAAATTTAGAGTAAAAGTAAGAACATTATGGAATAACTGACGTGATGGATGTCATTTTATTTTAACTCTTCACGCAAACGTTTTCAAAGAATATTGCTTATTTTTGCTACTTAATTAGGATGATTTCTCTCCATCAAGTAGGAATTGATATGTATCGTATTTAAAATTTATTACAATGTCAGTTTTAGAAAAAATCAATTCAGAAGAATTAATTGCTTTAGAAGATCAGCACGGTGCTCATAATTATCATCCGTTACCGGTTGTCTTAAGCAAAGGAAAAGGGGTTTATGTTTGGGATGTTGATGGTAAAAAATATTACGACTTTCTTTCAGCCTATTCAGCGGTTAATCAAGGTCATTGTCATCCAAAAATTGTGAAAGCTTTGATGGAACAGGCTCAAACTTTAACCTTGACATCAAGAGCATTTTATAATGATAAGTTGGGTAAATATGAAAAGTTTATCACCGATTTATTTGGTTTTGATAAAGTTTTGCCTATGAATACAGGTGCAGAAGCCGTTGAAACCGCACTGAAGATTTGCCGTAAGTGGGCTTATGAAAAGAAAGGTGTCGATGAACATCAAGCCGTAATTGTAGTTTGTGAAAATAATTTTCACGGAAGAACAACAACCATTATTTCTTTTTCAAATGATGAAAATGCCAGAAAGAATTTTGGACCTTACACCGAAGGATTCATAAAAATACCATACGACAACTTAGATGCTCTAAAAAATGTTTTAGAGAATAATAAAAATATAGCCGGATTTTTAGTTGAACCAATTCAAGGAGAAGCAGGAGTTTATGTACCGGCCGATGGATATTTATCAGAAGCTAAGGCTTTATGTGCAAAACATAATGTATTGTTTATTGCTGATGAAGTGCAAACCGGTGTTGCAAGAACCGGAAAATTATTGGCCGTAGATCATGAAAATGTTCAGCCGGATATTCTGATTTTAGGTAAAGCAATTTCAGGTGGAGTTTATCCTGTTTCGGCAGTTTTGGCTAATAATCATGTGATGAATGTGATTAAACCAGGTCAACACGGCTCTACTTTTGGAGGAAATCCGTTAGCAGCGGCTGTAGCAACAGCGGCATTAGAAGTTGTGGAAGAAGAAAAATTAGCTCAAAATGCCGAGAAATTAGGGGAGCTTTTTAGAAGCGAACTAAACAACTATATTCAAAACAGTAATATTGTTAGTTTAGTAAGAGGAAAAGGACTTTTAAATGCTATTGTAATTAATGATTCTGAAGATAGTTCAACAGCTTGGGATATATGTATGAAATTGGCAGAAAACGGTCTTTTAGCAAAACCAACACACGGAAATATTATTCGCTTTGCACCGCCTTTAGTGATGACCGAAGAGCAATTGCTCGATTGTGTTTCGATAATTATTAAAACGCTTAAAGAGTTTGAAAGATAAAAAAAAGGGTGAAAATTTGATTTCACCCTTTTTTAATTTATTAAACTCCAAATATTTCTCTAATCTTTTCTTGCATTAATTCTTCATCTTGCAAATTTTCAAATCCAATAAGCATAAAAAACCAAATTATAAAAATTAAGAATAAAATATTGAGAATTAATCCAATATAATTAATCACTTTTCCTACCTTTAAACTAGAATAATTGCTGTACAAATCAGGATTTTCTTTGTATGATTTTGTATTTATATGAGCTAAAATTAAAGCTATTATGTTTAATAGTAGACCAAATATTCCATAACACCAACAAAATAGAATTGAAAAAATACCAAGTATAATTACAGGTAAGGCGAAGGATAATTTTTGTTTTTCCATAATGTAATGTTTAATTTGATTGTTGATTAATAATATAAAAGTTTATAAAAATAAGAAAATACCATTATAAATGCCGTGGTGATTCCTAAAAAGACAATTATTTTGTGATAGCTTCGTGATTTATCTATCAAACTGACACCGATAAATAAAAAAAATGGAATCATCGAATAGATGGCAGGATACATATAAAAGGCAGCCTCAAATTCACCTCTAATAAGCAAAACTAACGAACGTTGAATACCGCATCCGAAGCAATCGATACCAAATAATTTTTTTGATAAGCAGGGAAGCATGTAGTCTTCCATAGTTCCATAATTTTTAAGATTACAATTTTACAAAAAAAAGAGATTGGTTTTTCATTGTTCGGTTTTTAATTTTAATCTTTACCTTTGAAATCTAATTTTTATTTGATGAAAAAAATATTTTTTCTTATCGTTTTAATTGCTGCTTTCTTTGCTTTTTATACACCCAAAGAAAGTAGTAATTATTCTATCTATATCAAAGTTGCTGCCATTATAATTGTCATGATTGGAGTAATGAAGTTAATGCAAAAAGTGCCTAGTAGAAATCAAGAAAAAGAAGAGGATGAAATTTAACATTGGTGATAAAGTTGCTGCCTTAGATGAAGACATATCCGGTACTGTAGTTTCAATTAAAGATGATCAAATTGAAGTAGAAACTTCAGATGGATTCTTGATGACATATTTTGTCAACGAATTAATTAAAGAAAACAATTCCAACGAGTTAAATGGTTTTATTTCAAGAGAAAAAGTAAGTCACGCTATCAAAGAAAAAGTTGAGCCAATTAAACGAAATTTCACCAAAGAAAAGAAGTCTAAGAGAGATGAGTTTGTGTTGGAAGTAGATTTGCACATCGAAAAATTAGTTCCTTCCAAACGCGGAATGAACAACTATGACATTTTAAATCTTCAAATGGAAACGGCCAAAAGACAACTCGAATTTGCTCAAAAAAACCGGATGCCAAAAGTCGTTTTTATACACGGTGTTGGCGAAGGTGTTTTAAAAGCTGAACTCGATTTTTTGTTAGGCAGATACGACAACATCACTTTTCAAGATGCCAACTACCAAAAGTATGGTTTGGGGGCAACTGAGGTGTATTTTATTCAAAAGAAAATGATGTAGCTCTACAAAAGAATTACAAATTCTCCAAATTCGTAAACGTTACCAAAATTAAAATTAACTTGAATAGGCAAAACGGGAAATGATTTTGTCATCGTAACATTTTTCAATGCAATTTTATGTCTGTGACCAATTATCGGACTAAGGTTGTCGGTCGGAATTTCATATTCAATAGTGGTCGTGACTTCAATGATCCCACTTTCACCTGCAACTCCATTGTTCGAAATAAACTCTTCAATTGCACTCGGAAAAATTGGAGGTTCAGTTAAACATAAAAACTCATTACTGATAATTCCATTGTAATAAATAAGTTTAAGTAAGTTTGAACTTCCATTGAGCAAAGCAGTTCTGGGTTCATTTACTGGCGTAACTTCTGGTACAAATAAACTTGGGTCAATGCTTAACGTCAATGCTTGAGGTGGAATATTTGCAGGAGTTGATGTGCCTATTGTAGGAATTTTAAATAAAAACGAATTATTATTACCGCATTTAGCGATATTCACATTAAAATTTCCTTGTCGCAAAGAAGAGGTAACATAATCCCCAAAAGCTAATTCGGTAAACAATTGTTGATTTCCGTTTCCGGTATCAAAGTTTACATTCCGTAACACAATTGTATGAGTATATCCTGTAATTTCTGAAGCATTGGTTGTTTCATTAACTTGTTTGTTTACAAAAGTTGAAATTTCAATTATCCCGGAAAGTGCATTCCATTCATTGGAAACTGTAGGTGTTGCCGGCGGAATAGTGTTGCAAATTACATTTGCACTCAATGTACCATTGTATAATCGATAAAATACTTTGTTGATGCTGTTAATATCAATTGTTCTTGGTGTTTCGGCTGGAGTAATTTCATTTTTAAAACTATCTTCAGGAATTTGAAGAATCAAGGCTTCATTATCATTAATTTTATAAATAAAAAAGCCAGATTCACCATTATTACAAGAATTGGTGGCAGCATCAGCAAAATCAAAAGATTCTATATTAAAATCGCCATCATCACAGGCATTTAAACAAAACAAAAGCACAAATATTCCAACTATTTTTTTCATATCAACTTTAAAATAATAAACAAAAATAGGATTTTTAATTTCACTAAAAAGCAATTGAGTTTAATTAGTATGATTTTAACCATAATTCTTATCTTTGATAACTTCATAAAATGTATCAAAATGAAAAAATCGATTGCCGTTTTTTGCCTAATGTTTGTTGGATTTGCTCACAGTCAACAATTAAAATCGCCTGATAATCAATTAGAAATGATTTTCGAACTGAGCAAATCAGGAAAACCATCTTATCAATTAAAATACAAAAATAAAAGTGTAGTTCAATCCAGCAGTTTGGGATTGATGCTTAAAAATAATGAAGATTTAATAGATGGTTTTGAAGTAATTAATTCTAAAACCACTTCATTTTCAGATAAATGGAAACCTGTTTTAGGTGAGGAAAAAGAAATTATCGATCTACACAATCAATTGGTTGTAGAACTTTTGCAAAAAGCAACTGGCAGAAAAATGAATTTAGTTTTTCGTTTATTTAATGAAGGATTGGCTTTTAGATATGAAATTCCTACCCAAGAAAAGTTGAATTATTTTGTAATTTCAGATGAAACAACACAGTTTTTATTAACCGGAGATCACAAAGCTTTTTGGATTCCGGGTGATTATGATAGCCAAGAATATAGTTATAATGAAACAAAATTATCGCAAATTGATGTTGATAAATTAGAAATGAATAACGGTATCGGGATGAAAGGTCCAATGACAAAATCCAGAATTCAATCACCGGTAATGATGAAATCTTCTGATGGATTATACCTTAATATTTTTGAAGCAGCTGTGGTCAATTATCCAGTTATGCATTTGGATGTGAATACAAAATCATTTTTAATGCAATCGCATTTGGTTCCTAATGCTATTGGCGATAAAGCCTATTTACAAGCTCCGGCAAATACACCATGGCGAACAATTATGGTGAGTGATGATGCTAGAACAATTCTGGCATCGAAAATGGTTCTAAACTTAAATGAACCATCCAAAATTGAAGATACTTCTTGGATTAAACCAATGAAATATGTTGGAATTTGGTGGGAAATGCACGTCGGCAAAGCCACTTGGGATTATGCCGGTTCACAAAATGCACAAATGGCTCAAGATGCCGAATTAAAACCAACCGGAAAACACGGAGCGACCACCGAAAACACAAAAAAATACATTGACTTTGCGGCAAAGCACGGTTTTGATGGCGTTTTGGTAGAAGGGTGGAATGTAGGTTGGGAAGACTGGTTTGGCAATTGGAAAGAAAATGTGTTCGATTTTGTCACTTCATATCCCGATTTTAATGTGGAAGAAGTCCAAAAATATGCGGAATCCAAAGGAGTAAAAATGATTATGCATCATGAAACATCGGGTTCTGTTTCAAATTATGAAAGAAGAATGGATCGAGCTTATTCATTTATGAAAAAACATAATTATGATGCTGTAAAAAGTGGTTATGTTGGAAAAATCATCCCAAGAGGTGAGTGGCATGACGGACAAGCGATGGTGAATCACTTTAATTATGCTGTAGAAAGAGCGGCTGAATATAAAATTATGGTCAATTCACACGAATCGTCACGTCCAACCGGTTACCACAGAACGTATCCAAACTACATCGCAGCAGAAGCAGCTCGCGGGAACGAATTCAATGCGTGGAGTGTTGGAAATCCACCTGCTCATGAAACGATTTTACCGTTTACACGTTTTCTTGGTGGTCCGATGGATTATACGCCGGGAATTTTTGAAATTAAAATGAGTCATTACGATGCTACCAAAAAGGAGCAAGTGCACACCACGTTAGCAAAACAGTTGGCTTTGTATGTAACGATTTACAGTCCGTTGCAAATGGCAGCCGATTTACCGGAAAATTACGAACGTTATCCGGATGCTTTTCAATTCATCAAAGATGTGGAAGTAGATTGGGATAAAACGGAAATTTTGGAAGCCGAACCCGGCGATTTTGTTACCATTGCCCGAAAAACAAAAGGAAAAGAATCATGGTTTTTAGGGGCAATTACTGATGAAAATCCGAGAAGCAGTGAAATTTCGCTGAGCTTTCTAACTCCCGGAAAAAAATACAAAGCCACAATTTACCAAGACGGAAAAGATGCTCATTGGGAAAAAAATCCGAAATCCTATTCGATCAAAACCATCGAAGTAACTGCTAAAACCAAATTAAAATTGAATTTAGCAGCCGGTGGTGGAACAGCGATTAGTTTCTTTCCTTTATAAAGGTAATGGGGAAAAGGTGATAGGTAAATAGGAAAAAATCCGTTCTAATCTATTATAGCGAAGCTATCAAAATCCGCATAAATCAGCGTTTAGCGTAGCTAATCCGTTAAATCCGTGTTCCATTTACACAATTACAGAAAAAAATGAACAAAATATTCCTCGATAACGCCTCAACAACCTCCATCCGTCCCGAAGTAATTCAGGAAATGACCAATGTGATGCAAACTGAATTCGGAAACCCATCTTCCACGCACAGTTTTGGTCGTGGTGCAAAAGTGATTTTGGAATCGGCCCGAAAAAGTATTGCTAAACAATTGAATTGTTCTGCTCAAGAAATAATCTTCACTTCTTCAGGAACCGAAGCGAACAACTGGATTTTGCGAAATGCAGTTACAAAAATAGGTGTTCGACGAATTATTTCAACCAAAATTGAGCATCATGCAGTTTTGTATCCCATTTTAGAACTACAAAAAGAATTTGGAATTGAAGTTGAATTTTTAACGATCATGTCTAACGGACAAATCGATTATTTGCAATTAGCCACTTTGTTGGAAGATCCAAAACCTACGTTAGTAAGTTTAATGCACGTGAACAATGAAACCGGAGTGGTGTTAGATTTGAATCGGGTAGGCGAGTTGTGCAAACCCGCAAATGCCTATTTTCATTCGGATACAGTACAATCCATCGGTAAAACAGAAATTGATTTGCAGGAAATTCAAGTTGATTTTTTAGTGGCGAGTGCTCATAAATTTCATGGTCCAAAAGGAATTGGTTTTGCTTACGTAAAGAAAAACACAATCATTTCACCCATGATTTTTGGTGGAGAACAAGAAAAAGGCCTTCGTGCCGGAACAGAAGCCGTTCATCAAATTGCCGGAATGGCCAAGGCTTTAGAAATAGCTTATCAAAATTTGGATAGTGAAAGAAATGCTATTTTTGAGTTAAAAAAATATACCATTGAAAAATTATTGAATGAGTTTCATATGGTCAAGTTCAATGGCGGTTTGGAGACGTTTTATTCAATTCTTAATATCCAATTGCCATTTTCACCCGAAAAAACAGCGATGATTTTGTTTGAATTGGATATGAAAGGAATTGCTGCTTCGCGAGGAAGTGCTTGCCAATCGGGAAGTATCAAACCCTCGCATGTGTTGGCCGAAATTTTATCGGAAGATGAACTCAAAAAGCCAAGTCTTCGCATTTCATTCAATCATCAAAATACCAGAGAAGAAATCGATTATTTTATTTCGTGTTTGGCAGCGATGTAAATCAGAATGATTATTTTTGCCCAACAACACAACCATCATGTATAAACTACTTATTCGACCAATTTTATTTTGTTTCGATCCGGAACAAGTGCACCATTTTACGTTTTCACTGATTCGGTTTTTGAATAAAATTCCCGGTTTTGGAAAACTTTTTCAATCGATTTATGAAGTTAAAAATCCGAAATTAGAACGAGAAGTTTTTGGTTTGAAATTCAAAAATCCGGTTGGTTTAGCAGCTGGTTTTGATAAAGATGCCAAATTATACCAAGAATTATCTAATTTTGGTTTTGGTTTTATTGAAATTGGAACCTTGACACCAAAACCACAAGAAGGAAATCCTAAAAAGCGTTTGTTTCGATTAAAAGAAGATTCGGCCATCATTAATCGAATGGGTTTCAATAATGGCGGTGTTTTGGAAGCGGTTGAACGATTGAAAAAAAACAACGGGGTTTTAATTGGTGGAAATATTGGTAAAAATAAAAATACACCTAACGAAGAAGCTACCTCCGATTACGAAATTTGTTTTGAAGCTTTATTTCCGCACGTGGATTATTTTGTAGTGAATGTAAGTTCACCCAACACACCCAATTTACGAGCGTTGCAAGACAAAGAACCGCTGACAAACTTGTTGCAAACCCTTCAAAATTTGAATTTACAAAAGCCAAATCAAAAACCGATTTTACTCAAAATTGCACCCGATTTAACGAACGAACAATTATTGGATATTATCGATATCATCAATGAAACTAAAATTGCAGGTGTAATTGCCACGAATACGACACTTTCACGTGAAGGATTACAGTCCGAAAATAAAACAGAAATGGGCGGACTCAGCGGAAAGCCATTAACCAACCGTTCCACTGAAGTGATTCGTTTTTTGAGTGAAAAAAGCAATAAATCCTTCCCAATTATTGGCGTTGGTGGAATTCACTCTGCTGATGATGCTATTGAAAAGTTAAATGCCGGAGCAAGTTTAGTGCAACTTTATACGGGTTTTATTTATGAAGGACCGGGGTTGATTAAGGAGATTAATAAACGGATTTTAAATAATTAAAGTTGTCTGTTTTCAGTTGTCTGTTGACCGTAAATCCTAACTGAAAACTGCGACTGCAAACTGCAAACTATGTTTACTACTTTCCTCCTCGCATCCATCGCTCTAACACTTTCTCCAGGACCGGATATTATCTATGTCTTGACGCAGAGTATTTCCCACGGAAAAAAGTTCGGAATTGCCACAGCTGCCGGTTTAGTCACAGGTATTTTGGTGCATACAACCTTAATTGCTTTAGGAGTTTCGGCAATCATCAAACAATCTGAACTAATTTTTACAGGAATTAAAATTTTAGGAGCTTGTTATTTACTTTGGATAGCGTTTCAAGTATACAAAGCACCGGCTTCCATTGATTTGAATGGAGATAGTAAACCTAAGAAATCTTTTCTTTCATTATTCAAACAAGGTTTTATAATGAATGTACTTAACCCGAAAGTGACTTTATTTTTCTTAGCTTTTTTTCCTGGTTTTATAGATGAAAAACTAGGCAATGTAACACAGCAAATCTATCTACTTGGCTTTTTATTTATGCTACAGGCTTTTGTGATTTTTTCTTTGGTAAGTATTTTAGCGGATAAGCTTACTGTTTTTATTAGAAACAATAATCACTTTGCTATGTTTTTAAAATGGTTTCAAATTGCAGTTTTCATAGTAATTGCAGTGTTGATTTTAATTTAAAGAAAAAATCCTTTTCCAAAATAAATCAGAAAAGGAAATTTCACAAACAAATAACAGACTATTAGATAGCCTTTTTTACTACATCAAGCCATTTTTCAGCTAATTGATTATCTCTAAAATGTGTGATTTGAATTGGTTTTTCATATTCAAAATCATAAAACTTAAAAGGAACTCTGGTTTTGTCAGACTTTTTTTCCAGAACAACTTCAACTTTTGTAACCAATTCTTTTTTCGTTGCCGTTTGTGATTGTTCAACTTTTCTGTGAATTTCACAATGACCAATTTCTTTTAAATCGGCAAAAGTCACAACTTCCGGTTTGGCATTCAAATCAATTAAGACTAGCTTTTTGTTTTGTTCGTCAAAGGCAACAATTTTATTGTTTATGGTGTCTCGAACATTGAAAGCTTTTGCGTTTCCTTGACTATATTGTTTTAAAATGTTTTCAATTTTTGATTTATTAATGTGTTGATTTCTCAACAAAAAAGCGATGGGTAAAATAGTAATCAATACTAATCCCAACCCAATTAATGTGGTGGATGTTTCCATTTTTTTTGATTTTTTAAATTATTGAATGATAAAAAAGTGAGCTAAACAAATAATGTAAAGCAGCTCAAATTAAACTGATAAAACAGTTTTAATTACCAAAAAAAATGATGGGGAAACAAGAGTTTCGAAACTTTCTCACAACGATTGTGGTCTTGTCTCGATAAAAAGGTAGTGAATTTTGAAAGGAAAAACGTTTTACTTTCCTCAAGAACAAAAGGTAAAAACGATAGTAAAAAAGTAGAACTATCTTTAACAACGTTTTGAAACTGATGTTCTGCAATGGTTTGCTTCGTGCCAACAACTTTAACCGTTTCAATTGAACGAACCGATTGTGTTACTGAAGTATTGCTTTCTACAAAAAATGTACTGTCTTTTGCACCCCAAACAAAGAGCATCAAAAGACTGGCTAACGCAATACTATTTTTAAACCATTTCACGAGACAAATGTATAACTAAGTTATATATCATTTGTTATTTTTTCCATAAAAAAAAACCATCCTGATATAGAATGGTTTTATAAGTCAAATTTTTGAAATTATTCCTGAGATAAATTTCGCAATTGTTTCAATTTATCTTTCCATGTTTTCAATTCATCTTTGTGTTTTTCGATGTTTTTGAAAACTTCTTTCACAAGCGGATTATCTTTTTTGGCATGCGTGAAAAACTGAATATTATTTTCCAACTGAAAAATTTCAGATTGAACTTCTTCAATTTTACGAATAATAAAAATCTTTTCACCTTCCAGTTTTCTGCTGTCATCCGAACCTGCTAATTGTTCTAATTTGTTAGAAAAACGCATCATATCGCTATCTTTCTTGCTCAAACTCAATTTTTCGAACAACGCATCCAGAATTTTATTGAACTTTCCTTCAATATGTCTTCTAGAAAACGGAACTTTTCCAAACGATTTCCATTGCTCAATGTGAGCTTTAATGGCATCTAAATCGGTTTTGTGATCACCAACCAATTCAAAATCTTTCATCGAATCCAAATACGCTTTTTTCTTGTCAAACGCTTCAATTTCTTCCGAATTTGCGTCGTTTCTTGTCGCTTTCATTCGGTCAAAATACTGATTACAAGCATCTTTAAAATCTTTCCAAACTTTATCAGAATATTTTCTCGGAACGTGACCAATTTGTTTCCATTCTTCCTGAATTTGTTTCATGAGTGGAGTAGTGGCAGCAAAATCTTCGCTAGCACTCATGGCTTTTGCTTTTTCAACCAAAGCCAATTTTTTATTCAAATTATCGCTTTGTTCCTTTTTAATGTCTTTGTAAAATGAATTTTTATGCGAATTAAAATTGCGAACAGCCGTTTTAAATTCTGCCCAAGTTTCCTCATTTATTTCACTCGGAACTCTACCGGCAGAAAAGAAAGAATTGCGTAACGCTTCCACTTTTTCAATATAACCTTGCCATTGCGAGTGAGCGGTTACTTCCACTTTTGCTAATTCTTCAATTTCAGCAATAATGGCTTTTTTTCGCTCTAAATTAGCAACTTCTTTTTCTCTTTGATTCGCAAATAAACCTTCACGTTTATCGTGCATTTGCTTCGTTAAAGCACTAAATTGATTCCAAATTTCTTCACGGTGTTCTCTGTCAACCGGTCCGATTTCTTCTTTCCAAATGCGGTGCAAATCTTGCAATTCGCGGAAAGCTTTGGTTACATCTTCTTCATTAACCAACTCTTCAACACGTGCAATAATTTTTTGCTTTAGTTCTAAATTATGTTTAAAATCTAAATCTCTCGCTTCACGGTCCAAATGCAAATAATCATAAAAATTTTCTACATGAAAATGATAATTATTCCAAACATGGTTATACTTATCTCTCGGAATCGGACCAATATTTCGCCATTCTTCACGCAATTCATTAAAGTGTTTCAATGTATCTTTAATGTTTTCTTGCGGATTAATGAGGTTTTTAATCTCTTCAACAATTGCTAATCGTCTGTTCAAATTAGCTTGTAAATTGTTTTGCAAACTTTTAAAATGAGCATTTTGCTTTCCTTTAATCAGTTTGTATAACGAATCAAATTTTGGTTTCAAAGGCAAATGATACTCAAACTCTTCCGTTGTATCCGGATTTTCAGCTATGAATTCATCTCTTTTTTCATCAATAAAATGAGTGTATTTCGATAAAAATTCTTTTTTAATTTCCTCCACATGTTCCTTAATCGACATGACTTTTTCAACCGTAGAAAGCTTTTCAAGTTCATCAACCAACGCTTCCATCGACATTGAGTGATAATCCAATAGCGGAATATCATGACGGTCTTTCAACGTTTCATCTTCACTTTCTTCCGCATTCGTATCATCAATAGCATTTAACGCTTTTTGATGTTCACTTTCCGTTTCCGGACTATCATCAGCCAATTCTTCGGCAGAAATTTCTACTACAGCTTCTTCCTCAATTGGAGCTGTGTTTTCAGTTTCAACTTCATCCGAAACCGCATCAACAGTCTCTTCTACTTCGTTTTTTAAAACGTTTTCTTGATTTCCATCTGTCTCATTCTCAATCGGCGACAGGTTATCATTCTTTTCTTCTAACATCGAACAAATGTTTAAGGTTCATATAATAAAGGCGAAAGATAATAAAGAGTAAGCAAAATTCAAAGAAATCAGACTTTTAAAGTTGTTTTTAGTTTTTTAAGGAGCGAATGGCTCGGGCATTTTCAGCCAACCATGTTCCCGCTTTCCGTTCCAATATCTTTGGCAAAGTTAAAAACTTTGCCAAAGATGATTTCCACTTCAATCGGGGCTAATCAGTTATCCGTTTTCGGTCGTCGGTTTTCAGACAACCGACAGCCGACAACGATCACTTATTCCAAATCTTCCAACCCTTTTCCGCCTGCAAAACCAACATTTCATAACCATTTTTAGTCACGGCATTTTTGGCTTTCGCACGTTTTAGGAATTCGGTTTCTTCAGGATTGTAAATCAAGTCAAAAGCAATATGTTCTTCCGTAAAAAAGTCATACGGAATCGGTGGAAATTCCTCCAAATTCGGATGCGTTCCAAGCGGAGTACAATTTATAATGAGCTGATAATTATCAAACGTAGTAGCATTAATGTATTTATAATCTAACGCATCTTCTTTTTTGCTTCTTGAAACAAACGTGTACAAAATGCCAAGTTCTTCAAGAGCAAAAGCAACCGCTTTCGATGCTCCACCCGTACCCAAAATCAATGCTTTTTGATGATGTGGTTGCAACAAAGGTTCCAGTGATTTTTTAAAACCAAAATAATCGGTGTTGTAACCTTTTAACTTGCCGTTTTTTGCAATTTTAATACAGTTAACCGCTCCAATTTTTGTTGCTTTTTTATTCAGTTTATCTAAAAAGGGAATAATTTTTTCTTTATACGGAATGGTTACATTCAATCCAATTAAATTTGCATTTTCCCGAATCAATTTTGGAAATTGAGCAATGGTTTGCAAGTCAAAATTTTCATAAGAACAATCTGTAAATTCTTCTTTTTCAAATTTATCTGTAAAATATTTTTTTGAAAAAGAGTAACTTATGTTCTTTCCAATTAAACCAAATCGTCTATTTTTTTCGTGTTCGTGCTCCATACCATTCTAATCCTAAAACAAGTACTATTCCAATAATTATATAAAAAACAGCCCAATAAGTATCGGCTGACATTTCGGGTAAATAACGTTTGTAAGTTGCCACAATATGATTTCCGTTTCTATCAACAAGAAGATTTCCATTTTGTGTGGCATAAATTTTATGTTTCCAAGGCCAAACTACACCTAGCGAACCAATAATAAAACCTAAAATAGACGCATAAGTTACTTTCTTAAAATGTTTAATCAAATAACTTAGTAAGTTAGAGAACGTGACTAAACCAGTCAATGACCCAAGCGTAAAAGCTACCAAAACTTTTAGTAAATGAATCCGTGACGGATCATCAATAAAACTAAAATCGCCCACAAAAATATCGGCTATAGTATCATATAATGAATTGACAGAATCAACTAAAAGTAACACATAATTTCCCATCAACATCATAATAAATGATCCGGAAAGACCAGGTAAAGTCATTCCCGAAACGCTAATAATTCCACACAGAAATACAAAAAGTAAGTTAGAGTTTTCAGTAGCAGGATCAAAAAAACTAATACCAATTCCTAGTAGAGCACCAACAATCAAAGCCGTTCGAGCCGTTTTTGTCCAAGCTCCTTCAAAATCTTTATTGATATAATAAATTGAGCCAATTATCATCCCAAAAAAACATGCCCAAACTTGAATTTCATAGCGGGTAAGCAAAAAATCCAATATTTTGGAAATACTAAAAAAACTGATGATGATACCCAGAATCAATAATGACAAAAATGGTCCGTTGATGTAACGATAAAAACTTTTGAATCTTCCTGCGATTAAAAACCTGAAAGCGGTTTTGTTTACTCGTTTAAAGGAATAAATGAATTCTTCATAAAAACCTGCCACAAAAGCAACAACACCACCGGAAACACCTGGGATTTTATTAGCCAATCCCATTGCAATCCCTTTTAGGACAAGAAAAATTTTATCGGAAAAGGAACGTTGAACTTGCATTTATTTAGAGAATTTTACGGCTACTTTTTCAAGAATAAATATAGTCAAAAATCCGAAAACCATCAAAACAATTGCAATAAGGAGTTGGTTGTCTCCTTCAAAATGTTGTGGTAAAATACTTTTTTCTAAAAACGGGACTTCAACTCCGTGCGAATCAATTCGTGTGGAAAGCACTTTTTTCCACGGCCAAACTTTGTTTAAGGAACCTAACATAAATCCGGTTAGTAAGGCTAAAGTTAAATTTCTATGATTGTCAAACATCCAATGCAACACTTTTGAAAAGAGTTTTAGTCCTAAAAGTGCTCCAATTGCAAACGTACCTAATTTTAAAATGGCTTGACCCAATAGTTGCCAATTCATAGCTAAAATAGCTTCTCTAAATTGATTGATTGTTCCAATTACAACGGCATAGGAACCCATTAATAATAATATAAATGCACCGGAAACGCCCGGCAAAATCATCGCAATAATAGCTATAAATCCAGAAAGAAAAAGATAGGGATAACTATCCGGAGAGGCAATAGGTTCTGCGATTGTGATGTAGTAGGACAAAATTGTGCCCACAAGAAAAGTTATAATTATCGGAATAGAAATTTTTGTAATTTGTTTACCTACAAAAACAATGCTGGCAATTACTAATCCAAAGAAAAAAGACCAAACCAAAATGGGTTGCGTAGCAAGTAAATGTGTTATTATTTTTGAAAAAGTTAAAATACTAATCGCAATTCCGGTTACCAGAGCGAGTAAAAAACTTCCATTAATTTGTTGCCAAGCGATTTTGAATCCGTTTTTTTTCCATGAAGAGAAAAAAGAAAAATCAACTTTGTTGATGGTGTCAATCAATTCTTGATAAATGCCTGAAATAAAAGCAATTGTTCCGCCGGAAACTCCCGGAACTACATCGGCAGCTCCCATCGCCAAACCTTTGAGCGTTATTAAAAAATAATCGGGGAAAAGTTTTCTCATAAAAAAATGCGTTCCGCTATTGAAACGGAACGCAAATTAGGGAAAATTTTTATAATTATATTCTAAATTATGCTAAGATTTCAAATGTTTTGTAATTGCATTTTGAACTATTTTTTTATCCCAAACCACGGGAAAAAGTTCTTCTAACAAAGTTCTGTTATTGGCATTTAAACGCAGGCCGTTTGTAAGGTGGAATTTTCCTTTGTCGTTTTGTTGTAACATATAATACATTCCGGCCAAACGGTATTCTACTTGATAATCGTCCGGGAAAAATTCGGATGCTTGCAATAAAGTCTGAATAGCACTGTCAAATTCGCCTAAAAACTGAAGAATATCAACCCAAAATAACCACGTATCTAATTGAGCATCGCCAAATTCTACTGCTTTTCGGTAGCCAAATTCAGCTTCTTCATAAAAGTTCATGTGGCGATTGATTGTGGCATATCGTTTCCAATACAATTGATTTTCGTTATCAATAGCTAACGCTTTATTTACATAATACAAAGCTTTTTGAAAACTTTTCATTCGAATGTAAAAGTCGGTAATCGCTATCCAACCTTTATCCAACAACGGATCTTCGTGAACAGTTTGGTTGTAGAATTTAATGGCTTCGGCTTTATTACCTAACTTTTCGTGACATTTTCCAATTCGCAGCAATGCGTAAGATGTTGGATCTTCTAATTCTATGGTACGTTCGTAGGCTTCAATTGCTTCTTCAAAACGTTTTAGTTTTTCAAGCGATTTACCTTTTTCCATGAAAGCACCAATAAATTCATCGTCAATTAGGGTCGCATAATCAAAACAACGCAATGCATTTTCGTAGTTTTTGATGCTGTAACTCAATCTTCCTTGTTGGTGCCAAGCGATTTCGCTGTATGGATTTTTTTCGATATAACTTTCTAAATAGGCAATAGCGTCTTTTTGTTGGTCAAGAAATTCAAAACAATATACGACGTTATACAAAGCTGCTTGGTCTTCGATATCTACTTCTAAACATCGGATAAAATTGAATTTGGCCAATTCTAAATTGTCCATAAAGAGATATTCCATTCCCATTAAATTATACACATCGGCATAATCATCGGTAAATTGTAATGCTTTTTCTAATTCTTCAATTGCTTTTTCGTGTTGGTCACGTTTAGAATAAATGTTAGCTTTTTGAATGTAAATCTCTTCATTGTGGGGTTCAATGGCATACAACTCGTTGAGCATTTTTTCTGCTACTTCAAGTTTGTCATCATAAATCAACATTTCAATTTGAACCAGTTTTAAACCGGTTGATCTTGGGTGTTGTTCGAGAGCTAATTTCAAGGCTTTTTTGGCCAGAGATGCTTTGCCCATATCAAGATAGTGAAGAATAATTTCTTCAAATTCCTCGGAATCGAAAAAGAAAACTTTATTGGTTTTCAACATCGATTCAAATCTCGATAAGGATACGTTGTAATCGTCTTCTTCGTGACTTAAATGCATACTCGATTGTTTTAAAATTATCCTTCTCTAAATTAGGAAAGGAATGCTCTGATTCTATTTTTTTGTTGAATTGTTGTAAACAATTTAATTAACAGCTTTTTTTAGAGTAATTAGCGACTAGTAATTAGTAATTAGTGTTGAAGCAAACAACAATTTAATTAAAAATAAAAACTTTTACATTTTTCTACTTACTTCCTCTAGGGCTTCCAACAAAATGCTACAACCTTCTCTAATTTCCTCTTCAGAAATAGTTAATGGAGGTGTAATTCGGATTGCTCTTCCTTCAAAAAGCAACCAAAAAAGAATTAATCCTTTGTCTTGGCATTTAAAAATTACTTCGTTAGTAATTTCCGGTGTTTCCACCATTGCGGCCAACATTAATCCTTTTCCTCTTATATCTTTTATCAAAGGATGTACCAAAAGTTGTCTAAAAAGCTTTTCTTTTTCTAAAGTTTGTGCCATTAGGTCGGTTTCAGTGACTTCCCGAAGGGTTGCCAGACAGGCTGCGGCTATGACAGGATGTCCGCCAAAAGTGGTAATATGGCCTAATTTTGGGTCGTGACTCAATAAATCCATGTATTTGGCTTTGGCAGTAAAAGCACCAACCGGCATTCCGCCACCCATTCCTTTTCCCATAATAACTACGTCGGGAACAACATTATAGTTTTCGAAACCAAACATTTTTCCGGTTCTTCCGAAGCCGGGTTGAATTTCGTCTATGATTAATAAAGCACCTACTTCGTCACATCGTTGTTTGATTTTAGTCAAAAAACCATTTTCCGGCTGAATAAAACCTGCACCACCTTGAATACTTTCTAAAATTACTCCTGCGGTTTTGGTTGTTATTTTTTGAATGTCTTCTAAATTGTTAAACGTAATAAAATCGACATCCGGAATAAGCGGACGAAAGATTTGTTTGCGTTCTTCAAAGCCCATCACACTCATTGATCCCATCGTGTTGCCATGATATGCATTGAAACAGGAAATGAGTTGACTTCTTCCGGTTACTCTTCGGGCGAGTTTTAATGCACCTTCGGTGGCTTCGGTTCCGGAATTAACTAAATAGGTTTTGTTGAGTGGTTCAGGCATGTTTTGTGCCAATAATTTGCAAAATTCAACGGCTGGATGTTGAGCATATTCGCCATACACCATGACGTGTGAATATTTGTCTAATTGATCTTTAATGGCTTGGTTTACTCTCGGGTGCTGGTGACCCAAACTACAAGCAGAAACACCCGCTACAAAATCTAAATATTTTTTGTTGTTGGTGTCATAAATGTAACTTCCTCTGGCATGCGAAACTTCCATCGCAAGCGGATAGGGTGAGGTTTGAGCTTGATATTTAAGGAAATCTTCTTTCATGAATGGTAATGGGTGATAGGTATTGGGTGATGGAATAGTTTTTCAACTCGCAACTCGCAACTTTTTAACCCGCAACGTTCTAACTATCTCTTTTCTTTTCCGCTTCTTGTTCTTCCAACGTTTCTTTTCGAACTTCCATGGGGAGATTTTCTTTTTCGTCTTCCGCTTTTTTCTCCTCGATCATTTTTTGTTCATATTCATTTTCTTCAGGAGGAAAAATATCGTCTTTTGTTTTTATTCGTTCATCGCCACGCCAAATGAATCCTTTTAGTTTTCTGGCATTTTCGGGGAGTTCTGCTTCGGGATAAATTTCTCCTTCAATTTGTTTTATAAATGTAATGGTTTCAATTTGATTTTCATCAAGTATCATATTGATACTACTACTTTTGCTTTTGTTGATGCCAATGAGCTCTTGCAAATCATTTCGCATGTAATAAATCACTTCGGTATTTTTTATCACATCTACTTCATATAATTTATTATCTCTGAATTTGCCATAGAGATTTAAACCTTTCACTTGATTATAGCCGGTGCCAATGGTATCTTTTGAAGCGATAAATGTATTGTTTAGAACCTTCAAGGAATCGAGCTTTTCTGTTTCTTTATTGGAAATTAAGTGCATGATATCACCCGTCATTTGGTTGTCAAAATTCCACATGACTGGATTTTTTATTAATTTAGTAATACCAGTTTTTTCGTCGGAATGAAGCGAATCACATTTTCCACTCATGTCGATTTTAAAAAAACGAACATTATTAAAAGCTCTTACGACACGATTTTCGGGTTTTCCGGTTACGATTAATTTTTTTCCGTGAATGTATAATGTATCTTTTTCCACCAAAGTCATCGCAACAGCTCTTTTGGTCATCATTAATGAGTCTTTAAGTTTATAAACTTCCCCATAATGACCTTTTACAATACTATTGTTGATGGAATCGGTGACTTTTACATTTCGGGTGGCTGAGGCAAATTCGCGATTTCGATCATAATACAAACTATCTCCTTCAATCAATCTATTGTTGTATTTGATGTAGGAGTTTTTTACAAAATGAGAAAAGTTTTTCTTCGTATCATAAAAACCTTTTTCGGTGTAAATATAATTTGCTTCGCTAGTAATGGTTGATGGACCAAAAAGATAGGCGTGACCTACATTTTCATAGTAGTCCAAATGATTGGTTTTGATTACATATTTTGGATTAGTAATGGTTACAGCGTTTCGAAACTGATACATTTTTCGCTGAATTACATAAGTTCCAGCTTGGCTAACCAACGTATTTTCTTTATCTGTAATTGTTCCGCCGGTTTTGTAAAAAGCTTGTTGAGAATTACGGTCAAAATTCAGAACTTCTGTTTTTAAAGTAGAGCTTGGCGAACTCATAATCACATTTCCGGAAGCGTAGGCTTGTTTGTTTTCTCCATTATATTCGGCATATGTACTGGTCATTGTGATGGTATCGCCTTGAATCATTCGTACATCGCCAAACGCTTTGATATAATTTTCTTTTTTAAATAAATAGGCTTTGTTGCAGAACATAACCGCTCCGTCATGACTAACTCGAACATTTCCGGTTAGTAAAACAGCATCGGGGTATAAATCTTCATCTACATCAAAAAATTCGGAGTATTCCACAAAGATTTCTTTGCTTTTTTGTCCCCAACTTTGTTGAAAGCTCATCAAACAGAAAACGATAAAAAGAATAGTTCTCAAAAGTATATTTTTGCCAAAATTACTAAAAATGAGGTAAGGACAAGATGTGTTAAGAATTATTTAGGTAGAAAATGCCATTTTTACCATTTATAAACCTTGCTTTATCTTTAAAAAAAGTTATTTTTGAAGGAAGAACCAACTTATACAACTATGCTTAGTTTGCTTTTTATCTATTTTTTGGGAAAATCGTTTTATTCACTTGCAGAAAAGCATAAGCAAAACGAATGGCTTTATGCAATTCTTGGCGTTTTATCCTATTATGTGGCAACTTTTCTATTTGCATTTATTCTGATTGGATTAGAATTGCTTTTTTCTTTAGGGATTGAAGAATATTCAGATAAAGCTTTTGGTTTTATCACGATTCCGTTTGGATTATTGGGTTGTTGGGGATTTTATAAACTTTTAGAACACAAATGGAAGAACATGATTCAAGTAGAAATTGAAACCATTGATGAAATAGGCAAAAACCAAAACGAAGAATAACCTCACTTAATTTTTATGAAGCTTTTCAAATTATCTATATTGTATTTTATTTTGTTTATTTCTTGTTCGTCTAAAACGGATTCAGGAGAAAAAATTGCAACTCTTTTTGATTTTCCAAAAGATATAAGCGAAGTTTCAGGCATAACATTCCATAATAATTTGATTTGGAGTATTCAAGATAGTGGCAACTCGAATGAGATTTATGGTTTTGATGAAACCGGAAAAGTAGTAGAACAAATTGAAGTTCAAAATGCAGAGAATATTGACAGGGAAGCAATCACTTCAGACAAGCAAGGAAATCTTTACATAGGTGATTTTGGTAATAATGACAACGATAGAAAAGATTTAGTCATTTACAAATTAGCATCTTCAGACTACAGCGAAGTTTCAGAAAAAATCACTTTTTACTATCCTGAACAAACTGATTTTCCGGCTAAGAAAAAAGAAAAATTATATGATTGTGAAGCCTTTTTTCTCTATCAAAATGCATTTTATTTATTTACCAAAAACCGAAGCAAAGGTTTTGATGGAACGACATTAATTTATAAAATTCCGGCTGTCGCAGGAAATCATCCGGCACAATTTATTGGTAAGTTTAAAACCTGTTCTAATTATAATTCTTGTGTAATTACCGGAGCAGCTATTAGTCCAAATGAAAAGCAAATTGCATTATTAGGACATGATCGTGTTTGGTTGATTGAAAATTTTAAAGGTGATGATTTTCTTTCGGGAACTACTATTTCTGAGTTAGAATTGAATCATTACAGCCAAAAAGAAGGCATTTGTTTTAAAGACAATGAAACACTTTTTATAGCCGATGAGCGAAGCAAAAAAATAGGAGGGAAGCTGTATGAAGTTTCTCTTTCAACCTTAAAAAGTTCCAACTAATCCCAATTGATTGTGCCCCATTCTCAAATTCCAGGAAATTTTATTTTTTCTTTCTTCGGGATTGAGTTTATATTTATTGTCTCTTTTTAGATAAGAATCCACACATTCCACAATGGCCACACTCATCACTGTACTTAAAAATACATCGGAAGCCCAGTGTGCTCCTTGCCAAATTCTGGATACAGGGGACACCATTCCTAAAGCATAAAAGCCTCCTTTTATCCAAGGACTACTAAATTGTTTAGATAATGCATAACAAGTGGTGACTGATAATGCCGTGTGTCCCGAAGGGAAAGAACTAAAAGCCGGAGTGCCGTTAAAAGGATCAAAATAATCGTGTCCTAGTCCAGTGCTGGGTCTTGCACGTCCGGCAACTGTTTTCATAACTTGTTGCAGTAACCCGCTCACACTGGCAGATGTTATCATAAGGACACCGGTGTAGCGAATTTTTTCATTATTTGAGAGTAAACCAACCAAATAAACACTTCCTGTTAAACCATAATTTACCAATGGTTTTCCAAATCTAAAACCAAATTCACTCACAGAATGTGGAATGTCTTTATCTTGTCTTCTAAAAAAATTACTTATTTCTTCATCTGAAAGATATAAAATTCCGGTTCCAACCAACGTTCCGCCAAAATAAGCAAAGTCTTTTTTGTCCCATCGCGTGGGTTGTGCAAACGTGTAAAGAAATCCGTTTGCACCATTTCGAGCATCATATTTTAGTTTTTGCCAAATGGTCTCTTTTACAATTGTATCATTTTTAATTTCGCTAAAAACAAGTGTGTCGCGTTGAATGGATAAGGTATCCGTTTGGGCATAAATAAAATGTTGACAGGCAAAAAATACAATAAAAAGTTTGATGAATTTATCCATAAATTTAATAAAAATTAAAATCCAAATCCTAGTCCAAAGGCAATTCTGTTTCCGTCTTGGCTGTTAAAAAAAGTTAGACGGGCTGTTACTAAATCTAATCCGTTAAGCCAAATTCCACCACCCACAGATTGATGCCATTTGTTTGAATCTTCTCCATCCAACCAAACTCTTCCATAATCATATCCGCCTAGAATTCCGTAACTCATTGGGACAATACTTTTTATTTTGCCAATATTCCAACGTAAATCAGTGCTTTGAAAGAAAGATTGTTTTCCGAGAAAGCGTTCGTTTCTGTAACCTCTCAAATCATAATCGCCTCCCAAGGTTGCTCCTTGATAGAATTCAAAATTGTTATTCAAAAGCATTTTTCCTTTCAATAACGTTCCGAGTACTAATTTATTGGATTTGGTTAATTTATGACTAAATCCTAATTCACTTTCTAAATAAGTAAAATTTCTTTTTGAATCGGATAAATTGGTTTTCCATGTTCCTTGAATCGAAAATAGCATTCCAATTGTTGGATTGGCTTCGCGATCATAATTTTTAAAAGCATAGTTGAATGAAACTCCGGCAAATTGCTGGTAGTCAAAAACTTCAGGATTGATAGCTCCGGGTTCGTTGATAAAACGATTGGAAGTTCCTTCCACTTCAATGTTTTCAAAGGAAGTTTGAATGGTAACTTCACTTCCAAATCGGCCCACATATTTAAGTGAAGGAGCAAATTTAAGAATTTGAATTCGAACACGATTATAATCCATTCCTTCTTCACTGTCAAAATTTTCAGTTTCATTTCCGTAACCAAAATAATTGATGCTGAAATTTGGAGTAGTATAACGGGCTTCCATTTCTAAATTCCATTTGCCAATTATTCGGGTAAAACTATTTTTATAACCTAATTCTACACCTTCGGTGGCAAAATAATAATTGGCACTCAAATTATGCTTGGCGGTGTAAGGATTGTTAATAAAACCTTGTTTAACATAACTATACGTTCCGCCAATTTTTACACCATCATCCGGATTAAAACCAATCATAGGTAATAGAAATGTATGATTGTATTTGGGTTTTTTGTAATGGTATTCATTTAGTTCATAATCATCTTTTAAATGAATTGCCGTGCAGTTTTCAGCATTTACATTGTTTTTCTTTGATTTATAATCGTAGATTTTTACTTTTTTACCGTTTTCAACCACATAATTATCATGATTTTGTCCGCCAATTAATCGGATGATGATGTTGTTTTTGGCTTTTCCTTTTACTTCAAATTGATCGTCGTCATCCAAGCCATAAATCCAAATTTCTTTGGTTTGTTTTTTATTATAGGTTTTCGAAAATTGAAATTCTTCGCCGTCTTTTTTCAATCGAAACCATGAAACTTTTGTATTTCCTTCGGATAAACGTTCAATTAGAAATTTGTCTTTTTTATCGGTTCCTGTCAGAATTATTCTTTTTTGAAGTAAATCATAATAACTCAAAGCAAAATTTTCCAATCCTTTTTTTCTGAATTTTAGTTTGGTTTTAATTTCGTTTGTTGTTTCATCGTCTTTTATTTCTAAAGGCAATTTGGAAAATGCTTCATCAATCGCTTCATCAGTCAATTCACTGATGATATAATTTGCCTGTTTTTTCCAATCGTCTTCTGTTGCATTTTTAATAAAAGCCACATCTAAGCTATGTGCCGAAAAGTTGAACCATTT
This sequence comes from Flavobacterium azooxidireducens, assembly GCF_023195775.1. Lineage (NCBI taxonomy): Bacteria > Pseudomonadati > Bacteroidota > Flavobacteriia > Flavobacteriales > Flavobacteriaceae > Flavobacterium > Flavobacterium azooxidireducens. The sequence goes on from NZ_CP096205.1 coordinate 2,655,494, forward strand.
TTCACTTGGATAATCAGCTTCAAAATTGGTAATATGTCTAACGCCTGGAATGTTGAGTAGTAAACTAATTAAGTTACCATCCACTTTTGCAAAAGCTTGATCACGATCTCTTGGAATGGGTTTGTAAATTACTTTGTCACCTTGTTCAAATTCCGACCAACGCCATTGGTCTTGGTGTCTGTCCCAATCGCCAATGAGCATATCAAACAAACGAGCTTTGATGTAGGCTTGTTCATCCACTTGGTATTTTTCATCTTTTCGGATGTTGGCCAAAACGTCGTCTGTTCCTAGAATGGCTCGTGGTTTTCCATAGCTTTCTAAATCGAGGTGTTCGTCTGTTTGACGTTCTTCTACCAAATATAATTTATCGCCAAACGAATCATTAAATTTCCCTAATCGGTTTTGTTTTGGGATAAAATACAGTTTAGGATTACTGTGATAAATGCCAATTTTATCTGCTAAATTTCCAATGATAAATGGTGTGAAAGGATGTCCGGAAGTATAAAAATCATAAATAAATTCTTCTGCATAGGTATCTTGAAATCCAGCCACGGCATTTTGATCTCTAAAAATAGATTGTAAAAAGCGAGGTGCATTTTTCTTTAAGGCACGCATGACATAATCTTTTCCGTTTTTATCTTCTAATCGAAGCGATTCCGATTGATTTCCACCACCTGAAATAGTAGGGGTTAATCCTCCATAAAGCGTGTCAAGTTGAACTGATTTGGCTTCAATGGGTAAACCGTAATAGGGTCTGTAATGTTCTCCCCAAAGAAATTTATAAAACTTACTTTTTTGTGTTGATTCAGTAGAATAAATAGATGCTTGAATAGTTTTTTCGTTGTTTTCGATGAAATTGGTATTTATTAAACCTTCATTTGGACTTGGAAGATAAACTTCATGAATCTTTTTTAATTCACTTTCTTCTGAGCTGAAATAGGTTAATAAAGCGGATTGATTTTCAAAAACTTCTAATTTACTATATCCAAATCCGCCAAAAGAAAAATCGTTTGCTCCAACAGCTTTAGCTGCTTCGCGTTTAGAAGCTGCTCCACTGATTACTTGTTTTATACCATCATTTTCAATGTATTGCAAATTGTGTTCGTGACCGGAAACCACTAAAACATTATTCCGGTTTTGAATCATCGGTTTGATGTTGTTGATGAGGTTTCGATACACTTTGTTTTGCAAATCCTGCGGACTGGCTCCGGTTGTTTTTCGTAAAAGATTGATTAGTGAGCCAATTATGGGTAATGGAATAGTGTTTTTGATTGGATAAAGGTGCTTTTTTGCCGAAAAAACGCCACCATGCGGACCGTGACTCATTAACGGATGGTGAATGGCCAAAATGGTGAATTTATTTTGATTTTTGTTGATTTCACTTTTCAGTTCGTCAAAAAATTCTAATCGGGTTCTGATGTCGCAATCGTCATTCATGGTTGGGTGTTTGTCCCAATCTTGTAGAAACCATTCGCTATCTACCACAATCAAACCAATTTGGTCATTTATTTTTACGGTTTCGATGGCACACCCTTTTCTGGGTAGAAATGCTTTTTTTTCATTCAAATACGTTGTGACATATTTTTCTTGTTCGTTTAATCCTTTCAAACCATTATACCAATCGTGATTGCCAGGCATAAAGATGGTCCTCCCTTTAAATTTTTTAGCGATTTCCAATTGAAGGGTTAATTTTTCTTCGGCATCGGCTCTGGTTGGATCATTTTGCTCGGCCGGCATTCCTTTGGGATAAATATTATCTCCCAAAAACAATAAAGTATTATTTTTATCCGTTGTGGAGACTTGACTTTCTAAAAATTTTAGTGTTTGTATCGTTTCGGGATTGGTTGTGTTTCCTGCATCGCCAATTAAGAAAAAAGTATGACTTATTTTGGAGCTGTCAATAATTTCTTGATGGGAAGAAATGGTGTCTTTTTTTCCGGTTTGAATCGAATGTGTTGCACAGGAAAACAAGAAAAAGGAGGGAAGTAAAACCAACCCTTTTTTATAATTTGCAATTAGCTTAATGAAAACCCGAAACATTTTCATAATTTAGTAGAAAATAAAATTTAGTCTATGAATTTGATCCAGCATGCGGAACAATATGTGTCAACTTTGTTAAAAGAGAAGTTGCCTTCTACTTTTGTTTATCATAATTTTAATCATACAGTTGGTGTTGTTCAGGCGATTACAAAAATTGCAAAGTATCAACAAGTGAGTGACGAAGATACTAAAAAAATATTGATTGCTGCATGGTTTCATGATACAGGTTATATACATGGAACAGAAAAACATGAGGTTTCGAGTGTACAAATTGCTTCTGTTTTTTTGAAGGAACAAAATTGCGATGAAAAGTTCATTTTAGATGTTTCTAATTTGATAATGGCTACTGTTTTTACGCATCAGCCTCAGAATGAATTAGAAGAAATTATTCGCGATGCCGATTACTTTCATTTTGCGAATGATAATTATTTAGCCATTTGCGAATTTTTGCGTGAAGAATGGCAGACTACTTGTAAAAAAAGTTTTACGGATTTGGAATGGTCTAAAGAAAACTTGCAAATGCTTTCGCAAAAGCATCAATTTTATACTCCTTTTGCGTTAACTTTTTGGCAACCGATTAAGGAAAAGAACATTACTAGAATTGAGAAAAGAATTAAAAAACTCATGAATAATTTTGACCAAAATTCTACTGAAATTGTCAAAAAACCAAAAGAAGAAAAACCGGAACGTGGTATTGATACTCTTTTTCGTGTTACACTTAATAATCACACTCGATTGAGTGAAATTGCCGATAGTAAAGCGAATATTTTGCTTTCAGTTAATGCAATCATTATTTCAATTGTGTTGTCTGTTTTGATTCCGAAATTAGACAGTCCGAGTAATTCTCATTTAGTTACGCCAACTTTTGTTTTGGTTATGTTTAGTGTAGTTTCAATTATTTTTGCAATTCTTTCTACGCGACCAAAAGTAACTTCGGGGACATTTACTCAAAAAGACGTGGAAGAGCGAAAAGTGAATCTTTTGTTTTTTGGTAATTTTTATAAAATGCCATATAAAGACTATGAAAATGCAGTAAATGAAATGATGAAAGACCGCGAATATTTATACAATTCGATGATTAAAGATTTGTATTATTTAGGTTTGGTTTTAGAAAGAAAATATCGTTTACTTCGAATAACTTACAACATTTTTATGGTTGGTATTATTGTTTCGGTGTTGACGTTTGTGATTGCGTTTAAGAACTCTGGGGTTTAGTCCTCACCCCAACCTTTTCCATCCGCCTTCGGACGGGACAAGAAGGAGAGGGAGACGATGTGGTTAGAAATGCAATATTTTTGGTTTTAAACTTCTCGGATTTTTCTTAGTAGCACAATGCCCTAGCCCAGATGGCAACGGAAATCCTGTTGAAATGAAAGCCTATTTTTTCTTGGGCTAACAGAGCGACCAAAGGAAGCTCCTGTTTAGACCTTAGAAAAAAAGGATTTCATGAAAGAGATTGGAGTGAACAGCTGGATTAGTTTCTGATTATTTTATTTCAACTCATCCAACAATTCTTGGTAGGAGTATTTTTTATCTGAAACTTCGGTGTTTAAAACTTTTACTCTAAATGCTTTTAACCCGGAAACACCTTGTAAATCTTCTACTTCAAATCGTTCTAAAGTAGGTTCCAAGACTTTTTTAAATTGAAGGTATTTAATGTATTTTAAATATTCTGCTTCTTCTTGATTGTGCGAATAAACGATGGTGATTTTTTCTTTTTCGGTGATGCGTTTATCGGTTCCCTTGATATTGGCTTTGTCGATACGTTTTTTCACGACTTCGTAGCGGGCATTGTAGGAGCCATCTACATCAAATCGTTTTTCATCCATTCTGAAACGGATTGATATGGGCGAGCTAAATACTAAAATTAACGATGTTACATCCAATGAATAGGGCAGTGTGTCTTTGATGCGATGGTGTTCCAGTTCCATTTCACAAAGGGTTTGCAATTGCCATAATCGGAGGTTGCTTAGATACATTTTGTCATATGGAATGTTTGGCACAATCGATTCGCCAATGTATAAATTATGCTCTACACCATCGGTTTTAAAACGTTCGTAATAGTGTGGATAAATTTGTTGAGCTTCGGATTGTTTTGCATCTAACACCGAGGCTAATTTTTTATTGATAACAGAAAGCGTGTGATCAAAATCTTTTCGGGCATGATAAAACATGCCGGTTTTGGAGTCAAGACTTTCGTAGTAGGATTTTACTTTTTGTTCATATCTTTTTTCGTTTTGAATTGAGGCTAAAACCGGATGAATTTCAAGTTCAATAAAATTTTGAATTTGCTGCTCTGAATCTGTCTTTAGAGGTGTATCTAGTTCATTTAGAAGTTCTTGTAATTCAAATTTTCGTTGTTCAACAATCAATAAATTGGTGTTCGATTTGAGTGTGTCGAAAATTTCAATGATTGTTTTGAGTTGATTTCTTAAATCGGTTTTAACGGTTTCATTTCGGTGTTCCGATGAGCCTTTGATGTCGATTTGTCCGTATAAAGGATAGACATTTTTAAACACAATCTCCTTTAGAATGTAATCTTTGGCGATGGCATTGTTTGTGAAATAATTTTTTGCTTCGCGTTTAAATTTCCAATATACACTTGGGTGAATAGTGGTATATTCTTTTTGAATGATGGCTTCCAGTTGATTTTGCATATCTGTAAAACTACGCACAATAGTGTCTACCAAAAACGGCATTATTAATTCTAACTTTGTAGCATTAATAGAGTTTATAGCTCTAATTTTGGAAGAGGCCAGTTCAATTATTCCTAGTAACTTACCGTCTTTTACAACAGGTGCTAAAAGACAACTTTGGATATTTTGTTTTAAAAGTTGGTTTGCAAATAATTTATTTTGTTCAATTTTTGCAAACTCATTTACATCGGGAATTATAAAGACATTATGGTTCTCGATTAAAAATTCGTAGGAACATCCGCAAAGAGCATTTTTGCAATCTGCTTCTGGTTTGTCTAACAAAATAAAACTAGACATATCACTTTCTTTAAAAGCAGGTTTTTCAAACGAATCTTGTTCCTCATTATAGATGGTGAAGCCCATTTTTAGATCAGGAATTTTAAAAACGGATCTAAAGATAGAGTAGGCATCTTCGGTATAATCTGTTTTTTTTAATTCCGGACTCAACAAATAGGTTTTTAGATTAGAAACGGCATTTTCAACCGTTACATCTACCAATGAAACAATGACAAATCCTTTTAAAATCCATGAATTTGGAGGAAATTTTTGTTTCCAAAGTTCAAAATTGTCATAATTGTCAATTAGTTCTTCTATTTCTTTTTGTGAAAGATGGTTTACTTTTTCTGTTGGAAAAATTTCTACAAAATCGGCATTGTATAAGATTCTATAATGTCTAACTATTCCGTTGGCATCGGGAATATCATAGAATAATGGTTTACCAAAATCAATGTTTTGGTTATAATGAGCATTGAGAATCAGGCTACAATTCATTATATAAAACTGATGTTCATCAAAATCCCTGATATTCATGTCGAATGTTTGTCCGGCATCTTTCAGAATTTTTTTGAATCGCTCAGTATAATTAAATGTAATGTTTTGAAAAGGAAGTGTTACGGCTTTAATTTCATTATGTGTTAAAGCTGTTGGAAACAAATCGGCGAGGAGATAATTGATAAGTTCTTCGTTTTCTTTAATAAAATTTAAGTTGTCGATACCCTCTCTAAGTTCCGGTTTTAATGCAACTTCTTTTAGTATTGCTTTTGCGTAATTAGATCTATAATCAATTGAAGACAAGGCAATTTCTTCCAAAATATTGATGACTTTGTGGAAGGAAATAAATGTTTGAAACGGACTTTCGTGAAAGTAATTGTTTTCCATTTTGTTGAATCTGCTGCAAAGTTACAGTTTATTCAATATCGAAAAACTTTTTAGGAGTTTTTTAGTTATAATTAACGATCTGTTTTTAGGCGACGTTGCTGAAATTATTTTCAACTTGTTCGATGTATTCAGAAGGTGTCATTCCATTTAAATCTTTAAAAACCCTATTAAAAGTAGATTGTTGTGAGAACCCAGCATTTGTATAAATGGATTCAATGGTATGTTTTTTATATTTTCTTTTATCAAAATCGTTTAATACTTGGTTAATTCTATATTCGTTTACAAAAATTATAAAATTCTTATTGGCTTTTATATTCAATGTTTTAGAAACATAGACATGATTAGTGTTTAGCATTTTTGATAGCATTTTTATGGTAAATTCTGAGTTTTGATACGGTTTTTCACTTTCAAAAAGTGCAAGAATTTCTGAGTAGAGAATTTCAAATTTATCAGGTTCATTTAATAAATTTCCTTCGCAACTTGCTTTATTTGAATTAGTTAATATTGTGTATGCGTTTATTTTTTTATTCAGAATATTTGTGCGTTTCCTCTCTAAAGAGACTACTTTATAGAAAAAAAATAAAGAAGCAATCACAAAAAATAGACCGATTGTAACAGTTATAAGTTGATATTTTATTAAAGTTGTTTGTAAATCGAAAGGAAGTGTTAGAGGTTGTGTAATGTCAAAATAATAGGATATAGGTTGAATTGTAAAAAACAATATAATAAAAAATAGTGCTAAAAATAGTGTTGTTTTAATCTTTTTTAATGCCGAAGAAATTATTAGTATAGGTATGTAATAGATAAAACAAATTAATGAAATGTGACAATGATATAAGCAAAGGTATATAATATTACATATAACATAAAAGGCAATAGGTTTAAAGAATTTATCAAAATTTGATTTAGTTCGAATTAATAAAACCCAGATAAATATGGTTATTACAAAGGAAAAAAAGTAATAGTAGATATTTGAACCAAGTAATCTATAATTATCTTCTATCGTTACAGTCAGTATAAATGATAACAGAAACATCAATGAAAAAGAAAAGAATGCAAACTGCGTAAACTGCTCTTTTAATTTATTCATATCATCATTTAATTCAATTTTAGCAATAGTATTATTCATGTTTATACTTTAATTCATTTATGAAAATTTAATGATTAGGAATCATTTTAATGTAAGTAAAATCTTCAATAATTTTTCAAGACAAAGTAATGTTGTTTTTTGAATTTATCCAATTCAAACCGTGTAGAATTAGTTCTACAGCCCTGTTATTGTTGAGGTTGTGATTTTTTTTTGATTTCTTTAACAACTCGATTTTTTTTAAGCTAAAACGTAAATTTATATAGACTAATTATTTCAAAATAGCTGAATTTTGATAGTTTTTATTACATAAAAACAAAATGATAACATTGTTTAACTATTTGAAAAACAAGATTTAACGTTGTTTTTTATGAGTTTTTTACGAATTAGCTTATACTTCTTTTGACCGCATTCTTATTCGTAATTATGTTTGTAAGCTCACCTATTGTGTAAAATCGGTCTTTTTTTAATCCCAAATAAAAAATGAACAAAAGCAATAAGTAAGAAAATGCTTACTAACCAAATATGTAAAAAATGGAAACAAAAATTACAGTATTAATTTTAATAAGTTTAAGCGTAATCGTGCTACTATTATTACTTGTTAAAATTTCAGATATTAATCATAATTGCATCGACATGAAGAAAAATAAAAATTTAGAAAAAGCATGTGTATTGAAATATGCATTTTTTTTGAAAGCAATTTTAAGCTTGCTATTTGCTCTAAATATTCAAACAGCAACTGCACAGAATTGTACACCTCCTCCTGTTGGTTGTAGTAATGTAGATTTTAGCAATTCATTTTTGGATAGCAGTAATCCTAGTACTTTGGAGTACGATAATATAGTATCTTCCTATCATGGTACTATATCAAGACAAACAGACGGAAAAGTTTTGGTTTGGGGAGAAGGTATGGCAAGTGATGGTACATCGCATGTGTTAATACCTACAGAGGTAAATAGCACAAATTATCCTGGACTAACTGGCTCTGTTTTAAGATTCACTGTTGGTTCAAACGGTATTACTAAAACTCAACATGCCGTATTAACAACTACGGGGCTTTTTGTTTGGGGTACCACTGACGTTCTTGTTTCATCAAGTATTAAGAATACAAACGCTTTTGGACCAATAACTGTAAATGGAAATTCAACAGGACTTCCTCCGGGAGTTTCTCCGGGAGATGTAAAAATGTTGTTTGGATCCTTTGCAACCTTAGTAATAACTACTTGCAACGGAAATGTATGGGTATTATCATTTAGAGGAAATAAAAATGGAGATAATACAATAGATAATGCTGAAAATAATTTAGTATGGCATAAAGTAAAGATTAATGATACAACTGATCTTACTAATGTGGTTGCTGCAAGAGGAGTTGCATTTGGCTTAATGGCATTAACTTCAAATGGTCAGATATATACATGGGGTACGAGTTGTTACCTGGGAGACGGAACAGCAACTGCATCAAGAACATACGCTACACAAATGACTCTTCCTGCTTTGCCAGCAGGTGTTGTGCCAAAAATGATTGGCATGCAGGAAGATGGAATTAATATCTCCAATTTTTCTGATACAACTCCATTAGATCTTAGCTATTATTTATTGGCTTCTAATGGTAGTTTATATACTTTAGGTGATAATACTAGGAAACAATTAGGTAATTTTAGTACAGTGGATAGCACAACTTGGGTTCGTGCACAATCATCTTCGGGTATAGACTTTACAAATATTGTTTGGTTCAGCCCAATAGAACATGATAGATGTGGAAGTAATGTTGGTCCGGCCATTAATGTAATTACAACAGCAGGTGAACTTTATGCTTGGGGTGTAAACAGTTCATATATGCTAGGATTACCAGTTTCTTCAACTGATTCTTCTGGAAGTGGTTATTCTGCAGCGGGTCTTTATGATCCTACTTTAATGCCAGGAAGTCTTTCGGCTACCGATAAAATCTTAGCAGTAGAAACAGGTGGTCATACCACTATAGCTATCAAGCAGTGTACTTCACAATTTGGTTATGTTGGTCATAGAACAATGGGAAGTATGGGTGATGGGAATTCAGGAAGTGCACATGAAAATATTTATAATTTTAGCGACACTGCTGTTTTGAATTTGTGTGGAGCAACGACCAAACCGGAGGTACAAAATATTGTAAGGGATTGTTCGTCTAATACAGTTGATTTAAGTGCTGCTTATTTAGGAGGATCTAATTTACCAGCAAATACTCAACTCGTTTGGTACACAAGTCCATTGCGTATCGAAGGAACATTAGTTGCTGATCCATCTTCTGTTGGTTTAGGCAATTACTATGCTTTTTATGAATCATCTGTAGGAAATTGTAGTACTCCACCAGCTTCAAATGTGGTTTCTGTAACAGCTGCTACATGTATTTCTGTAGTTTCAGATATCTCATGTTCAAACAACGGAACATTTGATGATGCAACCGATGACTTCATGATTTTCCAATTAGATCCGGCAACAAGTTCAAATTATACTGTTACTGCAACGTTTGGTGGAAGTCCGGTTACAATAACAACAATGGATGATGGTGCTTCAACAAATGTTTTTGGTGGAGTGCCAACTTATTTTAAAATTCCAAATGGAACTTTAGGAGCAGGTGATTTTACGATTATCATTACACCAATTGCAGGTCCTACAGAAACATTGACAGTTACTAATACTGGAACTTGTTCAGTAGAATGTGTAACTGCTTCTACTGGAAATGTGATCAGACATACATTCTATTCTCCATACTTAACTACAGAATTAAACGCATCTGCCATAGTTCCAAAATTTGATGAAGGAACTAATCGCCAACTAACAAGCGTGAAAGTTGATTATGGAATTAACTTTTTTGGAAATTTACGAATAGCAGTTGAAAATGCTACTGGTGCAAATTATAGATTTAGAAATTTTGCATTTGTACAATTTGATATTGCTGGAAACAGTTTTACAAATACTACAGATATCTTAACAAATCCAGATTATCCAGGATTTACACTTTACCCTTTTGGAACCACTGTTTTGCCATTTGATCAAACGTATCAAAATAGTGTGACCTATACCACAGCTGCAGATTTAGCTAATTATGTTGGATCAGGAACACTGACTAATAATATACAAACTGCAATTGGATTTTCAGGTACTGGTGGTGCCGTTACATCATCTTCAACCAGAGCAATGTATTTCTATACTGTAGAATATACCTATAATTGTATCAACCCAATAGTAGCGGTAGATGATACGTATGGCCCAGTTGCAAGTTCATCTTCGCCAACAACTATTGGTAATGTATATGAAAACGATACTTTAAATGGCATAGCAGTTGTTCCATCAGAAGTAACATTAACATCTACACCAACACCACAATTGTCTATCAATCCTACTACAGGTGAAGTAACAATTGCGGCAAATACACCTCCAGGAACTTACACTATCAATTATACAATTTGCGAATATGCAAATCCAACAAATTGTGATACGGCAACAGTGACTGTTACAGTTTTTGACCCTTGTGCTATCACGGCTTCTAATCCGGATTCTGATGGAGATGGTGTTAGTGATTATTGCGATTTAGATAGTGATAATGATGGTATATTAGATACAGAAGAAGGTTTTATATGTCTTACAAACGTGTCAACCGTAAATAATGCTCCATCTAGTATTAGTTTTGACGGTCTTACAATCAGTTATGCAGCAGACGGTACGGCAAATACATACACAGCACCTGGTGTAGGATTCGCAGGTTTAGAGCCAGAACAAGGTGTTACTATAGATTACAACTTTTCTCCAAGTGTTATTGATATGAAAATTTGGGTTACAGATATAGATAATCAAGAGTTTATGAAAATAAACTATTATGATCAAAACAATAACAGAATACCTGATTTAAGACCTTATATCACTGAGAATGTAGGTAATCCTAAAAATATATATATTGATGCTGATTATGGTTTATTAATAGATCCTCTGGTTTTTCAGGGAGCGGCTTCCCTTGACAATTATGTTGAGATTACCACTCCGTTTTTTGTGAGTAGGGTTGAGATTACCCATAATAACGTTAAGGCAAATGGAAATCCTTATCAGGTAACTAGTTCAACTCCAGAAATATATATCAAAGGCTTATGTTACTATTTAGATACCGATGGCGATGGAATTCCAGATTATTTAGATTTAGACAGCGATAATGATGGCTGCCCCGATGCTGTGGAATATTATGGTTCACTTGGTGCTGTTGGTACAGATGGAAATGATTACTATGGCAATGGCAACCCACCTGCAACGAATCCTAATGGTACTGTAATTGGAGCTTCTTATACAGGCAATTATACAAATGCACTAACCGCAACGCAAATCATAGTAGATTCACATCCGAATAATGTTTCAACTAATTTAGGCTCAACGGTTACCTTTAGTGCTTCTGCTACTGGAATAAATACGAATACCTTTAATCTAGGTACACCAAATTACACTATACCCCCTGCTACCAATTCTACTGCAGGATTGTTATTTCAATGGCAAGTTAGCACAGATGGTGGAAGTTCATGGGTAAACGTTTCAAACGGAGGGCAGTATAGTGGTGCAACTACAAATTCCCTTACTATTAGTAATGCTTCCTTAAGCCAAAATGGTTATCAATTTCAAGTTATAGTTAGCCATGCAATGCATGTTTGTACAACAATTTCTAATAGTGCCACTCTTGCGGTGGTAGATCCATGTTTAATCACAGCATCAAACCCAGATACAGATGGCGATGGAATTAGTGATTTTTGTGATGATGATGATGATAATGATGGTATTTTAGATACAGATGAATGTAGTAATACTTATAACGATATGCTTGCTGCTTTTAGTAGCGGACAAGCAATTGATATTGTTCCGTCTCATTTTGGATTGGCTTTAAATCAAAAAAATCAAAATGTAACACAAGATTTAAGCCATTTATATGGCTATCCTTCAAACTCAGGAGCTGTAATAATTTCTATTACAAATGCTTCTGTTCATCCAACATCAGATGCATGGTGGACAAAAAATGGAGAAGCTCCATCAGTATGGAATGTAACAGGGGCAATGAGTGCCTTTGTTGTGATGTCTCATGATACTAGATACTATGCAAACGATAGTAAAACTTTCCATATATATGATTCAACAAATGTAATACCTGTTACTACACCTGGATTCGAAAATCAATTACCAGTTGTAGGTCAATGGGATACAAATGAAAGTTCAACACAAAAAACACTAATAAATCTTGATAATAACTCAGCAACTGAGGAGTTTACGAATTGGAGATTTATAAATATGAACTTTGGTGCAAAATCGTTTGGTTTTTCAACAACAGTTAGTTTTGCAGATCCAACCTATGCAGTTAATATGTATCTTGAGTGTGATTATGACATGGATGGTATTCCCAACAGATTAGATTTAGATTCAGATAATGATGGTTGTTCTGATGCAAATGAATATTATAATTCATCAACAGCCGACGGAGGTGATGATGGAGTTTATGGTGTTGGAACTCCTTCTGTAGACGCTAATGGTCAAGTTACCACAGCTTCTTACATTGGCGACTATGCAAATGCGATTGATGATGCTGTTGCTACTGCATGTGTTAATTTACCACCATTTGATTGTGAAGATGGTTTAGGATATATTATAACAAATTCTAATACTAGTGGAGCTCAGATAAATTATATTTCAGGACTTCAGTCGTTCAATTTAACTACAGCTACTGTCACGTTGATTGATAATCAACTGATCGATCATCCAACACACCGTTTTGTAAACGCAATCGGTTATAATGTTGTTGATAACTATTTATATGGTATCAGACAATATACCAACGAAGTAGTAAGAATTGGTTCAGATGGTAATGTTCAAATTTTACCAACTGTTGGTTCAGTTTTAAATCCAGCTATTCGTTACGAATCGGGTGATGTTTCACCAGATGGTATCTTGTTTGCTTATAGTACAGATTCTGCTAGAATGTACTCGATTAATTTGAATACTGCTGCTGCAGATTATTTAACACCAGTTCAAAGAACATCAACTTCTTCGGGTTTAGCATTTGACGATTTCGCTTTCAGTCCAATCGACGGAATGGTTTATGGTGTAACCAGAGGATCTGCAAGTAGATTATTCCGTTTTAATCCCACAACCAATACGTTTACAAATATTGGTGGTATATCAGGTTTAGCTTCTACAGATGGAGTTACCTATGGTACTGCTTTCATGGATAATTTAGGGAATTTGTTTTTTGCAAACAATGTTTCAGGGAACACTTATAGAATTGCTACACCTCATTTAGCAACAGGTAATGTTGCTGCAACTATGCTTACCGATTTGAATGTTACTCCAGGCGATGGAGCTCGTTGTCCAAATCAAGCTGTTGATCCAGTAGCAGTAGCAGATACAGGTTGTGCAAATCCAAGTGGAACTACAAGTTTTGTGGTTGCTACAAATGATAATGTGGGTTCTTATCCAATCAATCCATTATCAACTCAATTTATAGATCCTGTGTCTTCTGCACAAGTAACTTCAGTTACTATTGCAGGTCAAGGAACTTTTACAATAAATGTAACAACAGGAGCAATAGATTTTACTCCAGAAGTTGCTTTCACAGGAACAACTGTTAGTTATGTAATAGCTGATACAGAAGGAAATTATTCTTCACCTGCTGTTTTAACAATTACAGTTTGTCCAGCACCAAGTATCCAAATCACAAAAGATGGAACTTACTTTGATGCAGATGCCAATGGCGTAACCAATGTAGGCGACGAAGTACGTTATACCTTCGTAGTAACCAACACCGGAAACGTTCCATTAACCAATATCATTGTAAGCGATAACAATGCGGTAGTAAGTGGCGGCCCAATTGACTTAGGAGTAGGTCAGTCAGACAACACAACATTCACAGCAGTTCACGTTATCACGCAAGCAGATATCGATGCAGGTTATGTGTATAACTTAGCCATCGCCACAGGTCAAGACCCAGATGGCGAAGATGTAACCGACACATCCACCGATCCAACCCCATGTGCAACATGTCCGGTAGATCCAGGTTGTCCGGATTGTACTATTACACCAATCAACGCACCAAGTATCCAAATCACAAAAGATGGAACTTACTTTGATGCAGATGCCAATGGCGTAACCAATGTAGGCGACGAAGTACGTTATACCTTCGTAGTAACCAACACCGGAAACGTTCCATTAACCAATATCATTGTAAGCGATAACAATGCGGTAGTAAGTGGCGGCCCAATTGACTTAGGAGTAGGTCAGTCAGACAACACAACATTCACAGCAGTTCACGTTATCACGCAAGCAGATATCGATGCAGGTTATGTGTATAACTTAGCCATCGCCACAGGTCAAGACCCAGATGGCGAAGATGTAACCGACACATCCACCGATCCAACCCCATGTGCAACATGTCCGGTAGATCCAGGTTGTCCTGATTGTACTATTACACCAATCAACGCACCAAGTATCCAAATCACAAAAGATGGAACTTACTTTGATGCAGATGCCAATGGCGTAACCAATGTAGGCGACGAAGTACGTTATACCTTCGTAGTAACCAACACCGGAAACGTTCCATTAACCAATATCATTGTAACAGATAACAATGCGGTAGTAAGTGGCGGCCCAATTGACTTAGGAGTAGGTCAGTCAGACAACACAACATTTACAGCAGTTCACGTTATCACGCAAGCAGATATCGATGCGGGTTATGTGTATAACTTAGCCATCGCTACAGGTCAAGACCCGGATGGCGAAGATGTAACCGACACATCCACCGATCCAACCCCATGTGCAACATGTCCGGTAGATCCAGGTTGTCCTGATTGTACTATTACACCAATTAACGCACCAAGTATCCAAATCACAAAAGATGGAACTTACTTTGATGCAGATGCCAATGGCGTAACCAATGTAGGCGACGAAGTACGTTATACCTTCGTAGTAACCAACACCGGAAACGTTCCATTAACCAATATCATTGTAACAGATAACAATGCGGTAGTAAGTGGCGGCCCAATTGACTTAGGAGTAGGTCAGTCAGACAACACAACATTTACAGCAGTTCACGTTATCACGCAAGCAGATATCGATGCAGGTTATGTGTATAACTTAGCCATCGCTACTGGTCAAGACCCGGATGGCGAAGATGTAACCGACACATCCACCGATCCAACCCCATGTGCAACATGTCCGGTAGATCCAGGTTGTCCGGATTGTACTATTACACCAATCAACGCACCAAGTATCCAAATCACAAAAGATGGAACTTACTTTGATGCAGATGCCAATGGCGTAACCAATGTAGGCGACGAAGTACGTTATACCTTCGTAGTAACCAACACCGGAAACGTTCCATTAACCAATATCATTGTAAGCGATAACAATGCGGTAGTAAGTGGCGGCCCAATTGACTTAGGAGTAGGTCAGTCAGACAACACAACATTCACAGCAGTTCACGTTATCACGCAAGCAGATATCGATGCAGGTTATGTGTATAACTTAGCCATCGCCACAGGTCAAGACCCAGATGGCGAAGATGTAACCGACACATCCACCGATCCAACCCCATGTGCAACATGTCCGGTAGATCCAGGTTGTCCTGATTGTACTATTACACCAATCAACGCACCAAGTATCCAAATCACAAAAGATGGAACTTACTTTGATGCAGATGCCAATGGCGTAACCAATGTAGGCGACGAAGTACGTTATACCTTCGTAGTAACCAACACCGGAAACGTTCCATTAACCAATATCATTGTAACAGATAACAATGCGGTAGTAAGTGGCGGCCCAATTGACTTAGGAGTAGGTCAGTCAGACAACACAACATTTACAGCAGTTCACGTTATCACGCAAGCAGATATCGATGCAGGTTATGTGTATAACTTAGCCATCGCTACTGGTCAAGACCCAGATGGCGAAGATGTAACCGACACATCCACCGATCCAACCCCATGTGCAACATGTCCGGTAGATCCAGGTTGTCCTGATTGTACTATTACACCAATTAACGCACCAAGTATCCAAATCACAAAAGATGGAACTTACTTTGATGCAGATGCCAATGGCGTAACCAATGTAGGCGACGAAGTACGTTATACCTTCGTAGTAACCAACACCGGAAACGTTCCATTAACCAATATCATTGTAAGCGATAACAATGCGGTAGTAAGTGGCGGCCCAATTGACTTAGGAGTAGGTCAGTCAGACAACACAACATTCACAGCAGTTCACGTTATCACGCAAGCAGATATCGATGCAGGTTATGTGTATAACTTAGCCATCGCCACAGGTCAAGACCCAGATGGCGAAGATGTAACCGACACATCCACCGATCCAACCCCATGTGCAACATGTCCGGTAGATCCAGGTTGTCCTGATTGTACTATTACACCAATCAACGCACCAAGTATCCAAATCACAAAAGATGGAACTTACTTTGATGCAGATGCCAATGGCGTAACCAATGTAGGCGACGAAGTACGTTATACCTTCGTAGTAACCAACACCGGAAACGTTCCATTAACCAATATCATTGTAACAGATAACAATGCGGTAGTAAGTGGCGGCCCAATTGACTTAGGAGTAGGTCAGTCAGACAACACAACATTTACAGCAGTTCACGTTATCACGCAAGCAGATATCGATGCGGGTTATGTGTATAACTTAGCCATCGCTACAGGTCAAGACCCGGATGGCGAAGATGTAACCGACACATCCACCGATCCAACCCCATGTGCAACATGTCCGGTAGATCCAGGTTGTCCTGATTGTACTATTACACCAATTAACGCACCAAGTATCCAAATCACAAAAGATGGAACTTACTTTGATGCAGATGCCAATGGCGTAACCAATGTAGGCGACGAAGTACGTTATACCTTCGTAGTAACCAACACCGGAAACGTTCCATTAACCAATATCATTGTAAGCGATAACAATGCGGTAGTAAGTGGCGGCCCAATTGACTTAGGAGTAGGTCAGTCAGACAACACAACATTCACAGCAGTTCACGTTATCACGCAAGCAGATATCGATGCAGGTTATGTGTATAACTTAGCCATCGCCACAGGTCAAGACCCAGATGGCGAAGATGTAACCGACACATCCACCGATCCAACCCCATGTGCAACATGTCCGGTAGATCCAGGTTGTCCGGATTGTACTATTACACCAATAATCAATGCTGTTGATGATGTAGTATCAAGTAGTGTATGTGATCAAAAGCAAATTGTTGGTAATATTTTATCAAATGATTTGTTAGGGTCTGAATTGGTAAATACGAGTACTGATAGTCAAGTTGTTCTTACTATTTTAGAAGGTAATAATCCAAATATTACTATAGCTTCTAACGGTGACATAACAATTCTGGCAGGTATTGAAGCGGGAACTTATGTATATACTTATTCAATTTGTAGCACAATAATTGCAGATTTATGTGATCAGGCATCGGTTACTATAACAATAAGTGAGCCTACTGAACCTGTTGCGGTGAATTGTTGGGATGATTATCAGTTTGATGTAAATACTTGTACTTGGATAAACCAAGGAACACAACCGGTAGAACCAATTATAGCCTGTTACGAAACAGTTACATTTGATACAGTTTCATGTTCATGGATAGTTTCAGGAACACAACCAGCAGTACCAACAGATTTAGCATGTTACGAAACAGCTACATTTGATACAGCTTCATGTGCATGGATAGTTTCCGGAACACAACCAGTAGAACCAACAGATTTAGCTTGTTATGAAACAGCTTCATTCGATACAACTACTTGTGCATGGATTGTTTCAGGAACACAACCAGTAGAACCAACAGATTTAGCATGTTACGAAACAGCTTCATTCGAAACAGTTTCTTGTTCATGGATAGTTTCAGGAACACAACCAGTAGAACCAACGGATTTAGCCTGTTACGAAACAGCTTCATTTGATACAACTACTTGTACATGGATTGTTTCAGGAACACAACCAGTAGAACCATCTGATTTAGAATGTTATCAAACAGCTACATTCAACGATGTAACGTGTACTTGGGATATTACAACTTTGTCAAGTCCTTTATTGAGTGAGGTAGTTCATCCAACTTGTTTGGTTGCTACAGGTAGTTTTGAGATAACAAATTATGATGCAGCTTATACTTATACAATAGTACCATCACAAGGAGTGATTTTCAATGGTGGCTTAGTAAGTGCACCGTCAGGAACTTATACTATAACCGCTACATTAGACGGATGTGATTTACCAACGATAAGTGTAGTTATAAATTCACAGCCACTTACAACAGTGGTAGTAGAGATGGATGCAGAGATTTGTAATTCTGACACATCAAGTCAAGTAGATTTAGCAACATTCTTACCAGCCGGAACACCAACAGATGGCGAATGGATCAATGCTGATGGAGTTTCAGGACTTAACGGTACTGTATTCTCTGGATTTGATGTGCCACTTGGAACTTACTTATTCACTTACTTATACGATGACGGAACATCATCTTGTGGAAGTCAAGTAAATGTAAATGTAACTGTTGCAGAAGACTGTATAGTATCGCCTTGTTCAAGCATCGTTATCTACAATGCCGTATCACCAAACAACGATGGATTCAATGATTTCTTCAACATTCAAGGAATCGAATGTTATCCAGAGAACACGGTTGAGATTTATAACCGTTGGGGAGTACAGGTGTTTAAGATATCCGGCTATAACAATACCGATCGATTGTTTGATGGCTACTCAAACGGAAGAGCGACATTCAACACAGACAAAGGCTTACCAACAGGTACTTATTGGTACGTGTTGAACTACAAAGATTTGTCAGGACAGATGAAAGAAAGAATAGGATATTTATACATTCAAAACAATTAAAGCTTAATATTCAGGGTGTTTGAATAAACTCATACACCCTGATAAAACTTCATAATATGAAAAAAATAGTAATTATTGCTTTACTGCTGGTTGGTTACCAAGGGATTGCACAGCAAGATGCACAGTACACACACTATATGTATAACACAATAAATGTTAACCCAGCTTATGCAGGTTCACGAGGTGTAATGAGTATTTTTGGTTTACACCGTACTCAATGGGTTGGATTAGACGGAGCTCCGGTAACCAATTCGTTTTCGTTAAACACTCCTATTAACAATACGAATTTAGGTGTTGGTTTATCGTTTGTAAATGATCGCATTGGTCCAACGGATGAAAATGCGATTTCGGTAGATGTAAGTTATACAGTTCCTACATCCGAACGATTTAAACTTTCCTTTGGAATAAAAGGAACAGCCAATCTTTTTAGTTTGGATCCAAGTAAGTTAAACCCTGAACACATGGGAGACCCACAGTTTCAGAATTTAAAAAGTGAGTTTACCCCTAATTTAGGAGCTGGTGTTTATTTTCATTCAGACAAGAGTTATATCGGATTATCAATACCTAATTTTTTTGAAACAGTCCGTTACAGCGACAATGATGTAGCAATCAACAAAGAGCGAATGAACTTTTATTTAATAGGAGGACATGTGTTTGATTTGAGTTACAACGTTAAATTCAAACCGGCTTTTTTAGTAAAGGCAGTCGAGGGGGCACCATTACAATTGGATGTATCAGGAAACTTTTTAATCAACGAGCGATTTGTCTTAGGAGCAGCATGGCGTTGGGATGCAGCCGTGAGTGCCATGGCAGGCTTTCAAGTGACCCAAGGGTTATTTGTTGGTTATGGCTATGATCATGAAACCACCAAATTAAGACGATTTAACTCAGGTTCACACGAAGTGTTTTTGAGATTTGAATTATTTAATAGATATAACCGAATCGTTTCACCCCGATTTTTCTAATTCCTTGAACCATGAGAATAAATTATATACACACCCTGTTATTGAGTTTATGTTTTGTTAGTAGCTTTGCTCAAGAGCGAGCAGCCAATAGAGCAGAAAAGAAGTACGATAAATATGCCTATGTTGATGCTATTGAAACCTATGAGCGAATAGCCAACAAAGGATATAAGAATCAGGAAATATTACAAAATTTAGGTAATGCCTATTATTTTAATGCCAAATTAGAAGAAGCATCTAAGTGGTATGGCGAGTTATTTGGCCTAACCCAAGATGTAGAGACTGAATATTATTTTCGTTATGCTCAATCCTTAAAAGCAGTAGGCGATTATAAAAAAGCGGATGATATGATGGCAAAATTCCACCAAAAGAACCAAAGTGATTCTAGGGGAGTTTTGGCAAAAACGCAAAAAGACTATTTAGCAGAAATCAAGAAAAACTCAGGAAGACACCAAATTGAGGAAGCAGGAATCAACTCTGTTTATTCCGATTATGGAAGTGCTTTTTATGGTGATAAGCTAGTTTTTACATCGGCAAGAGATACAGGTAATTTCATCAAACGCAAACACACTTGGACAGGTCAATCCTTTACTCGCATGTATGCAGCAACAATAAAGGAAGACGGTTCGGTAGAAAACCCTGAGAAATTTGCTAACGAAATCAATACACGTTTTCACGAAGCTACGCCTGTTTTTACAAAGGATTTAAAAACGGTTTATTTTACAAGAAATAATTTTAACCAAGGCAAAAAAGGAAAGGACAGTAAACGTGTAACGTTATTAAAAATCTATCGATCAAAACAAGGAGAAGATGGTAAATGGGGTAAAGAAGAAGAATTACCATTTAATAGCGACAACTATCAGGTAGCTCATCCAGCACTTAGTCCAGATGAAAAAACATTATATTTTGCATCAGACATGCCAGGTACTTTGGGAGCATCAGACTTGTTCAAAGTAACCATTAATGAAGATGGAAGTTTTGGTACGCCTATAAATTTAGGACCAACTATAAACACCGAGGCTAGAGAAACCTTCCCATTTATATCGAGCAAGAATGAACTTTATTTTTCTTCAGACGGTCATCCGGGCTTGGGCGGATTAGATATTTTTGCATCACAAATCAAAGAAGACGGATCTGTGTCAGAGCCAGTGAATGTTGGTGAGCCGGTTAATAGTTCGTTTGATGATTTTGGTTACATTATCAATCATACCAACAAAAGAGGATTTTTAACCTCAAACCGACCAAACTCAGTGGGCGATGATGATATTTATAAATTCATTGAAAATAGAGAATTGATACTCACTTGCGACCAAGAATTAGCAGGCGTTGTCACCGATACTGAAACCGGAGCAATTATTCCAAACGCAAAGCTAACGTTGATGGATGACAAGTTCAACAAGCTTAAAGAAACAACCAGTGATGCTCAAGGATTGTATGATTTTGGTGAAGTAGATTGTGATACAAAGTTCTATGTTCGAGCAGAAAAGACCGATTACAACACCAAAGAATTGGCGGTTATTACACCGAAAGAAAGCGGAAAAACAACCTTGCCGATAGAATTGGAACCAACCAAAAAACCAGTTAAAGTAGGTGATGATTTAGCCAAAGCCTTTGGTATAAAAATTATCTATTTTGATTTAGATAAATGGAATATTCGTCCGGATGCAGCTTTAGAACTAGCTAAAATATTGGATGTTCTTAATGAATACCCAAGTATGAAAATCGACATTCGTTCGCACACCGATAGTAGACAAACTCATAAATATAATGAATTGCTATCAGACAGAAGAGCTAAATCTACTATGGCATGGTTAGTGAAAAACGGAATCGATAAATCCAGACTTACAGCCAAAGGCTATGGTGAAACACAATTAGTAAACAAATGTGCTGATAACGTTGAATGTTCGGAAGAGGATCATCAACTAAACAGAAGAAGTGAGTTTATTATAATAGACTTGTAAATACCTTAACATACTTTAATTCAAACAGCTCATTTTCAATACAGAGAATGATGCTGTATGGATTATTGTTTTTAAAAATAATCAATCATTTTAAATAAAAGCCCCGTGGATTCTTTGAATTCAATATTAGTACACGATAGAAAAAGCTTTTTTTATCGTTTCGTTTCTATCCGATATAGTACATTTTATAGCATTGAAAAGTCTGCTCTTCACAAAGGAATAGAAGTTAATTTTAAAAATTTTGACCTTTTACTTTTCGTAATTTATGATGAAGTTGACCTAAAAGAATTACTTAATTACGTTCAGTTTGAAGGAATTATAATTTTATGTTCAAATAATGATGCATTGTTTGAAGAAGTAATTAAAAGCAGAGGTTTTCTACATCTTAAACTAACAATTTCAAAAATTGAAATAAAAAAAGAATTAGATAATTTATTAGAATTAGTTAAAATATTATTGATTGAATGATGAAAGAGAAAAATATATATATCATTGATTCAAAAGAATATGATAATTTGTACCTCAAACGAAGATTGCAAAATGTTGGTTGTAAATATATTGATGATTTTCAAATGATAAATAAAAACAATGATTATAAAGTTGTTTTTGTAATCAATGATTATAAGGATTGTTTACTTCTATTTAAATTTAAAGAATACAGACATTCTATCATTATCGCCAGTGATGATAGAGAAATTATTTCAATTTTAAAAAACAACACAAGTTATCTTGGTATAATTGATTTAAAAAAGCAAAAAATACTGAACAAACAAATTCACAATTACTTAGAATTGTAGTTTATCTAAAAAAAAAACAAAAAACCCTGTAAATCATACGATTTACAGGGTTTTAGCTTAATTTGATAATAAAAATGTGGAGTCGGAGAGAATGCGTCTACATTCAGAAACTCCCATTTTACAAGGTGTTAGAGAGGTTACATTTTCTAGGGTAACCGATTTTAGCACCTACATTTACTATTCAAATTAGTATAAATCGTATGATGTAAATTTAAGAAATAAATCTTGAATTTAAAAGGATAAAGTTTAAAAAATGAACTGGTTTTTAAACTGCTTGGGAATGCTTTTGGATAAATTGTTATAAAAAATATAATTGAATTCTATCCTATAATGAGATGAGCTACTTGTTCATATTTTATTCCTGCATAGGTGCAGAACTCTTCAATAGTTAGGAACTCATTCTCTTGCTTATTAAGCTCTTTTTTTACTTTTTGCATCAATCGAGTACTTTGACGATAACTTTTACCGGTTATTCGCTGTATGTCCTTTGGATAGATGCACACCCTCTGATTATTCATTTTCATACTTTATCTATGCCTTTGATTAGGCTTTGACTAACTTCTGACTTGCAGAAAATCTTCTGCAATTTAATTATAATTTTTTAAACTGATTTAGTGGGATTTTATGTTCGTTTTGGACACTTGTGTCGATTTTGGACATATGGTACACTACCAGTTTTTTCTTGGAAAAATGTGTTGTAATCTTTGTTATGATCATTTGAAACTGTTGCAACAAAATTTAGAATGATGGAGTCGTGAGAGGTTTGTAAAAGCAAACCATATGTTGAATTAAATTTTGAAGTTATGGCTAGACAGAAAGGCATAATTAAATTGAAAGGTACTATCGGGGATATTACCTTTTACAAAACTCAAGATGGGCATTTAGCGAGAGAAAAAGGGGGAATTGACGCTAGTAGAATCGCTAATGATGCTGCGTTTCAAAGAACGCGTGAGAATGGAGCTGAGTTTGGACGGGCTGGGAAGGCCGGAAAAATTCTAAGAACTTCTTTGAGAGCTTTGCTTTTGAATTCTGCGGATAGTAGAATGGTGAGCCGATTGACTCAGCGGATGATGAAAGTGATTCAAGCTGATGAAGTGAGTGAAAGAGGTTTACGAAATGTGATTGATGGTGAGGCGGAGTTGCTTACCGGTTTTGAGTTTAATATTCGTGGAAAACTTGGCACCAGTTTATATGCTCCATTTACAGGAGCTATCGATCGAGTAACAGGTGAAGTGTCTGTTACCTTGCCACCATTCGTTCCCGCTAATATGATTGCTGCACCATCCGGAACCACACATTTTAAAGTCATTTCTGCGGGAGCGGAAGTTGATTTTGAAGCTGAAACCTTTGTAGTTCAAAACTCTGAAACGGCTATTTTGCCATGGAATGCCGTTCCAACAGTTGCTATTAACCAAGTGAATACTGTTACACCAAACAGTACTAAGCCATTATTTTTGGCTCTTGGATTAGAGTTCTATCAGGAAGTGAATGGTCAAATGTATCCGTTGAAAAACGGTGCTTTTAATCCGCTTTCCTTGGTGCAAGTTAGTGGCTTGTAGAAGATGGTTTTACTACTATCAAGAACTTATTTCCCTGAAGGAACAAATGGTAAACTCGAATGCGAAGGTAAATTGATTTGTAAAACAATTGAATTGCCGTGGAAGATGAACGAAACGAAGGTTTCCTGCATTCCTGAGGGGAAATATTTTATTAGAAAGCGATACAGTGCCAAATACAAATGGCATTTGGAAGTGATGGATGTACCGAACAGAAAATTCATTCTTTTTCATCCTGCGAACAATTCTCAAAAGGAATTACAAGGCTGTATTGCTCCTGTTATTAAACTTTCTGGTCCAGGACTTGGTTTGATGTCTCGGAAAGCTTTTAATAAACTGAAAGATATTGTTTATCAAGCTTTGGATGAAAATGAAAGTGTCGAATTAATTGTTCAATAGATCCTTACAGGATGACAAAAAAGTAGATTATGAATAAAATTGTAGAGAGAGCGAGTGCTCCCACACCAAAGTTTTTTAAAGTGCTTCGAACTATTGGATTGGTATTGGCTACTGTTGGTACTGCCGTTTTAACTGCACCAGTTTCTTTGCCAGTAATTGTGACTACAGTTGGTGGCTATGTTGCTGTTGCCGGTGGTGTTATTTCAGCTGTAAGTCAGTTGACTGTTGAAAAGAATGAACAGCCAGACTAATTCAACATTGGTTGGAACTGTCGGAGGTACTTTTTTGAGTATGGTACCGAATTTGAACTCAGAAGATTTAATTAGAACAGTTATTTTGGCAACTGTTGGAGCTATAGTGAGTTTTTCAATTTCGGTATTGCTCAAATACCTCTGTAGGAAGCACAAAAAATAAGTTTAACTCTCGTTGTGGTGACCTTTGAGTTAAACAAAATGAAAGCCCAAACCGAAAGGAATGGGCTTTTTTATTCAACAGTAACTTTAATTGAAAAGTCGAATGTTTTTTTATGGCAAGATGGGCAAAAATTCCCAGTTGGATTAATAGTGAAATTACCGAATTTATATTTACTTAGGTATTCAGGATGTGCCGATTGAAGTTCTTCGTTAGTGTATAATTTGTAATTGATGGGGTCATACATTTTATAGTTTACAGTTTCTATTTTCCCCGTTTTCAAATTAATTGCAGGTCCTAAACAAACATTTTGAAATTTTAGGCGACCTCCTCCAAATTTAAAACCTTTGGAGTAACTGCAACTGTTGCAAGTGCCTATCATTTCATGTTCCATACTATTTATACTTTCTTATCCTCAAAAATACTTATACCTTTTAATTTTAGATACCTTTTAAGAGAATTAATATTAACAAAATCTGAGGTTATTAACATTAAAGTTAAAGCCCAAACCATAAGGAATGGGCTTTTTGTCAGACTTCCCCAAATTGATTTAGTACAACTTCAATCACAACTACTTCAGAATTATACCAATATAAATCGTTGTATTTTGCGTAGTCTAATGCTTTTTTTCGGCTATCAAAAGCACCAAAAAAGACTCTTGATGCTTTTGATTTCCAGCTGTCAGTCTGAAACAATAAAAAAATACTCATAGAATTAATTTTAAAGGTTATACAAGATTATTTTTTGCAATAGCGATATAAAATGACTTTTCTTAAATCATTGATTAAATTGATGTTTTCGTGAAATTGTTTTTCCTTTTGTTCTAAGGTTTTAAGAGCTGCTACATTTTTTTTGTGTTGCTCGAAATCGGTCATCATTTCATTTGCTTTCAGATTTAGGGTTTTTGCAAAATCATTGATTCTGATGTATGGAATTACAGAACCGATAAGGAATTGAAGCCAATATTTTACTCTCCATAAGCTTTTACAGATGGATTCCATGTTTTCGCAATCTTCTGAACATTGGAAAATGATTACAAAGCAATTCGGGCAGGGTTCCTCTAAAGGTTTGCCTGTGTTTAACCCTTTGTTTAGGATGAAGAAATGAGGATTTGCATACTTTACTCCGTTTTGGTGGTGTTTCATTTTAAAATTTATCATATCGTGGCTATTAAGGATTTATCGACCGGACACACTTTTTCATTAAAATTTTTCAAAAGAAAAAAAGAAAAAAAAGAAAGCACTCACACCAAGTGGAGGGTTTCAAAAAAGCAAGTTTTTTTTAAAAAATACTACCACCCTGATTTGTCCTTTGGAAGTCGTAATTTGTTGCTTGGTAGATAAGTTGTTTTGAAAACGCATGCGTGGTGGAGATTTTTTAAAAAACCCGCAGGGCTTGAACTTGCTTTTTTGTAAACCCGGAACTTACCTTTGCTCTCTTTTTTTTATTTTATTTTTTTGCTTTCGGAGCAGGATTTTCCTTTTGAAGTCGGTTCTTTTTGTTTCGGAGACGGGTCGTCTTGCAAGGGTTTCAAATTTTGGGGCTGGATGAAAAACCAAAAACAATAAAAATGCTTTTCATCCGGAACCGAAATTTGAAACTCTTGCTGCACTATTTGATTTTTTTGTGGTGCGTGGAAGTGTTCAGTATGCAGAAATTAGTGTTCAGTTGTTTCGGAGATGGGAAGCACCTCAAAAAAACAATGCAAATACTACCGAGTGCGTGGGCAGTAGCGAAAGCAAGTGTGTGGTTTTTTGATTTGTTTGCACTTACTTTCTGATTGCTTTTTTGGGTGCTGATGCTTCATTTGTGTTTACATCGCAAGGCTTGAAGTTTGAATAATTTTCTTAGGAATTCTAAAAGCATGAGCAACCGGAAAGCAATTACTACTTCATGTTCTGACAAATCAAAAAACCACACTCTTGCTGGGCAATTTTATCTTTTGAGGGTGCTTGAAAGTGTTCAGTATTCAGATTTTAGTGTTCAGTTGTTTCGGAAATGGGAAGCACCTTCAAAAGATAATGCAAACACTACCGCTTTAACACACAGCTGATAAAAACAATTGATGAATTTTCTTCAAAGTGGTATATTTCTTTTTGAGTAGAAACGTTCTAATGAAATCACGAAGTAAGACCCGCGAAGCCACGTGTTTTTGGTAGCTGGGTGGTGCGAGGAAAGCTGCCAAAAATGTGTGGCTAGAGCGGGGCTTTCGAGCGTGGGGTGAGCGGCTTTTTTACATAATGTTATTATAGGGCAATGCACCATCTTGTTTTGGAGCACTCTTTTCTTTATTGCCCTATAATGCCACATTATGTAAAGAAGCTTTGGGAAAGTTTTTGTTGCCAGACACGATTTTTTTCGGAGGGATTTAGTTGTGGCATACAAAAACTTTTGGAGTTTGGGGAAGCGGTGGCAAATTTTTGGCAGTTGATTGTTTTCTTTAGTTAGATGTTTGAAAAAAAGGAATGTTCATTTGCTTTGAATTTTGGAGACTTAAAAGAGCAACAGGTTGATTAAGTAGAATTAGTTTAGCGAGCTTTGTGAGAGATGGTTAAGTGTTTGTTTCAAATCACTATCAGAAATCACATTTTTATTGTGTTTTTCTAATTTATTTAATAAATCTTTTTCATCTCTTAGGCTTAAATTTTTAACTATTTCAAGATAATTGATTAAGTTAAATTTTGTTGGAGGATTAATTCTGGTTGTGATTTCATGAAATCATTTTAGAAATTTGCCAAAGGCATAACCAACACTTATACCAACAAAATGATTCCTATTTATCTCTTTCCACTGTAATTCAAAATTGAGTGTAGGTTTTTTGTCTTTGTCTTTGAAACTAACCGGGATTCCGAATTTCCAATTTCTAGCTTTAAAAGTTCCATAATAATGTTCGAGTGCACCACTTAAACCAACTGTGTTATTAAAGACTAAGAAAGATAATTCATATCTAGTGCTTAATACAATAAATTCGTCATATTGTCCAATAAATACAAGTTGAGTACCTGTTACAGTTTGTTGATTGTTTGGTAGTGAAGCTATTGTTTCAAATGTGTTTGCAGTTTTCTCATTAATAATAAAATTATTTGTATTTGTTGAATTAAATTGGAGTTTAGCATTTATTGTCACGCCTTTACTAAAGCTCCACAATCCGTTTACGTATAAATCTATCTTGTAATCCCGAAATTTAGCAGTATCTACTATAGTATTAGGAGTTAAATCTTTCTTGAAATATGTTTCCTTACCACTGGCACCATAATATGCATCGAAACCAACCCACCAAGTTAAATAACTACTGTATAACTTTTCTTTTTTCAAAATTTCAATTTCTTTGTCCGCAATTTTCTTATAAAAAAAATAATACTTTTCTTTTATCAGTTTTTCGTTTTTATCAGTTAAATCATTGCCACAATATAAAATAGCATTTATGTTTTCCTCTTCATTGTTTGAGGATCTAGAAGGTGTAGAGATTGTTGTAGTTGTATTAGAAGTTGTTGTATTGCTATTAGTGTCTGGATTTATTGTTGTGGAAGTGGAAGTAGTACTACTATTTGAACTAACACCATTAGATACTGTTTGAGCATTAATATTTGTTGTTTCAACACCACTGTTAATTGAACTTGATTTTGTTGAATTAATATTTGTTACTACAGTTGATGCGGGTGTGAACTTAATATATTTATTAATTTCCTCGTTTATTGTTGGGATTATTATTTCTTCTCTAATTCGTCTTATGCCTTCCTTTTTACTGTGTGCAGAATTATCTCCATATCTTATAATCCCATTGAAAATATGTGTAAATTTTAAACCAATTCCAAAATCACTATTAAAGTCATACTCGTTTGATTTGCTATTTTGTGAGTAAATATTTGAAAATCCCTTATCTAATTTGTTTTTAACATAAATTGAAACCAAATTATTTATAGGTCGAATAGGTAATGGTTCATTTGAAAAAAAAATCTTTCTTAAATTTCTCAAATCAATATTTCTACCTATTGTTAACGTTTTGTTTTCTGTACTTGCTGAAACTATATACTTATCAAGGTTTAAATCGGTTATATTAGTTGCAAATGAATTAATTTCGTTTTCAAAAAATATATTTAGCATTTTGGGATTAAATGTAAAATATAACTCGTCATAATATAAATCTAAATTGGCAGGAGTTGCCAAATATGTTGTAACATTAGCTGGTCTGCTTGGATCATTTAAATTTCTTCTAGTGTCTAATATATAGTGCCTAGTTGTATTTCTCAAACTGTCTTTCACGGTTGGTGGAGTTTGCCCAAAACTGCTTATAGCACAACAAAATACTATAATTAAAAAAAATCTTGTAAAAATTGTTTCCATACTTAATGTATTTATAGTTAAACCTTGAATTACAATCTGTTTTGGGGCAAATTTTACTATTACATAATTTTAAACTTATTAATTAAGTCAACTATTGTAACTACATTTGAAATACTACCTATAAATGGTACTACTTTGTCAGGATTTTTAGTTTTTAATAGCTCAGCTTCCTCTTCATTAATGCTTTGTTTGCCCTTTGTTTAATCTAGCAATTATCTTCGGATGTTAGACATTAAATCTAAAGCAGTATGATAATCAATATAACCTTCGGAATACTAACACTAATTTGCTGTAAACAAGATATTTAAATCAAATTCTTCACCTATTAGAAATTTTAAATCAGATTACAAATAGGCTTGATAATCTCGCTATTTCTTTCTTTTAGTTCCTACTTATATTATTGTTAAATTCAAGTTAGGATATTTGTCTAGAACAATTGGTTTAATCTAAAAGTAATCTTACTTATTTGTTTTTTTTATCTGCGTTCAATAGTTTATTAAAGTTGTTCGATATATCGGGAATAAATCGTTCACCAAAACCAAAAATAAATGCACAAAAGATTAAATAATATTTTTCATTTGTTGTGTTATTATGTAATAGCGTTAAGATTATTTCTGCCTTGTATGCCAAGTAAAATATGCAGGCAGATGCACCTAAAATTAAAATTCTTGATGCCCCTGAAATTATATTAATATATTTTGAATTTGGGTCTAGGTAGATTTCTTTTAATTTTATTAATGTTGAAATCAATCCACCGAATGTTCCTGCAATAATTAATGCTATCAATACTACAAATTCTGAATTAAAATTATAGTTGTAATAAAACATTGTATTTATCCCTACAAATAGTACTACTAGAAAAGTTAATAGCGATGAAAAAATATAGTAGACGCGACTTTTTGTTAAAATTTTATTTATTAAATTATCTAAAATTTCATTAGCAATTTCTGGTTTGTCATTGAAGCAATTTTCCCATGCTTTTGACATAATATCAATTATGTCAAAATTATTTTTAGTTTGATCTTCTCCATCAATTGTTTTTAAAATTGTCATTCGAGTACTAATTGACCCCAACTTTGCCGCTAAATTATTACTGCTCGTATCTTCATCATGACAAAGCAAATTGGTTTCTGTTCTATAAATTATATAATCATTGGTTAAGCAATAGATTTGAACAATTTTTTTTCCGTTTCTATCTTTGCCATTTTCAACATAATTTCTAAAATTCGTTAATGTTGTTATTGATTTTATTTTGTTTTTAGCGGTACTTTTTTTTGCAGCCATAGCTAATTGATTTAATTAAATTTTTTACAGACTATAAACTCATTTATTATTGAAAACTCAATTTGAAGTTTCATAAAACTGATATATAATTTGTCTAATCAAAAAAGAAAATTTTAAAAAGGTAATTTTTTTACCCCAGTAATTAAAAAAAGATAAAAACAGCTTATTTTTTTATTTTCGTATTTTATTTAATGCAAATGACTTTGGAAAAAATATTTTTCAGGATTTAAACTACTTGACTTAATGTTACTATTTTATGTAGTTATTTTTAATTTTAATTGACTGATTGTAGAAGTAAAATTATTCAAAATTTAATTTTAACATATTCCGTAATAACACGTATTTTAATACGTATTTATATGTATTTTTTGGTAGTTGTTTTTTGAAACTAATTCATTTAAATTTTTTTGATATCAGCATTTTATGCTAAATAGCGTCATTTGATATACGTGTAAATACTTATTAAATTATTATTATTCAGCGTATTTTGAGTTGTTTTGTACTACTTTTTTCATGAAAATTGTAATTTAAGAATTTAATTACGTATAAATACTTACATAATTGAGTGAAAATACGTATTTTCGAGCCTAACAATTTTTTCTAAATTGTAAGCATAATTTTAATTAAAAATATCATGGAAATAAACAAAAACTCAGGAGGAGAAATTAAATTGAAAGAAGCTCAAGATCTTATTGCTGCTTTTCAGTCTATATTTCCTGAAGAAAAAAAGGCATTTTTTATTGGCTCAAATCATGTTGAAGCTATTTTAGCCCAAGATCGTTGCATTGGTGTTCGCATTTATAATGCATATGATGAAGATAAATTAACAAAAACTGTAGTTTTAGTTGGTGTTGATACACTAGGAAATGATATGAAGGAGGGTGTTATTGTAGATAGAACTGTCATTTGTCCTCCACATTGTCCAACGATTAGTATATTAGATTAAAAAAATAATATTGGATGAATTTACCTGTAGTTTTAATATTTGTGGTAAATTTTTTAGGCATATTTGTCTTAATTCAGTATCTCTTTTTTAATTCAGCAAAAAGTATTGCCGTGAAACCTATGTTGCCATTTTTGGTTTTAACGGCAATATCTTCACTTATAGAACTGATTTTTATCTATTTTTTAAAATTTGATTCTTATATATGGTCAAAACTGTATACTATTTTAGAGTTTGTCGTTTTTGCAGTATTATTCAATCAATTATTGGCTAGAAAGTTTGTTAAAATTACGTTTTGTTTTTCGGTTTTATTTTTTTGTGCCTTTTTCTATTTTCTTTTGGTAAACAGTAATTATCCTTATTTACAAGTTTTAGGGATTTTATATTCTATTCAATTTTTATATATTTTTTTGTTTGTTATTTTATGGATTAAGGAAATATTTGAAAAGAAAGAAGTTGAATCTTTGCTTGACGTACCTCTTTTTTATTTTGTTTCCGGATTGTTGATTTATTTTTCTGGAACTATTTTTCTTTTTATCTTGGGTGAAGAAATTTTAAGAGCTGGTTTGAGTTTATATTATTATTGGATTGTTAACCTTGTTTTAGTTTTAATTTTCAGAACTTTTTTAATACTTACTATTTGGAAGGATCGATTGATATAAATTATGTTTTTTGGCTTGGAACCTCTGTGATGCTTTTTTTGGCGTTAGGTTTGCTTTTCTTGGTTTTATTTTATCAAAATAATTTTACTAAAATGAAGCGTCAAGAGGCAGAAACGCTATTGAAAACTGCATTAGAAAGTGAGAAAGAGGAGCGACAACGAATTGCTAAAGATTTGCATGACAGTGTTCAGGGTGATTTGAGTGCTATACGAAACTATATGGTTCTTTTACAGAGGCAAACACAAGGGCAATCCTCTAATTTACTTATTTCAGAAGCTAAAGATGCGTTGGAAAAAGCTATTGAAAATACTAGGGTTATCTCAAATAAGTTGATGCCTCCATTATTAGAAACTGCGGGGTTTAGTTCAGCTTTGCGTGACTATTTAGAACAACTCAGCTTACTAAGTGGGAAAGAATTTGTCTATAAAACGGATTTCTCTGATGTACAAATTCCTACTGAATATGCTTATGAACTTTTTCGAGTGGTACAGGAATTTTGTCAGAATATGTTGAAACATGGTCAAATTTCGCAAGCTCTACTTTCTTTATATATTACCACTGAAGGATTAAGTTTAGAAATCATAGATGATGGAGTTCCTTTTGATTTTAAAACTGCTTATAACAAATCAAACGGTAGCGGGTTAAATAATATTCAATCCAGAATTAAAAGTATGAAAGCGGAGTTGGTCCAGCGTGAAGTAACGGTTGGTAATCATTTTGTTATTTATTTAAAACTTCCTATATGATACGAATAGCTTTAGTGGATGATCATCAATTATTTAGAAAGAGTTTATCTTTATTAATTGCAACTTTTGATGAAGTTGAGGTTGTTTTTGATACTGATGATGGACTAAAGTTATTGGAAAAGCTGATTAATGGTGAGAAAATTGATGTGGTGTTATTGGATATTCAAATGCCAATCATGGATGGTTTTGAAATTTGTACACGATTAAAAAAAGATTACTCGGACGTTAAAATTCTAATTGTCTCTCAGTTAACAACTAAGGAAGCCGTTCACAAAATAATGGATTGCGGAGCGAATGGTTTTTTCACAAAAAATTCTCCTCCGGAACTTTTGGAGCAGGCCATAAAAGGTATCATAAATAAAGATTACTATTTTGATATGGAATTGGCTGCCGTTGTAAGAGAGGCTATTTTATGGGAGAAGAAAGTGCAGTCCAATTTTAATTTTACCCAGAAAATCAATCTAACCGGGCGAGAGGTAGAAATAATTTTAATGGCTTGTAAAGAATTGAGCAGTATAGAAATAGGAGATAAGCTCTGCATCAGTACACGGACTGTAGAAAAACACCGAAAGCGTATTATGGAAAAAACGGAGTCTAAAAATTTTATAGGGGTTGTATTGTATGCTCTTAAGGTAAACGCCATTTATTTAGAAGATATTTAAACACACACACACACACACACACATTTTCTAACCATAACTTCCAATTGTTAATGTAGACAAAAACTCCTCTCTTTTTTTAACATATAGAAAAATGGTGTATCTATTATATTTTCATTATTTTTCTTTCTACGATTAATTTAGTTCTACATTTTCCCTTTTTTCATCAAGTTACTTTTTTCACGTAAAATGAATACTTGAATTTACTCCCTTAAATTTAAGTGTTTTTACGTATTGACAAGAACTATGTTAATGTATAGTTTTATGACCTAAACTTTTTGATTTTTTTAACATTTAAATAAAAATTCAAGTCAGTTCCTATTGATGTTATTTATTTACTAGTTATCTCCAAAGTCAAAATTATAAAATTATACTTATGAGAGTTTCTTTTCAATTAATTGTAGCACTCCCTTTTTTATTACTATTTTCTATAGAATGTGTTGCACAAGATTTTTTTCAAAAGTTTGGTGCTATAACACACTACAAAGGAAGTGACACATTGAATCGCTACAATTTTAACCCAATGTTAAACTTTAGTGATATTGAAAAATTGGAGCAAGCACATAAGGGTAAGTTTCAAAAATCAGGTTCTTTGTTTTTTGCTTTTGAATCCCTGCAAGAAGAGGAAGTTCAAGTTCTTGCCATGAAGGATTCTAAAAACTCAATCACCATTACTTCCAAACACGTTTTATTTTCGGATGGATTAGAGAATAAGGTGGAGCCTTTTTATGGCAGTATACTTTCTTACCAGTTTTCAAGGGACAGTTATGGCAGAAAAAATAACGGACTTACAATTTCTAAGGGATTTATAGGTGAGCAAGGAAAATTGTTAGAATATATTTTTTTACCAGATGTAGTAACTGATTTGGATCAAGCTAAAATTGAAAGCTATCTATCTTTAAAATTTGGAATATCCCTTTATAAAACTTCTTATTTATCTACCTCAAATGATACAATTTGGAACTATAAAAAAAATGAAGATTTTGCCAGTCGTGTTACAGGGATTGGAAGAGATGATCAAATTGGTTTATATCAAAGAAAGTCTGTTAATTCTGAAATGAAAGCTATCAGTATTGGAGTTGACAGTTTACATAGTATTAGTAATCACAATTATTTGATTTGGAGTGATAATGATGGTTCAACTACGATCCAAGAAAGTACACTTTTGAAAAGAAAATGGAGGGTACATTATTTTGGAGAAAAGGATGATTTTGAAAATCTTCAAA
Organism: Flavobacterium azooxidireducens; assembly: GCF_023195775.1. Classification (NCBI taxonomy): domain Bacteria; kingdom Pseudomonadati; phylum Bacteroidota; class Flavobacteriia; order Flavobacteriales; family Flavobacteriaceae; genus Flavobacterium; species Flavobacterium azooxidireducens. The sequence continues at coordinate 2,690,317 of NZ_CP096205.1, forward strand.
TGGAAGTTGATCCGATATTTCTATTTGAAAAATATGATAATCGTTTGGAATCTACAGATAATGTTTTATGGCTTGTGTTGAGTAAAACTACAGATTTTAAGTCTGAAAAGAAATATGTTAAAAGTGTAAAGAAAAATGGGAAACTCATTTTTGAAAAAATAAATTTTTCTGAGCATGCTTATTTTTCATTTTTGATAGCTCCTGAATTTTTTGTTCAGAAGGATTTAGTTCTATCAATTTGCGAACAAACTAATCAACTTAAGGTTACTCCAATAGGTGGCGTTGCTCCTTATTTACTCAAATTGACTTCCGAACAATTTAACGATGAATTTCAGTTTACTGAGCCGGATTATATTCAATCTAATCTAACAGCTGGAAATTATTTTTTAGAAATAACCGATGCATTCCAGAATCACTATTCAACATCATTTACAATTATTGATAACACAGGACTTACTATTGATTTGAAAGAAAAGTGGGTACTTTCAGATGAAAATGAAATCATCATTTTTCCAAACATTTCTAATCCGAATCAAATTTTAAATTATGAATGGATTAGTAATAAAGAAATGGTTTCTTCTTCTTCTACCTTAAAAACTGGTCAAACCGGAGCTTATCAATTAAGATTAAAGTTAGCGAACGGATGTGTTGAAACACGTGATTTTGAAATTGTTTCTGAAGATGTTTTAACTAATCAAATAAGTATTTACCCCAATTCAACAGCCTCCGGGCAATTATTTTATGTTGATTTTGATTTGTCTGAGCCAAAAGATATAACTGTATTTATTCATGATATGGCCGGTAAAATGATTTTAAATGAGCAATTAACCGCCATACAAGACTCTCAATTCAAAACTTCCCTAACGGTTTCAGGAACCTATCTACTTACTGTAAGTACTGATAAAACAACTGTTGCCAAAAGAATCATAGTAAAATAAAAACACCTTTCTTCTTATGAAAAACTCTGAAAGAACAATCGTTTTTGGCTTTAACAGAAAAATAGTCGAAATAATTCACGTTGTTATGCTTATTGGTATGTTGCATAGTAGCTTTATTGCTCCTGCCCAACCCATTATCTGGGAATTTTTTAATGGTACTAAAGCTAAAAATTTTCACGATAGTTCAAGCAGTTATGAAAGTCCGGATTCAGTAAGATCAGTTAATTTTATGGAACCTGATAATGAAGTTGAAACGAAAAAGTCGACTTTACGTTCTGAAAAAACAAGTTCTTTAAATGATAAATTAGGACTGAAAACTTATTTTCAAGCTGATATTGTTGATGGGTATATTGGTGTTTTTGATGATAAACCTTTGGATGATGCAAAAGACAATTTATTTAAAATTACTATTGATGAAATACCTACTAACAGTAGGGTCTATCTTCAGTATGAATTATATGGTGTTGAAGGACTTAGTTCAGTATCCAGAAGTGTAAACGACATGCCGACTACGGGAGGTTATATAGTAAAGAAAAATAACCAATGGACGTTACAACAAGAGGAGTTAGCTTTTAATTGGGTAAAAAAAGGAGAGAATACTATTTTGTTTACCGCTCCATCGAGTAAAGAATTTGGATACAGAGTAAAAAATGTAAGTATCCAATTTAAAGAGGACACAACTCTGAACGCCAATATGATTTTGAACATCGATCAGAATTTATTGTTTGTTAAAGAAAATCAACTTTATATTAAGGGATTTGTTCAGAACCCAAGTGAAAATTTAACTGTAGAAGTAGCAGGCTCCAACTTGTTAGTTTATAAAAATCAATTTGAAGGAATAATTCAGTTGACTAAGGAAAATATAGAGCAAAAAAATATTTTAATTAAAGCAAATGACTCCAATGGACTAGTGGGGCAGGAATATATTCATCTAACAAATTTACTTGAAGCAGATTTGAAAGTGAGTTTTGATGAACGACTGAGTGAACACAAAAAAATGTTTTCAGCTTTAGCTGGAAGTAGTCTATTAACAGAAGGTGCAGGAATAATAGTTCCTGATAGTGCAATTACAGATCATAAAATAATTTCGATATCTTCTTTACGAAAAAAAGATATAGCACCGATGAATTCGGGGATGATTAATGTTACTAAAGGAGGAGGGTCTTACCGATTTTTACCAGATGGAACCAAATTTGCCAAGAATGTAAAAATTCAATTAGCCTATGATAATTCCCTCATTCCTTCCGGCTATTCTGAAAAAGATATTCAAACCTTTTATTTTAGTAAAGATTCTAAGAGTTGGGTGAGTGTAGAAAAAGATAGCGTTCTTTTAGAAACGAAAATGATTGTATCGAATACGAATCATTTTACTGATTATATAAATGGTATTATTCAAGTTCCGGAGACACCCGAAACCTCTGCATTTATTCCCACGATGATGAGTGATATCAAAGCTGCTAATCCTACTTCGGGAATGACACTGATATCGCCGCCTGAAGCTTCCCAAAAAGGTTCTGCCGGTGTTTCGTATCCAATAAAAGTACCGTCAGGGAGAAGTGGTTTGCAACCCAGTTTGGCTATCCAATATAATAGTGATGGAGGTAATGGTCTATTAGGTTTAGGATGGGACATGAGTACCTCTGCATTATCTATTGATACACGATGGGGTGTGCCTATTTTGTCTGATACTCATGAAACTGAAATTTATACCTTAAATGGAGAACAATTGATGTATCCGAAGATCGAAAACCTGAATGCGGATATGGTTGATTGGATGCCTAATCGTCATTATGACGCTACAAATGCTGGAGATGTGTATTCTACAGTTGAGCGTGAACGTATAGATAATGCGGTATTTACTATGAGAAAACAAGGTGGATTTGAAAAGCTAGAGCGATTAGGAACTAACCCAAGTAATTATCATTGGAAAGTGACCAATACCGATGGAGTTGTTAGTTGGTACGGAGGAAAGACGGGTGTTGACGAAACCTATGTATTAAAAAATGCAGAGGGAAAAGTGGTATATTGGAGTTTGTATATGGTTGAGGATGTGCATGGAAATAGTATGAAATATTATTACACGAAAGAGACTATTGGTTCCATTTCGGGAGTAAATAGTAACCTTGCAGGTAGTATCTTTTATTATCTGAGTCGGATAACTTATACCGGTTTTCAAGATGACGATGGAGGATATTCCGTAGAGTTTATACCCACAAGTACCTATCGTCCTGATATTACTATTGATTCTAAATTAGGCGTTAAATTAGTTAATACCAAGTTGTTGAATACTATCCAAGTAAAACATCAAAATGAATTAATACGACGGTATAATCTGAATTATGATCCCGGATTTAGTAAGTTTGGTAAGAATAGATTATTATCTATTGTGGAAGCCGATGCCGGAAATAATGAATTTTATCGACATGAATTTGAGTATTATGATGATTTAGAAGATGGAGAAGGCAACAACATTTACTTTTCAGCGGGAGTTGATGTTAATCTTTGTGAGGATGACGATGATGGTGGTGGGGTGATGAAGAAAAGTGTTTTATGTTTGTGTTTCCAGTTCCGAAATATACAATTTATAATTTCCGAAATTCTCATTCGCCAATAACGGCTAGTGGAACCCATAGTTTTAATAACACTTGTACGAGTCATTTGTTTGAAAGTTTTACAATTTCAGGTCAAACATTTAGTCAACCCAATCTATATTTACGATGTGGTAATACCTTAGGAGAGAATTTTACAAATTGTTTGACACCAACGGACTATCTCAATTTTTCTAATACTGATCGTTATTATGGAAATTCAAATAGTCAGTTTGAATCTGAATCTCAAAATTTCTCTAGTCTGATTTTTAATTCAACTTCGGAAATGATTACGCCTCCTGTTTTTATAACTTCTTCTTTTCCAGCCAACAAATTGAGTTTTGATTATCATGGAACATATGAAGGTAGTGATGCTTACTATTCAGGTTCGACTATTTTTACAAATTATAGCTCAACATCAAATGATTTAGTTGGTACATTAGTATTGAAACGTTTATCAAGTCCCTTTAATATAATTAATACGTTTAACATAACTCTTCAAATTTCCCAAACAAATTATATCCCATTTAATGCATCAATCAACGGAAATCCATTATTCGACAGTAATTATGCTTATTTTACCACAGGTGTAAACGGCAGTAATGGATTTAATGTATTTAGAAATCATATATTAGCATTGTATCCCGGAGCAGATGTTTTTTATGTCAATAGTAGTAATTCAATTTCTGTTAGAATATTCAATACTACAGACGATTTGAGTGAAATAACTATCTCTACTGCTGATAATCAGGTAACTAATTCTTATGATATTGTAGAAACCAATTGTGATCCCTTTCTTAGAATTTCTCCAAACAATAATTTTGTGAAAAAGGGTTGGGAAAATTACAAACCGTCTCAAGATGAAGTGAAGTTTAATGAAATGAAAATGGTGTCTGAGGGGGCTGAATTAAAACTACCCTTTTCACATTTGACACTATTTTATGAGCTTCTTTTGAATGAAGAAACTTCAAAAGAATTAGGTTCACAGAATTTTTTGTGGAGTAAAGAGGAAGGTTTAGAAAAATGGTTGGATTCCAACGGTTTAGAAGTTAAAGATCCAACGGTTTTAGCAATTTTAAAACAACAATTGCCTTCTTACATGCCCTTAGCTTATTTTGAACTAAAAGAAAAGCAACAAGAAAAAGAATATGAGCAAAGGCTACTAGCACAAAAAGAGGCAAAAGAATGGCTTAAAGACAATAACTTTTATCAAAAATTGGAGGATAGGAACCAACAGCTTATTCAATCAAAAAAACAAGATAATCTTTTAAAATCTAAGTCAAACGATGTCAATTCAAATAAAAAAGAAGGTCTGTTTTCAAAAGGCAATTTAGATATTTTTACAGGAGGAAATCCTCCTTCTACCACAAATTCTTATGTTTTTGAGAATTCGTTTCCTTTTGGTGATCCCGAATGCCCTTCTTTTTTGAATACTGAATTTTTGGTCACCGGAGAAGAACCGATACCATCTTTTAATAGTTATTTTTCCCCTTTAGGAAGTAGTTCTACCAAAGGCGAAGGAATTGGTGGTTATTTAGGACTAATAGGGGTTGGGTGTAATTGGTTTGCCAAGAATATTACCTTCGGTTTTGGCATTGGTGTTTCAGGAAACCGAACTAAATCACAAGTTAGTTTAATAGATATTAATGGTGATGGGTTGAGCGATATTGTTACACAAAGTGGTGATGTTATACGCTATCGTCCTCATATTGTTAACCGGACGATTAATGAAGAAGGGGAAGAGGTGATTAGCCACAGTTTCGGTTTAAACCGTATGATTACTGGTATTGATCGCTTTTATTATTCTACCGGTAAATCGGAACAATATAATTTTTCATTCAATTCTATTTTTTCTATAGGTTGGGAAAAATCAACTTCTAAATCCACTACAAATATCTATTTTACGGATGCCAATGGCGACGGACTAATTGATATTGTTAAAAATGGCCTGGTTTATTTTAATCATGTTGAAAGCGATGGTGCTTTGACCTTTATTCCTGATAGCAAGGCATCCGAAAATTTAGTTATCGTTGCAGCACCTGTTTCAGTTTCAGAGCCCGAAGAAGATCCTGAGTTTACTTTGCCATCTTATGATGTAGTCAAGGTTTGGGAAGCACCTGCGGATGGTGTCATTACGATAAATAACGACATTACCTTATTAGATTCAAGTCAATCAGCAGTCGTTACCGTAGAAAAAAAGAATGCTACCGTTGAGACGCAACAGTGCTATTCGGTTGATTTTGTTGCTCCAAACGTTACGTCAACTCTATATAAATATAGTACTGACGGATCTTTCTATAGTATAAATAATGCTACACATACAAATAGTCAAATTTATGGTTCATGCCAACGTACTTCTACAAGAATCAATAGTTTTAAATTCAATTCATCTTCACCAGTTTATACGCCTAGTTCTCCTAATTTACTGTTTGTAAGTCATGGAAATAGTCAACAAGGCACATTGAATCAGTGCTCAGGTATTATTCCACAATACTGTTCGCCCTTTGATTTTAATAATACAGACTGTGCAGATATATCTATACGAAGTGCTAATTCAGTTGATACTATTACAAATTGGTTTTCTTCTATTCTAGATGGAAGCTCTGTTCCATATTCTTATTTGAGTTTTGAAAATTTATCACACAATATGCTGGAGATAAATAATTTTGGGACTTCACATCTTTATTCTTTTATGAATCGCTATGGCTATAAGTTTTCTTTTTTTTCAACTTCAAATCAATTTAATGGAGTTTTTAAAAATGGTTATAACTTAAGTGGATCAATTTGGACATCCAACCAATTTCCCGATCAAGAACTTACACATACAAATCTTGGTAATTTAACAGTTGGTGTTAATGCGTATGTGCACATTAATGGAAATTTATTAGGAACTTTTAATTTAGTAGATAATTTCAGTGCTTTTCAAAGTGCTTTTCAATCTGTCTATGGAAATGCTTATCAATTAACTGCACCTACCTCTGCCAACAATTATACAATAGGAATTCAGATGTATGGCAGTACCGCTTTTTCGTCTGTAACTGTTACTCCAGTTGCAACACCAAATCAGGCCACGAATTATCCATTCAACGTAACTGAAAATTGCGGAGTACAACGTTCCGGTGTAATTACTAACGATTTAATTTCAGCTAATTATACTAATTTAGAACCAACCAAAGAAGCCAAGGAGTTTGCTATGAACAAATGGTTTGCGGAAGGAAAAGAACTTGTATTACCTTATGATGAGGTTCATCCAACATTATTTTTTGATTTTACTGAAAATGATAAAGATAACACTGTTTCCGGTATTTATAAAATGGTAATCAAATCCTTTCAGGCGTTTTGGTTTGACCAAAATGAAAATCCTATTCAGGGAGATTTATCTTCCAAATTATCTTTGCTGAGCGGAATTGATACTAAAAAGTATGCCGAAGATTTTCAAAATAAACATATTCAACTTGCTGAACAAGACAGGGTAAAACGTCAACAAAATGCTCAAAAATGGTTGGCGGATTATATTAAAACATACCAACAATTAACCCCTTCAAGAGTAGATTCGACATTTGCACGTTCTGAAAATCAATCGGAGTGTCAAGATACCAATGAATTGTGTTTGCTTTATGGAACAGAACTAAATTCAACGAATGTTAACGTTGTTAATTCCTTAACTACCAATTGTAATGGACAACCTCTAGCAGTAGAAAAAGGCGACCGTATCTATTTTAGATTACATACTAAAACAGATAGTAATCCGCCGGTAAATTGGAATCCGAGTATAAATTATGTTGACAGTCAGTATCAAAATGTCGTTGATCAAAATGGATATGATGTGTATAATACTTCCTATTCAGATGGTTTTGTTCTAACACAATCTAGAGCCTTTACAGTTCCCGGAAAGCAAGGTAATGCTTCTATAACATGGCAACCTTTTACTATAAATCAACCTTCGAATGATGTTGTCTATAAAATAATTAAACAAGCTGTAAATATAGAAACTCAGCAGTTAGTAGCAGGATCTGAATCAGTAATTTATTCTCAAGTTTGTGCTTCTAACGCTACTACCGGTGTTAATCCTACTGGTTTATCAGCAATTAATTTTACTGATAATGGCACAATCACACAATTTTTATTTGTGGCGGAATCAACCTCAAATGTAAAGTGGAAGGAGTATCAATGGAATCCGGTTGTGACCACTACACTATCAGAAAACGTAATTGGTGAAAATGGCACAGAAGGTGTAATTACTTCCACAGAAATCAATTATCCTGTTGTAGATTACACGGTTTATAAACAGTATGTGTGCGGTCCTTTGTATTCTACTTTTGATGTTTCACAAGTAAACGGTGGAGCTAATTTGACTATTCGGCCTATGTACGGAGGTGTCTTTTCTTCCGGAGATTATGGAAAATTACATTTTGTTGTTAAAAATAACGGCAAGCTTGTTGGAAGCAGAAGCTTGGTTGTGAACAACGGTAGCTTACAAAGTTTGAGTGGTTTACCTGCTTATGATAATCCTATTCCGATGGATAATTTAATCGGTTCGCAAATAGAGATTGGTTTTTATGCGGAAAATGATCAGGCTAATAAAGGAGGAGAACTTTTAGTTGCCAAACTTCAAGCTGCTGTGAATTCTACTGTTCGAATTAGTTATTCCGGTTCCAATTATTCTGTTCCAAATAGTAATGTAAACTTACATCATCGCTATAATCGATTTGGACCGATGTACAGACAATGGGGGCAATTTTTCTACAATCCGGCACAAGTTACAGGAGCTACTACTTCAACGTATGGAAATTTAATTAAAGAAGATGTGTTGTTTTATGCGTATGATTTAGATGAACTTCAAAATTTAATTGATGGGGCAGAAGGTTTAGATCTTGTTATCACCGAAGAAGATTCAGGAGCTGCTGCTTTAGCAGACCTAACAAATTTACAATCGCAATACGAAGCTTTTGCTCAAGATGGTTCTGCATTTTTGCCACCAACAGCTTTGCGAGAAACAGGAGCTGAGCCTAAATGGATTGCTTTTCACGGTGAAAATTATGCTGCAGAGCAGTCCTTTAAAGCAGCTCCCATGACACAATCATTATCGTCTGAATATGATGTTGAGCCTTATAATTACCAAGGATTACTTAATACAGGGGCAGTAGGAATAAATAAAGTTTTCAGGTCAAAAGGTCAAAATGTTTCTGCAGGAGCTAGTTATGCAGGAATTGGTATATCAGTTTCAAAGTCTATTCAAGGTAGTGGAAAATTAGTGACTGATTACACTGATTTGAATGGTGATCGTTACCCAGATGTGGTTACTACCGATAAAATTCAGTTTACAACAAGAACCGGTGGATTAAATGCTGAAACAAACCGACAAAATGAAGAACAAATAGTTACTTTAAACAGTAATAGTAATTTTGGTGTTGGCGTTTCGGGAGGATTTGGCGGAAAGAATGACGATCAAGGAGCAAAAGGTTCTACGCCACAAAAAATGACTACGACAACCAATAGTACTAAATCGAGTACCAGTATCGGATTGTCAGGTAATTTTTCAACAGGAAAAAGTTTTACTGATAGTTTTTGGTCGGATGTGAATGGTGACGGACTTTCTGATTTAATCACAAAAAATGGAAATTCTATTCAAGTCTTTTTGAATAAAGGAGGAAAATTAGAAAGTAGTTCGGCTGTTTGGACAAATTTGGGTAATGTATTTGAAAGTCGAGCTACCAATATTGGCGGTGGAGTGGGGCTAAGCCTTTGGAATAGCAGTATTCAAGGTGGCGTTTCATTAACTTCTTCTTGGAACAACACCAAAAACACCTTTTTAGATATTAACGGTGATGGATTAGTAGATTTTGTTGATACTGACGATGAATTGAATGTCTCCATTAATAGGGGTAATCGTTTTATTGCCCAACAACAATGGAGTGATTATAATTTGAACAGAGAATCAGTTTCTGTAACTGCGGGAGGTAATTTAGCCTTTACAATTGCTCCTAATTTCGGGATTCCCTTTACAAGTTTGTGTATTAAGTTCTTTGCTATTACTGTTAGTGGAAACTTATCTACTTCTACCAATAAAACAGAAAAAACAATTACCGATTTTGATGGCGATGGTTATCCTGATTTAATTGAAAAAATTTCAGGAACACAAGTTAGAGTATATCATTCGAAAATAAGAAGAACAGATAAGTTGAAATCGGTTACTAATTCATTGGGAGGAAAATTTACATTGGATTATCAGGTGCATAAAATTAATTATGATAATCCTCATCCAAAATGGGTACTAAGTAGTGTTGAGATTAACGATAAATACAATTTGGTAAATGATGGGCAAGATATTTATAAAAAGAATTATGAATATGAAAACCCGCGTTATGACCGAAGAGAACGTGATTTTTATGGCTTTGAAACCGTTAAATCGATTGATTATACAGTAGATGAAGAAGGAGTACAAGATGCGATTTATCGCACCTCTGTAACGAAGTATCATAATAGAAGTTACTTTTTAAAAGGACTTGTTAAAGAAACAGCCCTTTATAAAGGAAATATGGCAAGTAATTTGTTGTATTCAAGGTCTGAAAATGACTATGAAATTAGAAGACTACTAGATGATAATTTAGTTGTTGATACCTCTACGGGCGGTATAATGTCTCAAACTTTTGACGTTGGCGGAACAGAGGGTAGAAGAAGTGCCATTGTTTTTTTAACCAAACAAAAAAGTTATGTTTATGAATTAGGTAGTTCACCTTTGGTTAATGAATCAGTACTCAAGTATGACGAAAAAGGAAGAGTAATTGAATATGATTATATGGGAAATCCATCGGATACACAAGATAATTATAAAACCACCATCAAGTATCATGCTATTTCATCCTTGACTGAAAAAAATATCATCAAAATTCCTGCTGAAGTGGTTGTTTCTATTAATGGTAATACTAAGCGAAAACGAGCCACTGATAACATTGATAACAACACAGGAGTAATACAAACAATTAAAAGCTTTTATGCGAACAGTTCTGGTACTTTTGCTCAAGTGGATTTAAAATACAATGAATATGGTAATATTGTTCATATTTATTATCCTGAAAATGAAACAGCACAACGTATGGAGTATGCCTACGAGTATGATACCGATCATTATAAATATATTGTAAAAACCTCTGATGCCTTTGGGTATTTTTCTGAAACTAGCTACAACCCTAGATTTGATGTGCCTGAAATGGTTAAGGATTTGGCGGATAATAAAACGCTCTATAAATATGATTCTTACGGTCGTTTGACTGTTGTTGTAGGTCCAAAAGAGATTGAAAATCAAAACCCTTATACTATTGCTTTTTCGTATTTTCCAAAATATACCGATTTACAAAGCAGTCCTTATCAAGGTCTCGTTACTGAAGAAGAGTTTGTGCCGGTGGCTTTGACCAATCATTTTGATGACCAACATAGCAATAATACTATTGATACTTACACCTTTGTAGATGGTATGAGTAGGGTAATGCAAGTGAAAAAAGATATTACCATTAATAAAAATGAAGATCCAACGCTTTCACCAAATTATGGAGAGATGATGTCTGTTTCCGGTGCAGTTAGTTACGATGAGTTTGGTAGAGCTATTAGACAATTTCATCCTAGTTTAGAAGGAAAATCAAATTCAATCAACATTAAATATAATCAAGACGCAATTACTCACTTTAAACAAAGTATTTACGATGAATTGGATCGAGTTGTTGAAAGTATTGATGAAGAAGGTAATCAATCTTTTGCTGAATATTCTATTGAAGGAACTTTTCACAAAACACGTTCTGTCACCCAACAAACCAGTTCAGTTGACATTATATCTGAATCATTTAAAGATGTAAATGGTCGCGTTATAAAAACAAATAATGTTGGCCCGAACGGTGACATATTTACCCACTTTGGTTATAATGCTATTGGTGAGTTGTTGAATTATACGGATGATATGGGGATGGTGACTTCTTATAAATATGATTTATTAGGCAGAAAAGTATATATGAACCATCCTGACCGTGGTGATATGTTTTATCGCTATGATGATGCCAGTAATTTAACTTATTTACAGACATCTAATTTGGCTACTGATAACGAATTTGTTCACTATAGCTATAATTATAATCGTTTGGAGTCTATCGAATTTCCTGAAGTTGTTCCGGGAGTTGATAACCTTTCCAATGTCAATTATACCTTTGGTGCACTTGGTTCAGGAAACGAAACCGGAAGATTAATTTGTCAGGAAGATGCTTCAGGGAGGCAAGAGTTCAAGTACGGTAACATGGGTGAAGTTATCTTAAATAAACGAACCATTATTGCTCCAACTCCCAATTTGCCCAATCGCACCTATGTGACTCAATTTGCTTATGACAGTTGGAATCGACTGCAAGGTATGGTGTATCCTGATGGCGAAAAAGTGTCCTATTTTTATGATTTAGGAGGTAACCTAAACGGAGTGGAAGGTGATCATCGTTATGTGGAACGAGTGGATTATGACCATTATGAGCAACGTCGCTACATTAAATATGGAAACGGCACTGAAACAATTTATGATTATAGTCCCGAGTTGCGAAGACTTGAGCAGTTGCAGGTGTTAACGTCAAACAATGAACACTTATTGAAAAATGCGTATGCGTATGATTTTGTTGGCAACGTGACTAAAATTGAGAACTCCGCTACTTATCATAGTGTTAATCGTATGGGTGGGAAATACGAACACAATTATGGTTATGATAATTTGAATCGTTTGATTGGAGCTAAAGGCGGCTTTAGTGGTCATGCGAGTCAGTTAGAAATTGGTAATGATTTCAAGTCGGAGTACAAATTAAAGATGGATTATAATTCTACTCATGGTATAGTCAATAAATCACAAGACCATAGTAAAAATGATATTGCTTATTTGCCAAACACATACGCTAACGATTATTCCTATTTTGAAGGAACACATAAGTTGAAGCAAATAGATAATCCTACCAACGGTGATTTCGAGAGTTTTAACTATGACCAAAATGGAAATATTATTTCCAGAGTAAATCAGGATAATAATCAGAAATATTATTTTTGGGATGAATCGGATCGTTTACGGGTTGCAGTGGAACGTGTACGACTCCATCATTATATTTATGATGCAGGAGGGCAACGTGTGTTAAAAGCTTCTTCCTCCATGGAAGATTTGTATGAAAACGGACAGTTGGTGAGCAGTACCGTTCAAATGGGTAATTACACTTCCTATCCAAGTGCATTTTTGGTAGTGGATCCGGATGGGGTTTACAGTAAGCATTATTATGCCGGTGCTCAGCGAATTGCGGCCCGTGTTGGGGAAGAGAGTGCCGATCGATTATTTCCTGAAGATTCGGAAAGATTTTGTTCTAGAAGAAGTTCCGGACGAACCGAAGACGAACACAAAAAATTGCAACAAGACGATTTGCAATATTATTTAGAAAAGGGAGAAATAAAAACCAAATTGAGCTTTAAAGAGTACAAGCCTCAACTTGATAAAGAAGAGGACGAAACAACTTCCTATAGTGATAATGGAGAATCCTATGCCGCTCGACCAAAAGACCAGATTTATTATTACCACCCGGATCATCTAGGTACAGCGACATTTTTAACAGACGGGAATGGGTTACCTTATGAATTTTTCTTAAATTTACCTTTCGGAGAAACGATGGCCGAGCAACATAGTCAAACATCTGATTATGAAAACCGCTGGAAGTTTACGGGGCATGAGTTGGATAGGGAGACCGGTTTGTATTATGCGGGAGCGAGGTATTATGATCCGAAGATAAGTATTTGGTTGAGTGTGGATCCGTTGGCGGAGAAGTATCCTCAAAAAAACCCTTATCATTATGTTAGTTGTAATCCAATAAATAGAATTGATCCGGATGGAAGAGATGATTATGAAATTGATAAACAAGGTAACTTAATAAATCGAATTGAAAATAAGAGAGTAGATAGTTTTCACATTGTTGAGCAAGATAGCGATGGTAAATGGAATAGAGTTGAAGGTAAATCAGTCAGTTTTGCATATGGAACAGTTGAAAGTGTTCGTTCTGAAAGTGCTACATATAGTAAGAGAGAAAATGGATCACGTGTTGAAGCATCAACTAATGTTGATATTTATAAAATAAGGGGTGATAAAAATGGAGAAAAAATGTTTGAATTTGTTGCAGATAATACGAGTGTAGAGTGGTCACACATTAAAACCGGTGTTGAAGGGAATAGGGGTTTAAACTTTATTACAACTGGTCACATTGAATATTCAGAGCCAGGTGTTAAGACTGTCATTAATGGGCAACTACAGTTCAATTATACAATAAGAGAGATAAATCATAATCATCCAAAAAACACACCATATCCTTCAGGAATACCTGGATTTACTGGTGATGTTGGAGATGTTCCATTTGCAAAAACAGTTTCAGACTGGTACGAAAGTAAATACCCTGAAAGAAATAGTATTCCAAGTTTCAATATTTATATACCAAAAAGTAAAAGTTATGTGCCTTTTAGTAGAAACTCAAAAAAGTCTGATTATGGTTTTTAAGTTATATTATATGAAATACATTATAATGACAATATTCTTATTAAAAGAAATTTCATGTTGCAGTCAAAATGAAAATTTTGAGCAAATCAAACTCGCAAGATATAAAATCAGCTGTGATTTAGAAACCGAATTAAATAAAATCATAGAAAGATTAAGTGAAGAGGATCGTAAACTTATTTTTTTTATAAGTATTAGTAAAGATAATGAAAGTTATTTTATATCAATAACAACAAATTTTGATGCAGATATCACAAAAAATTATACAGGATTCTTTTTATTAAATTCTAAACAGTTTTTAATTATTGAAGAGGCACCAAAAATTTTTTTTAAATTTGAAAGAATTGAGGAAATTTTATTAAAGTCAAGAAAAAAAAGAAATAATGATTTAATTGTTGATTCATATATTGATGAATTACCTATGTGGTTAATGAGATTTAATAAAAATAAATATATAGAAGTTTATTCATCTTATTGATTTTAGAGAAAAAATTCATGGACTTATTAAAGAAATGATATTTAAAATTCAAGTCATTCATCATTTGAGAACATCAACATTTAAAAAAAAATGAATGGTTTGCCTTACGAGTTTTTCTTAAATTTACCTTTCGGTGAAACCGACGCAAGGAGGTTCATCGAACACAAAAAAAAAATAAGAGTCTGTGAGATAAACCATGGCCGAACAACATAGTCAAACATCTGATTATGAAAACCGCTGGAAGTTTACGGGGCATGAGTTGGATAGGGAGACCGGTTTGTATTATGCGGGAGCGAGGTATTATGATCCGAAGATAAGTATTTGGTTGAGTGTGGATCCGTTGGCGGAGAAGTTTCCGAGTTGGAATCCGTATAATTATGTGATGCAGAATCCTGTAAGTTTAATAGATCCTAACGGACTATATCCTATTTATTTTGTTACAAGAAGTTATGCTCCATTCCCTACGTTTGGTCCAGGTAATAAATGGCATGGTGATAATCGAGGGCATTCGTTAGATTTAAACGCTTCATCTAGATGTTCTACCCTAATTACTTATGATACTGAAACCAGAAAAACAGGTGCGGGTGGCGGTATGTATCGATCCTATACAACTGATGGCAAAAAAGATGCAATGTCACCTACACTGGTAAATAATAGAACGAAAGCAGGAAGCAATTATATTGATGTACATTCAGCAGGAACAAACAAAGCACAATTTGGTGCTCAGCCAATAGATGTATTTACAAAACTTTCTGTTGGAATTCAAGGCAACATCAAGAAAGACCATATTTTAAGTATATCAGGCACAATTAGTGGAGATGATTTTCCTAATCACGAGAGTATAATATTTGACTCAGAAGGGAATGGACTTTGGTTAGGTAATTTTGAAACATCAGGAGATAGGGAGTATGGTCCAGTGAAAAATCTCTTTTTTGAAGACGAAGGTGATGTAAATATTAATGTTGATATTAGAATTAAAGTAAATAAAGATGGTGTTTTTCAAGGTGTTATTCATAAGGGAAAAGATGGTAAGGACACAGTGATTTCTATTGATGATTGGAATAAAAAATTTAAATCTGATGATAACAAATAAAGAGTTTATTTCTATAATTATTGTTAGTACAATACTATTTTTTGTATCTGATTATTTCTTTAATGATGCAATTATGTATATTGTAGGAGGTTTAATTTTAGCTATATTAGATAAAATATTTAGTGGTGAAATCGGTATGCCATTATCCTTAATGATTTGGGCACTCATTTTAATGCTATTTATTTATTTATTTATTAGAATTAAAACAAAGGCTCTAAAATATAGTATTTTGATTTTAATTGGAATTTTATTTTGCGTAGTAGATTTGTTGGTTTATAGTTTTTTTGATGTAAGAGATTTAGCTACCAGTAACTTAAATATTGCCCTTAGAGTTATCATTAAATCAGTGTTCTTAAATGTGATTTCATACTTTGGATGGAAGAAATTAAATCCTTAACCCAATGGTCATTAGTCATATCATGCGAATTATTCTCCTTAAAATACTACGTTGCTCCTAACTACTCGGGGTACTCACTTTTAAAGAGATAAATGCTTTAGGGATGTTTATTGTTTTGGAGAAATTAATTAATCCAGTTTTTTCCAGATTATAGGAAAGAAAAAATCGAATAAGGATTTATATGAAAACGGAAAATTGTTGAGCAGTACCGTTCAAATGGGTAATTACACTTCCTACCCAAGTGCATTTTTGGTAGTGGATCCGGATGGGGTTTATAGCAAGCATTATTATGCCGGTGCACAGCGTATAGCAGCACGAGTAGGAGAGGAAAGTGCCGATGTTTTGTTTCCGGAAGATCAAGCTAAGTTTTGCTCTGAAGATAAAGGACGAACTGCAGACGAACACAAGAAATTGCAACAAGATGATTTGCAACATTATTTAGAAAAGGGAGAAATAAAAACCAAATTGAGCTTTAAAGAGTACAAGCCTCAACTTGATAAAGAAGAGGACGAAACAACTTCCTATAATGATAATGGAGAATCCTATGCCGCTCGACCAAAAGACCAGATTTATTATTACCACCCGGATCATCTAGGTACAGCGACATTTTTAACAGACGGGAATGGGTTACCTTATGAATTTTTCTTAAATTTACCTTTCGGAGAAACGATGGCGGAGCAACATAGTCAAACGGCCGATTATGACAACCGCTGGAAGTTTACGGGTCATGAGTTGGATCGAGAGACCGGTTTGTATTATGCGGGTGCGAGGTATTATGATCCGAAGGTTAGTATTTGGTTGAGTGTGGATCCGTTGGCGGAGAAGTTTGCGAGTTGGAATCCGTATGCTTACACTTTTCAAAACCCAATTAATTATATAGACCCCGATGGGATGCAAGGGGTAAAACCTCCTAATTTATCGGGAATAATTAATGTTTCAAACGTTTTATCAGGAAAAAAGTGGATTGATTACAGAAGTAATGTGACAGTTACAAGTACTAGAAGTGTTTTCGGATATGAAATTAGTAGAAGCACAGAAACAAGAAGTTCGGCTTCAGGAACATATGAGTGTGCAGATTACAGCAGGCTTCAAGTTAAACAAGGTGGCGGTGATTATACAGCTGTTGGTTCAAAGAAAAGAGTTGATATGTATATTAAACAAGGTGGTAATGATTCAAAATTAGATTTGCAAAAAGGAATAGATACGATTGTAAAAAACTTAAAAGAAGGAAAAGCAGTCATGGCAGGAGTTATGTATGACTCTGATAAAAATACTGGAAATGCGAATAGTGCCACAAATCACTTCGTAACAATAGTAGGGATGGGAAATGATGAAGAAGGTGCTTATTTTTCTTATTACGATAATTTCACTGGTGGTGAAGGTGAGGAAGTTGGAACAGATTTGTCGTTAAATAAATTTAGAATGTATAAGTCTTCTGATGGGACACATTATTTTTCTGATGGAAAGGATGGTAACATTCCTTTAAATGGAAATGAAGCTGCCACTTCAAGTAAACCCAGTAGATATGTATTAACTGAAATAAGAGATAATGAGTAGATTTTTATTGTTTAGTTTATTTATCTGTTTTTTCGCTTGTAATAAGAAAGCAGAGAAGAATATTATAGGTTCATATAAAATTGATAAGTATAATATTCTGAACAAGAAAGATGAAATAAAAGATTATGAGTATTTAAAAATAAATGCTAATGGATATTTTGAACTTTTTTATAGTGTTAGTGACTCTAAAAGTCAAATAACTGGGACATGGAAAGTCAAAAAATACGATGCTGATAAAGTATATGTTAGTTTTAAATACGGAAATAGTCAAAAGACAGGAATTTTAAAAGGTACCATATTTTATTTTATCTATCCGGATGATTTTCATAATGGAAAATACAAAAGTGTTATATATGTAAACTTCAAGAAAAGTGATTGACAAAACTTTGCTGCCACACAAATTCCTTCACACGTTTCTGAATATTTTTAGCTTCTAAATTTTACAAAAGAACAACTCTAATCCCATACCAAACCTAGTATGGGATTTTTTTATACTTCTTCACAATGCGTGTTTTTACCCTTAAATTTTAGTGAAAATTACGTATTTTCACGTATTGACCACCTTTACTTTAAAAGGTAAATTTGACTATTATCTTTTCTTACAGAATTGTTCTTTACGCTATTATTCTGTCATAAAATGATTTAAGTGTACTTTTTTGAGTAACCGGTGATGTTTTTGTTTTTGATTCAATATTGTATAGTGCACATGAGTTCATTTACTACTCTAAGGTTGTAAATGCTATTGTTAGAAATTAACCAAATTTAATACATACAATGAAAAACAACAACACCATTCGGTATTTGTCCTTTCACAAAGGATTATTCCTTTTTCTTTTCGTATTACTAAGTTGTAGTACAACACTTTTTGCTCAACAATCCGGTATTATTTTATATTGGGATTCGCAAGTAGGTTGTTTGAATTATGAAGAAGATAGAGTAAAAGAGGTATTTATTGAAGCCATAGGCGAAGGGAATTGTGCCAAAACTTGTGAAAACAGCGTCGTTAATTATTATCTTCAAGGTGATACTATTGCCCAAGTGGATTGGAATGTCTCAGGAGGTTCTATTAATGCCATATCGGGAGACCAATTGCAGGCCACTATTAATTGGGGTACATTTGGAAGTGGTTTTGTGAGCTTTACAATCACACTTACTGACCAAACCGTTATTCAAAAAGTTTTTTGTATTGATATTATAAAAGGTCCGGTTGCGGATTTTGCTATTGCAGGAATAGATGGCAATAAATTCTGTGCAGAAGTTCCTTTATATTTTATCAACAACTCACATCCTGACGGCGGTACGCAACTTGTATCCTATTTTTGGGATTTTGGTGATGATACTTATTCTTCTGAGTTTGAACCTTCGCATACCTACATGAATTCGGGATCTTATAACGTGACTTTAGTAGTTAGAAATGAGTGTAATTGTATTGCGAAATATGGTTTTAAAATTGATATTGATCGACCTACCTTACCAATTAGTTGCCCTACAGTTGTTTGTGAAGGAGCTATTGAAATCTATACCGTTGAAGGAGCTGAATGCGAAATTGAATGGAAAGTGGAAGGTGGGAACATTGTTTCGAACCCGAATTCAACTTCTGTTCAAGTTATATGGGATGATGTGGACGAAGAAGGTTTTGGGTATTTAAGTGCCTTAAACAGATGCGAATGTCCGCTGTGGACAACCGTAAAAATTCCTGTGATTAAACAAAAAGGGACTATTCTGGGAGAAACAGAACTTTGTACTCCACAACAATACCGTTATAAGTTGCCACAGTGGCCAGGAACTTTTTATGAGTGGACTGTTACAAACCTTGCCGGAACACCTTCCACTACAAATGTTATTCAAACTGACCAGCTAAATGAAGCTGTTTTAAGTGCTTTGCAATCCGGAACTTATTTGTTAAAATGCGTTTATCAAAATGAATTGACTGGGTGTGGCGGTGTCGCAACACTTAAGCTCATTATTAATGATAGTCAGGATATTGCCGGTGATTTTGTTTTATGTCAAGGTTCGGTTGGAAATTATTCCACCAATTATTCGAACACAACTTGGCAACTCAGTTCGAATGGAACAGTACTATCGACAGGTTCAGGAAGTAATTTTAGTTATTCGTTTACTCAAGCCGGAACATTTATGCTTTCCGCTTCATCACCGGATAGTTGCAACGATAATTCAGTTGCTATTTCTGTTCTTGAGACCGGAAGTTTAACTAATAGTATTTCCGGAGATGCATTGGTTTGTAAAGGTTTGCCTTATACCTATACGATGGCATCCGTAGGCAGTGCTTATACACTTGTTTGGTCAACTACAGGAGGGTCGATACAAGGGCCAAATACAGGAGATTCAGTAGTTCTTGTTTTTGACGATCCTGTACCTTCATCCGGCTATTATGAAGTTATTGTTGAAATGCAACGAAATGAATTTCCATTTTGTACAACAGAACCAATAACTTTACAAGTGTACCCAAAGGAAGCAGATATTGAGATTGAAAATATTGATAATTTATCTACTTTTTGTCCAAGTTCATTTACCTCTTTTACGTTTGATTTTGATTATATGACTGAAGTGGAAGATATTACTTGGCGAATTGAAAGTGTAACCGGTAATACGAATTTTGGAAATATTATTGGTGGACAAGGAACCGATACTCTTTCTGTCTCTTGGAATGAAATTTCTGAAACCAATTTAGGGAAAGTGTATTTGGATATCCGTTTTTGTGGCAAGATAGAAACGTTTGAATTTGATGTTACCTTGGTTAGTACTCCTACATTAACGTGGAACGTGCTTCAAACGGTAATTTGTGCTGGGGAATTTAACCCTTTCTTTTTGGAAGTTGAATCAGACATTACTATTAATTCAGGGACTATTATTTGGGATTTAGGTAATGGATCTACTTATTCTCAAAATATTACTGCTCCAGGAACAATTTTTGCCAGCGGTATGCTTAATTTTCAGAACATTTATGACACCAATATTTTACAAACCATTACAGCAACTATAGTTAGTCCTAATGGATGTGATGTTTCTTCTACTTTAACTGGTGAAGTTACTGTATTGCCTTCTCCTAGAATCACTATAACACCAGGCTTTAATTATGCGGTTTGTCCTGATTCAGGAGGTAATTTCAGTGTGGACCTTACTGCAAATGTTCAAGGAGGCTTAACTTTAGTAGGAGCACCCGAATGGTATAAAGAAAATGGAACTACTCCTATTTATATTGGAAATGGTATCGATATTACTATAACAAATCTTCATGGTTTTGGTAACTATTATGCCTTAGCTACAGCCGATAATGGTTGTGTAGGTAAATCTCGTATTATTTCAATTTTTGAAAGTTGTCCACAAGGGTCTTGTGCTTTAACTTTTAATCCATCAGTCTCCGTAGCTGTAAGTAATCAAAGCACTTGCTATTCGTTTCAATTAACAGGATCGTACACCCACTCACCAGCTACTATCTCTTGGTATTTTCCTCCAACAACAGGTATGACATTGACTTCATCTACCAACACGACAGCCAATTTTGATGTAGTTTATCCGGGTAATTATATTGTTTTCTATAAAGTTTACTACCTCAACGGCGAAGGACAGTTGTGTTTGAGAGAGGATTCAGTTGAAATTACCGTTCCATATATAGCCGATATCCGTTATCAATTATCTTGTTTAGGACAAGGAGCTTATGATTTGACACTTTTAGATAATTCTACCCATATATTAACTGATTCAGAATTAGATGATTTGGTTTATACGTTCTATATTAATGGTAATGTGCAGCAGTCAGGAAATGATCCTTATTTTAATACTACTTCTTTAACAGCTGGCACTTATACATTAGGACTACAACTAAGTCATCCGGATTATCCAAATATAACCAGTTGTATGGCAGAAACACCTCTAACACTCTATCCTGATCCTGATACTAATTTTACTATTAGCCATAGTCCTAATTGTACCGAACAAGTGGTATTGTTAACACTAAACACTCCCATAACAGCTCCTGGATATCGTTACGAGTGGCAATTTGATGGTACAGGTTTTATTATTCAGAGTCCCTTGACTAATCTACCAACTATCATTAATTTAAAAGAGAGAAATGAACAAGTTCCTGTTAAATTAATAATTACGGATCCTAATGGTTGTGTGTTTGAAAACACGGTTTTAACTGTTGATCTTGTTTCGATGGCGGACTATTTAGGCGGTGAAATTGATGGTGGGGGTACTTTTTGCTCAGGAGAAACGGTATCATTGGTCTATTTTAATTCAGAGAGTACGCCTTTTAGCTACCAATGGATGCAAGGTAACCAACTTATTGCTGGGGCAACTTCTGCTACCTATTCACCTACGCAAAGTGGTAGTTATTGGGTGATGTTGTATAACAATGTAGGATGTTCAGACCGACGCACACCTTCTGCTACAGTTACTTTTTATCCAACTCCCAATGTGAGCATAAACGGACCGGATGCGGTTTGTGCCAATACCGATTTTGTACTTACCGCTACCGTGAGTGGTGGTGGCAGTTTAGAAAAACGTTGGCTACGCAATGGTGTTGAAATTCAAGGTTGGGCAGTTGCTACACCTACGACACTTAACCTTACCGAAAGTGTTGCCGGTGTTTATACCTATCGTATTGAAGTACGTGATGCCTTAACCGGTACTTGCTCGTCTTGGGCGGAATTTGAAGTTACCGTATTGGAAGCTGCCGAATTGCATGTTTGGTATGATTTGTATAATTGTAATCCTTATCAGGTGAAATTAAGTGCCTCGGCTTCCGTGAGTGGTGGAACTTTTTTATGGAGTAATGGAGAGGATGGAGAAAGTATTCAGGTGAATACCGGAGGTGCGTATAGTGTGACCTATATTGCCGGAAATGGTTGTGCGGTAACGCAGCAGCTGTTTGTGCCGAAAGACCCTGCTATTTATTTGTGGTTGTTTCCTTCCGGTTGTGTAGAATTGTGTAAAGAAGAATTGGCTACTAAAATTTTATTACCGGCTCCTAATGCTCAATTCAACCATTACAGTTGGGATGTGAATAATGTTCCGGATTTATTTGGTAGTGGCTTTTCACCGGTTTATCAATTAGGAGGTGGAGGTTCCTTAGACCTTACCTTGGAAAATGAGTTATGTGCTGTAACGAGTAATCCGTTAGTTATTACCGAACTTTCGTGTAGAAAGTGTGATCCTAAGGTGGATGTTAAGCAGGTAAAAATATATACAGAGCCCTACACCTTTTATGAACTAGAGGCTAGCTTTGAAAACAGTTTTGGAAGCGATGTGATCATCGAAATCTCATCGCCACAAAGCTACGGCGTTTTTGTTCCTTCTAGTGTGTATATTCCGAACGGCCTTATATATAACTTTAATCCGCTTACTTTTATCCCATCGAATGGATTTAGCGGAGGAACAATTTTAATTCGTTTCTTAATTAAAGACAAGAATGGAAAAGTTATCTGTTTTACCGACAAGGAAATTGAATTACCAAATGCAAAACGAATTGCCTCTAAACCGGACAGTTTAAAAGTAGTACCTAATCCTTCGGTTTCAGTTACTTCCTTTGATTACGATTTAGGAGCTTCTCAAAACGGTCAACTAAGAGTGTATGATATGCTTGGCATTCAACGCGGCTCATTTGATTTGAAAGAATCAAAAGGAAGTTTACCTTTTGATGCAAGTGCACTACCCTCAGGGAACTATGTAGTTGTTCTTTTTGCAGAAGGGAAAGCCATACAACAACAAGTGCTGATAAAAAAATAAGTATCTTTATACCGCAGGTACCCCAATGCCTGCGGTTTTTTTTATTTTAAATTTTAAACTACGTAGCTATGAAAAAACACCTACACCAACTATTTTCTATTTTATTTTTTCTATTTTCTTTTATCACTTTTTCTCAAGACTATCAATGGCAGTGGGCTCATCGAGGAGGCGGGAATCAAAATGCAGGAAGTAATGCATCTTGGTCATCGAGTTTGGAACAAATTTTTGATGTCAAAATAGATCAATACAATAATTATTATTTTGCAGGAACGGTTACAAATTATAACCCCGTATTTATGGGGGAGTCAATCACTAAATATGGGAATAATAATATTGATACCGATATTTATATTGTTTCTACGGATTGTGAAGGAAATTTTCGTTGGCATACCACTATAGGAGGACATGCAGGTGTTTCTTATGTTTCAATAGATTTAGATAATCTTGGTGGGTTGTATATTTCTTTTACTACAGGTAATTTTTCTAGAACTAATAACACAAATGTAGCCCCTCATTACGCACCAGGGGTATCGTTGGGCTATGGTACCTCAAATACTCCTAACCCAAACAATAGATCCATTACGTTGATAAAGTATGATACAGACGGAAATTATTTATGGCACCG
This sequence comes from Flavobacterium azooxidireducens, assembly GCF_023195775.1. NCBI lineage: Bacteria > Pseudomonadati > Bacteroidota > Flavobacteriia > Flavobacteriales > Flavobacteriaceae > Flavobacterium > Flavobacterium azooxidireducens. Next base: position 2,714,284 of record NZ_CP096205.1, read on the forward strand.
CATGCCTCAGGATGAGAATGTCACCACCGTCTTTACACCTGGGTTTTTCGAGACAAGAGGACTTGGTTATTCTTTGATAGTAGAACCCGATGGTACTATCCACTGGCATTGCCGATTTGCACCGGGTAATCATTTGAATGGACAACTCGTAGTGACAGAGGATGTGAGTGAATACCACGCAATCTTAAAATATGATAAAGACGGGAACTACCTCAGTCATATACCACTTCCATTTACGGGAGGAGCAGGGCTTTTTCAAACTAAACTTTATCGAGACCAGCTAAATACTAGATACTACTTTTATATAACAGCTGTAAGTTCGAGTGGTCTTGAACCAACCACATGGGAAGGAGAGACCCTTAACACAGCCGGAGCAGTTTATGCTTTGGATGTAGCGGGAAATGAGTTGTGGCGAAAAGTAGCTTCCTCTCCCTCATTACGTAGTGCCACGATATGGGGACTTGTGACTGATGAAGAATCGAATGTTTATTTAACAGGTAGTGCAGGAAATCAATCAATTAATAATCTTTATGCCTCGCTTGCAGGATATACCTTCACACACTCTTTTTCAAGTCCTTATTTAATTAAATTAAGTCCTGATGGCAATTTGTTATGGGGAACTAATTTGAATCCTGCTGAAGGATCTAATCTAAATGATTGTGGAAGTTGTCCTGGGAGGTCAATCACAATTAATGGTGATGAGGTGTCTATGGTTGGTAGTTTAGAATCTAATTCTTGGGGTAATCTAACGATGCCACGAGCTTATGGTGATGGTCCGGCACCGGTGCTAGTTCGATTTAATAAAGAAACCGGAGAACCAATCGCTATGAACGATATTAAGGATCTTTTGGGTGTTAATTCATCAGAGGAGCTAATGACTGTGGCTACTGAACTCAATGGTAATTATGTGGTAGGTGGTTATGCTCGTAGCACTATTTTTGTAAATCATCCAACTATTGCTCCTTTGACCACCAATGGAGGTTATAGTGATTTTTTTATCGCCAAGTTAGGCACAGGGCCTTGTGAACCACTTTCTATTGATGAACCAGTTAAAAATAAAGTAAAACTTTATCCTAATCCAACCGGAGGGATGTTGTATATAGAAGCTGAAAACTTACGAAGTTATGCGGTATATAATTTGTTGGGTCAGGAGTTGATGAAGGGAGATTTCAATGGCAATAACAATGGCAATAACAATTTCAAAATCAATATGGAGGGTTTGAGTAGGGGGACTTATTTGGTGAGGTTGATTGGTTTGGATGGGGTGGTGATTACCGAGAAGATAATCAGGGATTAATGTGGCGATTTGTCAATGTGGCAATTAGCCAATGTGACGATTTCTGAATGAAGCAATCCGTTTGCTATTGAAATATAAACAATACGATATGAATAAATTATTACACTATACATTTACTATTTTCTTTTTTCTATTTTCTTTTATCACTTTTTCTCAAGACTATCAATGGCAGTGGGCTCATCGAGGAGGCGGGAATCAAAATGCAGGAAGTAATGCGTCTTGGCAACCGAGTTTGGAACAAATTTATGATGTCAAAATAGATCAATACAATAATTATTATTTTGCAGGAGCAGTTACAAATTATAACCCCGTATTTATAGGGGAATCAATAACTAAATATGGAACTAATAATATAGATACTGATGTTTATATTGTTTCTACCGACTGTGAGGGTAATTATCGTTGGCACACTACTTTGGGTGGAGAACCAAGTGAATTTTATGTCTCAATGGACTTAGATCATATAGGAGGTTTATATATTTCTTTTACAGCAATCAATTCCTCACGTAGCAACAACACAAACGTTCCTCCGCATTACGCTCCCGGCGTATCATTGGGTTTTGGAACCAATGGAGCCAATCCTAACCCCAATAACAGAAGGATAGCGTTAGTCAAATATGATACAGAAGGAAATTATTTATAGCATCGAATGCCTCAGGACGAAAATGTTACAACATCTGATATACCTGGATTTTTTCAAGCAAGTGGACTCGGTTATTCTTTAATTTCAGAACCCGATGGTACTATTCATTGGCATTGCCGATTTGCACCGGGCAATCATTTGAACGGTTCATTGGTAGTACCGGAAGATGTGAGTGAATACCACGTGATTTTAAAGTATGATAAAGATGGTAATTATCTCAGTCATCTGCCGCTTCCTTTTACTGGGGGTTCAGGATACAATTACACCAAACTCTATCGTGACCCTTTAAATGAGCGGTATTATTTTTATATTTTCTTATTAAATACTACCGCAACTTGGAATGATGAAGAGTTGATAACTGGTGGGGCTGTTTTTGCATTAGATGCAGAAGGCAATGAGTTATGGCAAAAAGTGGCTTCTTCTCCCACAACTCTCAGTGCTTCTATTGTAGGTTTAACCACAGATGAAGAATCAAATGTTTATTTAACTGGTAGTGCCGGTAATCAGACGGTTAATAATTTGTATGCATCTTTAGCGGGTTATACTTTTACCCATTTTTCTTCTAGTCCTTATTTAATCAAGTTGGATATGGATGGTAATTTAGTATGGGGTACTAATTTAAACCCTGCTACAGGACCAACGGATCAAAATATTTGTGGAAGTTGTTATGGTAGATCTATTGCAATAAATGGAGATGAGGTCGCTATAGCGGGAAGTTTACTAGCCAATTCTTGGGGTAATTTAACAATGCCGCGAGTATTTGGAGATGGTCCGGCACCGGTGCTAGTTCGATTTAATAAAGAAACCGGAGAACCAATCGCTATGAATGAAGTTAAGGATCTTTTGGGTGTTAATTCTTCCGAAGAACTCATGACAGTAGCTACCGACCTGAATGGTAATTATGTGGTGGGCGGGTATGCCCGCAGTACTATTTTTGTGAATCACCCTACAATTGCACCCTTGACTACGAATGGTGGATATAGTGATTTTTTTATAGCCAAGTTAGGTACAGGGCCTTGTGAACCGCTTTCGATTGATGAACCAGTTAAAAATAAAGTAAAACTTTATCCTAATCCCACCGGAGGGATGTTGTATATAGAAGCTGAAAACTTACAAAGTTACGCAGTTTATAATTTGTTGGGACAGGAGTTGATGAAGGGAGATTTCAATGGCAATAACAATGTCAATGGCAATAACAATAACAATAACAATTTCAAAATCAATATGGAGGGTTTGAGTAGGGGGACTTATTTGGTGAGGTTGATTGGTTTGGATGGTGTAGTGATTACGGAGAAGATAATCAGGGATTAATGTGGCGATTAGTCAATGTGACGATTAGTCAATGTGGCGATTTGTGAATGAGGCAATCCGTGTGCTATTGAAATATAAACAATACGATATGAATAAACTATTACACTATACATTTTCTATTTTCTTTTTTCTATTTTCTTTTATCACTTTTTCCCAAGACTATCAATGGCAGTGGGCACATCGAGGTGGAGGAAATCAGAATGCAGGAAGTAATGCAACATGGCAACCTCAATTAGAACAAATTTATGATGTCAAAATAGATCAGTATAATAATTATTATTTTGCCGGAGCAGTCACTAATTACAACCCCGTATTTATGGGAGAGTCAATTACTAAATATGGGACAAATAATATAGATACTGATGTTTATATTGTTTCTACGGATTGTGAAGGAAATTTTCGTTGGCATACCACTTTGGGTGGAGAACCCGGTGAGTTTTATGTTTCAATGGATTTAGATAATCTAGGAGGTTTGTATATTTCCTTTACGACCATTAATTCATCACGAAGTAACAACACGAATGTACCTCCTCATTATGCTCCAGGAGTATCGTTAGGTTTTGGAACCAATGGAGCCAATCCTGACCCGAATAACAGAAGAATAGCTTTAATTAAATATGATACAGAAGGTAATTATTTATGGCATCGAATGCCTCAGGATGAAAATGTTACAACGTCTGACTTGCCTGGTTTTTTTCCAGCAAGTGGAGTTGGATATTCTTTAATTGCAGAGCCTGATGGTACTATTCATTGGCATTGCCGATTTGCACCGGGTAATCATTTGAACGGAGCTCTTGTAGTCACTGAGGATGTGAGTGAATACCATGCGATTTTAAAATATGATAAAGATGGCAATTACCTCAGTCATCTGCCGCTTCCTTTTACGGGAGGAGCAGGGCTTAATCAAACTAAACTTTATCGTGACCCGTTAAATAGTAGATACTACTTTTATATAACCGCTGTCAACTCTAATGGTCTCTCGCCGACTACTTGGGAGGGAGAAACTCTAAATACAGCCGGAGCAGTATATGCTTTGGATGCAGCAGGAAATGAGTTGTGGCGAAAAGTAGCTTCTTCTCCGTCTTTACGCAGTGCCTCTATATGGGGCTTAACAACAGATGAATCTTCTAATGTTTATTTGACCGGACTTGCCTCAAATAATACAGTTAATAGTCAATATGCTTCTTTAGCGGGTTATACCTTTACCCATTTTTCTTCGAGTCCATATCTGATGAAGTTAGACCAAGATGGCAATTTGTTATGGGGCACTAATTTGAACCCTTCTATAGAGTCAACAGATCTAAATGAATGTAATAGTTGTTTTGGTCGGTCTATTGCAATAAATGATGATGAAGTAGCAATAACAGGTAGTCTACAATCCAATGCATGGGGTACTATATCGATGCCACGAGCATATGGAGATGGTCCGGCACCGGTGTTAGTTCGATTTAATAAAGAAACAGGAGAGCCAATAGCTATGAATGATATCAAGGATGTTTTGGGTGTTAACTCATCAGAAGAACTAATGACGGTGGCTACTGACCTCAATGGTAATTATGTGGTAGGTGGTTATGCCCGTAGCACTATTTTTGTGAATCATCCTACCATCGCACCCTTGACTACAAATGGAGGTTACAGCGATTTTTTTATCGCTAAGTTAGGCACAGGGCCTTGTGAACCGCTTTCGATTGATGAACCAGTTAAAAATAAAATAAAATTGTATCCTAATCCAACCGGAGGGATGTTATATATAGAAGCTGAAAACTTGCGAGGTTATGCGGTATATAATTTGTTGGGGCAGGAGTTGATGAAGGGGGAGTTCAATGGCAATAACAATGGCAATAGCAATAGCAATAGCAATAACAATTTCAAAATCAACATGGATGGGTTGAGTCGGGGGACTTATTTGGTGAGGTTGATTGGTTTGGATGGTGTAGTGATTAAGGAGAAGATAATCAGGGATTAATGTGGAGATTAGTCAATGTGACGATTAGTCAATGAGACGATTTGTCAATATTTTAGATTTCTGCTATTCGTGGAATTTAGAAAGTTATTTAGTTTATATAATTTAATCAAATAAATCTCACCAAATTGAAACTGACCTAAGGCGATAAATGCAATATTATTTGCAAATGCTTTTTCACCGATTAGGTGCTCAATATATGTATATATTGCCTCTCTAAGTCTAGGGTTGTCTTTGTGGACAATGTAGTTTTTGAGCAATACTTTTATTCCTAAATCGGTTGGTTTGTGTGGGTTTTCTAATGGGATGAAATACATTTCACTTATTCGCAAAATGATGCCGTAATATTCTAGTGGTTTGTCGGTGCCATTTTCGTATTTGGTTAGGTTGGTTTCGGGCTGGAGGAATGCGATTATTTTCCAACGTTCTATAGCTGGTGCGTGATGGACTAGTAATTCTACTTCTTTGAATAGATATGGGTTTCCGTTTGCTGTGATTATTAATTCCGCACCGTTTATTTTGTTTTTGATGATGAGGTCTAGGTCTTTGTTGTATTGGTGTAGTATCTCGATTAGTTTGTCGAAGTGGTTTTTTAGTTCGTTTTTTGGGATTTCGTTTAGTAGTAGAAAAACGAAGTTGTTTTGTTGGAAGTAGTTCCAGAAGTTGGTTATAGTGTTCATTATTTTTTGGTTTCAGGTTTCAGGTTTGCTTCGCCAGTCGCCCTTTGGGCTCGTGTCAAGTTTCAGGTTTGCCAGTTTGCTATCGCTCGTATCAGGTTGTTGGAACGCGGATGAAACAGATTCGCCGGGGCGAAACGCGGATATTTACGGATTTTATCTTTTGTCTAGTGTTGATTTATCGTATGCAATTAAATTGACCATCTCACGTAAACGGCTTCTAACTCGGTTGCCGTAATGGGTTTCTATTTCTGTGGCTGATAGGTTTGTGGTGATGTGGGTTTTTAGTTTTTTTGAGATGAATAGATCGTATCTGCTTAATAGAATTTCTGCCATTACGTTACACTCGTTGCCGAAATACTTTAGGTTGTTTTCTGTGCCTAAATCGTCGAAGCAATAGGTTCTTGGTTCTGATTGGTATAGTTTGCCGATGCTGTATTTGTGGATGATTTGATAGCCGTCCTGGATAAATTCAAAGCTGATGTCTCTGCAAGGTTTTACAGAGAATTTGTATTCGGTAGGGGTGAGGTATTTCATTAGGTTCATGAGTGATGTTTTGCCGCAGCCGATTGGACCGGATAATAGTATTCCTTTGTTAAGGTTTATGCCGTATTGAAAACAAGTTGGCTCATCTCTTAGGGAATAGGCGATTAGTTTGTACACGATTGGGTAATCTGTTTCTACTATTTTGAAATGATTGCCGTATAGTTCGACGCCTTTGGCTTGAAGCCAGTTGATTACTTCGGTGTAGCTGTAGTGGGATTTTATTTCGTTTTCCATATTTTGTTTTTTAACCACATAGGAACATAGGTTTTATAGTTTTTTTGAGATTGTTTAAAGATGCTTCGCTTTTGATAGTTTATCATAGGTTTAACCGCAAAGTTCGCAAGGATTTACGCAATCCCTAAAGCTTTCGGGACGCAAAGATTTTCGATTGGCTCGGGAAGATAGAGCCTACTGCGTAGGAGATTCCTATTTCGTCTTCGACATCCTGCGGAATGACAAAGAAGGTTAAAGAGGTTCTGCATAGTTTTTTTCGGTTATGGTGTTGAGGTGTTTTGGTCGATTTGTCGGTGTTGTATCGGTGTTGTGATTGAAATTAACACTGTTGATTATCCAATTTTGAGCTGCTGCTTGCCAATTGATCATTGGAGTTTTGCCACCGACTAGCCAACCGACACTGGAGAAATAATTGAAGAATTTTTGTGCTTCGAGTTCCGGGAAGTTGTTGGCTTGGAAGTAGGTTTTGATTTCATCGATTGTTGGTGTTGCCTTTTTCAAAGGAGATACCTCGGCTTCGCTCGGTATGACAAAATCACGAGGTTGCAATTCTTCTTCTTTTTCTTTTTCTTTTTCTTTTTCTTTTTCTTTTTCTTTTTCTTTTTCTTTTTCTTTTTCTTTTTTCGCGGAACTTTTTTCTTTTTCTGAATTTTGATTTTTTAATTGAATATTGTTTTCATCTTCAAAAATTTTTGCTTGCTCGTTCAAGTTTGCAACGTTTTTATCGTTTGAACTGTTTGTATTGTTTATAAAGTTTATAGAAGGTACTACTGCTTGTTCAGTACCTGTTTCACTACTGGTACAAGACTTGTTTAGAGCTTGTTCTGAAACCGATTCAATAAGTGGTTCATTTTTTAGTTTTCTCTCATTTTTTGGAGCTGGTTTTAGATCTTCGGAAAAATTGAATAAAATGACATGACTTCCTTTGAAAGGATTGTAGGATGGCTCGTAATTGATGTAACCTAAACTATGTAAGTTCTTCAGGCATTTGTGATAGGTTGCTTTGGAACTGATTTTGCTTATTCGCATTACCTCATCGCGATTGATACTTATTGGATTTTTGAAACGGTTGCAGTTCCAAAACTGAAATAAGGCCATGTAAAGGCTGACGTGGGTTGGGTTGAGTGCTTTGTCGAGGACTACTTTTTCGAAGAAGCCGGTTAGGTGTTTGATGTAGTTCATTTTTTTTGAGTTGCTGAGGTTTTCCTCCCCCCGGCCCCCTCCGAAGGAGGGGGTGACGAGGCGTTGAGGATTAGGTGTAACATTTGTTTTTTTATTGTTTTTGTTAACCTCACCCTAAATCCCTCTCCATCCGCCTTCGGACGGGACAAGAAGGAGAGGGACTTTAAGATTCTGCTGATTTTTTATCTTTTATTTGAAGAGGGTGGGTAGGGCTTGGGTTTTGTTGGTGTTTAGGAGTTTATCGATGTCGGCATTGTCGTAGTAGAGGGTGCCGCCGATTTTGGTGTAGGTTAGGGTTCCGTTGATGCGGAGGTTTTGGAGGGTTCCAGGGGAAATGTTGAGTAGGTTGCGGACTTCAATGGATTTGAGCCATTTTTTGGATTGCTCGGGTTTGGAATTTAAAAGATCTTTGAAGTCTTTTAGTAATAGTGTTCTAAATTCGTTTAGGTCTTCCCGAGTGATTACTTCTATTGCCATAACTTTTGATTTAATATGTTATATTTTACCGATTAATACCCAAAATGACCTTTCTAAATTGCTCTTTTTTCCTTTTTTCTTCAAAATAAAAATAAACCGTAGCTACTGCTATGCTTGATTTTTCTTTATTGAAAAAAGAAAAAAATCTTCAATTTATTTAATGCCATTTTGACTATTAATCGGTAATGCAAAATTGTTTAGATTGATTTAATTTATTTCAGAAGTGATTCAGAAGTGGAAAACAAAAAAGTTTAATTTTAATGACAGTATTTTAATTTTTGTCAATAAAATCAATGATTTAACGTGAAAATAATTTTTTAAAATTTTACCATATAAGTCACATATGTTTTTAATTATGATGGATGTCCATATAAGATTTGCGTAATTACTCTTGATTATTTTGTTGGTTTTCGTTTGCCGATTTTAGCTGTTGGATGAAGGAAGTGGGAGACATTCCGATTCTGTTTTTGAAACAGAGTGTGAAGATTTGCGTAGAGCCAAAACCGGCTTCATCGGATAGTGCTTTGTTGGTGTAGTTTCTGAATTTATTGTTGCTAATTAATAACTCGACTATGTAATCAATTTTAAGGTCGTTTATGTAGGTTGTGGTTTTTTTTTCTCTTTGCTCAGCAATTATTAACGACGCATATTTTGTATTTGTGTCTAGTAGTGCGGCAAGTTTTGCCAAGTTCATGTCTTTTTCGAGGAATTTTTTTTGGTTTTCGAATTTCTCCAGGTTTTTCATTAATGATTTGGTTAATTCCGTACTTAGGTTTGAATTTTGGTTGTTCGCTGGTGTGATAGTTGTTTTCTTTTTGTTTACTAAATCAGCCATTATTTGATTGAATTTTTCTTTTTCTCTTTTTTTGGACTCTAGATGCCAACCGAACAAGCTTAATAGAATTATTATTAGTGATGCTATGACAAGAAAATAGATTTTTCTGTTTGATGCTAATTCGTTTTCGATTTTTTTCTTTTTTTCGAGGAGTGTTTTGGTGTCGTATTCTTTGTGGACTTTATAGGTTAGGTATTTGAATTCTTTGTTTATTTCATTGTCAAATTCCATTAGCTTTTTGATAAAGAACAGTTCTTTTTCCAGTTCATTGGTTTCTCCAAAGTACAGTATCAGTGTTTCATAGGCTTCTCTAAGCTCCGGACGAGTGTATTTTCTAATTTGAATGTCCTTGTGTACTTTTAAAAAATAAGTTACTGCTTTTTGTTTGTCGTTGATTTCCCAATAACATTTTCCAAGATAAAAATTGGTTGTAATTAGATTTGCATAGTCATTTACTTTTACGAATTGAGGTTTTGATTCCTTCAAGAATTTGATTGCGTTTTCATATTCTTTTTGTTTGCATAGATTAATTCCGTTTGCATTTTTGAAGTACGGAACCATATCATCTATTTCATATTCATTAGCTAGCTCCATACCCAGTTTATTGAAATAGGAGGAATGGTCATATCTTTCAATTTGTGTGTAGCTCAACGCAATCGCCTGCATTGATTTTAAATAGGCCAAATCATTTTCTTCTTTAAAATATTCCATACATTGATTAAGTAATGCAATTGCTTCATCATAATAGCCTAAGAAATATTTTGTTAGAGCAATCGTATATTTTACTTTATGGATTAAGTATTGATCATTTGTTTTTGCTACATGATTGTTAGCGAGAATATATAGATCTAATGCCTTGGTATATTCATTGTTGTCATAATGTGCTGCACCCACGGTAAGATAGGTACTCCCTAAGATTTCGTTGTTTTTAGTTTCTTTTGCTTTTTCAAGTAAACTATCTGCATAGATCATTCTATATTTTTTATCTGCAAAATGAATTAATGCTTTATATGCCTTAGCTTGCTGTGTAAGGTTTTTTTCTTTGTTTGCTTTTTTTAGCCAGTAATTCGCAAATTGTTTTGCTTTTATACTATCTGTTCTGAATTCTATTATTTTTTCTTCGAAGAATTGGTAGTTTTTATTGGACAGACTGTCAACTTGATTACGCTGATTGGCTTGAACAATTGTTAAAGTGAATAGTGTGCAAAGAATGGTAATTATAACGTTTTTCATTTCAGTTGGTTTAGGTTTTGGTTCAACTTACTGTTTAAAAAGTTTGTGGAATTGAAATGGGTGTAGTAAAAATATTAAAATTTTTTAATTGAAAATCATGCATTTTATTCTTTAAGTAAATTGATGTTTTTAAAATAGGTAGCCATGTTCAACTACATCTTGTTTTATTGATAAAATCTAGTGATTTTTAAGGTATTGGATTCTAGAATCCAATAGTTTGAATTCGGAAATCTAGTATTTCTTGTGTTGTGTGGGTGGATTTGAGCCGGTAGTTTTGTCTCGAATTCAACCGGTTTTGTTATGAGCGAAACCAGCCAAAACTGTTCAGATTACCCCGGGCGAAATGAACTGATTAAAAATAAATCAGTAACATTTAACACTTAAACCAACATGAAAAATTATTTCCTTATTTTACTCTTTACTTTACCATTTGTTTCTTGTGAAACAACAGAATCTGAACTAACAAGTTCTGAAACCAATTATTTTAACAAGAAATCACAAGAATTACTTCCTTTGAATCCTGCCAACTCTTTTGATTTTGTAGGTCAAGTTCATTATGCTATTTCTAATTCTTATTTTACTGATTCCAATTTACCTAAAACAATAGACAGTATTGTTTATCAAGTTAATTTGAAAGCCGGTATTCATCCCTTTTTTGATGATTTTTTATCTACTGATTACAATTTAGTTTCCAAAAGCCGAATTACTTATTTAGTTTCTGATCCTCATACTGCGTTTGATTCTATTGTTGATGATTTACCACTAAATACTACAGCTAAAAATGATTTTCGTCTTTTTGTAGAGACCGTCTTGTCTAAAGTGGACAATGATGTGGATTATATCGACATTCATAATTACGTTGTTCTTTACGAATCGACGATACAGGATTCAGGTCAGCTTTCTGCTAGTGAGAAGGAGTATCTGCTGACAGTTACCTCAATCATTCGGCATAGTGTATATGCTAAAAAGAAAAGACCTAAGAAAAATACTGATCTTGATTGGTATTGGTTGGGGGCGAAATTTACCGGAGCAGTTGAAGGTGCTCAATACGGAAAGTCGCATGCGATACTTAGTGCTTTGAAAGCGGGAATTATTGAGAATCGCTAAATGTATTTTTGCCACTGATTCACAGATTAAGAAATTCTTAAAAACAGTGGTTATTATTTCACTACTTTCTTAGGGCTTTGACCTAAGGTATATTATTAATAAGGCTATCCGTTAGGGTAGCCTTTGGTGTTCATCTGAATTGTTCATTCTGTTTAGGAGGTTTTCTCTTAATGAAGTAATGAATTTTGTTCGTTCGGATTTTCTGTTTGTGATTTCGTAGAATGTTCTGTGGAACTGACCTAGGTCTATGTCAAATGTTCTACTGAACCCTTGTACAATTTCTCCAATGTCTGCTGCTCCGTGATTGAATACTCCTTCGGTGTGTAAGGCATAAATTAGCTCGATTATTCCCACTTTGGAGCCTGTCCATTTGAGGACTTTTTCTTGGTGAAATGCTTTTGATTCTGTTGAGCTTTTTAATTTAGCAATAAGGTAGATTTGCAGTTTTTCGTTGGATAAAATTTGAGCTACTTTGTAGTCGTGTGAGGTTGCAAACAATTTGTCTATTTGGAAATAGAAGCTATCCATTACCAATTTACTATCTTGTTGATTTCTTAGAAAATATTTATCATCTAGGTACTGATTTCCTTTGCGGTAATATCTATAAAACTCTGCATTATCTATAAAAAACTGTTCCCGCTTTTTTAGTTGGGTGTTGTAGTACTTTCGAATTGTTTTTTCTGAGGCGACCGGTTTATTACATTCTATATTAAACATTTCGTTGAAGTAGATAATTTGGCTTGTCAATTTAGGTTTCCAATTTTTAAAGAAATCAATTTCTTCCTCTTGACTTGTTGTATGGTTGATGTACGAGGTTCTTAACTTTTCATATCCCTCCATTAATATGTTGATTGCTAACGAGCAATTTTGAATTGGGTCTTCTTCCACTAATGGGAGGATTTTGGTTAGTTGTAGATCTAGTTGGAGGAAGAGTTGGTTTGCGAAGTTTTTCATGGTTTTTTCCTCACCCCGACCCTCTCCAAAGGAGAGGGAGACGAGATGGTTAGGTTTAGTGGAATATTTGGGTTTATAATTAATTTTTTTGCTCATAAACCTCACCCCAACCCTCTCCGAAGGAGAGGGAGACGAGATGGATAAGTTTTGTGGAACATTTGTGTTTTTGATTGAGTTTTATTCAATTTTGGTTGCTTTTGGTGTTGGCAAAACTAGGGTTGGGAATTGGTTGGGGCAATAGTTTGTGTGTGGGATTCTGGAATTGCATAGTTGGTATTTTGGAAATGTATAGTCTTTTTCATTTTAAAATGGTGGGATTTGAAATTTTTTTGAAGTGGACGTTTTTTCAGTGTTTATAGCGGTTTGGTTTTCTTTTTGAAGGGTTGTTTTTATTGGTTAAGTCTCTTTCTTTTAGCTGCATTCTTTTTTGGATTTTTCTTGAAAATGAGGTGTTGGATTCTAGAATCCAGCACTTAACTTTTAGTATAGATTGGTGTAATTTGATAGGTTTGTTTCGCTTTTTGCTACTTCGACAGTTACAAAATCTATCAAATAATATATTATGTCCGTTTCAAATCAAGGAGATAAACTCAGGATTATTTATCAGTTGTTATTTGACTTGGCAACCGGTAGAAGAATCATTGATTTGGATTTGACCACTTTGGATGATGACTATGATGCCATTTTATTGACTTTACTAGAACAAGGTGAGCGAATTCGAAAATTGGTTTTGGAGCAGGGTATGGTTCCGCCTTATGCGAGTTTTCAACATTTGAATCAATTTGTATTTGTTTTGGATAACCATTACAGAATAGTCGATTTTAATTTTACTGTTGTTGAACGGTTGAAGTATACATCAGAAGCTATTCAGAGTCTGCTTTTTGAAACGTTGTTGGATGATTCTTCTAAATTGGTTTGGAATGCTTTACTAGAGCAGGTTAATGCTGAGACTCATTTTTTTGTTACTACGGAATTGCTGTTTTTGACCTCCGATGGATTTAAGCTGCCTTTATTTTGTACGGTTAGCAATAGCCTTGTAAATCAGCTGGTGTTTGTGATCACGGTGAAGGTTTTTTTGAAAGATACTCCTTTTTTGAAGTCGATTCCTTCTGCTATTACAGAAAAAGTGAAAGCTGAGGTAGCTGTTATTGAAAACGTGCATGCTTATATCTTAGAGCATTTGGATGCTCCTTTGCCTTCTCTTAAATCGTTGGCTTTGCTTTTTGGGAGTGAAGAACATAAAATCAGGAATGGCTTCCGGGAGCATTATCATACTAGTGTGTATCAATTTTATCAGGATGAACGGCTGAAGAAAGCATATTTGCTCATTATGCAAACTGATTTACCATTGAAAGAGATTGCGTATCAGTGTGGGTTTGGGATGTATTTGAATTTTTATAAGGCTTTTAGGAAGAAGTATGGGTTTTCGCCGAGTGTGTTGAGTAGGAAGTAGGGAGTGGGGAGTAGGGAGTAGGGAGTTTTTGGAATGGGATAACGAAATGCTTGATTTGCATAGTGTTATGGGAAATTAATTTGGAATTTTACATTCATTATTATACGTGGTTTGTTTTTTTAGCCACGGACTAGACTGATTAAACTGATTTATACGGATTACTTTATCACTATTGAAAACTTGTTATTATGAATTTGGAAAGAATAAAAAATAGTGTTGTTTTGACTGTGAGTTACTTGTATGTTTTGCTGTTTGTTTATGCGGCGGTGAGTAAGTTGTTGGATTTTGAGAATTTTCAGGTGCAGTTGGGACAATCGCCTTTGTTGAGTGCTCATTCTATCATTATCTCTTGGTTAGTGCCGCTTGTTGAATTAGTGATTGCGGTGGCATTGCTTTTTAATCGTCTCCGGTTTTGGAGCATCTATTTTGCTTTTTTTCTGATGTCATTGTTTACTTTTTATATTTATGTTATCCTCAATTTTACAAATGATATACCGTGCTCTTGTGGAGGAGTATTGGAGGATTTAAATTGGACAGAACATTTGATTTTTAATTTGGTGTTTGTTTTTTTAGCGGTTGTTGTTTTATGGATTTTAAAAGAAGATTTTAGCTGTTCTGTTCTTAATTTTCAAACTAACCGAATTACTGCTACTTTTTCTGTTTTAGCATTGGTTTTAGTTACTCTGTTGGTTTGCTTTGGTATAATTTGGACGCTTTTCAAAACATCGGATTATATCATTAGTAAAGAAAATCCATTTATAAGAAAGTTTTCCGTGCGACCTGTTGAATTTGTAAAGCAAATTGATCTAGATTTTAACTCTTATTATATTGCAGGATATGATGAAGGTGTTATTTATTTAGGAAATTATACTGCACCGCTTCATGTTTTAACTATTGATAGTTCATTAACCTATAAAAAGGAAGAAAAAATACTTATTGACAAGAACAATTATTCCTTTCGATCTCTACATTTAAAAGTACTACCTCCTTTTTTTTATTTGTCAGATGGAGCCGTTCCTATACTCTACACCGGAAATACTGTGGAATGGGTAGGAACTACTCATACAATTATACAACCTTATTTTTCTAAAATTGTCCCCATGGATACTATGAATTTTGTTTTTAGAGGGTTGAGCAGTGATACGAATGAAAACATAATTGGTCTGTTTTCACTTGACCAAAAAGATACGTTGCAACTTTTGCCCCGTTTGCTAGAAAAGCAATCTAAACATGACGGTTTATTTGATACTGACGGTCATTTGATTTATAGTAAGGAGCTTTCGAGATTCATTTATGTGTATGCTTATCGCAATGAATTTATTGTTGCAGATCAGTTTGGGAGGCTTGATTATCGGGGAAATACTATTGATACAGTTAGTCGAACACGTTTAAAAATTGCCACCACTAGTGATGGAAAGGAAAAAGTTCTATCTAAACCTGGTTTGTTAGTCAATGGATCTGCATTTGTTCATCGTCATTTGTTATTTGTTGATTCACGCTTAAGAGGGAAATTTGAAAAGAAATCTGTGTTTGAACGCAGCACTACATTTGATGTGTATGATTTGAGAAAGCGAAAGTATCTCATGAGTTTTTATATACCTCATTTGAATGGAAAAAAACTACATTCTTATTTTGTTACTGATGATAACTTGTATGTACTTGTTAATCAGCAAGTGATTGTTTACCGATTTAAAAATAATTTAAAGAAGGAATTTGAATAGCTAAACTTCAACTACTTCTTTTATGCAATACCGGCCGGTTATCAGGAGATTGATCGAAAACCTGTAATAGAGTAGATCATTAATTTAATTTTATTAATTATGAAAACAATTTTTTTAAAAAAGATGATGCCGATGTTCGTGTTTGTACTTGGCATCGCAGGAGCATTTGCGACCATGTCGATGAATGCTGTAGAAGATCCAATTCTACGCATCGGATGGGCTGAAGATGAAGATTCGGTTCCTTGTCAAATCTCAGTTCAATGTCAGACTGAAGGAAACGTTATGTGTAGACATAATGACACCGGACCACTGGCTTATGAAAAAACCGGGCCAACGTCCTGCCCGGTTCAGTTATTTAAAGTAGGTAGTTAGACCTGTCTATTTTTTAAGCGATGCAACGCCTTCTACAGTTGCATCGCTTATTTTATGCTATCTAAAATCCAATCCTGTGTTTGGTCGTCTTTTAGAAAATGATTAAACCATTGTTTGATTCTTACACTTAAATCTTTCTGATTTTTATCGTTTGTAATGGAGTGACTTTCTCCATCGTATAGCAACAAAATGTGTTTCTTATTTAATCTACGCATCGCCAAGTAGAATTCGATGCTTTGCCGCCAATCTACTTGTTTATCCTGATTGCCAGCCCACGATAGAAGCGGCGTTTTTATATTTTCGATATGATTTAACGGTGAATTTTTTTCATATCCTATTTTATCTTCGAAATATGATTTGCCCATTCTCCATTGTTGGTTTTCAAAACGCCACATATCCGGTTTTCCTGTTTGCCAATTGAGCGTTAGATAAAACGACCTCATATCGGTAGCTGCTGCTCCTGCCACAGCTGTTGCAAATACATCTGTTTGAGTAATGATAAAATCGGTTTCATACCCACCGAAAGAATGACCAATTAGACCAATTTTTTTTTCATCTACTATTCCCATATCTATTACGGCTTTTGTTCCGGCTAATGTGCAGTCTACCGCTGAATGGCCTAAATTGCCGATTTCGTAAGTAATGTCTGGAAAGAAAACAAAATATCCTGCTACTGAAAAATCAATCACATTGAACCCTTCTGAAGAATACGTTTCCGGAACTATATAATTGTGCATTTTGTATGATTGTTTCTCGTAGATGTGCACAATCATTGGGTATTTTTGTTCTGCTTTATAATCTACCGGAAAGTAAAGAAATCCTTTTAATTTCTGATTTTTTGAGTTGACATATTCTATTTCTTTGACTTTTGGCCACTGATAATTACTATGGTGTTTGTTGCTTCTTGCGATTACTTTTCTTTTTACGTTTGGATTAATTGCCACTATTTGAGGAGGTAAATCGTAACTTTGTTCTTTGTAAACTACTGTATTATTATTGCTTTTTATTTGATTTATCTTATTGAAAGTAGTGGTTAACTTCCTTTCTCTATCACTTCTTGTCCAAGAATATAATCCTTTACTTCCATTTTTGAATATGGCATTTAAAAAAATATCTCCTTCTAAATTCACGACATCGGAAACCCAGCCATCATAATTTGCTTTGCCATCGAATCCATTGTCTTCTTTTGAAAATCGAAATTGAATTTCTTGCTCTTTTCCTTTTGTTAATCTTTCTGCGTTTCCATTTATTGGATTTATCTCCCAAATATCAAACCGATCATAGAGTAAAATTGACTTATCGTTTGCAGTCCAACCCGGACAGCCGAGTGCGGTATTTTCAGTTGGTCTGTCACTTTTTATAGTTTCAAAATCTGATTTTAGTGATGCTGTTATGTTTGAATGTGTGTTACTTTCGACATTATATATCCACCAATTTGATTCTTTGAAATAGGCAATGAATCTCCCTTTAGGTGATGGAAGAGTTACTTGGACATAGGAAGACTGTTTCGTTAGCATTATTTCTCGTTGTTTTGTTGCGAGGTTTTCTATGTAGAAATCCATCGGACCAAGTGCAACATCAAATTGTGGTTCATACATTTTTTTGTTTGAAAGTATTGCCTGTTTAAAATCCGGAGTAAACATAATCCATGGGAATTCCTTATCGTTAATAAGACGGAAGGTGTTTTTTTGTGGAAACCAAATTGCCATTTTTGCTGTATTATTAGTATCCCATACTTGTTGTTCCGGAAATATCCAAGGTGCGTTGCCTGCCCAGATTTGAACAGTAGATTGTGATGTATTATTATTTTGTGGACTATCTACTGCAAAAACTACTCTTTGTAAATCATCAGAAACGGCTAACTTGTAGTTTCCGAATGGTACTATGGCACTATTTGGAGGAAAATCGGGGTGCTCAACCGTATTGAATTCACTTTTTTTATTCGTATCTACTGAATAGAGGAAAATAGTGTTTTGTTGTTTTCCTTCTTTTGGATTTACTTTTTTGAAAAAAACTATCCCTTTTCCATTTTTACTCCATTCAAAACCATGAAAATTAAATTCTGAGGGAGGTGTAATCGTTTTATGCTCCAATGTGTTAAGTGAAATTATTTCAGCGGTAGATTTACCCTCATTCACTCTGTTGAAAATTATTTTGTCTTTTTCGGGATTGAATTTAAAATTGAAGACACCGTTAATTGAAAGCACTGTTTTTGATTTGTCTACTTCAATCACTTCTAGTTTGGATGAGTTTGCTGACTCTTTACTGCAATATATTAGTAGCTTGCCATTGTTAGAAAAGCCAAAGGCGTTACCGTTATTAACGTTTAGTTTCTTACCCGATTTTAAATTTAGTAATGAAATTCCTGTCGGATTTTTAGCTGCGAACCAATTTGAATTAGAAAAAGAACCATTGTATCCATTAGGGAACGTGTATGTTTTGTTTGTTGAAGTGCTTTTTACTATTAATGTATCTTTTTGATCACTATAATTTACGTTATAGCTTATCCATTTTCCATCTGAAGATACTTCTTTCAAGTGTATATCTCCCCATTTATGGTAGTCTTGTTCTGTTAATTTTTTTTTGGTTTGGGTTTGAGCAGTTACCGAGAATAGCATTAGGATACAGATTAAAACCTGTATTGTTGTGGAATAGACTTTCCAAAATCTATTGCTTTTTTGAAAAGTATTTTTGTTGTGAATTATTATATATTTCATTTGAAATTATTTGTTGATTTTAAGTGTTATATAGGGCCTTGTATTTTTGTAATTGAGATTACGCTAAAGTTTCTATTATTTATAGGTTTCATTTTAATATCCCGGATTTTGAGGTAGTAAATTAGGGTTTGCACTTAGTTCGTTTTCCGGAATAGGGAATAATTGGTCTGTGTTATTCCATCCCGGTTTACTTGCTCCTAATGTATTGTTGATGGTGTTTGTTCGTTTTAAGTCGAAGAACCTATGCCCGAACTCTGTAAATAATTCTTTTCTTCGCTCTAATGCAATTTCGATTAGGAGTTGTTGTTGGTCTAGGCCGATTAATTCTTCAAGACCTGCTTTTTGTCTACTATGATTCAGGTCTTCTAATGCAGAAATGATTTCGCCTTGATTTGCTCTTGCTTCGGCACGAATGAGGTATAGTTCTGCCAATCTAAATACGATTGAATACTCTGTTGAGGTTGCTCCCGGATTATTTTGTTTGTATTTATGAGCAAAATTGTATGTTTGGGAATTACCGGTAATTGAAGAAATCCAAAACATTTTACGCAAATCATTGTCTGAAAAAACATCTACCAATTCCTGTGTTAAAGCAATGCTGTTTGGAGGAGCAGCTAAAACAGTGAATGTAGCTGCTTCAAATGTGTTTCTGCCTTCGGGATGAGGGGGAAGTTGCCAAATTGTTTCCGGACACGCTTTTAGAAAAACTTTTTGCATGTCAGGTTCATTGGTATATAAACCAGTTTGGTTTAAAACCGCTGATGCCGCATTCGCAGCTTCTGCCCACAAGCCCATGTATAGATATGATCTTGCTAAAAGTGCATTTACAGTGGCTTTGTTTGGTCTTGCTCTTCCGGTACCGTAATAATTTTCGGGAACAAGGTTTAGAGCTGTTGTTAAATCTTCTATAATTTTATCGTAGACTTCCGGAGTAGGTTTTCTGCTTACGGAGCTATTTGTTTGATAGTTGGTAGTTGCGATATAAGGAATGTCTCCGAACAGATTTACGAGATAGAAATGCATTAAGGCTCTTGTAAATAGTGCTTCCCCTTTTAGTCTATTTGCGTCTTCTGTGGGTATTGTGTTTGAAGCAGCTACGCCTTCGAATACTGCATTTGCCATATAAATTTGATTGTATGAAGTATTCCAGTACACCTGAATACCTTGATTTAACGGTAATAGTGAATTGTTGTAGAATTCATTTGTTATATTGCTCACATTTCCATAAAAATCAAGTTCATCTGCATAGCATCCGAGTCTGTTAGAAATTCCAAATTCTGCCCCTGTTAATAGACCTGCGTTTCGTATGGATGCATACACGTTACTCATTGCCGCATCGGCAGTAATTTTGTCTTTGAAAATAGCAGGGCCTGTTAATTGGTTGTTCGGTAATTCTGATTCTACAAACGAATCGCATGACAGTATGCTGATGAAAATTAATGCAAAAGCAATTGAGGTTTTGATTCTATTTTTGATTGTGTTTCTAGTTTTCATATTAATGATAATTAAATTAAAATTGAAATTGGACTCCTGCATTGATGATGCGAAGTGGGGGTAAAAATCCAGCCGATGTAAATTCGGGGTCACCATCTTTGTACTTAGTGAATGTTAGTAGGTTTTGAGCTTCTACAACTAATTTGCATTGTGTGTTTATTTTGTTTAGAGGAATGCTATAACTCAATGCAATATTTTTTAGCCGAATGAATGAAGCATCCGTAATCATACTATCGCTATTTTCATAGAGTGATTGTGCACTCATTACACTGCTATTGGTTCCCGAAGTGTACATCTGATAAGCTGACTGATCTCCTTGTTGTTGCCAACTATTGTTAAATCGAACCGGTTGGTTAAAATTTCGACGACCCGGAGCACCCAAACTGATGTTGGTATTATTTTGTTTTATAAACTGAAATAGAAAATCAAGCGACCAATTCTTATATTTTATGTGATTATTAATTCCGCCAAAAAAATCAGGATTTAAGCTGACAACTTTTTGTTTATCGTCTGGAAAAGTGATTTGTCCATCGCCATTTACATCTTCAAACTCATATAAACCTGTTGTTGGATTTACTCCTGTGTTGTTGTAAACTAATACACTATTTAGTGAATGACCCACTCTGTATTTTTGGCTGTAAACTGAGGCTTCCAGATTAGGAAATTCGATTAATTCATTTTGAAGTATCGAAAGGTTTATGTCTGTTGACCATTTGAAATTTTGATTGCTTATGTTGACTGTATTGAGCGTAAATTCGTATCCACGGTTTTCGACAGTTGCATTTAAGTTGGCTTGCATCGATGTAAATCCCGTAGTGGCCGGAATTGGGATTCCCACTAATTGATTTGATGATCTGTTTTTGAAAATTGCCGCTGATAGCATTATACGGTCATTTAGAAAACCGATTTCTATTGACGCTTCGAGTTTTTTATTTGTTTCCCATCCGAATTGTGGATTGTAAAGTCTTGTGGGCTGAAGACCTACGACGTTTTGATATTGTGTTCCCGCTGAGGAATAGGTGTTGAGGAATTGGTAGTCTCCGATTTGGTCGCTACCTGTGGTGCCATAACTTGCTCTTAGTTTTCCGAAGCTTATTATTTTACTGTTTTTTAGAAATGATTCGTTGCTAACAATCCACGCTCCACCAATTGCCCCGAAATTTGCGAACTGGTTACCCGGACCGAATCTACTAGAGCCATCTCTACGACCTGTTAAATTCAGAATGTACTTGTCGTTCCATTTGTAATTGATTCTTCCAAAAAAGGCTTGGTAATTGTAAATTAATTCATTGTTTACGAAAATATCATTTATGGATGCGGAAGCCAAGTCATAGATTAACCCGTTTGAAGTGAAACCACTTCCCATTTGGCTCAACGTGGACGTGTTTTGTGATTGAAAGGTTGCTCCTGCTAAAATATCGATTTGACTTTTAGCAAATTGAGCAACATAATTTAATTGTGGCTCTACTATCCACGATTTTCGCTGTGTGTTTGTTACAAAAAGCGATGAACTTTCACTTGTTATCCCTAAAGAGGGGTTGAATATTGTTGAAGGAGTTGTTCTAGTTTCGAGGTGTTTGGTTGTTGTGTATCCTATACTTGTTTTGGCACTTAGTTTAGGTAAGATTTGATAGGTGAGTACTGTGTTTGCAACCAAATCATCTGTTCTGGCTTTGTGTTCTGCATTTAGAAATCTTAGCGGATTGACAAAAGTGTTATTTTCCCAATTTAAATTTCCGTCTTCGTCATATAACGCAGGTGCATTTGGTGCCAACGTTCGAGCATCTGTTGTGAGATCGTTTGCGGGTTGGTCGTTATCTTGTATATTGTAGTTTGCTGAAAATGTTATTCGAAATTTATTGTTTAGTGAAGTATGATTCATGCTGACATTAATACCCCCTTTTTTGTAGATAAAACTACCCGGATATACTGTGCCTTGTTGAAAATAGTTTCCTCCGAGCAGAAACTGGGTTTTTTCTGAGCCGCCTGAGACTGAACCTTGAAAGGATGAAATTTCTGCTGTGCCTCCAAGTAGTTCTTTTTGCCAATCTGTATATCGGTTTTGATCCCATGTACCGTTTACGTCAAATGCATTGTTAGGGTAGTTTGTTATACCGTCGTTTTCATAGGCCTTTATTCTCATTGCCAGATACTGTTGTGTGTTCATTAACTGCATGAATGCTGTTGCTTTTCCAACTCCACTAGATGCACTGAAGTTAAATTGTGTTTTTCCGACTTTGGCTTTTTTTGTGGTAATGAGCACTACGCCGTTTGCTCCTCTAGAGCCATAGATTGCTGTTGCATCGGCATCTTTTAGCACTTCTATGTTTTCAATAGCTTGGGGGTTTATGTTGTTTAAAGGGTTTGTAACAGATGGAAACAACGTTGAGGTTTGGCTAAATCCGATTGGGTCGCTTGAGTAGGGGACTCCATCGATTACATAAAGTGGTGCGTTACCTTCTGCTCGTAGGCTATTGATACCTCTGATTTGGATTGCAAAGCCACCGCCTGGTGTTCCTGTTTCTTGGGTAATATTTACGCCAGCCATTCTGCCTTGCATGGTTGCGAGGACATTGGTGACCGGTTGGGTTTCGATGTCTTTGGCGGTGATGCGGGCGATACTACCTGTTCGTTCTTTGTCTTTAACGGAGTAGTAGCCGGCATTGAGGATTACTTCTTTGAGTTGGGTGGTGTCTTCTTCGAGTTGGATGTTTAGAGCTGTTTGATTGCCTACTGTTATTTCTTGGGTTTTGTAGCCCATGTAGGAGAAGACTAGGACATCTGATGGATTGGCGGCAATGGAAAAGTAGCCGTTTTCATCGGTGAGGGTTCCGGTGGTTTTGCCTTTGATGAGGACGGTTACACCGGGTAGTGTCCCTTGTGCATCGGAGACCGTTCCGGTGATGGGTTGTTGGGTTTGGGCTGTTGTTGTGAGGGTGCATAAAGTGAGTGCGAGGATGCAGAGGTACTTTATGGGGTTGGTTTTTTGGTTTATTGAAAATTTATTCATAAAATTGGTTAGTTAAATGAGACTTACGTTTTGTTTGATTTGGTCCTCTATCTGGTTTGGCGACGGGTTAGGGGACTTTTTTTTGAGGTACTAAGGCACTAAGGTGCTGAGGTACTGAGGTTTTTGCCACTGATGCTTTTACGCTTCGCTTTTTGGTTTTGCCGCTAAGAAGGGAAGGCACTAAGCTTTTGGGGCTTGGTAACGCTTCGCTTTTTTTTGGGTTGCCACGAATCCACCAAGGCGGACAAGTTGCACGAATTTTTTACGTTTCGCTTTTGGGTTTTGCCGCTAAGAAGGGAAGGCACTAAGCTTTTGTGGCTTGGTAACGCTTCGCTTTTTTTTTGACACTGATCACGCGAATTCGCACGAATTTTAAAAGCTACGCTTTTGTTTTTCTCGCAATTCCGATAGCTGTCGGAAGCAGCGTCGCAAAGGTTAGTATCGCTTCGCTCTTTTTTTTGGGTTGCCACGAATTAACGAATTGCACGAATTTTTGAAAAGCTACGCTTTTTGGGGTTTTGCCACGGATTTTGCTGATTTGGGCGGATTTTGAAAGCTTCGTTTTTTTTTTGGTTTTCTCGCGGAGACGCGGAGACGCAAAGAGTGGGCGGGTTTTATTTCATAGGCGATGGATTTAAAGGTTTGACATTGTTTAAAAGGTTTAAGGTTGTTTAAAGGTTTAAAGGTTTAAAAGTTTAAAGGTTTAAAAGTTTAAAAGGGTTTGGGTTTTGGGTTAGGGGAACTATGCCGCTCGTGCTTGTGGATGGAGGGGCAAGGTTGAGCGACATAGATCTAACTAACTAAAAAAAAATTACTGATAAGACCGTGACGCGAAACGTTCAGGATAAAAAAAGCATTGCTAAGAATGAAGAGAGTGCCAGTGGGGAATAAAAAAAGCGTGGAACTCAGCTTAGACGCTATCAAGGTACTGGTATACCCGCACACGAATAAGAGAGCCCACGCCATAGGACGTGAGCATCATACTTATCATCTCGTGTGCTAAAATTACCAGTTTTTGATAACGAGATTCAAAGCGAATGCTTCAATATTTTACATGAAGAATCGCAAAATTAATTAATCATTTGATTTATATCAAATGATATTTCATTTTTCAAATATATATAATTATTTTTAATATCCCTATATGGATGTGTGTATTTTTTTAATTTTCAATTTCTTTCAGTTATGAAAACTGCAAAAGAAATAGAAATTGTTATAGCTGAAATTGACTTTAATATTATTGAGAAAATTAGAGAGATTCGTTTAAAAAGAGAACCTATTATAAGTCAGATGGCTTTATCACAAATGTTAGGTTTAGCTGATGGGTTTGTTGGAAAAGTTGAAAACATTAAGGAATCATCTAAATATAATCTGTGGCATTTAAACAAAATTATTAAAGTTTTAAATCTTAAATTTACAGATGTTTTACCGTCGGGTTCTTATAATTTTGATATAGTTAAAATCCATATTAAACTTAAAGAAACTAGAAACAAGAATGAAAAATCATATGAAGTTTTGTCAATGAAACCTTTAACTGAAAAAGAAATGCAGTTATTCAAACAAAATAAAATTCCTTATTTAAAAATTATAAAGTAAGATTTCAAGAGTAACTATAATGCAACCTAAATTCGTAACTGATATAAAAATATATTTTCCATATTCAAATACCCAATAAAAAGGGATGCCACCGGCATCCCTTTTTTGCTTTAAATGACTAATTAATTCTTCTTTTTGCTTTTGCATAGTTAAATTTTGGAAATGCATACTTTAATTAAATTGAGGTTTTTAATTTGAACCACTTTTTAATTTTAGATATATGGAATGGTGGGAAATAATTTTTCTAGTAATAGTAGTTCTTTTGGGTGCTGTCATAAGAAACTTCATTTACAACAAGAAATATAATTTTCGAAATGATAGTTGGAAGAAGAAATGATTTATGAATTTTATTAGTTCCTTATTTTATTTTTAATATATTAGTGCCACCAAAAACAGTTTCTATCAAGTGGTAGAAATTTTTCCTTTTATTTTTTATACTTATTTACGGAAATCCGTAATATAATTATATTTCAAGTATTTAGCTTTGTAAAAAGAATTAGCAATTTGAATTATTTAGTATGAAAAAGACATTATTTTGTTAAACTGTTTGTTCACAAAGAATGATGAAAGATATTGTAAAACTTCCTAAACTAAATTCAGATAAAACCGCTTTTTTTTGTTATTTTGCATCAACTAGATTAATTCTAGAAACATTATATAATGATAGAAGAAAAACAAGCTATTAAATTTACATTTTCTGGACACGACTCCTTTCCATGCCGTCAACTTTGGCTGAAAAAGGGTTATGACTATGTGTGTAAAAGTAAATATTTTAATGACGAAGATGCGGTTATACAACTTGGCGTTGGCAAAAATATGGTTTCATCCATTCGTTTTTGGCTGAAAGCTTTCAATATTATTGACAATAAAGACATTCCAACTGAATTTGGCAAACGATTATTTGATGATGAAAATGGATATGACCCTTTTTTGGAAGATGAAGCAAGCCTTTGGCTTCTGCATTATCAATTAGTGAAAAATAGTTTTGCTTCTATTTATTCCATCATTTTTAATGAATTCAGAAAAGAGAAATTGTTCTTTAAAAAAGAAACCTTTGTGAATTATGTAAAGAGAATTAGTGAGAGTAATACCGATTTGAATTTCAATGAAAATACGGTTGCTAAAGATTTTATTGTTTTTGCCAATTTATATAAAAACGACCCTGAAAGTAAAGATGTTGAGGATAGCTTTTCGGGAATTCTTTCTGAAATTGAGCTTTTAAAAACAACAGGGAAAGGCAAAGAAGAACAATTTTACATTGAAAATACTGAAAGAGATAATCTCCCAGATGCGGTTGTATTGTTCACAATACTTGATAATTCAAAATACGGAAATTCTATAAGTCTGAATTCTATGGAGTTTGACTTGAATAGTCCGGGGTCAATTTTCGCTTTAAATCGCTCAGGCTTGATGAATAAAATTTCTGAAATCGTCAGTGAATTTAAAGATATCACTTTTACTGACCAAGCAGGGATAAAAGAGTTACAATTCAAGAACAAGGCAGATGCCTTCACAATATTAGATACATACTATGGCAAATAATTTCACAACATCGGTAAATATTATCAGAGACACTGATAGGGATTTCAACTATATCCCAACACCCAATGCTAGACAAGTTGTTAGCCAAATAGTCAATGACTTTAAGAAAGGTATTCGTTCATTTAATGTTGTTGGGACTTATGGAACAGGAAAGTCGTCTTTCTTATTAGCGTTTGAGCAAAGTATCAGAGGAACGAAACGCTACTTTGAACCGAATTTCATAATAAAACCCAAATACGATTTTGTAAAAATTGTTGGGTCATACGCTTCTATTGTAGAACAATTTGCAGATGCTTTTGAGGTTCAAACTAACAAGAATCAACAGGAAAATATTCTTTCAGAAATATTCAATCGTTATCATTCAATTGGAAAGGAAAACAAGGTATTATTTATTCTAATTGATGAGTTTGGTAAGTTTTTGGAGTACGCAAGTAAACACAATCCTGAAAAAGAGCTTTATTTTGTTCAGCAATTGGCAGAGTTCTGTAATAATCCAAAACACAATATTGTTTTAATTACCACAGTTCACCAAAGTTTAGAATCTTATGCTTATTCATTAAGTAAAACTCAACAACAAGAATGGACAAAAGTAAAAGGTCGTTTCCGTGAAATTACTTTTAACGAGCCTGTTGAACAACTTTTATTTTTGGCTTCGGAATATGTTGCTGAGCATTTTGAATCCAAAACTTCAAAATCAGAAATTGATAAATGCTTAAAGCTAACTACCGAAACAAAGGCATTTAACTTTAATAAAGATTACCTAAAAGAAATAGCTTCTAAGCTATATCCGCTTGATATTCTTTCAGCCAATATTCTGACGCTTTCATTGCAGAGATACGGTCAAAATGAACGTTCATTGTTTTCATTTCTTGAATCTTCAGATCATACAGGATTGGCAAAATTCAACAAAAAGGAAAATCCGTTCTACAATCTGTCAAATGTTTACGATTACCTAAATTTCAATTTCTATTCGTTTTTAACATCAAAATACAATCCCGATTTTTCTGCTTGGAGTTCCATTCGTTCATCTATTGAAGAAGTGGAAAGAGCATTTGATTCAAATATCAATGATTACATCAAAGCAGTTAAAACAATTGGACTTTTAAATATCTTTTCTGCAAGTGGTTCAATCTTGGATTTGAATTTCTTTATTGATTATTTAAAAACTGCCTGCGGTGTATCAGATGGCAAAGAAGTCATTAAGAATCTAGAGACAAAAAATATTATTCGTTATCGTTCACATTCAAAACGATTCATTCTATTTGAAGGAACAGATTTAGACATTCAAACCGCATTGATTGAAGCGGGCAATAAAATTTCGGAAGTTGCAGATATTACTACACTTTTAAATAGGCATATTCAATTCAATCCAGTCTTTGCAAAGCAATATTCATTTTCAACAGGTACACCAAGATATTTTGAGTTCATTATTTCAGATTACCCAATTCAAAAAACTCCCGAAGGAGAAATTGACGGCTTTGTAAATCTTGTTTTTAACAGTAAGTTAAAAGAAAGCGACATACAAAATA
Organism: Flavobacterium azooxidireducens; assembly: GCF_023195775.1. Lineage (NCBI taxonomy): Bacteria > Pseudomonadati > Bacteroidota > Flavobacteriia > Flavobacteriales > Flavobacteriaceae > Flavobacterium > Flavobacterium azooxidireducens. The sequence continues at coordinate 2,742,177 of NZ_CP096205.1, forward strand.
AATCCAAACAACAAGAGGAAGCAGTAATTTACTGTTTTTTTAAAAACTCTATTGAGATTAAAAACCTATTGTTTGAGATTGAAAAAATTCAAAAAGTAATTTTAGAAAATGAAAAAGATAAAGTTGCAATTAGAGAATTGGAAAGTATTAATTCATCGCAAGTACGTTTATTAAACCACTATATAACAGATAGCATTTATTCAGGCAGCAAAGATGTGAAGTGGTTTTTTAATGGAACAGAAAAGAAAATTAATGATAAAAAAGACTTCAATAAACTACTTTCCCAAGTGTGCAGTATTGTGTATGATGCCACTCCTGTTTTCAAAAACGAATTAGTAAACAAGCATAAAATTTCATCTTCTATACATACTGCCAAAAAGAATTATTTCAAGGCTTTATCCAATAATTGGGACAAAGAAAATTTAGGTTTTGAAGATTCTAAATTTCCACCAGAAAAAACCATTTATTTATCTTTATTAAAAGAAAACTGTATTTCGCCAATTAGAGAAAATGCAACAGATGTAATTTCAATAGACAGAACTTCTACATTCTACAAACTTTGGAGTGCTTCCGAAGACTTTTTAGAAAGTGCCAAATCTGAACAACTCAAAATCTCAGAATTAAGTGAATTACTAAGCAAAAGACCTTTCAAACTTAAACAAGGGTTGGTTGACTTTTGGGTTCCTACATTCTTGTTTTTGAAACGAGATGATTTCGCCATCTTCAATGACGAAAGTTACATCCCTAACTTGTCAGAAGAGAACTTAGAATTAATAGCCAAATATCCTGAAAAGTATTCTATAAAAACATTTGATATTGAAGGTGTAAAGCTTGATATTTTCAATAGTTATCGAACATTCTTAAACATTGCAACCGAACAAAAATTCGATAACAACTCTTTTATTGAAACCATAAAACCATTTATTGTTTTCTACAAACAATTGCCAGAGTACAGCAAAAACACAAAAAGACTTTCTCCATCTGCAATAAAAATTAGAAAAGCTATTGCAACAAGCAAAGACCCCGAAGAAACATTTTTTGATGCTTTCCCGAGTGCTTTAGGTTTAACTCTTTCCACTTTACAACAAGATAAATCTAAACTTCAAAGCTTTACAACAAGTTTACAAGATTCCGTAAGAGAACTACGAACTGCTTATGATGAATTGGTAAAGCGTTTTGAGGATTTCATTTGTAGTGAATTTGTAGGGCAAACTTCCGACTTTGAAGAATACAAAGCATATTTACAAAAGCGATTTACAAAATTGAAAAAGCATATGCTTTTGAATAATCAAAAGACATTTGTACAAAGATTGGATTCGCCCTTAGACGACCGAAAAGCTTGGCTGAACTCTATAGCACAAGCAGTAACAGGCAAAACATTGGAAGCCTTTACAGACGAAGATGAAATTTTGCTTTATGAAAAATTTAAAGCAATGATTTTGGAATTGGATAGTTTGACGAAAATCTCAAAGTCTGATATTGACGAAAGCAAAGAAGAAGTGATAGGAGTTAAAATTGATTCGTTCTTTAGCAAAATTGACCCAAAAGTGGTAAGAGTTCCAAAAAACAAAAGCAAAGAAATTGAGCAATTGAAAAATGAGCTTAGAAATAAATTAGGAAAGGACAATACTTCAAACATTGCAGCTGTCTTAAACCTACTTAAAGAATTATTACAATGAGCAAAGTAAGACACGTATTAGGTATATCAGGAGGGAAAGACAGTGCTGCTTTGGCTATTTATGTCAAAACTAAATATCCTTCTATCGATTTGGAATTCTATACCTGCGATACAGGAAAAGAACTAGAAGAAACTTATAAATTAATTGAAAATTTACAAACACATCTAGGAATAAAGATACAATTGTTAAAAGGTGCTGAAAACAGTTCGGAAGACCCATTCGATCACTTCGTCAAAATGCTTGGAGGTTTTTTACCTTCACCTAATGCACGCTGGTGTACTAAGAAACTGAAACTTGATCCTTTTGAAAAGTATGTCGGTACTGATCCAGTAGTTTCTTATGTAGGTATCAGAGGTGATGAAGAAAGAGAAGGCTATATTTCAACCAAAAAGAATATTCAATCCATATTCCCATTTCGTAAGAATATTTGGAGTCAAGATGTTGTAACAAAATTGCTCACCAACCAAAATATGGAGCAGCTACTAACCATGTCTAAAAACGTAGACTTTGGTAAAAACCAAGAAAAAGCGTTTCAAACGATTACTCGAAAGGTGGATGCGAGTTTCACGCTAGACCAAAAACTTAATATTTTATTGGATGCCAATGTGAAGGCATTTAATCATTTGGTTTTTGATTTTCTCAAAACAACTGATTATCCACTTGCAACTGAAGCTACATTTCCACTTTTGGAAAATGATGAAGTATTAGTGCGAGACGATATTTTTAAAATTTTGGAAGAAAGCGGTGTGGGGGTTCCTGCATACTACAACAAAATTGAATTTGAGATTAACGGAAAAAAAGGAGAATATGCTAGAAGTCGTTCCGGTTGTTTCTTCTGCTTTTTCCAACAAAAGATTGAATGGGTTTGGTTGTACGAACAGCATCCCGATTTATACAAAAAAGCTATGGAGTACGAGAAAGATGGCTACACTTGGGGTCAATTTGAAAGTTTGGAAGAATTAATTCAGCCCAAAAGAATAGCTGCAATCAAGGAAGAGTACATTAAAAGAATGGAAAGAAAATCAAAAGCAAAATCACCTTACCTAGTTGATATATTAGATGATGCCGAGGGTGAAGGTTGTGCGTCTTGTTTTATATAAAACTACTAATATGGAGGAAAAATCACCAAATAGTATTGCATTTTCGGTAGATGCAGGTTTGATTGATAGATTAGGAAAAGAGTTAGTCGGTAGGGCAGAAACAGCGGTTTCAGAATTAGTCAAAAATGCATATGATGCGGATGCTAAAAATGTTGAGGTAAATTTTATAGATTCTTTATGGAGTGGTGGAACTTTAGAGATAATTGATGATGGACTGGGAATGACATTTGAACAACTCAGGTTGGGATTTATGACTATCTCATCAACAGATAAAGTGCATAATCCATTATCTTCTCGATATAAACGAAGTCGAGCGGGAAAAAAAGGAATTGGAAGATTTGCCACACAAAGGCTTGGAAAGAAATTAATTATTATAACTCAAACGTTAGAATCGGAGCAAGCAGTAAAACTTACTATTAACTGGGATAATTATACAGTTGATCAGGATATTTCTGCAATCAATAATCAAATTGACTATATACCAAAGGAAAAGCCAGAAGGTACAACTTTAATCATTAAAGACCTAAGAGAAGGTTGGACTGAAACTTCAATAAAAAGAATTTACAGATATGTTTCCGATCTGTTTCAGCCTGATTATCTTTCTGAAAGTAGTCAATCCTTACACCTTGCCAAACAGAATGATGAGTCCTTCAAAGTAAAGTTTTCTAATATAATTGATGGGGTAACTTTTGAAGTAGCAAGTCCTGAGAAAATGTTATTTAATAAGAATGTAGCAGTTATTGAAGGATTTGTAGATGCATTGGGAGACGGATTTTTAGGGGTTAAAAGTGAAAAATTAAATTTAGACGATTATGCTATACAGATTCATAAATCAGATAATTCTAGCAGATTTGATAAATTAAAAAACATTCATTTTAAAGCTTACTATTTTATATATAATCGACAGGAATATTATCTTAATATTTCACAACTTGAGTTAAAAAATATTTATAAACTTTCTCAGGAAAGCAGTGGGATTAGACTTTACAGAAATGGCTTTAGAGTATTGCCCTATGGGGAACCAAAAAATGATTGGTTATATTTTGACAAAAGATATACTTTCGCTTCTGGTCAAGATAATATTCCACTAAGTAATAGAAATTTGTTCGGTTTTGTCGAAATTATCGATAAAGAAGGTGAAATATTTCAAGAGACTGCAAGCAGGGAGGGTCTGATTGAAAATGATGCTTTCTATGAGCTTACAGATTTTCTTTCAAAAGCGTTTGAGGCAGCAAAAGGTAGAATATCGGAAAAAATCTCTTTACTTAAAAAAGGAGAACAAACACCAATAGATGTAGAAGATAATTTAGAAGATATTGCGGAGAAAAAAACAATTGAAGAGGAATTTGAAGAGGTTAATAAAGAAGATTTAAACGAGACTGCTAAGGAAGCAATTAAAAGTATAAAAGAAAAGTACTATGAGGTCATTGAAGAGCTCAGTATGCTTAGAATTCTAGCTTCATTGGGATTAACTATTGGAGAGTTTACTCACGAAATAATTCAATTTACACCATCTATAAATGGTTATATAGCTAAACTGTATGAATCGAATGAAAATGATCTAAAAACACTAGAGCTTCTTGATAATTTAAAAAAGACCTTTGCGAATTTCACGTCTTATACATCTTATTTTAATGCAACAGTATCTGAAAACACAAGCAGAGAAATTAAACCTGTTTTAATAACTGATGTTGTTGATTATTTCATTAAAAATATTAAAGATGACCTTGAACGGCAAAATACAGAATTAGTTTTAGATTCCTACAGTTACAATCTATATACCACTCCAATGCACATTTCCGAATGGAGCTCAATTTTGTATAACCTATATACTAATTCAAAAAAAGCAATCAAACGTTCGGGAAACTCAGGAAAAATTAGAATAATAACCGGTGAAGATAACAATAAAATATATTTGGAAATTCACGATAACGGAGACGGTATTCCTGAAGAAAATAAAACTCGGGTCTTTAATGCTTTTTTCACAACATCAACTCCAGCTGGATTTGATTCACCATCAGACGAAAAATTAACAGGCACTGGTTTAGGCTTGAAGATTATAAAAGACATTATAGAAGATTACGGAGGTATTATAAAAATTATTATGCCAGAAAATGGATATAACACTTGTTTTAGAATTGAACTACCTAAAGCACAAAAAGAAGAATTAGAGAAATATGAATTGTAAATATTTATACATAGACGACAACAGTGAACATAATGCTAAAGGTATTATAACTGGACTTCAAAAGGAAGGGGAGCTTTCTGTTGATTTTGATAATCCTAAAGGAGATTGGGAGAAAGAACGTGAAAGAATATTATCAGATGAATTTAAAAATTATAACGGTTTGATCCTTGATTTAAATCTTGAAGAAATGCCAAATAAAGATAAGGAGACATCTCATTATAAAGGTTCGTCATTGGCACAAGAGTATAGAAATTTATCAAAAGCAGGGAAATTAAAAGAAATTCCAATTGTTTTATTGTCTGCCACTGTGAATCTTGAAAAGTATTTTGATCGAACAAACGAAGATTTGTTTGACCTAATAGTTCCAAGAGAATGGCTTAACGACCCTATTCTATTTGCTCCATTGAGGCAGAAATTGATAAGTCTTTCAATCGGTTATGAGCTAATTTCAAAATGTAAAAATGAAGATAACAACCTTATTGAATTATATAAATATAGTTTGGAATTAGAAAATAATCGTTTTATAAGTGAGATGAGATCAGTTATAGGATATCCCACCCATACAGTTTCAAACTTTATAATCAAAAATCTTCTTGAGAAATCAAATATCCCAGTTTCGGGAATATTAATTACTGAAGAAATACTAGCAACTCGACTTGGCATTGATATTTCTAAATCAATTGATTGGAAAAATATTTTAGAGAATTTAAAGAAATACAAATATCGTGGTGTTTTTAGTGAAGGATGGGAAAGATGGTGGATGAGTGGAATTGAACATTGGTGGAGAACGGAGTTAGAATTAAAAAACAGTTTAAGAGCTACATCTGCAAGGCAGAAAATAGATCTTTTGAAGGATAAGTTAGAATTAACTGCATTAGTACCAATCGAGAAAAATGAAAAGGCGAAAAGTGAAGCGTTTTGGACTAAATGTGTTGGCTCTGGTGTTTCTATTGATACAGTTGATGGCTTGTTAGTTGATGGCCAAGATAACTATTACCCGTGGCAAGACAAAAAATATATTTGTTACGAAGAAGCGTTGAAACCAAAAGGCAAACACAAGTGGAAAAAATTATCTCCGTCTGAGGAATACAAGCTAGAAATATTGCAAAAACAATTTCCTAACATAAGACCTTTAAAATGAATTGTCAAATACTAGCTATAGATATTTTTGATTTTGCTGAATTGCTTATTTCCAACAACATAATACAAGATGCCAAAAGCTTGTATGATGCTTCTGCAAAGTTACAATGCTCTGAAAATAATTCGGAATGGAATTATGAATGTGGTGGTTTGAAATTTTCAGTAGAAGGCTCAGTTGCAGGCTCAATTCCACAACAAATTGATTTGGTTGAGATTATTTTTAGTTTTTCGGCTATTGGAATATTTTCAAATGATGATGTATGTAGAAATCCACTTTCCAAATTGAACTTTGATATTGAATTGGAAGGTTTTCGTGAGATGGAAGATAAAATAGACAACTATTTTGCATCTTGGCATTTAGATAAGCATATAAAAAGCTCTCAATGTTCCTATATCCACCCTGAATATCATTTAACCTTTGGAGGAAATAAATTGGAAGGGAAAGGAGTTGATAACTTTGGTTCAACTTTGATACTGCCTGCTCCTCGCATTACATATCCACCAATGGATGTGGTATTAGGTATAGATTTTATTTTGAGGAATTATTTTCCTTTAGAAGAAATATCAAAACTTCTAGATGATTCAAAGTATAAAGAAATAGTTTTCAACTCCCAACAAAGACTTTGGAAACCTTATTATTCATCATTGTCTTCTGCTTGGAATAATTTTCCATACACAACTTTTGAGCAAGGGTTTGAACATTTTAATCTTAACCCACATATACATCAAGCATAGAGTTTATTTTCACAATGGATGAATTTCATAACATATCATATTTCGACTACAATTCCACCACCCCCATTGACCCAAGGGTGCTTGATGCAATGTTACCTTTTTTACAAGACAACTTTGCCAATCCAAGCAGCACACACCATTTTGGTCAAAGCATCAATGAAAAAGTAAAACAAGCCCGAGAGCAAATAGCTGATTTTATCAATGCGGAGCCTAGTGAATTGATATTTACAAGTGGAGCAACGGAAGCGATTAATATTGCCATAAAAGGCGTTGCAGAGAGCTATTCGAGTAAAGGGAAACATATTATCACGGTTTCAACCGAACACAAAGCGGTTTTAGACACCTGCAAAGATTTAGAAAGAAAAGGTTTTGAAATTACTTATTTGACAGTTCAAAACAATGGATTGATTGATTTAGATGAACTTCAAAAAGCCATCCGACCCGATACTCTTTTAGTTTCAGTGATGTATGCCAACAACGAAACTGGAGTAATTCAACCGATCAAAGAAATTGCCAAACTGTCTCACGAAGAAGGAGCTTTGTTTATGACTGATGCCACGCAAGCAGTTGGCAAAATTGAAATTGATGCGGATGATTTGGGTGTTGATTTACTATGTTTTAGTGGACATAAAATGTATGCCCAAAAAGGAATTGGTGCATTGTACGTAAGACAAAGAGGAAACAAAGTAAGACTCACACCCCAAATTCATGGAGGCGGTCACGAACAAGGTTTAAGAAGCGGCACACTCAATGTTCCTGGAATTATTGCCTTGGCAAAAGCTTGTGAAATAGCTAGTCAAGAAATGATGCAAAATCAAAATACTATTTCTGAATTGAGAGATAGTTTGGAAGTGCAACTGTTCAAGCTACCTAATACATCATTAAATGGTGATGTAAAGAACAGAATATACAACACCTCTAATATTTGTTTTAAAGGCCAAGATGCCAATGTTATGATTGGGAGAATGAAGAATATTGCCTTATCTAACGGTTCTGCTTGTTCTTCGGCAGTTGTCGAGCCCTCACACGTTTTAAAGGCTATGGGATTAGGTGAAGATGACGCTTTTGCTTCGATACGATTTTCATTAGGCAAGTTCAATACAAAAGAGGACATCGAAACTGTAATTCAAAAAATTAAAGAAATCACACAAACAAATAATAACTATGCTTAAAGATTGTGATTGGTCGTTAGATAGAGATTACAAAACGGGTTCAGAAGATGAACCCTTGCAATTTTATTTAGATGGATTGGCCAATAGCAATGAGTTTAGTTTGTTATTGGGATATTTTAGCTCTTCTGCTATCAATTTACTTTCTGTAGGCTTTGCCACTTTTATCAGTAAAGGAGGTATGATGAAAATGGTAATCAATCATTTGCTTTCATCAAAAGATAAAGAAGCAGTTAGAAAAGCGAATGAAGAGTCAATCAATAAGGTTTTTGATTTAACAGACGTTGTTTCACTTGGAAGAGTTCTAGATGAATACGACACTCACTTTTTTGAATGTTTAGCCTATTTGATTTCTGAAAAACGAATTGAAATAAAAGTAATTAAGCCAAAAAATGGTAAAGGTGTAGCTCATTATAAATCCGGTGTTTTCACTGATGGATATGATTCAGTAGGCTATAAAGCTTCTTGTAATTTTACTCTTTATGGTTTATCTGAAAACTTAGAGGAATTAGAAGCGTTTTTGAGTTGGGAAAATGGTAGGTCGAATAAACTTATCAAAAAGCAATTAAAATTAATTGACGACTATTTTACCGAAAAAGACGAAGATGTAGAGTACATCCCAGTAAGTGAGATTGAAGTTGTTTTAAAGGATAGGTTTGGGAAGAAAGACATCAATGAATTACTTGTTCAGGAGGAACAACTTCTAAAAAAGAAACAGAGCTTAATTTCAAATCCCAAGCTTAAAAAAACAATCACAAAACTTTTTAAAGACATTGAAATTATTAGAAGAACGCCGAGATTTCCCTATTCAGAAGGACCAAGAGAATATCAGATTAATGCCTACAATAATTGGGTTGCGAATAACTATAAAGGAATGTTTGCAATGGCAACAGGTACGGGCAAAACGATTACTTCTCTCAACTGCTTGTTGAACGAATACAAGAAAACTGGAATTTACAGAGCTATTATTACGGTTCCAACTACAGCTTTGGTAGAACAATGGAAAAAAGAATGTGCAAAATTCAATTTCAAAAACATCATTACGGTCAGTTCAAAAGAGAATTGGGATAACAATCTTGCTTTTTTCAATACTGCTTCAAAACTGATTGATACTTCGTACATCGTCATTGTTACTTATGCTTCTTTACCAAGATCAAAGTTTCAAAGCTATTTTACTCAACTACCAGGGGACACGATTCTAATTGCAGATGAAACGCACAATTTAGGTTCGCAAGGTCTTTTAAGATTGCTACCAAACATCCATCTTGAAAAACGTATTGGATTATCTGCCACTCCACATAGAAAATTTGACGAAACAGGTAATCAAGCCATTCAAGAATTTTTCAATGATCAGCCACCTTACATTGTGTCTTATTCAATGGAAGAAGCTTTGAATATTGGCTGGTTATGTAAATACACTTATCAACCTCACGTTGTTAAATTGTCAGACCAAGAGATGGAAAAGTACAAGGAACTTTCTCTTCAACTGTTACGTATGGGCTTATTTGATAAAGAAACTGGTACTTTCAGAAGCACTCCTGAAATTGAGAAGAAACTTCTTGAAAGAAAGAGAATCATTCACAAAGCAGCCAATAAATTAGAAGCTTTCAAAGCTATTTTAAGAAGTGAATTTGATAAACGTAAGAATCTAAAATATACTTTGGTATATGTTCCTGAAGGTATAGAAACAAGTTTTGACGATTTGGATTATAGTGTTGAAACAGAGGATGAAAATAGGTTGATTAACGAATATACAAAAGCGATTAGCCAAACAGATGATTCTGTGATGGTTAAACAGTTTACTGCAAATTCCACCAATCGTGAGGAAATTCTAATAAACTTTGAACAAAGTAATATTCACGTATTGACTTCAATGAAATGTCTCGATGAAGGTGTTGATGTACCACGATCCGAATTAGCAATATTTTGTGCGAGTACTGGTAATCCAAGACAATTTATCCAAAGAAGAGGCAGAGTTTTGCGATTGCACAAAGATAAAATTCACGCAACCATTCACGATTTAGTAGTTGTGCCAGAAGTTTCAGATGAGAGCACTTTTGAAATGGAAAAAGGGCTAGTAAAAAAAGAACTTGAACGAGTGGTTGACTTTGCTAACCTAGCAATGAATAAAACCGACACGTACGAAATACTTAAAAGCATTTTGGACTACTATAATCTAAACCTTAACGATTTTTAATATTATTCTTATGGCAAGAAAAGATGATATACTCAAAAGTTTTTTAACACACGAGCTACTTGAAAACAAGTATGAATTTAATAAAGAAGAATTGCCTTCTACAATTAGAGAAGCACTTAATTCTGATAAACCTATTATTAAAGCAATTGCTTTGATAGTAGAAGGTTTGGACGGTACTTCACCAGTTACGGATTCGGTATTGCGAAACCAAGTTACCCAATTTTTAAATGAGGCTTTATGATAATCAGAAAAATACAAATTGACAATTATCTCTGTTATTACGATACCAATACTTTTGAATTATCGGAAGGTTTAAACATTATCCTTGGAGAAAATGGAGAAGGAAAAACAAAATTCTTTGAATCAGTAGATTGGCTTTTCAATGGAGAGAATCGAGAATTAGATATGCTAGTGTCTGCCAAAAAACTGAATGAAACGGAAATTGGTGATAGTTTTCGTGTAAGGGTTTCAATGACCGTAGAACAATATGGTGAGAAAAGTATCATCACAAAATCTTTCCTAGCAAAAAAAGAAAAAGCAAATGAATGTTCGACTTCAAGTTTTATGATTGAAGGCATTTCTGAAAATAGCTCGGGTGAAAGATCGCAAGTTGATGGACAAGCTCTTTTGGACAGAATATTCCCATTTCAAATTCGAAAATATTCAATGTTCAAGGGTGAAGCGGAACTTAATATTTTTGAAAGTGATAGTGCATTAGCAAACCTTATAAATCTTTTTTCGGAGGCGAAGCATTACGATAAATATTCTGAAAAGGGAGCTTTTTTGCGTGAGAAAGCAGAAAAAGCAGTAGAAGATTCTTCAAAGCTTGACAAAAAGAATGAAGCACTTTATAAAAAGCTTGAAGGGGATATTATTTATTTGGAGAGAGAGAAAGCAAAGTATCTTGTTCATTTGAATTCCACGGAAGAAGAAATCAGAAAAATTGAAGGCAATTTACAATTAGCAGAAAGTCACGTTAGCAATGCAGATGCTTTAGAAACGCTGAACAGACGAATTAAGGACATTGAAGAAAAAATTTCCTACTTAACAGGAAGGATTGATGAAAACTACACTACATCTCTATTTGATGAAAATTGGATTCTAGTCAATTTCGAATCATTTCATAAAGAGTTTGCAGAAAAAGTATCCGCACATAGCAAAACCAGAAGAGAGCTTCAATCTGAGTTCGATAAGCAGAAAGGAATCAAAGTAGGAGAAAAAAAGGCCAAAGCAGAATTATTAAACAATGCTATTCCACTCCCAAATAACATTCCTTCAAAAGCTATTATGGAAGAAATGTTGGATGCTGAAATTTGTAAAGTGTGTAATCGGGAAGCTAAAAAAGGGTCAGAGGCATACGAGTTTATGATGAAAAGGCTTAAAACTTATTTAGAAAGTCAAGTTACAGAAGATAATGAACCTGATAAAGACGAACCTCTTTTCAAATACGATTATACAAATAGGCTTGATAATTTGAGTATTAGTCACGAAGACAATCTTAAAAATCTTAGATTAATAAGAACAATAATCAAAGAACTATTTGAATTTAATGATGACCGCAAAAAAGACATTGAAGAGCTAAATGAACAATTAGAAAAAGAAAAAACAGAAAGAGAAAAAATATTAGGCAATTCAAGTATTGGTGCTGAGAAATTAAGTGATGTACTAAAAAATTACAATGCTTGGCAAAGAGACCTTAAAAATCGGAATCAAGACCAAGTGGACTATACATCAAAATTGAAAAGTCTTGAATCTGAATTAAAAGCAAAGAAGGAAGAAAAAGATAAAATTGATACAAGTTCAGCTAACTCTTTTTTGATTAAAACAAGAAACATCTTGCGTGACATTGAAACTATTTTTATTGATACCAAGGAGAATAAGTTTGAAGAATTTATTGAGAAGCTTCAAACAAAATCAAATAGATTTCTCGAAATTATAAATATCGACTCATTTACTGGAGAAATTTCAATATATAAAAAAAATAGATTAGGAAAAACAACTGTTGAAGTACAATTAATGCAAAATGGCAGACCTTTATATAAGCCAAACGAGTCCCTTGAAACATCAATGTATATTTCAATTCTTTTCGCAATTTCAGAGTTAGCGTATGAAACCAAAAATGAGTATTATCCTTTAATTTTTGACGCTCCAACTTCATCCTTTGGGGATTACAAGACTGCTCAATTTTTGAATTTGATTTATGAGACAAAAAATCAAAAAATTCTTGTTACAAAGAACTTTCTTGATCGAGATAAGGCAACTAAAAAACTGTTTATCAAAAAAGATTTTGAATCTGTCAAGAGGGATAAAGCATTTTGGGTTAAGCTAGAAGAACCTTTTAATAAAAACGATTTAACTACCATTAACACGCAAGTAATAAATCTATAGTATGAAGAATTTATTTGAAAAATGGAAAACGAGAATTCCAAAATATAGTGAGGTTCATAAAGACATCTTTACCTCTTTATCTCAAAAGTTCGGTGCTGAAGGTGAGAAGAAAATCAATCTTGGTAAACATTTCAGTACTAACTATGAATTATACACCTATGCTTTTTTCTTAGGGCTTTATAATAATGAATTTAGTCCAATTCCTGACGGAGAAAAGAAAACGGATTTCAGTCATCATATTCAGCACTGGGGAAGCAAGACAACAGTATCAACACGTAAGGACTTTACCAACTTACAAGAAAATATGTTTATTGCACTTTTAGCAAAAACAGACATTGACCTAGTAGCACTTGAAAAAGGAGAATTGGACGAAGATGATGCTGTAAAAGCTCTTGTTAAGACAATGGAATCGTACACCAATGGAGGACTAATTTTGATAAAAGAAAAATTGGAAGAAAACCCTAACTACTTTCTACAACCGACTTCCTTTTTGAATATGATTTTAGAAAAAGAAAAAGTATAAAAATTAAAATATGCCTGAAAATTCATTAAAATATTTAACTAGCAAAGAAGTAAAGAAAGAACTCAAAGTTCAAGATTGTTACTTAGCTCATATTAGAAATTCAGGTAATTTACAATTTACTAAAAAGGGTAATTCCTATTTGTATTTAAAGGAATCTATTGAGGAGTTTAAAAATAAAAATAAATAAGTTATAAAACTAAAATCTAAAGAAACTGCAATTTTATGTTTTTTTACTATTTTAGGTCATTATGACAAATTTCTAATATCTTTCAAAATATTGTGCAACTCAATTACATTTCCTCATCAACGGAATATAATTTTTAGTCTATCTTTATCTTCAATGGTTTCTAGTGCAATCCATCCCTCTAGTCCTTTTACTTGGATGATGAAATGTTGAAAATCTAATGGAGAACCAGCTCGGTTGCTAAATTTCACCCAACGCTTTCCAAATGAGATTTCGATATTGTCAAGTATTGTTTCCGGAAGATGTCCACCTTTACCTTGCTTCATATAAAGTTTTATTGGGTCTATCGTATCCACGATTCCAAATAAAAATAGCAATGGGAAATTCTCCAAAGATATCTCCCCAAAGTTAGGTCTGATAAGATAATGAAGTCCAGCACCCTCATAATCACTTGTGTTACTTTTATCAGGATCTTTGGTCCAAATATTGTGACAGGCTACTGCTGCTGCTGCCAAAGCATACTTCTTTTCTAAAGAATGATGCCAATTCAATTCTGTATCTCTATGCAACGACTTGTATCTTCTGATTTTAACTAATCGATCATAAAGATATATACCACCAAGGATGCCATGGTCAATTTTTCCTTGTGCGTTTCGATAAGAATAATAACGTTCAATTTGACCAAATAGATTTGCATTGATTCCCTTTGGCATAGATACTAAAAGAGAATGTTTAATATCATAATGATGAAGTAAGCCATCTATGGTTCCTAAATCAGGATGGTTAGCTAAATCTTCTTCCATTTTCATCCCAAAATCATGAAACAATACAGACAGGAACCACAGAAAAGGAAAAATTGGATATCCAATTTTAGATCGCTTCTCATTAAATAATTTGGTTTTTAATATGGTATTTTCTCTTATTAGCAATCCTAATAAAAAAACAGAATTAGTATGGTACGCTCTTTCATCATCCAAAACGTCATAAGTATTAAACTGTTGGAGCACTTCTTTTTTACCAGCAAGCCTAAAATAATCTTTAATAAATTGTTGATGATCCACAGCCGAATTAGGATTTTTAATAAATGGGTTTTGTGCAATATTTCCAGCATCAAAACCATCGTAATAATCCCATATTTTCGAATCTAAATTCTTATAAAGGTGCAAAAGGGTTTCCATTATTGAATATTTGAGACACGAATGGTGCCATTCTTAATACCTCTATTTATTTCTTGTAAAAGCAAAAAATCTCGTGTTTTAATGCTTGGCAATGAAGGGTCTAGTTTAAGAATGTCTTCAATAGCAATTTTTGGGTTAGTTCTTTCTATTAAAGCGGCGATGTAATCAAAATTTTGCTTGTAGACATCTCGAACTTTAGTAAAATGGGTTGACGAATTAAATTCTACAAGAGTGGTCTTTAAATTATTTTCAAGTTGTTTTTCAAAATCATTCATATAGATTATGCATTTAGTATGTAAAAGTACAATAGTTATTTTATTTTTTTAAAAAGTTGATTTTTATAATTCAAAATTAATCCAATATTCTCAAATGTAGCAACTTATTCAGATGCTGAAGCAGACCCTTGGGTATAAGAAAAGTATTTAGATATTGAAAGTGCTAAAGTGTTTCATATTCATGGCAGCATCGAGGCGAGACATACGAACACCTCTACCTACCTTCGGAAACTTCTATGGAGAACTACTGTAGTGATGAGGAAAACTATAAACTTGGGTATGATCATTTTCCAACCTTTCGGTTCATGTCGGGGGCTAATGTCATTATTCTGTATGGTATATCTCTTGATACGTTGGATGCGGAATTAAACCTCTTGCTAAACGGAACATTCTCGACAAGTAAAACGATTAGAGAAGTCATCATCGTTAATCCGAGCTATCAGGTAGTTCGGAAAAGGGTTAAACTATTGTTATTCGCCAGAACTGGTATTACGGTTCGTTGTTTTGACCCTAAAAATTTAGAAATAGAATTGTAGAATTAAGCTTTGGTAAAAAGGAAACTAATTTACGACAAATTAATTTTAAATTTATAGAGTCAAATATCCAAACCCATTATTATGAGCCATCGTAATTCAGGGTTGAATGTTTTCTTTGAAGCGGGTGTAATTAAACCCAGATGTACTACTGTCATTAGGGAAAAGCGAAATGTATTCTTCCAGTAGTTTGTTTTTTGGGCTGGAGTGGGTTATGATGCAACAGAAACACCCCATGAAAGTCTCAAGACTTTCATGGGGTGTTTCTGTTTGTTTTTTTATCTTCATTACTGCTTTTAGTCAGCCTGCTAAATTTTTTCTGATTAATTCCGTACCTGTATAGCAGGCTGACTAAAAGCAGTAATGAGGATGCGAAGTTAGTCTTTTTTTTTGACAAAGTCAAGTTTGTAGATTGTTAGTCAACATTTTGACTACATGAAAAGCATTGTAATTTATTTTGCAAATACTTATTTATCGTTGGTTTCTTGGGATTTATATCTTTGACTAGGATGATGTGGAATATTAGGGTATCGTCTTATTAGCATCCCTTCTTTAATCATTGTGGGAAGAATAAATGATTTTAGGTAGGATGTACTCCTTCCAAGGGTTTCGGCGATGTATTCTGACGATCTGTAATCTTCTTTGCAGATATTTAGTATTAGCGTTTCTATTTCCTGTTTTGAAAGTCGCTTACTTACTTTTAATTTTTTGGATTTTTTTGCACTATCTCTATTAGCCTTTTTAGTATCTATATTATACTTAGTATGTTTATTAGGATTAGTATCTATACTGTTATCTGTGCTAGTATCTATATTAGTATCTATATTAGCTGAGTTAGTATCTATACTAAGTGTATTATTAGTATCTATATTATTAAAGTTGTCATTAAGGTGATAAGTAGTCCATCTTGATTTACCTTCTTGGATTAAATACCCTTTTTTGCAAAGTTCCTGCAGTACTTTGGTAATCTCGACTCTGTGTAAACTAACCGTATACTGCAATCTATTGTTTGTAATGTTATCCTCTATATAGCAAGTAGCAAGTATTAAAAGTTCGTCTTCGGATAAAGTATCTATATTACTTCCGAACTTACTATATAAGCCTTCTAAAGTATCATCACCTAAAATACTAAACATAGGTAGTTCTAATTCTACTCTATCCGGATTGTCATAAACACCAAGATATGGTCTTCTCCAACGTGAACTTTCCCAACCTTGCATAATTTTATTGACACCACTACCTGCTTTTTCGGCAGAGCCTATGAGCATAAACATTTTTTGTAATATAGTATTTCTACATTCACTAATACCCCTTGGTAATATTGCTCAATTGAAACCAAAAGAGTTCCCGGATTTGAAAAGACAAATCCATCTACTTTTTGTTGAATTATAATACTACCTGAAGCTGTGTAATCTGCATGTACTAATGTGTTAATAAAGGCTTCTCTAATTGCTATATGGGCAGGCGTTTCATCTTTTCTTACACCATCTTCTAATTTAAATGGTTTTGGTAATCCACTTGTGAGTTTTGGCCAAACTTTGAGATAGAATTGTAGTAGATTAGATTCCCAAGTTCCGTCAGGATAAATTCTGTCTGTCCATCGTTCTTTGGGGTCTTGTGATAAATTTTCACGATAGTCGGGAAAAAAACTAGGTGTACAGTCTTGTTCTACGATACTATGTCCTTTGCCAAACATCAATAAACCAGCCACAGTGAAGCCTTCCTTTTTTGTTATCCGATCTGTTCTGTATGCACCTAAACGTTTTAAAAAATCAATATCTTCGAGACTTAACCATACATGATTTGGTTTGGCACTTGAAAGCAGTTGTTTATATCTTTTTAAAGAATTTAAGTCAATATCATCGAAAGTAAATCCATCTAATATTCTTCCGTCAGGATGGTAGGATGTATCTGCATCTGCAATCATACGTCTGACTTGGTCGTCAGAACATTTGTAATCGCCTTCGTGATCTCGTTTGTATGTATTTCCTTTGAAAGGATTGCCGTTAAGAAATATTGGTTTTTCTGTTCTTGTAGCAGCCGGTATTCTGAAAACTAAAACTCTTTTATTCTGTATTTCAACTTCTTTGACATCATTGTTTGCCATGATGTTTTTATTGATTTTGTTTGGATTATTTACAATATCCCAAAACGTTTTTTGATGCGTATGAATTGACCTTTCTTCTAAACCTTCAATATTTGCATACCCATTTTTTTCATTGATTCCTAAAACAATAAATCCTCCGTTGGTATTTGCAAATGCCGAATAGGTAGACCAAAAAGAGTCGGGAAAGCCATTTTTGGCAGATTTATATTCGAGTTCACTGAACTCATTGCTAGGGAATGCCGCATAAACCACTGAATTTACAGGAGAGAAGAAATCAAAAAGATTTAGTTGTTGTTCCATTTATTGAAGTACTTTTTACAAATATATTAATTCACATTTGAATATTTTTATTCTATATACATCAATTTTGAAGTTGGAGTATTTGTTTTGTTTTTGGGTTTTTGATAGAATATTATGATAAGTGTAGATGGTGGAAGATAGTTAGGGGAGGAGATGTGGATTTGATATTCTCACCGTAGTTTGTGGACGAGACAAGAAGGAGAGGGAGATGATGCAGATAAGTTGAACGGTATTATAGTTTTTATCAAGCCGAAAGAGATAGTGATTATGAAATATCTATCCCTTTTGGTTTTGGAAAATCCTTACCTAAAAAAGCATATAATTCTCGTACTTTTGAACGCCAACTTATATCTGGCTTCTACCAACGTTTTACTGCCTTCAGTAATTTTAATAGTATCGAGTGTATGTGTTGGAAATTTTGAAGAAGTTGTGATGTTGTCAAAACTAATTAGTAGTTCAAGGTTATCTAAAACAGATTGGTTTTTATCTAAATCAAAAATTGTTTTATGCTCTTCTTTATTGAATTTTTCAGCTTTCTCTTTTAGACTTTCATAGAGTGTGCTTAATTTTATCTCATCCGTTATAAAATCTAAATCGTAAATGTCTTTTTTAGTAGAACGATTGGCCAAACTAACTAGTTTGTATAAACCAATATCGGCTTTACTGAATAATCGAATGTTATTGATCGTATCCATTTTGAAAAGATGTTTCATATTTTGTAAAACATCCACTTTTATCATTATTCCCTCTTCAGTGTCAATAAAAAATCTTAAAAAAGAATATTGATCATTTATATCACACGGGTTATCAAAATTTCCGGCACTCTTACCAAAATGAGCTTTTACCTCTTCTTGAATTTTATTAAAACCCTCTAAACCGATGATTTCGGGACAAAATAAATCAATATCATCTGAAATTCTGTGGTTGTACTGTATTGCTAAATTGGTTCCACCGGCTAAACCAAAATTGGCTAATGAAGGCAAACTTTGTAATTGAAGAATTGTTTTGACAATAGTTGGAGAAACCGCAGTCATTTTTTAGAGCGAATACCGAAGAAAAGGTTCTACTTTATATCTTTTTGCCACACTAACACAAACTTTATTACTAATGTTTTCTTTCGTGTTTTTAAGGTATTTTACAATAACTCTAGGCGTATATAATTGCTCTAATCTTTTAATGTCTTGCTCAAAAGTATCCGGAGTTGTTGCATACATAGCTCTTGGGATAATGATAGCTTTATCTTTCTCCAGACTTAACTTTTCAAAATCCATATCCCAAAAAAGGTGTTTAGGTAAAATTGACGCTATGTTTACTTTTGGTTTCATTATTTAGTATTAATCAACTATCATACCAATATAAACTCTACATATTGGTTATCATTATACTAGTATACAAAAGTATAAATTTTTATTTATATCAATAGTCATTCATGCAATAGTTTAAATCAAGTTAGTTTTTCTTAATTCTTTTTTGAAGAAATGTTGTCTTTTTCCTCCCCCCGGCCCCCTCCGAAGGAGGGGGAGACGTTGTAGATGTGGAGGGCGTTGTATTTAGTGTAGCTATGAAATCTTGTTTCACTGCTAAATTTTGTTTGCTATTTACTACATAATGTGTAGTGTTTCGCGAATGGGATATGTCAAAAATAATAGATTGTTCACTTTTATTTAATGTTCACGGAAACGTGAACAAATATAGTTTGTGAACATTGTGGAATAGGTTGGAATTTTTTGCCAATTTGGACTTAAGCAGGTTGTTGTTTTTATCTCTTAAAAGTGCTTTTTGCTGCACTTTTTGACGCTCTTACTTTGATTATTGCCTTTTAAATACCTAATAGTGCTTTTTAATGCTCTTTTTGTTGTGAAATAGAAAAATAGTTTTATATTTGTATTAAATAATGCTATATAATGCACTTTATGGAAATCATACAAACCATCAAAGAACGTAGGGAAGTTTTGCAAGTTACACAAGAGACCTTGGCGGAACTATCAGGCGTTGGCTTGCGGACCTTGAAACAGCTGGAGAGCGGAAAAGGAAACCCTACGTTGTTGACCTTGCAAAAGGTAGCCGACGTGTTAGGTATGGAAGTTTGCTTAAAAGTTAAAGCGATTGGTACATGAGAAGTGCTAAAATACTATTTAAAAATGAAGAGGCTGGAATTTTAATCCAGCATGATGATGGTTCGTTTAGCTTTCGTTATCATGATGCCTGGTTTACCAACGAGAATAAGCCCGCCATTAGCTTGGGTTTACCTAAAGTACAGCAGGAGTATCAGTCACCCTATCTTTTTCCTTTTTTTTATAATTTGCTCCCCGAAGGTTCTAACAAGCAGGTTGTTTGCAAATTAAATAGAATTGACCGTAAAGACTATTTTGGTTTGTTGCTTACCACTGCCAAGAATGACAGCATAGGGGCTGTACGTGTTATTGAAATAGCCCAGGAAGTATAACGTATAATCGCTATTTATGAAAGCAAAAGACATCGTAACCGATACCGATTTATTGACCTTTACACATTGTCCGGGAACATTAGCCAGCGGGTTTAACACCTATAGCCAAACTGCTTTAAACAGAGTGTTTCAAGGTAAAAAAGTGCATCATATTTTGCCTTATGTTTCTCCTGCTTCTAATGCCGAAACAGATGCTCTGTTTGAGGAAAACCGAAGACAAATGTCGATATCCGGTGTTCAAGAAAAATTTTCTGTTCTCCTTGAAAAAAACAAACTACGACTCATAGCTGAAAATGAGCAAGGCACCTATATATTGAAACCTATTCCCAGTGCCGGAAAGAAACCCGATCAAATGCCTGCCAATGAACATTTAACCATGCAAATAGCCCGTCAACTGTATGGCGTAGAAACAGCGGAAAATGCGATGATTTTTTTTAAAGATGGTACTCCAGCCTACATCACTAAACGATTTGATGTTCAAAGCGATGGTTCAAAATTAGCTCAAGAAGATTTTGCTTCTTTGGCACAGCGAACACCGCAAACACATGGTACTGATTACAAATATTTGGGCAACTATTTAGAACTGTTTGAGTTGATGCAAAGGCATTTGCCCACTTATAAAATCGAAGCTCCCAAGCTATTGAAATTATTGGTGTTTAATTATCTTTTTTCGAATGGAGACGCTCATTTTAAAAATTTTTCTGTTATTGAAACGTCGATGGGCGACTATCGTTTGAGTCCGGCTTATGACTTGCTCAATAGTCGTATTCATATAGATGATAAAGATTTTGCCTTGGACGATGGCTTATTGCCTAAAAATTTGGCTCAAGGTAAAATAGGTTTGCAATTTGCCAAATTAGCGGAGCTAGCCGGAATTGGTGAAAAGAATTTTCAAGCCATTATGGCGTTGATGCTCTTTAAATCTGATTTGGTTGAAAAAATGGTAGCCGCCTCTTTTTTGAATGACACGACCAAACGGAATTATTTGCAGTCTTATCAGGGTCGATTGAAACAGTTGGCGAAGGTGTGATCTTGCAGTGTTTTAATGTTTATTTATTACTTGGATTGCGGGTATTTCTCTGAGGGGAAAGATTTATGAGGAGAAAACAAACTCATGAACATTGCGGACAAAACCCCAAGACTGTAAAATTAACTTCGGTGACCTTATATTTTTGAGGTAGTTCAAACGATGGTTTGACGTCTTCCAGACAAGTGACCGTCTTGCACTTCTGACAGCTAAAATGGATGTGATTGTGGTTGTGAAGTGTTGCACAACTATGGCAACCGGCAAACTTGACGCCACCGTCAACATTGACCACCTTATGAATAACATCTTCTTCGATCAACCTTTCCAATACTCTGTAAGTTGTTACCCTGTCGCACAAGCCGTCCAATGCTACTTGGATTTCTGCTGCTGACAAAGCCATTCCGGATTGCGTAATGAGGTTTAAAATAGCTGATTTGGCTACTGTATTTCTTGAC
Source organism: Flavobacterium azooxidireducens (assembly GCF_023195775.1). Taxonomy (NCBI): domain Bacteria; kingdom Pseudomonadati; phylum Bacteroidota; class Flavobacteriia; order Flavobacteriales; family Flavobacteriaceae; genus Flavobacterium; species Flavobacterium azooxidireducens. The sequence continues at coordinate 2,763,801 of NZ_CP096205.1, forward strand.
TGTTTCATTTTCTTGACTTTCTTTAATGCAACATTGTTGTGTTTACAAAGATAATGTTTATTTTTGCAACAATGTTGCATTAATAATCAATTATGATGTCTGAAAAAAAATTACCCGTAACCGTTTTGAGCGGTTTCCTTGGAGCAGGAAAGACCACTTTGCTCAACCACGTTTTGCATAACAAAGAAGGCTTGAAAGTTGCTGTAATTGTTAATGATATGAGCGAGGTAAATGTGGATGCACGACTTGTGAGCGAACAAAATGTGCTTTCGAGAACCGAAGAAAAGCTTGTAGAAATGAGTAATGGTTGCATCTGCTGTACGCTTCGAGAAGATTTGATGGTGGAAGTAGAAAAGTTAGCCAAAGAAGGCCGTTTTGATTATCTGCTTATTGAAAGTACAGGCATTAGTGAGCCCATTCCTGTGGCACAAACCTTCAGTTTTGTAAGTGAAGACGGTGCGATAGATTTGTCTAAATTCAGCTATATTGATACTATGGTTACCGTAGTAGATTGTTTTAATTTTTTTAATGATTTTGGTACTAACGAATTATTGGCAGACCGAAATCTAACCGATATGGATGGCGACTATAGAACCATTGTGAACCTGCTGACCGATCAAATAGAATTTGCCAATGTGATTATTTTAAACAAAACAGATTTGGTAGATACCAAAACGGTTGGGCTTTTGAAAGCATCTATTCAAAAATTAAACCCAGGTGCAAAAATTCTAACTTCAGATTTTAGCAAAGTTGAACTGAAGGAAATTTTAAACACCAACCTATTTGACTTTGAAGAAGCCCAAACCTCAGCAGGCTGGCAAAAAGAATTAGAAAATGGGGTACACACTCCAGAAACAGAAGAATACGGTATTTCTTCTTTCGTGTTCCGAAATCAAAAGCCCTTTCATCCGGAACGGTTTTGGAATTATTTGAATGAAGCCTATCCAAGCGGGATTATCCGAGCCAAGGGATTGTTTTGGCTGGCTTCACGACCCGATGATGCTATTAATTTTAGCCAGGCAGGAGGTTCAACACGAATTGAAAGAGCCGGTGTTTGGTGGGCAAGTATGCCGTTTAACGAACGTATGAGCTATGCTTCATTTATGGATAATCAGGAGGAGATTGAAGGGCGTTGGAGTAGGCAATGGGGAGACAGAATGAATGAGCTTGTATTTATTGGTCAGGATATTGATCAAGAAGTGATGATAATGGAACTTGAAAAATGTTTACTGCAGGAGCAAGAAAACTATCAGTTTGACAATGGCGTAACGTTCAATGATCCTTTTCCGAAAAACATTTAAAATGAACAACAAAATAACAAGGAGAACCCTTATCAAACAAGGCGGACTTGCACTAACAGCAATGGCATTGCCTTTTCCGCTAACCTCTTTTGAAAAATTTAATCTTATGAACGTCAACAAAAATTATGATGTAATCATCATCGGCGGAAGCTATGCTGGCCTTTCTGCCGCAATGGCTTTGGGAAGAGCTTTACGCAATGTCTTAATCATTGACAGCGGATTGCCCTGCAACCGACAAACGCCACATTCACATAATTTCATCACACAAGACGGGGCGAAACCAAGTGAAATTGCCGCCGCAGCCAAAGCTCAGGTTTTGAAATATAAGTCTGTAAAATTCTTGAGTGATTTTGCTGTTGACGGAAAGAAAACCGAAAAAGGTTTTGAATTAACTACACAAAGTGGTCTGGCATTCACAGCCAAAAAACTTGTTTTTGCAACCGGTGTAAAGGATATAATGCCTGATATCAAAGGATTTTCAGATTGTTGGGGAGTTTCGGTCATTCATTGCCCGTATTGTCACGGCTATGAAGTGAAAGATGAAAAAACAGGTATTTTGGCCAATGGTGATTTTGCACTGCATTATGCCCAACTCATTCGCAATTGGACAAAAGACCTGGCCATTTTTACTAACGGGACCTCTACTTTGACGAGAGAGCAAACTGACAAAATTACCAAGCACAACATTCCGATCATTGAAAAAGAAATTGCCTACTTGAAACATGAAAACGGTCATATTCAACAGATTGTTTTCAATGATCATTCGACTTTTGACCTAAAAGCCATTTATTCACGTCCCGACTTTGAACAACATTGCAAGATTCCCGAAATGCTGGGGTGCGAACTCACAGAACAAGGTCTTTTGAAAGTAGATATGTTTCAAAGAACAACCGTGACGAATGTTTTTGCCTGTGGCGATAATTCAAGTCCAATGCGTTCAGTAGCCAATGCAGTATCTACAGGTAGTCTTGTAGGTGCCATGACAAATAACATTATGACTGAAGAAGAATTTTAGGCGTGAAACCCTAACCATTCCAGTCATATTATACGCAGAACGATTTGAAAAATAGTTAAATGGAATTTTAATGAATGCTTTATTGCTGCTTTTTTTGAGTGGTAAATTCCCGAATTTATACTGTGTGTTTCGAAAATTTATTACTAGAGTATTTGTGCTATTTGGCATACTATGAAAAGAATCATAAAATCAAAATAAAATAATTAAGTGTATTTTATTTTCAGTGATAAGATATAAAAAGCCGCTCTTTTTCGAGAGCGGCTATTACGTGAAATTCGCTGTATTTATTTTTTTAATATAGTTTTTAAAACCAAATCTTTATCTAACTTTTTGGTACAGAAAAACCAATCTTTACAATCTAAGTTTTCAGTATCATCCATACGTTCTTTAGCTACTCCGCATGAGCCAGCAGTAGGTACAATAACATCATCACCTGGTCTCCAGTCTGCCGGACATGCTATATCAAAGGCATCTGCGGTTTGCAATGCAATCAAAGCTCTGTAAATTTCATCAAAATTCCGTCCGATGCTTAATGGGTAATACAAAATGGTGCGGATAGTTCCTTTCGGATCGATAAAGAATACCGCTCTTACCGCTTTGGTATTACTTTCGCCTTCCATAATCATTCCGTATTTTTTAGATACTTCCATTGTAATGTCTTCAATCAAAGGGAATTTCACTTCTACATTTTTCATTCCTTTGTACTCAATTTTTTCTTTGATGGTTCTCAACCATGCAATGTGGCTGTACAAACCATCCACCGATAATCCTAATAATTCGCAGTTTGCTTCTTGAAATTGTTTTTCCATACTTGCAAAAGTCATGAACTCTGAGGTACATACCGGTGTAAAATCTGCCGGATGACTAAAAAAGATTACCCATTTTCCTTCATAATCTTTTGGGAAGTTGATAGTTCCTTGTGTTGAAATTGCTGTAAATTCAGGTGCTTGTTCACCAATTCTTGGCATAAATACTTGGTTTTCCATTTTTATGTTTTTATAAATTATTATGTTTTAATGGCACAAATTTCAACTGTTTTTTTTATATGGATTGTAACAAAAGTTTCATAACATAGTATTTTTCTATTAATTTTCTTAAACGATAGATTTTTGTTATTTATTATTAAATTTTAATTAATGCCTTCTGTAACATACGTTACAACTTAACATATAATGATTGTTTACTTTTGAAAAAAATACCAAGTAACATGAAAATTATAAGTTTTCTATTAGCTATTTTATTTTTGACAAGTTGTCAAGATGGGAAAAAAGAGTACCAAAATGTAGAGGAAGAAAATGCTATTGCTTCCACTTTTGACCCACTTGAAGCGAAAAAATTAATGGAAACCCATTGTTATCTATGCCATAGTCCGTTAGCTGATGAAAATCAAGGAAGAATTGCACCACCAATGGTAGCCATCAAAGCCAGATATATTGATAGAGAAGGGTATAACGAAGCCGAATTTATTGAAAATGTGAAAGCGTTTGTAGCTAATCCTACAGAAGAAAAAGCCCTAATGTATGGTGCAGTTAAAAAACATGGACTCATGCCAAAACAAGCTTTTCCGGAAGGTAGTATAGAAAAAATTGCTGCCTTTATGTATGACTATCAAATTGAAGAACCCGAATGGTTTAAAGCACATTGGGAAAGTCACGGAAATGAAAATTGGACACAATCCGGTAAAAAATTAGAAGAAGTTGAAGTAGTTAAAACGTATGCTGATATTGGTTTAGATTATGCATTAGGCACCAAAAAAGTATTAGGCAAGAACTTAATGGAAGCGATTCAACAAAAAGGAACTATGGAAGCCTTGACATTTTGTAACATTCAAGCCATCCCTTTAACGGATAGTATGTCAACGCAGTTTAATGCTACTATAAAAAGAGTTTCCGACAAGAATCGAAACCCTAATAACAAAGCCAATGCAGAGGAATTATACTATATTGCTCAATTTAAAAAAGATTTGGTTGATAAAAAAGTCATCAAACCTGTTGCTCTTGAAAAAGGAGATAAAATTCAATTTTATTACCCGATAGAAACCAATACTATGTGTTTGCAATGTCACGGGAAACAAATCAAACCGGAAGTGCAACGTCAAATATTGAAATTATATTCCAAGGATTTGGCGGTTGGATATGATGAAAATGAAGTACGAGGGATTTGGAGTATTTCTTTTAAAAAATAATTTAAAAAGATAAAAATGAACGTATTTATTGAGGTCGAAAATATTAAATGTGGTGGTTGTGTGAATAGCATAAAGTCAAATTTATTAAAGATGGAAGAAGTGGATGATGTAGAAATTAATATTGAAAAAAACACCATTTATGTAACGGGTTTAGTTCAAAAATCTACGATATTGTCTAAATTAAATGAATTGGGTTACCCTGAAAAAGGAAGTAATTCTGTCTTAAAAAAAGCTAAATCATATGTAAATTGTGCCATTGGTAAACTAAATGAGTAAAAAAGAATTAATAATTACAGGAATAGGGGTTGTAGTCGGACTGATTTTGGGTTATGCCTATTATCATTATATTGGTTGCTTGAGCGGAACCTGTGCCATCACCTCCAAACCATTAAACAGTACATTATATGGAGGTTTAATGGGTGGTTTATTGTTTAACTTGTTTGTAACTTCCCCCAAGAAAAAAGAATGATGAAACAATTTTGGAACGAACGTTATGCTGAAAAGGAGTTTGCTTACGGTAAAGAACCAAACCAATTTCTAAAAGAAAATTTACATCAACTACCTAAAGGTAAAGTTTTATTTGTGGCGGAAGGAGAGGGGAGAAATGCTGTCTTTGCAGCTCAAAATGGATACGATGTTTTTGCTTTTGATTACAGTGAATTGGCTAAAGCGAAGGCTTTAACACTTGCCAAAGAGCAAAACGTACAACTTGATTATCTAGTTTCTGATGTGATGGATTTATCCTTTGAACCTGAAAGTTTTGATGCGATAGTATTCATTTTTGCCCATTTTCCGGCAGTAATTCGCAAACAAGCTCATCAAAAGTTGATCTCTTTTCTCAAACCTAATGGCAAAATTTTATTTGAAGCTTTTGAAAAAAATCAACTGCAATTTACTTCCGGTGGACCAAAAGAACTAGCTATGCTTTTTTCGGAAGAGGAAGTAACAGACGAGTTTCCATCCATTGGTTTCGACTCTCTTAAAACAGCAATTATTGATTTAGCAGAAGGTTCGTATCACCAAGGAAAAGGTGCGGTCATTCGGTTTATTGGAACAAAACATGAAAAAAACGAGTAAAGATTACATTTTTGTTGTTATCCAATTTCTTCTTTTTGGAATCTATATGTTTGATTTTTTTCAACCATTAGCTATTCCAAAACCGTTAGCAACATTCGGAATGGTTATTGCTTTTATCGGTTTTATGATTGCACTATTGACTGTTTTTGAATTGAAAACCAACTTAACTGTTTTTCCTACACCAACCCAAAAAGCAGTTTTACTTACTCACGGATTTTTTCGATACAGTCGGCATCCCATTTACTCCGGAATTTTAATGGTAGCGTTTGGTTATGCACTTTATAAGTATTCAATTTATAAACTTTTAATTGCAGGTTTGTTATTCATTTGGTTTTATTTAAAATCAACCTATGAAGAGAAACAACTTGCTCAAAAATTCAATTCGTATAAGGAATATCAGGAGAAAGTAGGACGGTTTTTTCCGAAAATAAAACGTTAATATGTTATTTTATTAAAGAAGTAGTAAATATTGTTGTAGTTATGTAATACATGTTACATTTTAGATTATAGCCATAAATTACTTTTACGACAAACTTTCTAAAGATGAAAAAATTACTTTTCACTAACTGGCATCTAATGCGATGGATTAGATTAATTATCGCTATCGGAATTGCTTACCATGCCATCACTACTCAACAGTATTTTTTCTTATTCTTTGCTGCTTTTTTTCTTTTTCAAGCCTTATTGAATACGTGTAGTAGTGGAAATTGTCAACTACCTAATTCAGATTCAAAATGAAAAATGAAATTTTATCCATCATTCAATCAAATAATTTGGTATTGATTAATTTTAAATCGTCAACGTGTGATTCTTGCCAAATGATTGATCCAACTCTGCAAGAGGTTAAAAAAGCCATTGGTGAGAGGGTTGAAATTCATACCTTAGAAATTAACAATTTGCCTTTAACATTTAATGAATTACAAATTGATTCGTTGCCTCTTCTGGCACTTTTTGTCGAGGGTAAATTAATTTGGGAAGCAAAAGAAGTGCTTTCAAAAGATGAAATCATTAAAAAAATAGTAGAAATTGAATCTTAAAAAAATACACAATGGATGTTGAAATTTTAGCTCGAATACAATTTGCTTTCACCATAGCTTTTCATTATATCTATCCGCCTTTAAGTATTGGATTAGGTTTATTAATGGTGATTTTTGAAGGACTTTATCTCAAAACAGGAAATAAAGAATACGAAGTTTTAACCCGTTTTTGGCTTAAAATTTTTGCTATTACATTCGGAATCGGTGTAGCAACAGGTATTATCATGGAATTTGAATTTGGTACCAATTGGGCCGTTTATTCCCGCTATGTTGGCGATATATTCGGCAGTGCTTTGGCCGCAGAAGGTTTGTTTGCTTTTGGTTTAGAAAGTACTTTTCTGGGTATTTTAATTTTCGGATGGAATCGCGTTTCACCAAAAGTTCACTTTATTTCTACGATTGGTGTTTTTTTAGGCTCAATGTTCTCTGCCGTATGGATTGTTGTAGCAAACAGTTGGCAACAAACACCTGCCGGCTATCATATCGTTGGAGAAGGGTTTAATGCCAGAGCAGAAGTGACCGATTTTTGGGAAATGGTTTTCAATCCTTCCAGTGTAGACAGAATTATTCATGTTTGGCAAGGTGCCTTCTTAGCAGGTGCCTTTCTAGTTTTAAGTGTGCATGCATACTACTTAAGGAAAGGTAGGTATGAAGCCATTTCTAAAAAAGCATTTAAAATTGCTTTGGTAGTAGCAACGATTGTTTCTTTTACTCAGTTACTTTCCGGTCATAGCTCAGCAGATGGCGTGGCGAAGAATCAACCGGCTAAATTGGCAGCAATGGAAGGACATTATGAAGCTTCTGCTCCGGCAGATTTGTATATTTTAGGTTGGGTGGATAATGAAAAACAAGAAGTTTCCGGAATTGCAGTTCCCGGTGGATTATCTTTTTTAGTTCATCAGGATTTTCAAGCTCCGGTAACTGGATTGAATGCCTTCCCAAAAGAAGATCAACCAAGTCAAGTCAATGCTGTTTTTCAGTTTTATCACATCATGATTTCAATTGGAATGTTTTTAATTGCTCTAACTTTCTACGCCTGTTTTTTATGGTGGAGGGGGAAATTATTTGAAACGAAATGGATATTATGGATCTTTTCTTTTTCCGTTTTATTGCCGCAAATTGCCAATCAAGCCGGTTGGTTTGCTGCCGAAATGGGAAGACAACCTTGGATTGTATATGGTCATCTTCGCACAAGTGAGGGATTTTCACAGGAAGTTTCGGCAAACCAAATTTTATTTTCATTGATTTTATTTTTAGTGATTTATACGCTTTTGTTTTTATTGTTTTTGTATTCACTTAACAAAAAAATCAAACACGGCCCTTATGATGAGCAAGAAGCTAACTTTAATTCAATTTAATAATGGAAAACATGGAAACTTTTTTAGGTATTGATTACCCAACTTTGTGGTATTTAGTGGTTGGCTTGTTATTCTCGGGTTATGCTATTTTAGAAGGCTTTGATTATGGTGCAGGTGCTTGGCATTTATTTTTAAGAAAAGATGAAAGTCGCCGCATTGCGATAAATGCTATTGGACCGCTTTGGGATGCCAATCAAGTTTGGTTAATTATAGGAGGTGGAGCACTTTTTGCCGGTTTTCCGGTGATGTATGCAACAATGCTTTCAGTCATGTATATTCCGTTTATGTTGTTTTTAATGTTATTGGTTTTACGTTCTGCCGCAATCAAATTCAGAAGTGCCGAAGAAATGAAATGGTGGCGAACATCTTGGGATTATATTTATTTTATTTCCAATACTTTAATTGCTTTTTTATTGGGTGTAGTATTGGGAAATGTGTTGCAAGGTTTTGCTATCGGACCTAATTATTCTTATCAGGGTGGAATATTTTTCACCTTTTTATCTCCTTATGCTTTGATGACGGGCTTCACAACATTATCACTTTTTATGACCCAAGGAGCTATTTTTTTGCTATTAAAAACGGAAGGTCGTTTACATGCCAGACTCACTTTTTTACTCCGTAAAGGAATGATATTTTTCATTATCAGTTTTTCAATTACTTCGCTTTATACGTTGATTTTTATTCCGGGTGTAACAGATAATTTCCGAGAAAATCCACTTTTTTTTATCATTCCTATATTGGCTTTTTTAGCTGTTGCCAATGTGCCACGTTTGGTTTCTAAGAAGAAGTATTTTCAAGCATTGTTATTTTCATCATTAACAATGGCATTTTTACTCATGTTAGTGGCTTTTCAATTGTATCCCACATTATTAATTTCGACAATTAATCAGGAATATAGTATTACCATTTACAATGCTGCCTCTTCACAAAAATCGCTTGGAATCATGCTTACAATTGTATTGATTGGAGCTCCACTACTGGCTTTTTATTTTATTTTTCTATATCGAACTTTTCATGGAAAAGTAAAATTAGACGATACCAGTTATTAATTTTTTTAGTCTAGATAATCAACATTAGATTTTTCAATATTTTGTTATCTTTTTAGTGTTCTAAGCTAAAATGTAAGAACAAAAATTGAGTTATATTCTACTTTGTAAATCTTAATTTTTTCTTCAATTAAACTCTTGTTAATGAGTTGTTAAGAATGATATTTATCATGTTTAGAACTGTCTCTAAATAGTAATTTTAATGATGTGAATATTCACAAATTTAAATTATTATTATCATGAAAAATTTTAAAATTCAAACATGGGTTTTATTCTTTTTGTTGTTGCCTTTTTTAGGATTGGCTCAACGTGGAAGTGGTGGATGGGGTACCAATACAAATTATAACAGGCTATACAATACGGCTACTGTTATCGAGATAAAGGGTAAGGTTGAAAAGGTTGAAAAAATAATTCCTGAAAAAGGAATGTCTACAGGAATTCATTTAACCATGAAAACGGTTAAAAATGAACTAATTTCTGTGCATCTCGGTCCAGATTGGTTTTTAGATAATCAAGATGTCCATTTTGCAGTTGGTGATGAAATTACTGTAAATGGTTCAAAAGTTACTTATGAAAATAAACCTGCTATTATTGCTAAAACGATAGAAAAAGGAGATTATATTTTAGAACTAAGAAACGACAAAGGTTTTCCAAAATGGAACGGATGGCGACAAGGTAAAAATAGAAGAGGAGCTAATCAATAACTAGATTGTATTTTTTTTAAACCGATAATTGAAAGTCTAATCACCGATTTTTAGTTATCGGTTTTTTAAATATTTATTCTATGTAACATTTGTTGCTTTCTATCATCTTGATTCATTCTACTTTAGTAAAATATTTCAGAAAAAATGACAAAAATTGTAGTTTTAGGAGCTGGCATAGCGGGACATACTGCAGCAGCTCATTTAAGAAGAAAATTATCAAAAGAGCATGAAGTAGTGGTCGTTTCTCCCAATCGAAATTACCAATGGGTTCCTTCTAATATTTGGGTTGGAATAGGTAGAATGAAATCAAAAGAAGTCATTTTTCCTCTAGAACCTCTTTACAAGCGAAAAGGAATTGGCTATAAACAAGCCAAAGCCGTTTCTTTTCATCCGGAAGGTGATGCTTCAGAAACAAAACCGTTTATTTTAGTAGAAGGTGTTTTTGGCGAAAATCTAGGCAAACAAGAAAAAGTGACCTACGACTATTTAATAAATGCTACCGGACCCAAATTAGCTTTTGAGTTAACCGAAGGTTTACAACCAGCAACCAATAAAGTATATTCTGTTTGCACGTATGATCATGCCGAACATGCTTCGGAAGCACTTCATAAATTAATAAATCAATTAAAAAAGTCGGATAAAAAAGCCAAAATTCTCATCGGAACAGGACATGGAAAAGCAACCTGTCAAGGTGCAGCCTTTGAATATATTTTGAATGTGGAAAAAGAATTGCAAAAATTCGGTGTTCGCAATAAAGTTGAAATTACATGGATTTCCAACGAATATGAATTAGGTGATTTTGGTATGGACGGCATGCTCATGGAATACAACGGTTTCAATATGAAATCGAAAGATATGATCGAAATGATTTTTGAAGACAGAGGAATCAAGTGGATTTTAGGTGCAGCCGTTAACAAAGTTGAAGACGGAATCATGCATTACGAAAATTTAGAAGGCGAATTTAAAACAGAAATGTTCGATTTTGCTATGTTAATTCCGTCTTTTTCAGGTCACGGATTTCAAGCTTTTGATAAAGTTGGACAAAATATTACTGAAAAATTATTTCGAGGTTTTATGGTCGTTGATGCAGATTACACTCCAAAACCCTATGAAGAATGGACTGTTCAAGATTGGCCCGAAACCTATCAAAACCCAAGTTATAAAAATATTTTCGCACCCGGAATTGCTTTTGCTCCGCCACATTCTATTTCAAGACCAAGAAAAAGTAGAAACGGAACAGAAATTTTTCCATCACCACCTAGAACAGGAATGCCTTCGGGAATTACAGCAAAATTAGTAGCTGATAATATTATCGATTCTATTAAATCAGGAAAAGAATCATTGCAACACAAAGGTTCATTAGGTAACATGGGGGCAGCTTGCATTGCTTCTGCCGGATACGGATTAACGCAAGGTAGTGGCGTAAGTATAACTACTTTTCCAATTGTGCCCGATTATAAAAAATATAGCGAAACAGGCGGTAGAGATATTAAGAAAACATTTGGTGACATAGGTTTGGCCGGACATTGGGTAAAACTTTCACTTCATTACGCCTTTCTTTACAAAGCAAAAATGAAGCCTTTTTGGTGGTTGATTCCTGAATAAATTTCGGGGATAAACCTACAAAAGTTAATTCCTAAATAAAAACATAATTATGCAAAGAATATCAAATTCTCAAAAACGTAAAATGCAAAATCCATTTTTGCAGTTTTTTAAATTTTTCTATTTAAATATAAGAATTTTAAAAATTGTAGCCGGTGGTCATGGCGGTACGCGAACGTAGATTATTTCTAGAGGTTGAAATAATTTTTATTGGTTGAATGGAGGACACTTTTTATAAAGTGTCCTTTTTTTATTTAACCTTTAAATCATTTTCAAATTCGTTTAATTGCATAATGATTTGATTGCTTTGGCTGGTGTAATGGTTCGAAACTCGGTTTTATTAATTGACTTCATCGAAATTAGATTAAACGACGGAATCGAATTAAAACAAGCAATCATTGAAGCCGGAGCCGTGCGAACCACACCAATTTTATTAACCACCGGAGCTGTTGTAATTGGAGCCTCGATTATCCTATTCGACCCGATTTTTCAAGGATTAGCGATTTCGTTAGTTGCCTGAGCGATTGTATCGACACTCTTAACTTTAATTGTAGTTCCATTGATTTATTACATCACCGAACGCAAAAAATGGGAAAAGAAAAGTGATTAGTAATTAGTGAATAGTAATTAGCAAAATCTCAGCAACTCAGCAACTCAGTAACTCAGCAACTCAAAAGAATGAAACTAGTATTAATAACCGCTGTCCATTCTTTCAAACGAGAGATACAGCATTTGCTCAAACAATCCGGTGTAAAAACCTATTCGTATCGTGATGTAACCGGATTTAAAGATTTATCCGAAGAAGCCTTGGCATCCAATTGGTTTGGAAGCGAAGTAAACGAAAACGAATCCATTGCATTTTATGCCTTTGTTCCGGTTGAAAATTTGGAAAAATTATATGATTTAATTCTCGCTTTCAACCAAGAATTAGAACCCAAATCAAAAGTGCATTTAGCAACATTTAGTATAGAAAAATTTATATAAATGGTACTAAGGTGCTGAAAAACAGAGGGACTAAGTTAAAAATAGTCCCCAACCTCAGAACCTTAGTGCCTCATAACTTTAGAACCTTAAAAATATGAAAAACAGAATCGTACGCGGCATCGCAGGAACATTTATATTAATTAGTATAGTTCTAGCAATCTATGTCAACCAAAATTGGTTGTGGTTCACTGCTTTTGTAGGAGCCAATTTATTACAATCATCATTAACCAAATGGTGTTTGATGGATGATATATTAACGAAAGTTTTTAAAATAAAAGATTAATTGTTTTAGTTGATTGGTTGATTAACAGGAAATCGGTAGGGATTTTTTACTCTACTGGTTCTCCTAACAATATGCACGAAACATTCCAAGCACTAAAACTGCTTCCTTCCAGTAAACCTTACGGAATTTGAATACGGGTGGAATGCTTTCCATCTAATAAATGACCCAATTTAATCAACATTGGATTTGTAACCGTACGCAGACATACTTGATTATAGTGTACTATTCATCAGATTGAAATATTATAGTTGTAAGATTGAAAACTAGGAATATTTACCTCGAATCATACATTTGATTTGAAAATAAATTTTAATTTATGTAGATGAATATTGCTATTAGATTATTTTTTATTTAAAATTTTTGATTTTTAGAATGAATTTATTTGCAAATTCATCCTATCTATTACTCACTAGTTTATTTACTACGGTATTAAAAATGTTAGAAAGTGAGAGTATTTTTTGTCAAAATATTTTGCTTACACTTAGCTTACAAATACCAAGAATGGTGATAATAGTTTATTGCAAAAGTACGTACTGAAAGGTTGCATTTTTTGTCCAAAAGGAATGTTAAATTGTTTAAGGTTGGCAGAAAGTCGAAGAGCCTCACAGTATTACGGAGAGTGGTATTTTTATTGATTATAACTAGTTAGATTTAGTTTTTAAAACGGTATTTAAAGTATAAGTAAATTTACTTTTTAGGATAGTCATATCCTCACTCACTTTTTTATCTAAAACTTTTGCGTAATGTTGAGTAGTACGAATGTTTTTATGACCAAGCATTTTACTCACGGATTCAATAGGGACTCCATTTGTTAAAGTTACAGTTGTGGCAAAAGTATGTCTAGCAATATGGAATGTTAGTTCTTTATCGATTTCACAAATATCAGCTAGCTCTTTCAGATAGGCATTCATTTTTTGATTGGATAGAATAGGGAGGAGCTTCCCTTCATTTTTACATTGTGGATGGTTTTCGTATTTATCAATAATCATTTGGCTAACCGGTAGAATTGGAATCCTAGAAGGACTTTCTGTTTTTTGTCTTTTTGTTGAAATCCATTTTTCGCCGTCTATACCGATGATTATATTTGAGTTCGTTAGATTATAAACATCAATGTAAGCTAATCCGGTAAAACAGCTAAATAGGAACATATCTCTAACCAATTCAAGTCGTTTGATTTTAAACTCTTTATTCAAAAGTGACTCAATCTCTTCCTGGGTTAAATAGACTCTTTCAATTTCTTTTACTTTTCCTTTGTAATTGAGCAATGGGTCTCTTTCTAACCAACCGTTTACATAACATTGTTTAATTATTTTTCCAAAGTTCCGGATGTATTTTATAGTAGAATTGTTGTTGCATTTCTTTGTATTTCGTAGGAAGAAATCAAAGTCATTTATAAATGCAATGTCAACCCGTTTAATTGAAATGTCGTTCAGATTGTATTGAAATTTTAGGAACTCTTTAGTATGACTTAGTGTTGTTTCATACTTTTTGAAAGTATTATTGGCGAAGGTTGAACCAATTAATTCTTTCATAAGCTTGTTATGATCTTCAAAGATTAAAATGAGCTGCCGTTGTTTTTCCTCAACACCAAGAAATTTATTTTTGAAAGTTTGTGCATTAATATCCTGATTGTTATTAATCATCCAATTTTCAGTTTCATACACTTTGCTTCTGAGAATATCAAGATGACTATTTATTAGTCTTGCTTCTTCATTAGTTCCTTTAATTTTACCTGCAGAAGCATTCCATTTTGATTTTTCTACAAATTTTGATGTGCTTAATTCTATTCTTGCACCATTTATGGTTATTCGCAGATAAATGGGATATAATCCTTTTTTGGAAGCTTTCGAACTATTTAAATGGAATAGTATTGAAATTTTATGTTTCATTTTGTGGTGACTTTTAACGTTTTCAAATTACATTTTTTACTCGTTTGAAGCAAGATGTTCATCTTTTGAACTGCTTGCTATCATTGGTCTGCCGTAAAATTCGGTTACCCTATTTTTTAGAAGTTTAAGGGTAACCGAATTAGATTTGTACAGATTACGATTTAATGAATAATTTGAATAGTAGTAAAAACAAAAAAACCTGTAAATCATACGATTTACAGGGTTTTAGCTTAATTTGATAATAAAAATGTGGAGTCGGAGAGAATCGAACTCTCGTCCAAACAAGCAACCAAAGAGCTTTCTACGCGTTTATCCTCTGATTTGGTTTTCGACAAAAAGCAAGGCCAAAGGCAGCCACTTCTTGCTTAGCTTTATAGTTGTCAGAAGGGATTTAAAGCTTTACTCTTCCTAGGTTTATTTTTACAGTTCTCCTGAATCAAACGCCACAAACCAAGGCTTTTGAGGAGAATCCAGCTTTCCTACCTAGTAGGAACGAGGCAAATCTTACTATAATTCAGATTAAGCAGCTAAAGCGTAATTATTTTCGCCGTTTATAAGTTGTGAACCTTGATATTTACGAGCCAAATGTCCAATGCTCGACGTGCTTACCGTTTAGTTCCACCCGCTGTCAAAACCGGTCGACCCCATTTTTTCTGTTATCCGTAACCGGTTACCGGTAACCATAATCAAAAACCAGACCACAAATATACATGAAAAATTGTCATAAATAAAACTTGTTAGTCCTATTCATTAATCTTACATTTGAATTATAATAAGTAAATGCAAATTTACAGTAATAAAACTATTATGTATTTTCTATATTTCGACCCAGGGTTGGGAACTATGATTGCACAAGCAACGATAGCTGTTGTGGCAGGTGTTGCTCTTTTTTCTAAAACGATTATGTATAAGATTAAATCTTTTTTAGGCATTCACAAAAAGGAGGATGATTTTTATGATTCGATTGATGAAGTAGAAGAAAAAGAAAATACAAAAGAAAATGAGTCAAACATCAAATAAAAAAACGCATGCGTCTTCATTTAGAGATCCTTCCGGAGTAGTTTTTCAAGAAGACGGAGTTGTGAAGAGAAGCATAAATCCAATTTATTTTTCTCAATATGATGCTTTAACTTCTTCCGGTTTTTACAAAAAATTAATCGATTCCAAATTACTCATACCACACGAAGAACTATCTCGTGATGAGGATGAAATTATAATTAAACCTGAACAAATTTCATTTATCACAAATCCGTATGAATGGAGTTTTGAACAATATAAACATGCTGCTCTTCTGACGTTAAAAATTCATCGATTAGCTTTAGCAAATGAGTTTATTCTAAAAGATGCTTCCGCTTTTAATGTTACTTTTCACAAAGGAAGAGCGATTTTTATCGATACACTTTCATTTGATTTTTATGAAGAGAAAACTCCTTGGAGAGCCTATAAACAGTTTGTTTCGCACTTTTTGAGTCCATTGCTTTTAGCAAAATACCATGGTGCAGATATGCTCAAAATGCTTACTTTGCACAGTGATGGAATTCCAATTAGAACAACAGCATCTTTACTTCCGTGGAAAACAAAACTGAATGCTTTTACTTATACAAATATTCATCTATTGGCAAAGATGGAAAATAAATATAGTGACGATTATAAAGCAGAAAATAGTATAAAACCACTTTCAAAAAAAGCTCAAAATAATATTATTGAAAGTTTGTATGATTTTATAAAAAAGCTAGAAATAAATCAACAAACCGAATGGGGCGATTATTATAATAAAACTAATTATAATACAACTTCATTTAATCAAAAGGCTTTATTAATTAAGCAATGGGCTTTAGAAATTAATGTGAAGAAAGTAATTGATGTTGGTGGAAACGACGGAACTTTTGGTAGAGAATTATTAGCTCAAGCCGACGAAATTTTAGTAACAGACATAGACCAAAACGCTGTTGATTTTAATTATAAAAACATACTAAAAAATAAAGAAACCAAAATCCTTCCTTTTGTTTGCGATGTTTTAAACCCTTCGCCATCCATTGGGTTTAATAATACCGAAAGAGAATCTCTACTAATTAGATTAAAAGAATACAAACCCGATCTCACAATGGCTTTGGCACTTATTCACCATATTACATTGTCCGGAAATGTTCCCTTTTACAAGTCAGCCGAATTTTTTGCCGGTTTTTCAGAAAATTTAATACTCGAATTTCCTACTCGTGAGGATTCTTGGGTTCAATCACTTTTAGTCAGAAAAAGAGAATTTATTAAACATTTTGACTTCTATAATGAAGAAAATTTTGAAAAAGAGTATGCTCACTTTTTTATAATTTCAAATAAAATAGTAATTCAGGAATCAGATCGGATTCTATATTTGTTAAAAAGAAAATAATTTTTTTAAAACAATGAAAGATAAAATTGTAAATGTTTTAAAGAAAGATTCCGTTCTTCCATTGATAGCAGCATTAGCTTCAGGAATGTATCCGTGGGCTTTTTACTTTACTAATAATTTTGATTTTGTAAATTCTTGGGATCATTTTTTCTTCTTTATATCTCGATTTATACTATTACCAATGGTCGTTTTTTACGGCGTTTACTTTCTTTTGAAGTCAAAATATTTACGATTATTTAAAACTACAGTTTTACCATTTTTAAGTGGATTTGTCTTTTTCTACCTCGTTATGTTAGCACTTCACGCAACAGTGGGATTTAACAAAATAATCATTGTTTTTGTTTTGGCCGTTCTCGTTGCAATAGCTTGTAGAAATATTCAACAATTATTTAAAAAGTTGTTAATAATTCAATTTATTTTAGTCCTCACAACAGGTTTAGGGTTCTATAGAATTTCCAAATCATTTTTTAAATATTCTGATGAGTGGATAGAACAACCGGATAACATTGAAGAAGTTATTTTTAAAAAAACGCCAAATATTTATGTTATTCAACCCGATGGATATGCCAATTTTTCAGAGCTTAGAAAAGGTTATTATAAGTATGATAACTCTACATTTGAAAGTTGGTTAGAAACTAACAATTTTAAATTGTATCATAGTTTTAGAAGTAATTATTTTAGCACCTTATCCTCAAATAGTTCTTTGTTTAGTATGAAACACCACTATAATAATTTGTTCGATGAGCGAAAAATTATTATGGATAAAAATACAGTTGTATCTATTTTTAAAAACAATGGTTATAAAACACACTTTTTGGCAGAGCTCCCTTATCTTTTAATTAATCGCCCAAATATCAAATTTGACTATACCAATTTTGATGTAAACAACATTTCTTTTTTAAGCAAGGGATTAGAAGCAGAACGATCGATTTTAGTGGATTTACCTCTCGTTTTACAAAAAAACAAAGAGGAAAATGGAAAGAACTTTTACTTCATTGAAAAACTTTTACCGGGACATATAACAACCTTTAAAGACGCTACAACTACTAAGGAAAAAGAACGTTTACTTTACTTAAAATCCATTGAAGATGTTAACGAATGGATGAAAAATGTATTTCAACTTATTTCTGAAAATGATCCAAATGCAATGATAATTATACTTGCTGATCATGGTGGTTTTGTAGGTTGGGATTATACTCTGCAGACAACAAATACTACTTCTGATGAAAATTTAATTAATTCAGTTTTTACAGCAGCTCTAGCAATTAAATGGCCCAATAATGAACCTCCAACATTTAAACATGAATTTAAATCCAGTGTGAATTTTTTTAGAACAATTTTTTCTTACTTAGCCGAAGATGAAATTTATTTAAAAAACTTGCAAGATGATGCAAGTTATCTCACTCTTTGGGATGAAAAAAATAAAGGACTTTATAAAGTGATAAATTCGGAAAATGAAATTGTTTTAGAGAAAAATAATTCAGAATAAATTGAAGCTGAAATACTTCCAACTGAAATCTAAACTAAATACTAACATTTTAAAGAATAATATTTGTTTCAGGAATCCATAATTGTTATATTTGAAACAATTTTTAAAAATTGCTATAAAAATATCACAAATGACATTCGGAATCATCAAAGAACGCAAAAATCCACCAGACAGAAGAGTTGTTTTTACACCTGAAGAGTTGGTTCGGTTACAACAACAATTTCCTGAGGCGAAAATAAAAGTAGAAGCATCAGATATTAGGGTTTTTCCTGATGCAGATTATGTTGCAGAAGGAATTAAAATTACGGAAGATCTTTCAGATTGTGATGTTTTACTTGGTGTCAAAGAAGTTCCTGTGGATGCTTTAATTCCAAATAAAAAATACTTTTTCTTCTCTCACACTATAAAAAAGCAAGTTCATAATCGAAAATTACTTCAAGCTGTTTTAGACAAAAATATCGAATTATATGATCATGAAACAATTGTGGATGCTCAAAACCGTCGATTAATTGGTTTTGGTCGTTATGCCGGAATTGTAGGAACTTATAATGCTTTTCGCGGATTTGGAATTAAATTTGAACTTTTCAATATACCAAAAGCCGAGACATTAAAAGGTAAAGAAGAACTAATTGCAAAATTAAAAAGACAAGTTTTACCACCAATTAAGATTGTCCTTACAGGTAAAGGAAAGGTTGGAATGGGATCAAAAGAGATTTTAGACGGAATGAAAATTAAAGAAGTTTCCGTTGAAAATTTTCTAACCAAAAATTATTCAGAACCGGTATATGTCCAACTTGATGTGCTGGATTACAACAAACGAAAAGACGGAAAAGTTTTGGACAACCAAGATTTTTATGCAAATCCAAAAGAATATGTTTCCGATTTTGAACGTTTTACCAAAGTTTCCGATGTTTTTATAACCGGTCATTTTTATGGAAATGATGCTCCTTACATCCTAACACAAGAAATGCTTAAAGCTAAAGATTGTAAAATTAAAGTAGTAGCTGATATTTCTTGTGATGTAAACGGACCCATTGCTTGTACTATTAAAGCTTCAACGATAGCAGATCCGTTTTTTGGCTATTTGCCTTATGAACATAAAGAGGTGTCTTACACGCATCCCGGTTCAATAATGGTCATGAGCGTAGATAATTTGCCTTGCGAATTACCCAAAGATGCGAGCGAAGGTTTTGGCGAAATGTTTATGGAACATGTTATCCCAGCTTTTTTTAACAATGACAAAGATGGAATTCTTCAACGTGCAAAAATTACCGAAAACGGAAAATTAACACCTCGGTTTTCGTATTTACAGGATTATGTAAATGAGGGTTTAGTTACTTCAAAATAGATTGCATTTTGAACAGTAGTGTTTAAGTCCGAATAGTTTTTTACATTTGAGAAATAATAACTACTGCATGAAATTGAAATTTCAATTTTTGTTTTTTCTTTTATTTTCTTTGAATGTATTTTCTCAGGAACTGCTTCCTTTTGTCGAAAATTTCACAAAATCCAATTACAATGGCGATAATCAAGTCTGGAGCGTTACGCAAGGAAAAGATAACGCCATGTATTTTGCCAACAATCATTATTTTCTTCGATATAATGGTGTGAAATGGGAACGTTATTCGTTGCCAAACAAAACCGTAATTCGTTCGGTTTTTGCTCATAATGAAAAGATATATTGTGGTTCCTATAACGAATTTGGTTATTGGAAAAGAGAAAATGGAATCATGCGTTATTATTCACTTACCAAAGACAAAGATTTTTTTAAAGATGCTTCTAAAAATGAAGAAATTTGGAAAATTTTTGAATTAAACGGCACCATTTATTTTCAATCCTTTAACGAAATTTTTATTTATAATAATAATTCGATCAAACGAGTTGAAGTTCCTTTTTTGATTTCGTATTGTTTCGTAATCGATTCGAAAATTTATGTTGCTTCGGTTAACAGAGGCGTTTTTGAATTTGATGGAAAGAATTTCATCTACATAAAAAAGTGGGATGCTGTTCTGAATAATGTCATTCACGCTATTGCAAAGAACAACAATGAAATTTATATTTTTACTTTAAAAAATGGTGTTTTTGTTGAAAAAAACGAAAAATTGCAACCTTGGAATCATCCCATTAATGAAGCTTTAAAATCGGAAGTAATTATAACAGCAAAATTCTATCAAAAGAATAAATTGGTTCTAGGAACAGCTTCAAAAGGAGTTTATATTGTTCAGATGGA
Source organism: Flavobacterium azooxidireducens (assembly GCF_023195775.1). Classification (NCBI taxonomy): domain Bacteria; kingdom Pseudomonadati; phylum Bacteroidota; class Flavobacteriia; order Flavobacteriales; family Flavobacteriaceae; genus Flavobacterium; species Flavobacterium azooxidireducens. Next base: position 2,784,390 of record NZ_CP096205.1, read on the forward strand.
TTCAGGAGAATTTATCAATATTAATCGCAATAACCGACTTTCCAACAATTCTGTTCTGAGTATTTCTGTTGATAAAGAAAATGACATTTGGTTGGGTTTGGATAACGGAATTTCGCACATAGAAATCAATTCTCCATTCCGAATTTTTTCAGATAATACCGGCGAATTGGGAACTGTTTATTCTATAGCAGCTTCAAAAAACGGGTATTTATTAGCTTCTAATCATGGTGTTTTTACGTACGAAAATAAATCACTAAAAATTGTTCCTAATTCACAAGGACAAGTTTGGAATGTAAAGAAAATTGATGATAATTTTGTAATAGGGCACAATGACGGTACTTTTTTATATGATTTTAAATCATACAGAAAAATCAATCCTTTAAATGGTGGTTGGCAGTTGAAAAAAGACCTGTATCACGACCGATACATTCAATCTAACTATCTTGGCTTAGCGTTTTTTGAGAATAAAAATGATTTCTCTCAATATAAACGACTAAACACAGTTTACAGACCAATTAAAGATTTTGTGCAAACCGGACAGTATGAGATTATAGCTTCGGATAGTTATCGAGGACTTTTTAAAATAAAATACAATGAAAAGCTAGAGCTAGTTTCCTATCTTAATTTGACTGAAAAAAATAATATTAAAAGTGATTTTGGGGTAAAAATATTCAAGTATAAAAATGATGTTTTATATTATATTAACTCTGAATGGTATTATTTGGATGGTGTGACAGATGTTCTAAAAAAATATGAATTATTCAATCAAAATTTTAAAAATATCAGTGAAGTAATTCCAATTGATGATTCAAGTTTTGCCATTTTGAAAGGAGGTTTGTTTTATATAATTAATCAATCCAACGATCATTTTTCCTGGAAATTGATTCCAAAAAAATATTACGAAGGAAAAATAATCAACCAAGAAACTAGAATCTTTAAATTTAATGAGCATTATTTAGTTAATCTAGATGATGGATTTTTGCAATTTGAATCAAATAAAAATAATTTTATAAATCAAAAAGTAGAGATTGAAGCTTATTTTAATGGAAAAATTTTAGATGATGAAGCAAATATTCCTAATAACCAAAGTTTGACTTTGCATTTTGTTTCTGAATATTTTGGAAATAAAAAATCGACACTATTTTATAAATTAAATAATCAGTCAATAGTACCACTAACAGATGGTAAGTTGATTTTGAATAATTTATCCAGCGGAAATAATAGTATTGAAGTCTATTTTACAAACGGATTTGAATTCGTGAAAACAGGTGAATTTTCATTTACTGTTTTAAAGCCGTGGTATCTTTCAATTTGGATGATAATTCTTTATTTTGCGATTGTTGGCGGAATTTTGTTTTTATATTATCGATGGAATAAAGTGCGATATCAAGAAAAAATCAAACTTAAAGAAGAAGAACTGAAACATCATCGCCAGATTATGGAATTGGAAATGGAAGCTGAAAACAAACTCAAATTGCAAGATTATGAAAAGCATATTTTGGAAATGCAAGTTCAATCAAAAGCTTCGGAAGTAGCCGGGAAATCACTATCTATTGCCAAACAATCAGAGATGATTGAAAGCATTCAACGCATTTTAGAAGAAGAGAAGAATATCAACACGGTTAAAACAAAGATTAAGAAAGCCATTAAATCCAATGCAATTAATCAACGCGAATGGGAAAATTTTGAAAAAAATCTTATTCAAAGTCATGAAGAATTTGTACAAAAATTAACCAACACCTATCCTGAATTAACTTCAAAGGATATCAAGCTTTCAATTTACTTACGAATGAATTTATCTTCAAAAGAAATTGCACCATTAATGAATATTTCCTATCGAGGTGTAGAGTTACACCGTTATCGACTTCGTAAAAAGATTCAATTAAATTCAGAAGAAAGCCTTTCTAGGTTTATGATTAATTTATAAATAGCATTCTTTAAATGCATAAATTATATTTTTTTCATATATTTTTTATTAAATACATAACTCATCACTACTACATCATTTGTGTTTTTATTGATGTACTTATTTTAAAAAATTAACATTTTATACTATTGAAAATCAATTATTTAATTTTTTATTTTAAGGAATTGATGTACTCGTGTAGTGTGGTTTTAATGATATACTATAACGTTTTAGTTTGTATATTAGTACTCAGTAATACTAACTTAAACAAATGATGAAAAACTTTTATTTAACTTTGTGTATGATGGTACTCCCATTATACATATTAGCTCAGGAAGTCAAAGGTACAGTTGTAGACAAAGGCGGAATGCCTCTGCCCGGAGTCACAATCAGGGCATTGCAAACCGATGTCAATACAGTAACCGATTTTGATGGTAATTTCACAATTAATGCACAAAACGGACAAGATTTGGAATTCCGAATGATTGGAATGAAAACTTCTATCCAAAAAGTAACAGGATCAATACTAAATGTAATGTTAGAAGATGATGAAACCACTTTGGATGACGTTGTTTTGATTGGTTATGGTACTCGTAAAAAGGTTGACAATACCGCTTCAATAGTTTCATTAACCAGTGAGGAAGTAAACAATCGAAAGGTATTAAATGCAACTCAAGCAATTCAGGGTAAAGCAGCCGGAGTTCAAGTCTCAAGTAGTGATGTTCCGGGTAGTTCACCCTCAGTTGTGATTAGAGGTCTTAATACAGCGTTAGGTGGAAGAAATCCTCTTTATATTGTGGATGGAGTTCCTTTGGGAGATGTTAATAATATAAATTCATCAGACATTTTAACGTATGATGTTTTAAAGGATGCTTCTGCTTTAGCAATTTATGGTAATCGTGGAGCAAATGGTGTAATCATTATCACTACCAAAGCTGGAACATCTGAAAAAATGACTGTTGAATATGATGGATTTGTTGGTTTTAGAAGCCCTTTAGAAAGGATTAAAATGGCGGGAAGCAATAAATTCTCACGTTATTCAAATATTGCACTTGGTACAACCACATTTTCACAAGATCAACCTACTAATACCAATTGGTTTGACGAAATTACTCGTACTGGTGTATATAGTCAAAATAACATCTCTGTTTCAGGAGCTTCTAAATCTATAAAATACTTTTTTAGTGCTGGTTTATATGATGAAAAGGCAATTCTAAATGGTTTAGATTATAAACGTATTACATTACGTAATAACAATGATATTAAAATTTCTGATAGACTCTCTTTAAAACAAACATTAAACATTGGTATTACAGAATCTAATCCAAAACCATTATCGGCTTTCACAAATGCGTATAAACAATCCCCAATTGTTCCCGTTTATTTTCCTAGCGGAAAATATGGGGTTTCATTTGTTGGAGAAGATGGTTTTGCCTCAGAAACAGGTTCATCATTTAATAATGTAGGAAATCCTGTAGCTCAACTAGATTATTTTAATGAAGAGCAACGCTATATAAATTTGCAAGCCGGATTAACGTTGGATTACAAAATTATGGATGGATTAAAATATACTTCTCAATTTACTGCTAGTTACAATAATTGGAAGAGTTATAATTTTAATGACACAAGAAATATTTGGCTATCTCAAGATCCAACAAGAACTGAAGAACTTTATGATGCTAACGCTCCAATAAACCTGTTGACAAAATCAAGAGGAGAAAATTTTGATTGGAATTTAGCAAACTTTTTAACTTATAATAAAGTGTTCTCAGATATTCATGATATTGAATTTACATTGGGAACGGAAATTAATTTTTATGGTTCAAATGAAACTTTATCAGCCACAAGACGAGATGTTCCCGCAAACTCAAATTATTGGGCATTTAATTTTTCAACATCTAATTTGAGTGATGCTATAAGTAATACTGTGTTAAACGAAAGAAGGTTATTATCCTATTTTGGTCGTGCACAATATAAATTGATGGATAAATATTTGATTACAGCCACTCTAAGACGTGACGGTACATCGCAATATCAAACGGATTATCGTTGGGGTCATTTTCCTTCGTTTGGTTTAGGTTGGGTTGTTTCAAATGAATCGTTTTTAAAAGATAACACCTTTCTTAATTTTTTAAAACTTAGAGGAGGCTGGGGTAGATTAGGTAATGAAAGAGTTCCATTAAATAATCAAGCCTTTACATCTAACTTGAATTCTACTTTAGGCGGAAATATTATTTATCCGGGAATCACCATTAACTCTCAAGTAGATCCTAGTTTATCATGGGAAGTTATAGAAGAATTATCTGTTGGTGTAGACTTTAGCCTAATTAATAGTAAATTAAAAGGAACTTTTGATATTTATGATAAAAGTACAACTAATTTGATATTGAATGTAGATTCTTATTTAACAGCTGGAACTTCCCAAGCTTCTCCCGGACATGTTGGTGAAGTAACCAATAAAGGGGTTGAGTTTTCTTTACGTTGGGATGACAAAATTGGCGAAAACTTTTCCTATTGGGTTGGAGGAAATATATCCAGTAATAAAAATAATCTAGAAAGTATAACAAATCCTAATGTTTCGTTTTTTCAAGGTGGAGTTCTAGGAAACGGTCAATATACTAAATTATTATCGTTTGATGCAATAGATCAACCTTTAGGAAGTTTCTTTCTATGGGAACATGCAGGCTTTGATGAAACAGGACAAATGCAATTCTTTAACGCTGATGGCGATATTGTATCAGAAGATCAATTAACTGTTGATGACAGAAAATTTGTTGGATCTGTTGTTCCTACATCTACTTACGGAATTTCGGTAGGTGCAAATTATAAAAATATTGATTTCTCAATTGATGGATATGGAACCGGCGGAAGCAAAGTTTACAATGGTAAAAAGGCCCAACGTTTTTCAGGTGAAAATATAGAATATGATGTTGCAACAGACTTCTGGACACCTACCAACACTTCTGCAGCAAACCCAGCTCCGTTTAATTCAGTTCCGGTTGCTTCAACCTATTATTTAGAATCAGGTGATTTCTTTAGAATCAACAACATAACATTAGGTTACACATTACCAAAAATTTCAGAACATATTACTTCTGTTAGAATTTATGCAAATGCAATTAACCCTTTCATTTTTCAAAAATTCTCAGGATTTTCTCCTGAGTTAAATAATGACGGTGATCCGTACCGTTCTCAAGGTATAGAAATTGATGCATATCCTACTGTTAAGTCGTTTGTATTTGGTGTTAATTTAAAATTTTAAACTATGAAAAAGATATTTTATTCCATTTTTATCCTCACTTCAATCTACCTGATTGGGTGTAGCGATGATTATTTAGATATAGATCAAACGGAATCTATTTCAACAGCCGATTTGAGTCTATTTAACAACGATGAAGGAGCAAAAAGTTTTGTGACTTCCATTTATTCCAAGTTTTTAGAATGGAACATGAGTTCATTTTCTTGGAACGGAATTACCAGTATTGCCTCAGATGATGCCGATAAAGGTTCTTCTCCCGGTGATACAGGTACTGATAAAGATTTATTGGATAATTTAACCCATAATTCGTCTAGCGTTTCTGTTGAAGAAGTATTCAGAGCTCAATATGAAGGAATTAACAGATGTAATCAAGCTCTTTTTTACATTCCACAATTAGATCAAGCCAATGAAGGTTTACGAAACCGATTAATGGGTGAAGCTAAATTTTTGAGAGCAGTAATGTATTTTAACTTAGTTAGAATTTATGGAGGTGTTCCATTAATTGATAAAATTCCAAACCCTTCTTCTGAAGAAGACAGAATAATGCAATTAACAAGAAAATCTAAAGAAGAAATTTATGCTTTTATTGAGCAAGATTTAACCGATGCAATAGCAATTTTGCCGGAAAAAAGTTCATATCCAGCAACTGAAATTGCCAGAGCTTCTCGAGGAGCAGCTTTAACTTTATTGGCAAAAGTTTCTCTTTATCAAAGTAAATGGGACAAAGTAATTGAATATACCAACCAATTGTCAGGTTATTCTTTAACTCCGGATTATGCTGAAATTTTCAAAACAACCGGTGAGAACAACCAAGAATCAATTTTTGAGATTCAAGGTTTTGGAGGAAATCCCGCAAAAGGAATTCAAGGCTACTCTGCAACCCAAGGTGCTCGTGGTGCCGGAGGTTGGGGTTGGGGATTCAACACGCCTTCGGAAAGTTTATTAAATGCTTATGAAACCGGAGATACTCGAAGAGATGCTACTATTATTTTTGCCGGAACTGTTTTATATGATGGAAGAGATGTTCCATTAACAGTTGAAAACCCAATGTATAATTTCAAAGCATACTCTTCTATTAACTCAGGCGATTGGGAAACCAATGTTAACATTAGGTATTTAAGATATGCAGAAGTTTTATTAATGAGAGCAGAAGCTTTTAATGAATTGGGAAGTACTGGTGAGGCAATTATCGAATTAAATAAAGTGCGTAACAGAGCTAATTTAGCAGACACACCAGCTGTATCGCCAGCCGATGTTAAACTTGCCATTTGGAAAGAAAGAAGAGTAGAATTAGCGTTTGAACATGACCGTTATTTTGATTTAGTGAGAACAGGTCAAGCACAACAAGCTTTTGCAGCTCATGGAAAAGAATTTGTTGTTGGTAAACATGAAGTTTTCCCTTTACCACAACGTTTTATTAATGAAACAAATGGTTTGTCAATCCAAAATCCAAATTACTAAATAAATAAAACTACTCAGGATAATTGTGTCCTGAGTAGTTATTAATTTTAAAATATAAATTATGAAAAATAAATATAGAATAGTATTCCTATCAACTTTAGCTCTTGGTTTTATGATGATTGGCTGCGAAGAAGATTTAGACAGCAATGAACCAATTCCTTATGAACCCATCGGAGGTTATGAAAACTCAGATGATATTGCACCTGACAATCTAGTTGCAAAAATGAGTTTTGAAGGCAATGTAGATGATTCTAAGAACGGATTAACTGGCGGAACAGCTACAAATGTAACGTTTGAATCAGGTGTAAAAGGAAATGCATATAAAGGTTCTTCAACTGGTTTTGCATCTTATTCAACAGTAAGTAATTCAGTTTCCGGATTAGGCAGCATAACTTCAGCTATGTGGATTAAAACCACACAACATACAGGTGGTGCTCAGTGTTTGTTCATGTTACCAAAAACAACTGATTTTTGGGGTAACATATTTGTTTTAATCGAAGGAACTACAGAGGATAAAATGTTGATCAAAATCCATCTTCAAAAAGATGTTACACCATCAATTCCATGGTCTGGACAATGGATAGAGCATACTGGCGACAACCGACTAGAAGGAATGTATGGAGACTGGAAACATCTAGTTTGGTCATATAATGCAGAAACATCCAAGTATAATATTTATGTTGATGGAACAAAATTGGTCCTCCCAGAAGGTTTATCTAATCGATATACTTCCGACCCAAATGTAGACGGAGTTCCATTAGGAGAACTTTCAAATTCAAATGTACAAGGTTTTGTTCTAGGAGGCTTTCAACAACATTTAGGTGCTCCATGGGGTGCTCCGGATGGTTGGATGTTGCCTTACACAGGAATGATAGACGAGTTTAGAATGTATAACACAGCCCTTTCAGATACAGACATTCGTTCATTGTATCTGTTAGAAAAAGATGGAAGATAATTTATGTTTTATTTAAAAAAAGAAGTCCCGTTAGTTATGAAGTTAGTAATCTATATCAATTTTTATTTAATTTTTTTAGTAACCACTTTGGCTTGTTCAGATAGTGGGACTAATTCAAATTCAAACGGGACTCCTTTACCTACTCAACCTGTTGTTGTTTTAACAGATCAAGAGTTAATGACACAAGTTCAAAAAGACGCTTTTAAGTACTTCTGGGATTTGGCTCACCCAAATTCAAAATTAGCACGTGAACGATATCATATTGATAACCCGGCTTTTGAACAACATATCGTTACCACCGGAGGTTCTGCCTTCGGATTAATGACAATCATTGTGGGTATCGAACGAGGTTTTGTTTCCAGAACAGAAGCAGTTACTCGTTTGCAAACAGCTCTAAACTTTCTCGAAAATGCCGATCGCTTTCATGGTGCTTGGCCACATTGGATGAACGGAAACACAGGAGATGTTATTCCGTTTGGAGCAAATGATAATGGTGGCGATTTAGTAGAAACAGCCTTCTTATGTCAAAGTTTAATAACGCTAAGAGAATATTTTAAAAACGGAAATTCCGCAGAACAAGCCTTAGCTCAAAAAGCAGATGATTTGTGGAAAGGCGTAGAATGGGATTGGTACACCAAAGGCGAAAATGCACTTTATTGGCACTGGTCACCAAGTAATGGTTGGCAAATGAATCATAAAATACAAGGTTACAATGAATGTTTGATTACGTATGTCATGGCTGCAGCTTCTCCAACACATCCAATACAATCTGAAGCCTATCACGAAACTTGGGCTCGCAACGGAAATATTGTTCATGCCGGAAGCCAATACGGAATTCCGGTTATCTTGAATCACGACGGAGCTTCCGGAACAGTTGGCCCAATGTTTTGGGCTCATTACTCTCATTTAGGGTTAGACCCAAGAGGCTTAACTGATCAATACGCAAACTATTGGGATTTGAATAAAAATCATACCCAAATAATTTATCAACACAGTATCGCAAATCCAAATAATTTTAATGGTTATTCCGATAAATGTTGGGGATTAACAGCCAGTTATACGAGAAATGCTGACGGCACAACGGGTTATACCGCTCATCAACCTAATAATGATAAAGGAGTAATAACACCAACTGCTGCGTTGTCTTCATTTCCCTATACACCAGTAGAATCTATGAAATTTTTACGTTATTTGTATGAAGAAAAAAGAAATGTTTATGTAGGTTTAGCCGGACCATACGATGCTTTTTCCCCACATTATAACTGGGTAACACAACGTTATCTTGCTATCGATCAAGGAACAATTGCACCAATGATAGAAAACCACCGTACCGGATTATTGTGGAATTTATTTATGCAAGCACCGGAGGTTCGAACCGGATTGCAAAATTTAGGTTTCACTTCTTCCCAACACGGATTTTAAATTAAATATAATGCTTAAAATGAAATACATAACAATTAGTTTAGTCGTATTGTTTTTTACACAAGGTTTTTCGCAAACTGGTAGTGGCTCATTTTCCACAGCCATTACAAAACAATATAATTACAACTATTTGTTACACAAACCCAAATCAACAACTACTAAAAAACCACTTTTAATTTTCCTGCATGGTTCAGGTGAAAAAGGAAACGATTTAGAAAAAGTAAAATCACACGGCCCTTTTGATTATTTAAAAAGTAATGAATTAGATGCCTATGTGTTAGCTCCTCAATGTCCGCAAGAGGCTTATTGGGAATCAGAATCGTTACACCAACTCATTCAAAAAGTTATAAAAGAAAATAATAATATCGACACCAATCGAATTTATCTCACAGGATTAAGCATGGGAGCTTGGGGAGCTTGGAATTTAGCCTTTGCCCATCCCGAAACTTTTGCTGCTTTAGTCCCAATTTGTGGTTTTGTTGATCGTGTGCCAATGATAGAAAATTGCAAAATTGCCAACATTCCAACCCGAATTTTTCATGGGTTAGTGGATGATGTAGTGGATGTAAATTACTCTATCACCATTTACAAAAAATTAAAAGGCTGTTCAAAAGATTTAGAATTAACAATTTTTGATGACGCCAATCACGACAGTTGGACCAGAGTTTACAATAACGCTGCAATTTATGAATGGATGTTCCAACAGATTAAAAAATAGAAACATGAAATTAATACAATCAATAGTCTTAGCTCTTCTTATATCAACGTCATTATTTGCTCAAAAAGGAAATAAAACCAAAGCTCCTGTTTCTAAATCGGAGTTTATCGAAGATTTACTTTCTAAAATGACTTTAGATGAAAAAATAGGTCAGTTAAACTTACCTACTTCCGGTGATATTACAACCGGTCAAGCCAATAGTTCTAACGTAGCAAAAAATATTGAAGAAGGAAAAGTAGGCGGATTATTTAACATAAAATCAGCATCAAAAATTAGAGAAGTTCAAAAAATTGCTGTAGAAAAAAGCCGACTTAAAATCCCATTGCTTTTTGGAATGGATGTTATTCACGGTTATGAAACCACCTTTCCAATTCCACTCGGATTATCCAGCACATGGAACATGCCTTTAATTGAACGCAGTGCTCAAATTGCTGCCAAAGAAGCCAGTGCAGACGGAATCAACTGGACGTTTTCACCAATGGTGGATATTTCCCGCGATCCTCGTTGGGGAAGAGTTTCCGAAGGTTCCGGTGAAGATGCTTACTTAGGTAGTCAAATTGCCAAAGCGATGGTAAATGGATACCAAGGAAAGGACTTATCTTTAAATAATACAATTTTAGCATGTGTAAAACATTTTGCTTTATACGGTGCTCCCGAAGCCGGCCGTGATTATAACACGGTAGATATGAGTCATATACGAATGTATAACGAATATTTTCCTCCATACAAAGCTGCTGTGGATGCCGGAGTTGGTTCGGTGATGGCTTCGTTCAACGAAATTGACGGAATTCCAGCCACCGGAAGTAAATGGTTAATGACCGATGTACTTCGTAAACAATGGAAATTCAATGGTTTTGTAGTGACAGATTACACCGGAATTCCGGAAATGACCGATCACGGAATGGGCGATTTACAAACCGTTTCTGCTTTAGCATTAAATGCCGGAATTGAAATGGATATGGTAGGTGAAGGATTTTTATCCACACTTAAAAAATCGGTTAATGAAGGAAAAGTAACTGTTCAACAAATTGATAATGCTACTCGTTTAATTCTAAATGCAAAATACGATTTAGGTTTGTTTGAAGATCCGTATCGTTATTGTGATTTAAAACGAAATAAAACAGATATTTTCACACAAGCTCATCGTTCAGAAGCAAGAAAAACAGCCGCAGAATCTTTCGTATTACTAAAAAATGAGAAGGGAATTTTACCTTTAAAAAAATCAGGAACAATCGCTGTAATTGGTCCACTCGGAAATAATTCACTAAATATGCCGGGAACTTGGAGTGTAGCTACCAAACACGAAAGTGCTGTTAGTTTAACCAAAGGAATGCAGGAAATTTTAGGTAAATCAGCTAAAGTAATTTATGCCAAAGGAAGTAATTTGGTCGCTGATGCCGCTTATGAAGAAAGAGCTACCATGTTCGGAAAAACATTAAACCGAGATAACCGAACTAAAGAAGAATTGCTAAACGAAGCGTTGCAAGTTGCTGCTCAAGCCGATGTAATTGTTGCTGCCATTGGCGAATCGTCTGAAATGAGTGGTGAATCAAGTAGCCGCACCGAATTAGGAATTCCCGATGTTCAAAAAGAATTATTAGATGCTCTTTTAAAAACAGGAAAACCGGTTGTTTTGGTTTTATTCACAGGAAGACCTTTGGTTATGGTGGAAGAAAATCAAAAAGTTTCAACCATTTTAAATGTATGGTTTCCAGGAACAGAAGCAGGTTATGCCATCACCGATGTATTGTTTGGTGACGAAAATCCATCCGGAAAATTAACGGCGACTTTCCCTAGAAGTGTCGGACAAATTCCGATTTTTTATAATCATAAAAACACAGGAAGACCTCTAGGAAACAAAGAAGGAAAATTTGAAAAATTTAAAACAACTTACATCGATGAACGCAATGAACCTTTATATCCATTTGGATATGGATTGAGTTACACATCATTTTCCTATTCAAATTTGAAAATTTCTAATTCTAAATTGAATCCCAACGGAAAAATTATTGCTTCTGTTGAAGTGACCAATACCGGAAATTATGACGGAAAAGAAGTCGTTCAACTTTACATTCGCGACCTTGTTGGTTCTGTAACGAGACCGGTAAAAGAATTAAAAGGTTTCCAAAAAATACTTTTGAAAAAAGGAGAGAAGCAAACTGTTTCTTTTGAAATTACCGAAGAAGATTTAAAATTTTATAATTCCGATTTAGAATTTGTTGCCGAACCGGGACAATTTGACGTTTTCATCGGAACAAATTCTGATACTACCGAAAAAGTACAATTTGAGTTAGTTAAATAATTGAGTTTTTGTTTACTTGAAAACCCTTTGAGCTTTTCAAAGGGTTTTTTTTAAATTTTTGAATATGAAAAACCTATATATCATAATATTTTTTTTGATGGGAATAACTTCTGCGTTTTCCCAACAAAAAACCTATTGTAATCCAATCAATATTGATTACGGCTATTGTCCAATTCCAAATTTTGTTACACAAGGAAAACACAGAGCCACTGCCGATCCTGTGATTACTTTTTTCAAAGACAAATACTATCTCTTTTCCACCAATCAATGGGGTTATTGGCACAGCAACGATATGTTGAATTGGGAATTTGTGTCGCGAAAATTTCTTCGTCCCGAACATAAAGTGTACGACGAATTATGTGCTCCTTCTTTGTCATTTGTCAATGATACGTTGTTAGTGATTGGTTCAACACATTCTAAAGAATTTCCGTTATGGATGAGTAAAAATCCGGAAGTAGATGATTGGAAGGAATTGGTTCACAAACATCAAGCCGGAGCTTGGGATCCGCAAATTTTTTGGGATCAGGAAAAAGATGAGGTGTATATGTATTACGGTTCCAGTAATTTATATCCGTTGTATGGTTTGAAATTAAATCGAAAAACATTTCAGCCGGAAGGTGAACCTGTTCCCGTTTTAGCATTAAATGATGATGAACACGGTTGGGAACGATTTGGCGAGAACAACGATAATACCTTTTTACAACCTTTTACCGAAGGTGCATTTATGACCAAACACAACAATAAATACTACTTGCAATACGGAGCTCCCGGAACCGAATTCAGTGGTTATGCTGATGGAGTTTATGTTGGAAATAATCCGTTGGGACCATTTGAATACCAACCCCATAATCCATTTTCCTATAAACCGGGCGGATTTGCAAGAGGAGCAGGGCATGGCGGAACTTATCAAGACAATAACAATCAATATTGGCACGTTTCCACGATTGGAATCTGTGTGAAAAATAACTTCGAACGCCGTATCGGAATTTGGCCATCAGGATTTGATGACGATGGTGTGATGTACAGTAATACTGCATACGGTGATTACCCCACCTTTTTACCATCACAAAAGAAGAATCATCTGACTGAACACTTTTCAGGTTGGATGTTACTGAATTACAACAAACCAGTTCAGGTTTCTTCAACCTTGGGCGGATTTCAAGCTAATTTTGCAGTAAATGAAGACATTAAAACCTATTGGAGTGCAAAAACCGGAAACAAAGGCGAATTTATTATTTCCGATTTAGGCGAAATGAGTACGGTGAATGCCATTCAAATTAATTATGCCGATCAAGATGCAGAATTAATGGGAAAACCTGAAAATACAACGGGTCACAAATACATTTTATATGCTTCAAACGATGGAAAAAATTGGAAAGTGATTGTTGATAAAAGCAAAAGCACCAAAGATGTTCCACATGAATACATTGAATTTCAAACTCCAATAAAAACAAGGTTTTTAAAACTCGAAAATCACGGAATGCCAACAGGAAAATTTGCGTTAAGCGGATTTCGTGCTTTCGGAAAAGGTTCTAGTGAAAAACCTAAAGATGTTCAAAATTTCGTCCCGCTTCGTTCAGCTCCAAAAATTAAAGGTGAACGAAGAAATGTTTGGTTCAAATGGCAACAAGAACCTGCGGCAGATGGTTATGTAATTTATTTTGGAAAATCGCCGGATAAATTATACGGTTCAATCATGGTATATGGAAAAAATGAATATTATTTTAATGGTTTAGATCGTTCAGATGTGTATTATTTTCAAATTGAAGCATTCAATAATAACGGAATCGGACCGAGAAGTGAAATCAAAAAATCTGAATAATACATTGTTCAATTTTACGCAAACGTTGTATTTTTTATAAAAATGCGATTATGAAAACGTTTTCGTTGATAACTATTTTGTCTCATTGATAAATAGATTTTGACATAAATGTATATTTAAGGATTATTTCATATAAAAATTATCAGTCTTTTATCAAATGGGTGTTTTTTTTATGATTTATATAAATAGAAATTTTAAAATAACCTCATAACTAACCTTTTAACTAAACAAATAATGAGTCAAGAACAACAAACCAAGTGGGGACAATTCATTCCGTTAGTAACCGTATTCTTCTTTTGGGGATTCGTGGCGGCAAGTAACGACATCTTAATTCCCGTTTTCAAAAAAGCATTTGATTTAACGCAAGGACAAAGCCAATTGGTCTCAGTGGCTTTTTATGTTGCTTATACCGTTGGATCATTAATCTACATGGGAATTTCCTATTTAACCAAACGAGATATTATTAACCGAATTGGTTATAAAAACGCTTTGGCTTTAGGATTAACCATTTCTGCTCTAGGAACATTATTGTTTTATCCGGCTGCAAATAATGGTTCATTTCCATTAATGCTTTCGGGTTTATTTATTGTAGGGCTTGGGTTTTCATTACAACAAACAGTTGCTAATCCATTAGCAATTTCGTTAGGGCCAATTTCTACAGGTTCACAACGTTTAACGATGGCAGGAGGAATCAATAACTTCGGGACAACGATTGGACCACTAATTGTGAGTTTTGCCATTTTTGGTTCGGCAGCTTCAGCTAATACAGATGTGAGTATTGAAAGTGTTAAAATTCCCTATTTAATTTTAGGGGCTGCGTTTATTTTAGTGGCTGTTTTACTTAAATTTTCATCTATTCCAGATAGAGTAGAAGAAGTAATTGAAATTGAAGATGTAACTCGTCCATCCAAAAAATCGGCTTTACAATATCCACAATTAATTTTGGGTATGATAGCCATTTTTGTTTATGTTGGCGTAGAAGTTTCAACGGCTAGTAATTTACCTGATTTCATGGAAAGCAAACTTGGTTTTGCTACAAAAGATATTGCTCCTTATGTTTCTCTTTATTGGGCATCGTTAATGATTGGTCGATGGACTGGTGCTGTTGAAGCATTTAGCGTTACCGCAAGCACACAAAAAATATTGAAATTCTTAGCTCCTTATATCGCTTTTGGTGTTTTCTTGGTTGTAAATGCCATTGCGAAAAGTGATTTGACTCCTTTTTACGTATATGCATTAGTAATTGTTGTTTTAATTGCTGCCGATATTGCAAGTAAAGGAAATCCTGCTCGAATGTTATTGATTTTCTCTACGTTAGGAATTACAGCCTTACTTGTTGGAATGTCTACAACAGGAATGCTAAGTGTATACGCTTTTACCAGCGTTGGTTTATTCTGTAGTACGTTGTGGCCATGTATTTTTACATTAGCGATTAGTGGATTAGGAAAAAATACTAATCAAGGAAGTAATTTCTTAATTATGATGATTATGGGTGGAGGAATCGTGAGCTGGTTGCAAGGAGTTGTTGCCGACAAAACTGATATTCAATTTAGTTATATTGTTGGAGTAGCATGTTTTGTTTATTTAGCTTTTTATGCATGGAAAGTGAGCGGAATCTTAAGAAACCAAGGCATTGATTTTGATAAAAAAGTGTCCGGTGGACATTAATTTATATTGTTTTAAAGTTAAAAACCCAACAAGCGATTGTTGGGTTTTTGTTTAATAATAACATAAGCTCAAGATTCACACCCAAACCCGATCAGATTATTTACATAGATAGATATAACGAAAGAATGTAAAAGTTATCAATTAATCTAAAACCTTCAATAATTCTAAACCAATCATAATTCCATCATTTAACAAAGTAGTTCCGTTGTATGATCGAATATAATCTAATCGTAGCAATTTAAATTT
Source organism: Flavobacterium azooxidireducens (assembly GCF_023195775.1). NCBI lineage: Bacteria > Pseudomonadati > Bacteroidota > Flavobacteriia > Flavobacteriales > Flavobacteriaceae > Flavobacterium > Flavobacterium azooxidireducens. Next base: position 2,800,149 of record NZ_CP096205.1, read on the forward strand.
TCCAAAACCTAATTTATCTAAACCAATACTAAATTCTTGATAAGGCTTTTTATCCGGTGTTGCTAATTGATGATAACCTATAATCATGCTAGATTTCAGTTTGTTGAGCAATGGAATTTTATTCATAATAAAACCATCAAAATTATGCTCAATGTGCATTTCCGTGTAACTATCATTTGTGCTGTGAGAATAGTATGGAAGTAAATTAAACATATCTAAATACCGATTATTTGGACTGATGATAATTTGATTTCCATTGAAATGCTTGTAGTCAACAAATGATATTTCATCTGCATTAAAGAATTTCCCACCTTTTAAATTAAGGGCAAATTTTCCTTTATTTCCAAGTGTTTGTTCATAAAATACTCGGGCAGCAACAAGGTCATAATTATATTTTGATTCACTTGCGGCAAAACCTTTTTCATAGCCTAAATATAAGGTAGGGTACTTTTCATTCGGAATGATGAATTTTCCATCAGGTCTGGAAAAGTATTTTTGTCCAAAATTGATACGAGCATTTACATTTGCTTTCACTAAATTATTTCGTTCAAAACCAGGATTTAAATAATCATCTTCATCTAACGGATTATTCGACATAAAGTCAATTTTATTTTTAATAATCACATAATCGGTGTTATTAAAAAGCGGACTTCTTTCTGCATATTCCAATGAACCCTGCATGTGAAGTCCATTTATAACTTCTTGACTATAGGTAACACTTGCAAAGTTTTTTTCATACACTTTCATGTGGTTTTCTTTTAAAAATAAAGAAACTACCGTGTTTGCAAGCTTGCCTATGGGTTCGTTTTGATTAAATTGTGTGACTTCGCTACCACCTTTAATACTCAAAAAACTATTTGTTTTGGCATTAAGTCGTGACATAAAATAACCTGTTGCACGAAAACGTTCTTCGGCAAAACCGTAATTAAATTTTGTTCCAAAAGTGGTGTATTTTCGATCGTCTTCGCTTCGTTTGGTATACGACAATGTGGTAGATAAATTCCAACCTTGAACCGTATTGTATAAAGGAAGTTTAAACAATCCCGCATAATTTAAACGCCAATTTTTTTCTGAATTTTGATAAGAATAACCAGTGATAATTTTCTGAATTTTAAATTTATTATTCAAACGATCAATCGAATCTAAATAGGGTTTAGATTTTCGAACCAACTGAATACTGTCTTTTCTGATGTAATCATCACTTTCTTCTTCGGTTAACGGAACGGGTCGCATTTGGCTCCAATACGCATCATCTTTTTTATTGGCATTGTCTTCAAAACTCAAAATTTCTCTTGAAAAAGTTTTGTTGTCAAAAGAATCTTTAAAGTCATAATTGCTGTAAACATGCGTAAACTTTCCTGTAAATTTGATTCCGAAAGCACCGGCTTCAAATTCTAAACTTTGCGAATTTTTTGCCCAAAGTTGATTATTGTCATTAAAACTGAAATTCTGTTTCAACTTCATCACATCTAAAAATTCTTGCTTCATTCGATAGCCTTTAATGTCTAAATCAATACCGTAAATCGCCCAACTGTCTTCTAAAATATAAATATAACCTTCAAAAACAGGCTCTGCATCTCGTCTCGGAGTTACTTTTATTTTATTGATTAAGTTGTTTCGTTCATCATAAAAAACACCATCCAAAGTATATTTGTAATAGCTAAAAGCATTTTCAGAAAGCGGAGAAACCATGCTGATATTTACTTCAATCGTATTGTCATAAAAATCATACATCGTTGCTCTGGCCGTGTTATAGCTAAAACCATTGTCTCTACCACTAATTTTAGAAGCGATAATTTTTTCATTCAAATTATCAGGTTTTTCAAAGATGATTTTTGAAACAGTTTCCGATAAATATAAAATTCCGGTTCCGGTAGAATCTAATGCACCATCAAAATCACCTAATTCTTGACCTAAAATTTTCTTAGGAGCATTCTTCAATCTGAAAATTCCCCGTGAATAAAAATCAGCTGTAAATCGAGCTGTTTTCATTGAGTTTTTTTTCTTATTAGCAATCGCATTTCGAATGATGGCGTTGGCCGGATTATCTTTTGAACTCAGAACAACTTCGTTCAAATTATAATTTTCTTCAATCAATTTAACATCAAAAGTATAGGGAAATTTGTTTATGTTTAAGATGTGTTTTTGCGTTTTATACCCTAAATATTGATAAACAACAGCTACTTTTTCCTGATTTTGAACACTAAGTTCATAAAAGCCATTTTCGTTTGAAGTTGTTCCTATATAGGTGTTTTCAATGTAAATATTTACAAAAGGCAAAGGATTTCCTGATTCATCAGTTATTTTTCCTTTGATTTGACCGAATGAAATTAATGATACTAAATTAAGTATAAGAACGATTTTATATTTCATGTATTGGTTTTACGAGACGAGTTAGTAGTATAAAGTTGAAATTGAATTTTTATTTTAATAGTGATAAAAGTGCCAATTCATAACTTTTCATTCCAAAGCCAACAATTATTCCGGCAGCATTGGGCGAAATATACGAATGATGTCTAAATTCTTCACGAGCAAATGTGTTGGAAATATGTACTTCAATCACTGGGGTTTGAATGGCTTTTACAGCATCTCCAATTCCAACAGAAGTATGTGTATAAGCCGCAGCATTTAAAATAATTCCATCAAATGAAAATCCGGTTTCTTGAATTTTATCAATTAATTCCCCTTCAATATTGCTTTGGTAATAAAACAATTCCAAATTAGGATATTTCTCTTGAAGCGATTTAAAAAAATCTTCAAACGATTGATTACCATAAATGTCCGGTTCTCTTTTTCCTAAAAGATTTAAGTTTGGACCATTAATTATTATAATTTTCATAGTTAACCGATTTTGAGTAAAAATATCAAAAAAATCATACTTTCAAATCTTATATTTAAAAACATTAGTGTAATATTAACATTTTAGTAGATTTGAATCAACTATTTTTATGCTTCTAACTAAATAGCATCACATGAGAAAAAAAATACTATTTTTCTTCCTATTCATTTTCGGATTCAGTCAAGCCCAAAATGATTACTTCAACTACGAAGATTTATCCCAAAAACTCAAAGAATTAGCATCAAAAAACAAATCATGTTCCGTTAAATCAATCGGAAAGAGTAGTGGCGGAAAAGATATTTGGCTTTTAACACTTTCATCATCCGAAAAAGCCAAACCCGCACTTTTGATTACTGCCGGAATTGATGGAAAACACCAAGCCGGTACTCAAATTGCCGTTAAACTAATTGAGCAATTGCTTGACGATGCCAATCTTTCTAAATTGTTAGAAGAAAAAACGTTGTATTTTGTTCCTTCTGTAAATCCTGATGCCATTTCGGCGTACTTCACTAAATTAAAGTATGAAAAAAGTGGAAATGCAACCAAAACTGATGATGACCGTGATGGAAAAATAGGCGAAGATGGTTTTGAAGATTTAAATAACGACGGTTTTATCACTCAAGTTAGAATTGAAGATGTAACAGGAAGTTATATCGAAAGTCCCGATGATGAACGAATTTTAGTCAAAGCCGATCCTTCAAAAAATCAGGTTGGAAAATATAATTTGATTTCCGAAGGATTTGATAATGATAAAGATGGTAAATTCAACGAGGATATTTCGGAAGGTGTAAACATCGATAAAAATTTCACGTTTGATCATCCCGTTTTTGAAAAAGGTTCCGGTGTTTATGTTGCTTCTGAACCGGAAACCAGAGCATTACTCGATTTTTTATATCTCAATCAACATATTTATGGTGTGCTAACATTTGGAATGCACAATAATTTATCGGAAGCTCCAAAATTCGACAGCAAATCGGCCAGCAGTAGAATTGTAAAAAGTTGGTTGGAAAATGATGTGAAAGCAGCTGAGCATGTTTCAAAATTGTATACCGAAAAAGCAGCCATCAAAGACGGACCAAAATTGCCGATGACAAAAGGTAATTTTGCTCAAACAGCTTATTATCATGCTGGAAAATTCAGTTTTTCAACGCCTAGTTGGTGGATAGACAAAGCTGAAGAGAAAAAAGATTCAACCGAAGCAAAAACCGAAAAATCTAAAAAAGGAGAAAAATCAGAAGTAAATCCTGAAATTGAATTTTTAAAATGGTCAGAAAGAAATCAGTTAAACAATCTATTTGTGAATTGGACAAGCATTAAACACCCTGATTTTCCTAACCGAAAAGCAGAAGTTGGCGGATTTGTTCCGTATGTGATGAATAATCCACCATCTAAATTTTTAGATGAATCAGCAGTAAAACACAAATTATTTTTGGTAGAATTAATGAATGCTATGCCAAAAATTGAAACGTCAATTCCTGTGGTAGAAAAGTTGGATAGCAATTTATTCCGCATCACCATTAAAGTGGTTAACAAAGGAATGTTGCCCACGTATGCTGAAATTGGTGATAAAATCCGTTTTATTTCTCGTATGAAAACAGAAATTAAGTTAAATGGCAATCAGAAAATGGTTTCAGGAAGAAAATACTTTTTACGAAACACGCTTCAACCCGATGAATCGGAAGAATATTCGTGGCTGGTTTCCGGATCAGGAACAGCAACAATTACTGCCGGTTGTGCAACAACGGGAATCAAAGAAATTAAGGTTGAATTGAAATAAAATAAACATGAAAAGATATATACTTACCACTATTTTATGTTTGTTGATGGCAAATGTAAATGCTCAAAAAAATGAAATTGCTCCCCAAGATTTAAACGGAATGAGAGCAATTGGTTCGCCAGCCAATCCAAAAGTGAGAATGTCTTGGGATCGGTACCACGATTATGCTCAAATTACTCAATTTGGCAAAGATTTGGTAAAAGCCTATCCAAACTTAGTAAAAATGGAATCCATCGGAAAATCTTTTGAAGGAAGAGATATTTGGTTGTTAACGGTTTCCGATTTCAAAACCGATAAAACAGAAAATAAACCGGGTTTCTATATTGATGGTGGAATTCATGCCAACGAATTGCAAGGGGTTGAAATTTCAATGTATACCGCTTGGTATTTGGCAGAAAGTTTTCAAACCGTAAAATTTATCAATACTTTATTAAAGGAAAAGGTATTTTATATTGCGTTGACAATTAGTCCGGATGCTCGCGAAAATTTTATACACAAAGAGAATACGGCTAATTCTTCTCGTTCAGGAATGCGTCCTTTTGATAATGATGGCGATGGATTGGTGAATGAAGATAAGTATAACGATTTAGATGGTGATGGAAATATCGTTATGATGAGAAGAAAATCTAAAACCGGACGGTATAAAATTGATCCAAAATACCCAAGCAGAATGTATCAAGTTCGTGGCGATGAAATGGGCGACTATGAATTATTAGGTTACGAAGGACTTGATGCTGATGGAGACGGATTAGTAAACGAAGACCAATTGGGAACCTACGATCCAAATCGTGACTGGGCTTGGAATTGGCAACCCGATTATGTGCAAAGAGGTGCTCTTTTTTATCCCGGAACGTTGCCTGAAACCAGAGCTGTAAAAGATTTTATTGTTAGCCATCCAAACATAGCCGGAGCACAAAGTTATCATAATTATGGTGGGATGTTTCTCCGCGGGCCGGGTGCTGCCGAAGATGATGCGTTGTTCAGCAGACAAGATATTGAAGTGTATGATAACATCGGTAAATTAGGTGAAAAGATGATTCCGGGTTATAATTATTTTGTGTTGCACAAAGATTTATACACTGTTTATGGAGGAGAAATTGATTTTCTGTCGTTAACACGAGGCATTTTTACGTTTAGCAATGAGTTAATGACTTCCTATAAATTATTCAATCAAAAAAATGCAGGCAGTCGTTGGGATAACGATGAGTTTAACGAATTTGATAAATACTTATTATTCGGAGATGGTTATGTGGAATGGAAACCATTCAATCATCCGCAATTTGGTGAAATTGAAATTGGTGGAGCTAAAAAGAATTACATTAGAAATCATCCCGGTTTTATGTTGCAGGAAGATGCTCATCGAAACATGGCTTTCACGTTATATCATGCGTATCAAACACCAAAATTGGAAATTTTAGACATTAAAACCGAAAAACTCTCTGGAGGATTAACAGCAGTTACTGCAACTATAATGAATACACGAATTATTCCAACGCATTCATCAATTGATGTAGCAAATAAAATTGAGCGACCGGATTTAATTACGTTAAAAGGAGCAAAAGTGGTTGCCGGAATGACCGTTCAAAACGAAGATTTGAATTTATTTACCGAACAAAAATACAGTCCGCAATCAATCGAAGTAGATAACATCCGCGGAATGGGCAACATTAAAGTTCGCTGGATTGTGAGCGGTAATGCAAACGGAGCAACCGTTGAGGTTTCTAGTGCCAAAGGCGGATTTGTATCTGATAAAGTAGGGAAGTAGAAAAAAGATAGCCACGAATTTCACTAATTTTCACGAATTAATTTGTGCAAATTAGTGCAATTCGTGGCTAAATTGTTTTTTTATGTTTGTGTCAAAATTTATAAGCATAGCCTTTTAAACTTTTAACCACTTAAACATTATAACCTTTAAAATTAAAATCGATAACCAAGAGAAACCTGAATCACTCTGTTTTTAACTTCTGCATCTTTTGAAGCTTCGGTTAAACCAACTACATAGCGTGCTTGGGCAAAAATGTTTTCTGTGATATTCAAGCCTAAACCACCCACTGCAGCAAAATCAAATGATTCTGTTTCAAATTGATCTTCAACGTTATCATCAATTAAAAAGGAAAATTGCGGACCCGCTTCTACACTCAATCTATCTGAAATTAAATAAAATTTGGCTAATACAGGTACAGTAACATAATTGAAGTTGATGTCTTTAACGTTTTCATTACTTACTTTTGCTCCTTGAGAAGAGTACAATAACTCCGGTTGAAGAGCAAAGTTTTCAAAGAGTTTCAATTCTAATAAAGCACCAAAATGAAAACTTGTATAGGTTTCTAAACCTTCTAAACCATCTCCTTCAAGACTGGCAAAATTGGCTCCGGCTTTTACACCAAATTTCAACATTTGAGCATTCGATTGGGTTATCCCAATAGCCATGAATGCGATAATAAAAAATAGCTTTTTCATGTTTTAATTATTTAGTTGATTTCTATTAAAACAAATTTAAAACATTTTTATTGTTTAAGAATTCACAAACATTGTTAAACCAATGTTGATAAAATTGTTAATAACTGCAATTTGTCCAATAATTACTTACAAAAAGAGTTTCTAATTTTGTATCATAACTTTAAAACAAGTAAAACATGAAAAAAATTATTTTAACAGTTGCAGCAGTATTCGCTTTCGGATTTGCTAATGCACAAGAAGCTACTTCATCAGAAGGTGGTTTTGCTCAAGGAGATTTATTCGTAAGTGGTGGTATTGGTTTTTCTTCTTCTAAAACTGGAGATGTAAAAACTAATGGAGTGAATTTTTCACCAGCTATTGGTTACTTTATTTCTGAGAACATTGCTCTTGGTGCAAGATTAGATGTTGATTCAGGAAAAGTTGATAATGGCGTTGCAGAAACAAAAACAAGTGGATTTGGTGTAGAAGCATTTGGTAGATATTATTTTACTCCTGCTGCTAAATTTTCAGTATTTGGTGAATTAGCAGTTGGTGTTGGTTCTACTAAAACTGAAGTTGGAAATGTTGAAGACAAATCTAAAACATTTGGTGTTAATGCTGGTGCTGGTGTTAGCTATTTCTTGTCTAACAACTGGGCTATCGAAGCTGGTTGGGCTGGATTAGGTTACAACACTGATGATAACGGTGGAGACGGAGCTGACAAAACTAACACTTTTGGATTAAATGTTGATTTAAGTTCAATTAACTTTGGTCTTATCTACAAATTCTAATTCTTAGGAAATAAAATTTTAAACCACGCCTTGTGCGTGGTTTTTTTATTCCCTCAAATTGTCGAACTTTGAAACATGAATTGGCAAACGTATATCAAAAGTTTTCAGTCGTATTTAAAAATTGAACGAGGTTTATCAAAAAACACAATTGATAACTATTCGTTTGACTTGTTTCGTTTGACACAATTTTTGGATGAAAATGCGATTCTTAAAAATCCAATTACTATAGGCGAAGAAGAAATTCAGCAATTTATTTATGCGGTTTCCAAAGAAGTTAATCCACGATCACAAGCTCGAATTATTTCCGGTTTAAAAAGTTTTTTTTCCTATTTAATTTTTGAGGATTACCGTGCTGATAATCCAATGGAATTAATTGAAACACCAAAAATTGGCAGAAAATTACCCGATACGCTTTCCGTTCAAGACATTGATGCCTTGATTGCGGCTATCGATTTATCAAAAGACGAAGGAGAACGCAATAAAGCGATGCTGGAGACCTTATACGGCTGTGGATTGCGTGTTTCTGAATTAATCACCCTCAAAATCTCCGACTTGTTTTTTGAAGAAGGTTTTATCAAAATCACAGGAAAAGGCAATAAACAACGTTTTGTCCCTATTGGAAGTACAACACAAAAGTTTATAGAGTTATATAAAAATCATGTTCGCACACATTTAAACATTCAAAAAGGACACGAAGATACATTGTTTCTCAACCGAAGAGGAAAGCAACTTACCAGAGCCATGATTTTTACTATTATTAAAGACTTAGCTGTAAAAATCAATTTAAACAAAGCGATTAGTCCGCACACGTTTCGTCATTCGTTTGCAACACATCTTTTAGAAAACGGAGCCGATTTGCGTTCCATTCAATTAATGTTGGGACATGAATCAATTACCACTACCGAGGTGTATGTTCATTTAGACCGAAAGCATTTAACGCAAATAGTAAATAAGTTTCATCCGAGGAAGTAGTTTCTGTTGTCGGTTATCTGCTATTGGTTTTCAGTAAAAACCCAAGTAAAAGAAAACCGTCTTAAAATCTTAAAACGGTTTTAGAATAATGTTTTGAGTTTATTTTTTAACCCGTTGGGTGTAATTAAATTATTTGATTTTTAATATTTACCACACGAAAGGGTTCGTGAGGTACCGGGAGGATATTGATAATTCTTATCGGCATAATTTTACTTTAAAAAACACTTTGTCAGTATAAGGAATTTTTATAGAAAACAAAACCCTCCAAAGTCGTAATACTTCGGAAGGTTTTATATGTTGATGAACTTAGTTGAATCTTCGATTTCGTATCGTGGAGTATGTTATTGCTTTACAATTTTAACCGTATAATTTCCGTTTGCAGTTTGGCCTTTTACGATATAAAGTCCTTTTGATAAATGGCTGATATCAACAGAAGAATTTACATCATTCTGTTCAAATACTTTTTTGCCCAAAACATCAAACAGTTCCACTTTTGAACAAGCAACACTTATCATAAATTCATTGATTACAGGATTTGGACGTGTCTTAACTTCTGTACTGTCAAAATCTACTATGCTTAACGCTTCATTATTAAGCAACCTTACCAAGTTTCTAAAAGAGTGTCCATTATATGATGTAAATTCTCCACCTACAAGAATTTTGCCGTCTGATTGTAAAGTTATTGCTTGAATATAGCTATAAGCACTTAAAAATCCTGTTCCAATGTCAAAAGAAGTATCTTTACTTCCATCTGAATTGAGTCGTACAAGCTTTTTTTCAGGTTGTCCGTTAAGCTCAACAAAATCTCCTCCAACCAAAATTTTTCCGTCAGGTTGTAAAGTAACTGCAAAAATGCTGTTAAAACTAAACCCTGTTTCTCCGATGTCAAATGTAGTATCCTTACTTCCGTCTGTGTTTAAACGGATAATTTTGCGTCCTGAAGATTGACTATCAGGATTAAATTTTCCCTCTGCAAGAATTTTTCCGTCAGGTTGCAAAACAATTTTAAAACATGTATTAAACTCAGTCTCAATAATTTCATAAAGAGTATCCGTGTCCAAACTTCCGTCTGAATTAAATCTAATAAGTTTTTCTTGTCCGCTTATATTTGCCAAAATGAGAATTTTACCGTCAGGCATTAATGCGATTGAATTAATTTCAGAAGGATGATATTCTAAATTAAACGATGCGTCTTTACTACCGTCTGCGTTCAGGCGTACAATATATCTTTGGTTTTGACCATTAAGTGTTGTAAAGCTACCTGAAACAATCATTTTTCCGTCAGGTTGTAAAATAATTATTCCTATTGAAGCAGGATTTTGGTTAGAAGATTGAAATTGCATTGCAATAAATGAAGTATCTATACTTCCGTCTTCGGCATTCAGGCGTAAAATATCCCATCGGGTTTGTTCATTATAACTCCTAAATCTTCCTCCTACTAAAATTTTCCCATCAGGTTGCACAACAATTTGCCTAATCTGAACCAAATTATTACTAGAACCGATAGGTGGAAAGTAAAACCCTGTTCCAATATCAAATGAAGTGTCTTTACTTCCGTCTGCATTCAGGCGTATAAATTTATTTTGGGTTTGTCCGTCATAGCTGTTAAACATTCCTCCTACTAAAATTTTCCCGTCAGGTTGTACAGCTATTGCAGTAACAAGACCGTAAAATCCTTCTCCCGTGTCAAATGAAGTATCAAATTCCGCAGGATTTTGTGCCTGTATTTTTATGCATAATAAGAACAGGACAAAAGTTGTTTTTAGTATTTTTTGTTTCATCTTTTAACATTTTTCAATTATTCATAGATATACTGAACGTTTACTGTTCTACAAGACTCCTGTTGTAATTTTTCTAGCCATTGCTTAAATAGTGTTTTTGTTTCAGAAGAAGTTTCTCCGCTCATGCTTGAAATAATTTGTCCGATTTAAAAGTAAAAAAAATAGGGTAGTTAGCCCTATTTCTTTCAATTTATTTTTACTTGATTTATTTTGCAATATTCACCGCTCTTGTTTCACGAATTACAGTAATTTTCACTTGTCCCGGATAGGTCATTTCCGTTTGAATTTTTTGAGAAACTTCAAACGAAAGTTTAGCAGCTTGTTCATCAGAAACTTTTTCGCTTTCTACAATCACACGTAATTCACGTCCGGCTTGAATAGCATACGCACTTTTCACACCATTAAATCCAAAAGCAATTGCTTCTAAATCTTTCAAACGTTGAATGTATGAATCCAAAACTTGACGTCTTGCACCAGGTCTTGCACCAGAAATAGCATCACAAACTTGGATAATTGGAGAAATCAAATATTTCATTTCAATTTCATCGTGGTGAGCACCAATCGCGTTGCAAACTTCTTCTTTTTCACCATATTTTTCAGCCCATTGCATACCTAAAATCGCGTGTGGCAATTCACTTTCAGTATCAGGTACTTTACCAATATCGTGTAAAAGTCCGGCACGTTTGGCTAATTTTACATTTAAGCCTAATTCAGCGGCCATGATTCCACAAAGCTTGGCCACTTCTCTCGAGTGTTGAAGTAAATTTTGTCCGTAAGAAGAACGGTATTTCATTCGACCAACTACTTTAATTAATTCTGGATGTAAACCGTGAATTCCTAAATCGATTACAGTTCGCTTTCCAACTTCAATGATTTCATCATCAATTTGTTTGGTTGTTTTAGCAACAACTTCTTCAATTCTGGCAGGGTGAATACGACCGTCGGTTACTAATTTGTGTAACGCTAATCGAGCAATTTCTCTTCTAACCGGGTCAAAACACGAAAGAATAATCGCTTCAGGAGTATCATCTACAATAATTTCAACACCTGTCGCAGCTTCTAACGCACGGATATTTCTTCCTTCACGACCAATGATTCTACCTTTTACATCGTCCGATTCAATATTGAAAACAGAAACACAATTTTCTACTGCTTCTTCTGTTCCAACACGTTGAATAGTGTTGATAATAACTTTTTTAGCTTCTTGCTGAGCAGTTAATTTAGCTTCTTCAAGCGTATCTTGAATATGAGCCATAGCTTTCGTTTTAGCTTCAGCTTTTAAACTTTCTACTAATTGTTCTTTGGCTTCTTCGGCAGATAAACCGGAAATAACTTCTAATTGCTCAACTTGACTTTTGTGAAGTTTTTCGACTTCAATTTGTTTTTTGTCAAGAATTTCGATTCTGTTATTGTAATCAATAATTTTTGCATCAAAATCATCAGCTGATTTTTTAGCTTTGGCTAATTCGCTTGAAACTTGCGATTCTTTGTCACGAACTCTTTTTTCAACTTCAGCAATTTTTTTGTCTTTCGATAAAATTTCTTTTTCGTGTTCCGATTTTAATTCTAAAAATTTTTCTTTTGCTTGAAGTAATTTGTCTTTTTTAATGTTTTCAGCTTCCACTTTTGCATCTTTTAGGATGGAAGTGGCTTCTTTTTTTGCATTTTTTATAAGGTTGGAAACGTTGCTCTTTTCAATGACTTTTGCTATTGCAAAACCCGCTGCTAAGCCAACTATTCCGGCGATAATAAGTAGTAATGTACTGTCCATTTGTTTAGGTAAGGTTTATATATAAAAAAAGCCTACATTAGGTGATTGTATAAACTCGTTATGACAAGTTTTGAGCTAACTCACTGTTCAAGGATCCCACTACAAGGTGGGCATGCTATAGTAATGAAGATTTGCTCATTCTAAAATGTTAGTGTTGAGTTTATCAAATAGAAACTAATGTAGGCAGTATCTTAATTAATGTGTAAGAACGTATTTATTTTTCCAGATAATTGGCCAATAAATCATTTATTTTTTTCAGTCTTTCTAACGATTCCTGATTGTCTTCCGTTTTTTCGATTTGTTTTTGCTCTAATTGCGAGGCAAACTGCAAAGCACACATGGCTAACACATCTTGTTTGTCTCGCACAGCATAATTTTCTTCAAATTGCTTAATCATGATATCAATTTTTTTGGAAGCACTTCGTAGTCCTTCTTCTTGCGTAGGTTCAACCGTTAACGGATAAACTCGGTCTGCAATTGATATTTTAATTTTAAGCTTTTCGTTCATGCTGTATTAATCAGACAACTGTGCAATACAGTAATCAATTTCACGAATTAATGAATTTATTTTAAGCTTCGTATCTCTTTTATTTTCGTCACTGCCTAATAATGAATTGGCTATTTTGAGTGTTTCATACTGTTTTTGCAAACCTTCCATATCAGCGGCTTGTTTTTGTATAGTTGTGGTAGAATTCTTCAATTCTTGCTTTAATTCCTGAACAGTTGTCTCTAAACTTTGCATTTTGCTAATCAGTTTGGAGAGCCTATTTTCAAGAGAATCAACAATTTCTACCATTTCACTCATAGGAGCATATATTCATTACACGAGTTACAAAGTTAGTATTCCTAAACGATTAACGCAAATAAAAAAAATAAATTTTGTTTTCATTTTTATTTTTGAGATAAAGTCAAGTAAATCAGTAAAATATTGATTTTTTTTGAATTTGGTTTGAATTTTGTATTACATTTTTTAAATTAGCAAAAATTCAAAGCCATGAAATACATTCTTTACATTCTATTATTTGCCCCAATTGCGGTTTTTTCTCAAAATCAATTTCCAAAAGAAGATTTTATTCCGCCGTTAGATATTCCACTTTCACTTTCGGGAACGTTTGGCGAATTGCGTTCTAACCATTTTCATTCCGGAATCGATTTTAGAACCCAACAAAAAGAGGGTTTAAATGTCATTGCTGTTGCTGATGGTTATGTTTCCCGAATCAAGATATCCACTTTTGGTTATGGAAAAGCAATTTACATTACGCATCCAAATGGTTATACTTCGGTTTACGGACACTTATTGAAGACTTCTTCAAAAATTGATTCCTATTTGAAAAAGCAACATTATACCTTGGAAAATTTTGAAATTGATATTTTTCCTAAACCCGAAGATTTGGTTGTAAAAAAAGGTGAGATTGTTGCTTTGTCCGGAAATACTGGCGGCTCAGGCGGACCACATTTGCATTTTGAATATCGAGATACCAAAACGGAGAAAATTATAAATCCATTCTTTTTCGGGTTAGATAAAAAAGTTAAAGACACCCGAATTCCGGTTATCAATGAAATTGTTGTTTATCCGTTAAGTGAAGATGGTTTGGTAAATCAATCACAAATTCCAATACAAATTCCGATTTCTCAACAAAAAGATGGAAGTTATTTGGCTACAAAAATTCTTGCAAAAGGCGAAATTGGTATCGGTGTGAATACACACGATCAATCGGATAACAATTATGGTAAGAATGGCGTGTATAAAATTAGTTCAATGTTAGACGGAAAACCTTCATTTGAAATTACATTTGATACTTTTAGTTATGATGAAACCCGATACATCAATGCATATATTGATTACAGCCGTTTCAAAAAAATGAATCAGCGAGTGCAAAAATTATTCTTAGCCAAAAAATATCCGTTGAGTTTGGTTTCTTCCAATCAAAATAATGGAATAATTAAAGTAGGAAATAATCTTTCGCACAATTATAAATTGGAAGTTTCCGACTATCATGGAAATAAAACTACTGTGACAATTCCAATTCAGTACTCTAATCAACCTGTTAAAATTCCCAAAAAGGAACAAAAGACCAATTATTTTGTAAAATCTTCCAACGATTATAATTTTACGAAAGACAATATTTCTGTTTTCATTCCTGAAAATTCTTTTTATGAAGATTTTTATTTGAATTTTGATGTAAAAGAGAATGTGCTGACTTTGCAGGATGATGCCACTCCTGTTCATTCTAATTTGAATATTACGTTTCAAAATGACTTAATTCCGATAGAAGAGAGAGAAAAATATTTCATAGCAACAATAAAAGGAAGCAAAATAACCTATAATTCTACCAAAATTAAAGAGAATGTTTTTAGCATTTGGACTAGAAATTTGGGGCAGTTTCAATTGATAAAAGATTCGGTTGCTCCGCAAATTAAATCAGTTAACTTTCAAGAAGGCAAATGGTTGAGCAAACAAAATGATCTTCAATTTACAATAACGGATGACCTTTCAGGAATTAAATCCTACAACGGTTATTTAAACGGAAAATGGATTTTGTTTGACTATGATTATAAAAGTAACAAGATTGTACACGATTTTTCAGATAACATCGTTATAGAAGGACGAAACGAAATAAAGATTGTGGTTGTGGATAATGTCGGAAATTCTACTATATTTGAATCACATTTTTTTAGAAGTCAAAAACCTTAAATTCATCTTTTGAAAACAAAACAATTTATAGTGGCTTTGATGCTTTTTTGCATCGGATTTGCAGCAAATGCACAAACAGCCAGAATAAAAGGAATCATTTTAGATAAAAATAATAATCCGGTTGAAGGTGTAAATATCAACTACCAAGATAAGGGAACAACCACTAACGTGAATGGTTTTTATGCGTTGACAATTCCTGCAAACCAAAAAATCATGCTTGTTTTTACGCATGTTTCTCTAAAAAAAGCTACTCTTAGATTAGAATTAAAAACCAATGAAGATTATGAATATAATTTTCAAATGAGTGATTCTGAAGATTTATTAGGTGAAGTTATTGTCACTGCTGGAAATAGAAAAAGAGTAGAAGGAATAACTACAATTGAGCCCGCCGTTATCAGAACAATTCCGGGAGCAAATGCCGGAGTTGAAAATATATTAAAGTCATTGCCAGGAGTTAATTCTAACAACGAATTAAGTACACAATATTCTGTTCGTGGAGGAAATTACGATGAAAATCTCGTCTATGTCAATGAAATTGAAATTTATCGTCCGTTTTTAATTCGTTCCGGTCAGCAAGAAGGATTGAGTTTTACCAATACGGATATGGTTCAGAATGTTGACTTTTCTGCCGGAGGTTTTCAAGCAAAATATGGTGATAAATTATCATCTGTTTTAGATATCACGTACCGAATTCCAACTCGCTACGCAGCCGCGTTAGAAGCCAGTTTTTTAGGTGGAAGTTTAACGGTTGAAGGCGTGAGTAAAAACCAGAAATGGGCTAATATTACCGGAGTTCGTTACCGAGATAACAGTTTGTTGGTGAATAGTCAAGAAACGGAATCTAATTTTAGACCAACTTTTACGGATGTGCAAACTTATTTAACCTACACACCGAATACGAAATGGCAATTTGGATTTTTAGGAAATGCTTCTCAAAACAAATATAATTTTGAACCCTTGACTCGTCAAACCAATTTTGGAACGATTGACGAACCAATTGCACTTCAAATTTTTTATGACGGACAAGAAAAAGATCAATATCAAACCTTGTTTGGAGCATTAAAAACTTCTTACAATATTAATGATAACAATACTTTAAAGTTCATCGGATCGGCTTATCACACGCAAGAGCAAGAACATTTTGATATTTTTGCGGCCTATTTTTTAGGAGAAGTGGATAGCAACATCGGTTCAGAAACATTTGGTGATGTAAAATTTAATCGTGGAATTGGAACTCAATTAAACCATGGTCGTAATGATTTAGATGCTTTAATTATCAATGCAGAAGTAAAAGGTTTTCATAAACTTAATGAAAATGCGTTTGAATGGGGATTAAAATATACCAAAGAAGATATTCGTGATCGTTTAGTAGAATGGGAAGTGATTGATTCAGCCGGATTTTCAATTAATCCACCACGTGATTTTCCTGTAAACGATCAACCTTATAATCCGTATGTTGGACCGTTAGTACCTTTTCAAAGTGTTCGAGCCACCAATTTCACAACGATTGATCGATTTTCTGGCTATGCTCAATGGAGTAGAAAATCGAATTTAGGTTCCAGTGAAGTTTGGTACAATGCCGGCGTACGTATGCATCAATGGCAAGTTTCAGGAGATGATTTAGATGGAAAAAGTCAAATGGTTTTTAGTCCAAGAGCACAATTTGCCATTAAGCCGCTTTGGGTAAAAGATATGGTTTTCAGAGCATCCGGAGGTTTATATCATCAACCACCTTTTTACAGAGAGCTTCGCGGATTTGACGGACAAGTTCGCCCCAATGTAAAAGCCCAACAATCCGTGCATTTTGTGCTTGGTAACGATTACAGTTTTAAAATGTGGGACAGACCATTCAAATTAGTGAGTGAGTTGTATTATAAAAATTTAACGGATGTAAATACGTATACGTTAGACAACGTTCGTATTCGATATATAGCAGACAATGAGGCGGAAGCGTATGTGTATGGTTTAGACATGCGTTTAAACGGTGAATTTGTTCCCGGCACCGAATCATGGTTTAGTTTTGGCTATTTAAAAACCGAAGAAAATTATCAAGACAAAGGTTTTATTGCACGACCAACCGATCAACGTTTGAAGTTTGGTGTTTTGTTTCAGGATTATGTTCCGAATATTCCAAGTTTAAAAATGTATTTGAATTTGGTTTACAACACCGGTTTGCCAGGTGGTTCGCCTTCCTATGCCGATCCGTATGATTATCAGTTGCGTTTGCGAGATTATCGCAGAGCAGACGTTGGTTTTCAATATGTTTTGACCGAAAAGAATGAGTTGAGACCAGACGGTCATTGGCTAAAACGTTTTAAAGATTTATCATTAGGTTTAGAGATATTTAATTTATTTAATAATCAAAATGCTATTACAAACACCTGGGTTAGAGATGTGTATACAAAAACGCAATACGGTGTTCCAAATTATATGACTACCCGAGTTTTTAATTTGAAGTTAACAGCGAGGTTATAATCTGATTAAATTTTATATCTTTGAAACATAACTCTATTTTGTATGCGTTTCAATTTCAATTATAGTTTTTTGGTGGTTTTGGTTTTATTCAGTTGCAAAGAGCAAGAAGAAGAAAAACCTAAAGTTATCTATGAAGAGTCTGCAACCAAGGTGGAAGCCAAAGTTGATACTACTCAAATTAGAGTAGCCGATCTTCCTGTTAATATGGAAGGTACGTCTTATTTACTGCACCCGGTGGGCGAGGTGAGGGTTTATGATACCAAATCTAAAATGAGTTATGGTTCATCCAGTACAAGTCGTGTGAGCTATGCAGTTTCGAATTATAATCGTTTTGAAATTACCGGTTTCTTAAAAAATATTTACATTCAGCATATTGATTCAGTGAATTCAAAGCCATTGACAGATAAATCGATGGTGATTCAAACGGCGACGTATTTAAATACGTTTGCTCAAAAATCAAAGAAGCATATTTTAGTTTATTCTATTTCGGATATGGATACAAATCGAGATAGTAAATTAGATTCTAACGATATTAAATCACTTTATATTAGCGATATTTCCGGAGATAATTTCACCAAAATCACTCCTGATTTTCAAGAGTTAATTGATTGGAATTTAATGGAAGTTAAAAATCGTTTATACTTTAGAACTATCCAAGACACTAATAAAAACGGCGATTTTGATAAAGACGATGCTGTTTTTTACTACTTTATAGATTTGATGGATGCAGAATGGAAATTAAATGAATATAAACCATTCAATTAAATCAGAATATCACTTTCTAAATCTGATTTTTCAATTGTAAAATTAAATCCGAGTTGTTCCATTAATTGAATAACCAAGTTTTTATACCAGTTTTCTGATTTGGGATGAATGTAAATCTTTTCAATTAATTGATTGATATCTACATCGATTTTTACACCATCATTTACAGTTATATTATTTGGCGTTACATCCGAAATAATTCGAATTTCTCGTTCATATTGAAAACTTTTTCGTTTGAATAAGAAAGGAAAGAAAGTATCATCAAACGGAATATATTCTTTTTTATAATCGATATAATTGACTTCTCCAATAAACTGTTCTGTTTTTCGTTCCGGTTTCAACGCTTCTTGCAAACGTTTTACCGTTGATTGAATGGCTAAACCTTCATTGTTTTTAGTAAAAATTTGCCACATGGCAAATGATTCATATTCGTTGATATGCCAACTGCTAATCACAATTTTTTCGCGATGCGATTTATAATAATCTAAAAACTTCGGATTGTTTTCGGCAATTTTTCGAATTTCTTCGTAAGTAGGTTCGCTAAAAGTTCCTTCATATTGATCTTCAAATTTATCCGATCGCGACATGAATAATTTTTTCGAAAGCAACAAATCCAAAAACTTAGACAAATCCAAGTATTTCCATACAATGGTATCTTGATCTGCGGGAAGAATTATATTTGGATTATGAATGTACATTTTGGATTTTAGATTGTTTGATTTTTAGATTGATAGATCATTCTTTTTCTTTAGGAAATTTTGTTGAATATTGTCCTGCAGTATAGCCAGCTAAAATTAGAATAAAACTAAATTTCCCAAGCAAATCCAATTTTTCAAAATGAATCATTGCATAAAGGAATATTCCGGCAATTACCATGAAAATAATTGTGAAAGTTGTTCTTGTCATTTTTTGTTTTCTATGTTTATAATTTTAAAAAACCCGCAACTCGCAACCCGTAACTTTCAACCTACTCAAACGACTGCATCATCACCAATTTAGAATACATTCCGTTTTTGGCTAACAATTCATCGTGCGTTCCTTGCTCTACAATTTCTCCTTTTTGCATTACCACAATCAAATCTGCTTTTTGTATAGTTGAAAGACGGTGAGCAATAACTATTGAAGTTCTATTTTGCATCATATTTTCTAAAGCAATTTGCACGAATTTTTCGCTTTCTGTATCTAATGCGGAAGTAGCTTCATCCAAAATCATGATCGGAGGATTTTTCAAAACAGCACGAGCAATCGAAAGACGTTGTTTTTGTCCGCCGGATAATTTTCCACCTGCATCACCAATGTTTGTATTGATTCCGCTCGGTAAATCTTTCACAAATTCATAAGCATTGGCAATTTTTAAAGCTTCAATGATTTCATCATCTGTTGCATTTTGTTTTCCTAAAAGAATATTGTTTTTGATGGTATCATTAAATAGGATTGAATCTTGCGTTACTAATCCCATTAAATCTCTTAAAGAATGCAAAGTCATGTTTTTAATATTTATTCCATCAATTTTTACAGTTCCTTCTTTTACATCATAAAAGCGAGTGAGTAAATTAGCAATGGTACTTTTACCACTACCGGATTGACCTACTAAAGCGACAGTTTTTCCTTTGGGAATAGTTAATGAGAAATTTTTCAAAACAATCTCATCTTCATATTTGAAATTGATGTTATCTAAAGAAATATTTTGTTCAAATGTTGTCTTATTGATGGCATCTGGTTTATCGGTTATTATGTTTTCTACTTCCAATACTTCAAAAACACGTTCTGCTGCTGCCAATCCATTTTTTACAGCATAAGATGCTTTCGAAATAGCTTTTGCAGGCGTTAATATATTATAAGCTAATCCTAAATAAACAATAAACAACGCACCATTTAAGGATTGTTCGACTAAAACTAAATTACCACCATACCAAAGTAAGATTGCAATCACAACAATTCCCATAAATTCACTCATAGGTGAAGCCAAGTTGTTTTTCTTACCGATGCTGTTATTTAATTTTAGTAATTTGTCAATCGAGTTGTTAAAGATGTTTTTGAAATAGCTTTCAGCATTATAGCTCTTTACAACTTTTAATCCGCTCAAACTTTCTTCTACAATTGAGATTAAATAGCCGTTTTCTTTTTGTGCATTTTGCGACTTCGACTTTAAACTTTTACCAATTTTTGAAATGATAAATCCTGAAATTGGAATAAAAACAAATACAAAAAGCGTCAATTTTAAACTGATGTTCATCATCGCTATGATGGCAAACAAAATGGTAAGTGGTTCTTTTACAATTAATTCTAAAATCATAAAGAATGAGTTTTGAACTTCATTCACATCACCCAACATTCTGGCCATGATATCACCTTTTCTTTTTTCTGAATAATAGGAAACAGGAAGTGCGATAATTTTACTGAACATTTTTTCTCTTAAATCACGGAGCACTCCGTTTTTTACCTTCGTTAAATGTTGAGAGGCCAAATAGTTAAAAAGATTTTTAAATAAAAAAGTAGAAATAACTAAGGCAACCGTTAGTAATAATGAATATTGCGGACCTTCTTCTTCTGATAATTTGGTAACATAGTATTGAAGATATTGTTTTCCGTAAGAGCCAATATTCATTATTCCAGTGTACTTCGGTAATTCAATTACACGTTCATTCATTTTAAACAATACTTCCATTAAGGGAAATAAAGCAACAAATGAAAGTGTGCTAAACAAAGCATACAATACATTAAAAGTCACATTCCAAAAAATATGTCCTTTAAATTTTTTAGCAAACGGAATTATTTTTCTTAAATTTTCATCCATTAGTTGAGTTGCATTTCTGCCACAATGTTTTTAATTTTTTGATCTAAATCAGCTTCTACTTTTTTGAAATTCTTAATAGAATCAAGTGGTTCATTAACACTAAAATAGAATTTAATTTTTGGTTCCGTTCCGCTTGGGCGGGCACAGATTTTGGTTCCGTCTTCCAAATAATAAATCAACACATCCGATTTTGGAATGTGTAGGGGTTCAATTTCATTGGTAAATAAATTCAAAACGGTAGAATTTTGATAATCTTCCACACAAACCACGCGTTGATTATTAATTTCTTTCAACGGATTTTCGCGTAAATCAATCATCATTTGCTTGATTTCATTGGCTCCTTCAATTCCTTTTTTGGTTAATGAAATTAAATATTCTTTATAAAATCCAAAATCAACATACAAGTTTAAAAGTTCTTGATACAACGTGCTTCCGGCAGCTTTTGCCTGAGCAGCCACTTCGCAAACGAGTAGGGTAGCGGCAATAGCATCTTTATCGCGAACGGCATCGCCCACCATGTAACCAAAACTTTCTTCGCCACCGCCAATGAATTTTTGGTTTGGAAAATCTTTAATCATTTTGGCAATCCATTTGAAACCGGTTAATCCAACTTTGCATTCTACGCCATAACCAGAAGCAATTTCAGTCATCATTGGCGTTGATACAATGGTTGAACCTATAAATTCATTTCCGGTGATTTTGCCAGCACGTTTCCATTGTTCCAATAAAAAGGCGGTCATGATGACCATGGTTTGGTTTCCGTTTAATAACGTCATTTTTCCTTCTGAATTTCGAACGGCAATTCCTAATCGATCTCCATCAGGATCGGTTCCGATTACGATATCAGCTTTTATTTTTTCAGCTAAATCAGTTGCCATTAACAAAGCTTCCGGTTCTTCGGGATTTGGCGATTTTACAGTTGGAAAATTTCCGTCTGGTACTTCTTGTTCTTTTACGATATTTACATCGGTATAACCTGCTTTTGCCAATGTTTCAGGAATCAAAGTAATGGAAGTTCCGTGCAACGATGTGAAAACAATTTTTAAATTTTCTTTCGCTGCTTTTGGCGTGTTAAAACTAGCATTTTCTATAGATGATTTGATGAAAGCTTGATCAACTTCCGTATCAATATATTCGATTAAATCTTCGTTAGCTGAAAATTTGATTTCGCTGTATTTTAAATCTTCAATTAATTTGATGATTTCTTCGTCTTGTGGTGGAACTAATTGTCCGCCATCTTGCCAATATACTTTGTATCCGTTGTATTCCGGCGGATTGTGCGATGCGGTTAAAACGATTCCGGCATGACAATTCAAATATTTTAGAGCAAAAGATAAAATAGGAGTAGGGCGTAAAGCCGAAAATAAATACACTTTAATTCCGTTCGCCGAAAAAACATCGGCAACCACTTTGGCTAATGTGTTGCTGTTATGACGGCAATCATAGGCAATAACAACTTTGGTTTGTTCGTTAGGAAATGATTTTAAAATATAATCGGAAAGACCTTGTGTGTTTTTTCCAAGCGTATACTTGTTAATTCTGTTGGTTCCAACGCCCATGATTCCACGCATTCCGCCGGTTCCGAATTCTAGATTTTTATAAAAACTTTCTTCTAGTTCTTTAGGCGAAGAAGTCATCATTTCTTCAATTATTTTGTGTGTTTCATTATCAAATACCGGCGTTAACCATTCGTTTACTTTGTCTAAGATGTTTTGTGGAATATTCATATTCTTATTTTTTAAATCCTATTTTATTTCGTTCTTTCGATGAAGTTGAATTTTCTTTATCCATTAAAAAATTTAAAATTTTATAGATGTCAGGAAATTGCTTTTCTATTTCGGTTATTTTATCATTTAATTCTTTGTAATTCAGTGCAAATTGCCTCAGCGAAACAAATGTTCTCATAATGGCAATGTTTATGGCGATTGCTTTATCAGAATTTAAAACGCTTGAAAGCATTGCAACTCCTTGTTCTGTAAAGGCAAATGGCATATACCGCAATCCACCTCTTTTTGATGTCACAATTTGTGACCTCAAACTTTCAAATTCTTCTTTACTAAGTTCAAACATAAAATCATTTGGAAAACGATTTATATTTCGTTTGACAGCTTGTTTTAGAACTTTTGTTTCGATTTCATACAAATCGGCTAAATGAAAATCGAGCATTACTTTTTGATCTCTTAACTCGATGATTTGTTGTTGAATAATTTCTAATTTCATGATTTTGGCTGTTATAAATTTTAAATGGCGTTGAGTTTTTTAATTCATATTTAATTCGTTTGAAATTTTATAATTTTCACTTGATTCTTTACTGCGTAATATAATTTCACCTAAAAATCCGGCTAAAAATAATTGAGTTCCAATGATCATAGTGGTAAGCGAAATGTAAAAATACGGACTATTTGCCACTAAATCATAGGGTAAATCGTTATACATTCTGTATAATTTTGAAATTCCGATATAACCAGCAGAGCCAAATCCGATGATAAACATCAAAACACCCCAAGCACCAAAAAGATGCATCGGTCTTTTTCCGAATCGGGACAAAAACCAAATGGTGATTAAATCCAAAAAACCATTGATAAAACGTTCCATTCCAAACTTAGTTTCTCCATATTTTCTGGCTTGATGCTTCACTACCTTTTCACCAATTTTAGAAAAACCGGCATTTTTGGCTAACACTGGAATGTACCGATGCATTTCACCCGAAACTTCAATGTTTTTGATGACAAGATTTCTGTAAGCTTTTAAACCACAATTGAAATCATTTAATTGAACACCGGAAGTTCTTCGAGCAGCCCAATTGAATAATTTAGATGGTAAGTTTTTAGAAATAATTGAATCATATCTTTTTTTCTTCCATCCGGAAACCAAATCATAGTTTTGATTTAAAACTAAATCATATAATTCCGGAATTTCTTCAGGATTGTCTTGTAAATCAGCATCCATCGTAATCACAACGTCGCCTTGAGCTTTGGCAAATCCGGCATGAAGAGCTTGTGATTTTCCGAAGTTTTTTAGAAATCGAATGGCCTTTACGTTCGGATTTTGATTAGATAGTGATTCAATTACATTCCATGAATTATCAGTACTACCATCATCAATAAAAATAATTTCGTAGCTAAAATTATTGGAATTCATGACAAGCACAATCCAATCATGAAGTTCTTGGAGTGAATCTTCTTCGTTAAGTAATGGAATAACTATGGATAAATTCATTTATTCTTTATTCGCAGGAGTTTTAAAAATTAAGGCAACTAACAGACCTAAAACTGAATAGAAAACAATCATAAAAAAATATGATTGAATTTGAGGCCAAGGTCCAAAATTGTCTTTATTTTCAATTTCCGTAATTGCTTTGTTGATATCTG
This sequence comes from Flavobacterium azooxidireducens, assembly GCF_023195775.1. Classification (NCBI taxonomy): domain Bacteria; kingdom Pseudomonadati; phylum Bacteroidota; class Flavobacteriia; order Flavobacteriales; family Flavobacteriaceae; genus Flavobacterium; species Flavobacterium azooxidireducens. The sequence goes on from NZ_CP096205.1 coordinate 2,824,622, forward strand.
CTGCTGGAACATTAAATTTAGCCATCATATCACGTGTCATTTTTACAATGTTATCGGTAATAACTTCCTTTGCTTCTGGATCAATTACATTAAATAGTAGAATATTATATAAAACGTATAGTGCCATTCCAATTATAATTGGTAATATAAAACTCAAAAAAGCTTGTTTGTAAGTCATTATACCTTTGAGAAGTTTTTTATTGATAATTGAAGTGTAGATTCCAAAACCAATTATAATAATAAAATTGACTATTCCAACCCAAGTACTTGTAAATAATGATAAATCAACCACATACATGATGGTGGTAAAGAGAACTAAAATTATTCCTAAAATTAAACCGTAAGTTGAGCCGTTCTTTTTGATAGTATTTTCCATAAATTTAATATATTTAATGTACAAATATAGTAATATTACAAATATGGTAAGGAAAATCAAAGTTTAAAAGAATTTAAAAAAATGTATTTTAAAGATTTGAATATTAAAAAATAGTTGTAAATTTGCACGTTCAAAAAAGTATAAACAAAAAGTTGTGTCTCGTTTATACCTTTTCAAAATGAAAAGCCGCAAAAAGAAGCACAACCATTAATAAGAAAAAGATTTACACAAAATGAAAAAAGGAATTCACCCAGAAAATTACAGATTAGTTGCTTTTAAAGACATGTCAAACGAAGATGTTTTTATCACTAAATCTACTGTTGAAACAAAAGAAACAATTACACACGAAGGAGTTGAATATCCGGTGTTTAAAATGGAGATATCAAGAACATCTCACCCATTTTATACAGGTAAATCTAAACTTATCGATACTGCAGGTCGTATTGATAAATTTAAAACTAAATATGCTAGCAGAGCTAAATAAGTTCTCGCTACAAATCATAAAAAAAATCCCGAGCAATCGGGATTTTTTGTTTTTATAGGTTTTATTATCTTTTATAAAATTGTTCCGGTTGATGTGTTTACCAGCATAATCCATAATTCATCAGTATATTTCCCTTCGGCATTTGAATAATAGAATTTAACAGCATCAGACCAAGTTCCAAATTTTCCAATATATACACTTTTTAAATTAGTGGTTGGATTATATAAAATTTGAGCATCTAATCCTTTCTTTTTCAATTTAGCTTCAAATCGTTCTGCATTATTTGGTTTTGCAAAAACGTTGGCAACCACATAATATCCTTTGGGTTGATTTGGGATTAAAACATCGGCTCCGGGCAAAACAGTAATTCTTTTTTTTGATTTAGTTTCATCAATTTCAGCATTTAATTTTTCACTTTCTTTAATCATGTCGCGAATACTGTAAAATTTGGTTTCAATTTTTTTGACAGATTCATCAACTAAAAGTTTTTCCATTTCTGCTTTAATTTCCGTTGCCGTAAGCTCCGTATTACTTTTGTATTGATTTGATTGCGGTTTGTTTTCTTCTTTTGCAGAAGTTGAATTATTTGGTTTTTCGGATGAAATTACTTTAACAGCATCTGACATTACAATGTCTGAGTTTTTGGTAGTTACGTTAGAAGAGATTAATTCAGATTCAATTTTTTCCGTAGGATCTTGTACTTCAACATTAAAAGCACTAAAAAACATTGAATATCTATCGCCGGATGATTTTAATTTTAATGAAACCTTTGTGCTGTTATTTTGAATTACTGCATTGTTTTCATTTTCAATAGGAATTAAAAAAGTGTCGAATCCCAACGTATTCATACTGTTTGGTTTTCTATTTTCAAAATAGGAATCATTAATAACAATCGTACTATTAAAGAAATTATCAACCGGTTTTAAGGAATGACTTAGTAAGGTGTAATTCTTACTTTCTCCCGATTTAATTTCTAATTGATCACCAACTAAATTTCTATCGCCTTCTAAAACTGATCCGGCTAATTTTGCATTTACCTTTCCTTCCGGAAGGGTGCTGAATCCGCTGTATAAAATCTCAACCGGTCTGGCTGTAATTCCCACAAAACCATCAAATGAAGTGATAAATTTACCTGTCTCAGTTTCATCTTCATACACTAAAAATAATGTCCAACCACCTGCAACACCACCACTAATTATGCCTTGTGTCGCTCTAATATTTGCAACGGTATATTCTCCATTTGGATTTTGAAGAGATTGAATGTGCTTTGTAACATCGGCATAAACCGCATAAGGAGCACTTTCTTTGAAATTTTTAATGTTTAAACCATCAAAAATAATGTCACCATAAATATCGATATACTCATTTTGGCCTGGAAGTTTTAATTTAATTTCGTTTACGGAAGATCGGTTATCATCAACAGCAACATAATTCCATTTTTTATCTCTAATTCCTGAGTCATATTTATAGGTGGCAGACCAATATAATCCTGCATATTTTATTTTTTTTGACGATGAATTCTCTAAATTTAGTCCTGCTGAACTTGAGCTGAAGGTTGATTTGTCATCATCAACGTCAATGTAATTCATTTCAAATTGATCGTTTAATTTTGCAGTTTCACTAATGTCATTATAAGGTTCTGAAGTAAAAGTTCTACTTTCTTTTCGATTAACAATGTTATTTGAAATAACTGTCATGTCACCTTTTACATACGATTGATAACGAACTTTAAATGGAACTGCGAGTTGAGAGTAACTGTTTTCGCTCGAAAAAAAGAATAATAGTAGAATGCAATATACAATTTGATTAGTGTTAAAAATAGTTTTCATGTTGCGAAGAATTTGTTGAATTTTCATCAACTAAATTAACGATTTAACACCTTTGTATTTTCTTTGCTGGTTTTATTTTTTAACATTCCTATTTAATAACTTTTTCATGCAAAAAGGATATTCGATTTTTATCTTTTGAGCAAAAACTCCATTGGAATGTGAAGTCGTTTTTTCCAAGCATTTTCCGAATGATTTTCACCTTCAAACTTTATAGTTATCCAGTTTTCTTTAGTAAAACCTTTTGAAATCATGATTCCATCAACTTTTGCTTGTAAAGGAGGATACATTGCATCAAGATCAACGGTACCGTAATCAAAATAGATTTTATTATTAGTAGGATTAGGTAGTTTATCTTTTAAATATGTGTAAAAAGATTCCGGTATCGGATTATTTTCAACTTCAAAAGTTCCCGGCCAATGCGTTGATAAACAAGCCGCCCCGCCAAATATTTGAGGATATTCGCAAATGGCATACATCGAAATTAATCCGCCCATACTGGAACCGGTTATAAAAGTATTTTCTTTGTTTTGTAATGTTGAATAAGTGTTGTCAACAAAAGGTTTGAGTTCTTCAACAATAAATTTTAAATAATTATCAGAATTCGGTTTGAGTTCTTTAGATAAACCAATTTTTTCTAATGACATGCCCACTTTTTCTCTGTCTTCTTTAGATAAATTTTCATACGGTTTTTGAGGAAAATATTCTTGATGTCTATTTTCTTTTGTATTCCAAATACCCACAACAATAGTGTTTTTTATTTTTCCTTCACGGAAAAGTTGTGTCAAACATTCATCAACGCCCCATTCTGATTGATTAAAAGTTGTTTTGGCATCAAACAGCATTTGTCCGTCATGCATGTATAAAACAGCATATTTCTTTTTGGGAGAATAGTTTTGCGGAAGCCAAATTGCAACACTTCGTGGCTGTACATTTGTTGATGCAAATTTTCATAAAGTTCAACAATGCCGTATTTTGCTTCTATTTTTTGAGCTTGTACAACACCGAAACAAAAGAAAATGAGTAATAAAAAGTGTATTTTTTTCATTATTATCTTTTTAAAGAAAAGTGTCCTTTGGCTGATCTTCCATCTTCAAATTGGATGGAATACCAATAATCATCTGCAGGAAGCGGACTTCCGTTATAGGTTCCGTCCCAACCTTCACCAGTGGTTCCAATTTGTTTGATTAATTTACCGAAACGGTTGAAAATATAAATAATCGAATTAAAGTTATATTTTTCATTTGCACCTCTAATTTTCCATGTATCATTATATCCATCACCGTTTGGCGTGAAAAATTTCGGTGCTCCTAAAACGGCTATTTCTTGTTCAACAATTCCGCAACCATTTGCATCTTTTACATAAACTGTATAAATTCCGGCAATCACATTTTCAAAAATATTCGAAGTTTGGTATAATCCGTTTGCCGAATCTAAACTATAAACATAATCACCTGAGCCACTAACCAAAACGGTAACTGTATTGTTTTCAACTAAATCAACAACAATTATATCGTCAAAAGTGGCAGGTTGAGAGTAAACAATTTCAATTATTCTTTCTTGCTCACAACCAAAAGAATTAGTAACAATCACTTTATAAAAACCATCTTCATCAACAGTTAATTCATAATTTGTTTCATTATTTATAATTACATCATTGCGATACCATTGATACGTGTAGTCCGAAATAGTTCCTTCTTTTATACCGGCATCAAACGTAATCGAATCGACTCCAAAACAAATAATCTCTGTAAAACCAATTTCTAATTCAGGTAATTTTGTTACCGTTAATTCTACAAGTGGACCTAATCCATAACACGAATTATCCAAAGTGCTATCGACCCGAACCCAAATTTGTTGAAAATCACGAAAATCAGTATTTCTATAACTGTTTATGTTTGTAATTTCAAGTGAAATTCCATTTATGTCCGTTTCAGCCAAAGCATCGGCTTCCGTTTTATAATATTTTATTGTAAATGGAGTTGTAGCTGGCAAAGTTCCAATCAAATCGTTTGTCACGCTACTAAAATCAAATGTGGCAATTCCATCTCGATCATCGTTAACTGCATCAACAAAGTCATCACATTTGGCAAATGTTCGTAAAAAAGTATTTGGAATTTGTGTGGCAGAAACGAAAACGTTAATTTGTCCCACTTCATAACAACCCAATGCATTTACAACACGAACCCAAACCGTTGAATTTCCGGTATTGTAGGCTAAAGGATTTGTGATTTGAAGAGTTGAATCATTATTCTGTGCAGCAATTTGTGATGTAAAATAACTAAACGTTTCATTGGCAAAATTGGATGAAATCACATTATTTTTTTGCAGCAAGTTCACATCAGAAATTCCATCATTAGAGAAATCATCGTCACACTGCACAATTGAAATAGGCGAAGTTAAAACCGGAGCAGGATTTATTGTTAAAACAGCATCGTCAGATAGTAATCCGCAACTATTGCCATTTCGGTTTAAAACAACACGATAACGATAATTATTCATTGAATTTGAAATTCCAAGAACTTGTAACGTATCGGTTAATGTTCCAATATAATTGTCACTGTCGTTAATGTTATTCCAAGTTGTTCCGTTGTCTGTACTCAACTGCCATTGATAACTATCTGAAATAGTAGCGGTTAAAGTAAAGTTGGCGTTGAGATAGGTGCATGCTGTTTGGTCAATTGGTTGCGTAGAAATTTCAATTGGTGCAGCAATGATATAATTTTGATTTGGTGTAGTATAACCTCCTGAGCCCAAAACAATTCCATTTGCATCAACAGAAATAGAAGTATTGCCTACTAATCCGTTTCCATTTACATCAATAAATCCGGCTTCAATTACATCATTACACAAATCACCATCACTGTCTAAAGATATATAATTTGCAATTCCATCTGCGTTTGTATCAGCAATGGTATAATTTAAGATTCCATTATTGGGATTTGTTTCAAGAGAATTAAACAGACCATTTGTGCCGAAATTTGTTCCGTCAATCACACCATTAAAATTCAAATCGGAAGCATTTGAACCTGATTCAGTTAAATCATAAATTCCATCATTGTCACTGTCTAAATCTAAATAATCAGGAATTCCGTCTCCATCTGTATCAATTGGAGTTAAACCAAGTCCGTAGGCATCACTTATACCATCATTATTAAGATCATCCGAAGTGTAAGCAATAAAATTTTGACCTTGAGCTTCAATGTTATCAGGAATACCATCGTTATCGCTATCTAAATCTAATAAATCAGGAATACCATCTCCATCCGTATCTTTTGGAACACATGTGGCAATAAATTTGAAAGTTGCTTTAGATGAATTTTCAGAGATATTTTTGTGTGTTATTGAAATATAATCAGCCAAATGAACCATGAATTTGAACGTTCCGGATCCAGCAGCAAGCGGAACAGCACTATTTAATCGGAAACGAATTTGAAAAGAAGAATATTCGGTTACATTATTTTCAAAAATCCCGTCATAATTAGTATCAACTAACAATTGTCCGTTTGGATTGAGTAAGGTAATTGTTTTATTTACAGAAGTTTCAATAATAAATTCTCCGGTTGATGACAATAAATCAACATTGTTTGCTGCCAAAACATATTCCATTGATAAGCTAATGGGTTGAGCAAAATCTAATCGATACGAAACGGTATTGTCTATACCAATTGCAGGTTGAGTTACAAAGTTTCCACTACTATTTCCAACCAAAGGTTGTGCAACAGCAATTTCCGGTCCGTCTGTTGAAATAGTTCCTGTAAATGTATTTGAATAACTTCCAACATTAATAGTTCCTGTTGTGGTATTGCTTAAGTTGATATCTTGGTTGCCATATGATTCAGTACAATTGGCTATTCCGTCGTTATCCAAATCTTGATCAATGTTATCGTTTACACCATCATTATCAGTATCTATTGGGCAATCGCTCACTGGAATTTCATCAGATATTAGGGTTAGGGTGGTGGTACAACCAACTATGGTGGCAGAGAGATAGTACAGTCCTGGTGCAGTGGGTTTATATTGTGGTTGAGTAGGGCTATTTTCGGGATCAACTTCAACAAGTGCTACACCATTAAAATACCATTGATACGTATCAAAAGGAGAAAGCGTATTAACTGATAGCCTAACGTTGGGAATGCAGTTAGAAGAGTTTACATCTAAACGATTGAACGATATTTCGGGCTGAAAAGTAAAACCGGAGTAATACCCGCCATAGGTTGCAGCATTATTAGAACCAAAATAAGACAAATACAATTGTTTGGTAGAAAAAACGGAAATGTTTCCTGTGAGTCCAACAATTTGATAGGTTTCATAATCGGTATTTCCTGTAATTGAAAAAGGACCTTGCACATTGATTCCTGCAGGAAGTGAAGTCAAAGTATAGTTTATTCCGTTTACAATAAAATTTAATTCTGCACCGGTTTCTGTCACAATGTTTATTCCGCTGTTTGTGGTGTAGGATATATTTCCAATTAAATTTACTAACGGAATATTATCAATAATTTTTGGTGTTTGACAACTTAATGGTGGTACAAAATACATTTCCTGATTGGCCTGAATTGCTCCACCAACACCTTGATAAGCAAATACATTTTTAGATGTTTGAACATACATATTTCCTTCTGTGCTATAAAAACTACCATCAATCGCTACATATTCTCCAGCGTCAATAGTTTGTTGTAAAGCTCCATTAATTGAAATTTGGGTATCATCTTCATGGGCAACAATCAAAACTCTTTCGGTTAAATTATCTCCAAAACCTCTTACAAAAATATATTCGTTTCCGGTTCTTTCTGCAGAAACAATTTGGTCTATTCCTAGATCTAAATTATTATCAACATTTCCGTTTGTCCCTGCAAAGGATCCGCAGTTAACCACAATTGGTTTATCAGAACTCACTAAGGCTCCAATTAATCCGTCTCGATTGGCAAAAGTTGGACCGGTCACAGCCATCACATAGCTTTCTCCACGATTGAGTGTTACAGGTGGAGGAGTATTTCCAACACCAGCGTTCCCAATTAATTGAACACCGGGTTTAATGTCGTCAAAAGATACAGTTGTATTGTTCTCAGTAGCCAAAACTGAAATAAAAGTAAGGTGATTGTTGGTATAACCAAAGTTTGATAAACCTCTATTGGTAAATGCTCCAATTCTAAAGTCTGTTCCAAGTCCTGCCAAACCTTTTGAGACAATTCCGCTAGCTTGATTATTTTCGTTAGATGCTGTGAATCGAATGGCCACATAAACTTGGTCTTCTGCTTCAATGATGTAGCCTTTATTATTAAAAACAGTATTTAGATTTCCTGTAGAAACAAATAAAGAGGTGTTATCTCCAAATCCAATATTATACACATAGGGTTGATCTCTAGAAACAGTTCCGTTTACCGTATTTCCACCAATAGAATTAATAGTAAAATTAACCGGTGTTAAACTTGGCGAAGAAATATAAATAAATTGATTCTGAATTGGTTGAATACTGGCTCCGGTAATGGGTGGTATGTAATGCGTTTTGCTGAATTGTGCAAAACAATTCAACGTAAATAATAGAAAAAACAGAGCAATTTTTTTCATTTTTCTTTTTCAAAGGATAACAAAGATAACGAATTATCTTTTTAATGCGAAGTGTCCTTTGATGATTCTCCCGTCTTCTAAAAATATAGAAAACCAGTAATCGGAAGCGGGTAGTGGTGAGCCTGAAAATGTTCCGTCCCAACCAGTTCCGTTAGAACCAATTTGTTTTAATAGTTTTCCGTAACGGTTGAATATGTATATTTTGGCATAAGGTTGATTGAGGTTTTCAATCTTCCAAAAATCATTGATTCCATCACCGTTTGGAGTGAAAAATTTAGGATAATCAAGCACAAAGATGGATTCAAAAGTGGAATCACAACCATTCAAATCATTAATTGTGATGGTATATTCTCCTGCACCAACATTTGTGAAAATTGGACTTTCTTGAAAATAACTTCCATCCAATGAAAAAACGTAATTGCCCAAACCTGTATAATTGATTTGAACGGTATTATTATTTCCTTGAAAGTCGTTAATAGAAACAGATGTTATTGTAGCCGGACCGGAAGCCGTAACTAAAAACGTTTTTTGAGCCAAACAACCATCCAAATTGCTAACAATTACAGAGTAAGTTCCGGGTTGAGAGATTGTAATTTCTGGAGTAGATTCACCATTATTCCACAAATAACTTTCAAAAATAGCACTTACTCCAAATGTTATTGATTCATTTTCACACAAAAAAAGTTCTTCATCTTCAAAATTTTCAGGTGTAAATGTTTTGATATTTATTGTGATGGGAATAATTCCAAAACAACTCACTCCATCTGTAATTCGAGCAAAAATAATTTCTTCAAAAGCTGTTGAATTGGTGTAATTGTTAGTTAATTGATTCGTTTGTACTTGTGCATCTGCTTCGGTTTGATAATAATTTACCAACAAACCGGGTGCAAAATTTGATAAAACTGTGGGAGAAATTTCTGTATTTAAATCGATGGAAGTTATTCCGTCTTGCAATGCATCACCATCACAAAAATCAAAAGGAGAAACAGTTACAGTTGTTGTTGTGGTTGAAAGCGTTACTTCTGAAACTCCAAAACAACCAAAATTATTTTGTAATCGAGCATAAATTACCTGATTTATACTTGTGTTTTGAAAAGAAGAAAAATTAGGAATCGGACTTACGTTATTTTCGGCATCTGATTGTGTGAGATAATAGGAAGGTGATCCAACATTTGTATTTGATCCTATTATAGCAGTGTTGGCATCGTTCAAATTAAAGAAAGCTATACCATCTCCATTCGAATCGCATTGTGTGATGGTGGTATTATTCGGAATTGGATTTGTACTATATTCAATAACAATTTCTCCGAAAGATGAACAAGTTGGGTTAAAAATGACTTCTACTTTATAAACACCAAATTCATCGACCAACAAAGTTGGATTGTTTTCTCCAATCAATTCAATGTTATTTCTAAACCATTTATAGCCAGTTGCAGTTGAATTTGTAGCATCTAAAAGTAAAGTATCATCAGGACAAAGTGGATTTCCGGTTGAAATTAATCGATCAATTCCCAAATCGGTCTCCACAGAAAAACTTCCACCACCTAAAAAAATGGCAGAATCATATAAATTGTTTCCTTGGTCTGCAATGACTAATTTAATGTGATACATAACACCGGGCGTAACAGTGCTTTCGGCTTTTAAAACTTTGGTTTGACCATTGTAATTTGTAGGATGTTCAAATCCATTAAAAGCATCAAAATATTGCTCGTTAGCAGGCGGACAAATGGTTCCTGAACCACGAACAGTCGGGATTTTTACAGGAATATTTGTGCCGGGAACAACAGCTAAGTTTGAATATTGTGATGAGCTGGCTTCCCGAAGTAAAAAAGCAAAACCATCGGAATAATTACATTGATTTGAACCTGGATTTGATAAATATTGTTCTGATGAAAAAATGTATTCAAAACTTACTTTGTTGGCAAACGGAAGAAAATCAAATTCGATAACGGTTGCATTGATTGTATTTCCTTCATTAATAGCTTGTTCCAAATCTTGATCGCCACCCCAAGAAGTTGGTCCTTCACTCAATAAATTTGAATTGGGACCAACGGCAGAAGCAGCTCTTCCTGTGGAAATGATAACACCATCTGCAAACGGAAATGAACTACCCGAACCATTAAAATAACCATAACTATTTCCACTCGTAAAAGCCCATCCCGAAACCGAAATATTCGACACATTGGCACAAGATGAATTGATTAGAATATTTTCTACTAAATCTTCAACAGTGCGGTTGTCATCCACCTGCATGTATTGTGCGTTACTGCTTTGTAAAAAAGCAATCGAAAGGATTAGAAACAGAATGTTTTTAGCAAACTTCATAGCGTTTGCAAAGATACTACAAATCTCTTTTCTGAAGAATTTTATACGACATTAACACAAAAATAACAATCCAAGCGATCGCAATGAGCATCGTGTACCAGTGAACACCGTAATCTTTTACGTTTGGAACACCACCAATGGTTTCTTCTATGTTTTTGATAACGCTTAATCGAGTGAAAGGTTCTTTTATCAAATTTGACATTGATTCCAATGGTAAAAATTGAGCAATAGTATCAGCCGTATCAGAATTTTTAAAGATTCTCCATTTCATAACGCCAATAATGATGCCTTCGATAATATTCCATACAAACAAAAAACCGATTGCAAAAGCGGATCTTTTTACTAATATTCCAAGGAATAAACAAAAAGAGAAAAAGGCAGTCAGTTTCAAAAAGTAGGCAAGAATATATTCTAAATCAGAAAAAATAATTCCGATTTCATTATACGATGAAAAGCTTAATCCCAAAAGCAAACTCATTATGAAAACGAAAATTGTTGAACCAACTGAAAATACTAAAACGGTTAAAAATTTTGATAAAATAAATTCTTTCTTACTTAAACCGTCAATTAAATTCTGTTTTAATGTTCCGTACGTATATTCATTAGCCATCATCGAAACAATGACAATAGCCAAAAATAATTTTAAAATGGCAGCAATATAGGTGTTGAAATGCCAGATGTATGGGAAATTAAAAATTCCTTGTTCGGCAATTCGCAATTCAAAATTTCCAATGTTGAATTTGATTGATGCAATTAAGGCGATGAAAGAAAGAATGACAAAATACGAAATCGTTAATATTCGACTCGCTTTGTTTTTCCATATTTTTTGAAATTCTATTTGAAGAAGACGTATCATAAAAAGGTGATGGGTTATTGGTAATGGGTAAAAGGTTTAGTTATTATTAGTCAATTGTAAAAATTGTTCTTCTAAACTGTGTTTTCTTTTGACTAAATGATTGAGGTAAATTCCTTTATCAACTAAATATTTATTCATATCTTTTGCTTCCAAAGCGGATTTTAAATAAACAACTAATTTACCTTCTTCCATTTCCATTTTTTCGATGGAAGGATGATTTTGTAAAGCTGATTTTAATTCGTTTAGATTATCTGTTTGAAGTTCAAAGAATCCTTCATTTGAAATCATTCCGTCCACTTTTCCGGAATATAGAATTTCGCCTTTTCGAAGAACCAAAACGTGACTACACACTTTTTCAACTTCATCCAAAAGGTGTGAAGCTAATAAAATAGTAGTTCCTTGCGAAGCAATCGTTTTGATGATGTCACGAATTTGACGAATTCCCTGCGGATCTAATCCGTTTGTTGGTTCGTCTAAAATTAAGATTTCGGGGTCGTTTAATAGGGCAGAAGCAATCGCCAACCGCTGTTTCATTCCCAACGAAAAAGTTCTGAATTTGCTGTCTTTTCGATCTAAAAGTCCAACTACTTCCAATTTTTCAATGACTTTGGAATTTGGAGTTCCTTTGATTTTACAAACCAATTCCAAATTTTCCTGAGCAGTCATATAAGGGTAAAAGTTAGGGCGTTCGATGATGGCTCCCACTTTTTTGAGAGCTTCGTGCGTTTCCATCGCACCACCAAACCATCGGTATTCTCCGGAAGTTTTGTTCACGACATTCAATACAATTCCTAACGTAGTCGATTTTCCGCTACCGTTTGGACCGAGAATTCCGTAAACATTTCCTTTTTTTATTTCAAGCGAGACATTTTTTACCGCGTGAACGGGGCCGAATCGTTTGTTCAGATTTTCGATAGTGAGAATAGTTTCCAAGATAAATTGTTTAATCGTTACAGATAGGACGACTAAGATAACAATTTGTTACGATGTTTCTTGAAATCAATTCAATTTTATAAAAGCCTAGATTAAATGTGAATTTGCCTTCTGGTGAAAATCATATTCAACGTTTCATTAATCTCACGAAGTTCGGGCGTTAATGAAATTAAACGACCTCTTGTGTCTTCGGTCATTTGTTTTCCGCAACAGCGACATTGATATTCGCTAAAATGATTGGTGATTTTTCGGGTAGAATGGTACTTGTGCCCCAAAACGGAGCAAATTACGGAAGTGGCTGAAACGGAATTGTTGGTTGTGTAGGTTTTCATAATTGTGGTATTTAATTTGTGGTTAGCGAAAACTACAAAAACATAGATGAAGTGCCAAATAAAGTCGATAAACTGATTAAAATTTAAATTTTATGATGTAAAAATATTACAATTTATCATGCATAAAAAATCCTCAAACATTTTAACTGATTGAGGATTTGAATATTATGAAAAATTTATTTCATGTACGGACAGGTCGCAACTTGTCCTTACGATTTTTGCTCTTTATTAAAATAAACCAAGTAGTAATACATTTGTTTTTCTTCGTCCCAACCTTTCTCTACAAATTTTTCGGCACTTTCTGGGTTTATGAAATCGAGTTTAATTTGAATGTTGGTGTCCAAATTAATTACGTTTTTAATTTTCTTTCGGGCATCTGAAACAGCAGCATTAGCGATCGGGAAATTAGTTACATCTTCAATGCTGTATTTTTCTCCTTTATCAACTTTATAACTTTTGAATTCCGGAATTAAGTCAGGATTATCCATTACTTCATTCAAGAAATTAGTTTCTTCAAATTCGTCATTTTTAGCAAAATAATTTACCGAACGATTCATAAACATCACTTCTTGTTTCTTGTCTTCAGCAGGAAAAACTACATCTTTTGCAAAATCCTGACAAAATTTCAAGTACTTTTTGGTGATGAAATTTTCATCTTGAAATGCATCTACGCTTAAAAAATGTTCCAACCAATAACGAGCATCATATCGATTGCTGTCAACGGTCAGAATTTTATAACCTTCCTCTTTTTTGTAATTGAAAATCAAACAACCTTTATCTAATTTATTCAAATTGATGCCGTGTTGAAGCAACATTTCTAAATTTGTTCCTTTTTCTTCAAACTGTAAAAAGTCGGATTGCAACTCACTTTTAAAGACACCAATGGCATCTACTTGATTGTTATCGATGGTTAAATTTGTAAAATGAGCCACATAAACTTCTCCGTTTTTAATGTGTGGATGGTTAGATTGTTCAAACAAATGTTTTGTGATTTTCTTTGAAACATCGTGAATATTGGAAGGATTTTCAAAAACTTCTGAAGCCAATTTGAACATATCGTTATATTCTAAATCAACTTCGTGAGCAAATTGATAATAGTTTTCTTCTTTCTCGCGAAACGATTTCAGGAAAAATTCTTTTAATAACGGCGTAATTTCGTCATTAGTTTGATAGGGTTGTTCCGATAAAAAAATAGCTTCATTTCGGCTTTTGTTTCCAACTCGGTGGATGGAAAGGGATTCGATGTGGGCGTTGAAAAGGTTGATCATATTTTTTAGTTGCTGAGTTGCTGAGATACTGAGTTGCTAAGTTTTACTTTGATTCTTCAATTTTTTTGATGAATGAAACAAGCATAGCTTCTAGTTCTCTACTGAACTCGTATAGTTTGTTAAATGGATTTTTTTTAAATAATTTTCTGATTTTCAGTCACTTAATTCCAATTCTCTTCAAACCCAAAATCTTCAAAAGAGTCATCTCCTCCTTCAAACATATCCAAATCATCTTCGTCTAATTCGTCTTCAAATTCGGAGAATAAAGAATCGTCATCGGCTTCAAAAGTAGGATCATTGGCTCCAAGTGGCATTAATCCGAGTGAATATAATAATTCTGGATAAGTGGCACCGGCTTGTTTTTCTTCGATAGCGGCTAATTCAACCAAAAATGTCCACATATTTAGAAAATCATATACATAAATGATTTTGGTTTGCTTTTCATACAGCATATCTTCCAACGATAAATCGCTCATAATTCGCATTTCGCCGGGAACATCGCCAGTGTCAAAAAGCGGAATTTCATCTTCTTGATTCCAGTTGTCATCACAGGTGTAAAAGGAAGCCATTTCACTTCCATCGAAGCCAAAAGCATTCACAATTGCATTGTGTAAATCTTCTAAAGTATCGGTGTTTTCGATGGCTAAATCTCTAAAAACATCTTCTTCGTTGTCGAGTATTACTCGTAATTTGTAAATCATCTTCGTTGCATTTTTACGGAAGGCAAAAGTAACGATTATTTACGATTTATGTGGGAAGATTTGTTTTTTGTTGATAAGATTTTGGATTACAAAAGTTGATGATTTTTCGCATGCAACAACAACATTATCGTCTTTGCATCTTTAATTTCTCCGTTATAAACCATCTCCATCGCTTGATTAAAATTCAATTCCATCACTTCAATGTATTCGTGTTCAGAAGCCAATCCACCGCCTTCACTCACTTTCATTTCCGGTTGGTATTCGGCTGTGAAAAAATATAAAATTTCTGTGACAGCTCCGGGCGACATATAGGCTTCAAATACTTTTTTTACTTCTTGAATGCGGTAACCGGTTTCTTCTTCGGTTTCGCGTTTGATGCAGTCTTCGGGATTTTTTTCGTCTAACAATCCGGCACAAACTTCAATCATCATTCCGCTTTCGTTTCCGTTTAAAAATGTCGGTAATCGAAATTGACGAGTTAAAATAACGGTTTGTTTTGCTTTATTGTATAATAAAATAGCCGCTCCATTTCCGCGATCATACACTTCTCTGCGTTGGATTTCGGGTTCGCCGTTTTCGGGAGTAAATTCAAATGTGACTTTATTAAGGAGATACCAATTATCGGAAAGCAATTCGGTTTTGGTGATTTGGATTTTTGGGTTCATTGAGTTTATTTTCTGGTTTTACAAATATCATAAACTTAAACGTAGAAATAAAGTTTTTATTCGATTTGATAAAAACACAATTCATCCTTCATTTTTTACAACTCAGTCACTTTCAATTTTTAATCGATTTGGTTTGAAGCAACTTTGTCTCATCAAAATCAAACCAAATGAAAAGTATTTTTACACTATTATTATTTGTTATCGGAATTCAAACGTACGCTCAAACCGAAATTTCCGGAAAAATCACAGATGAAAAAGGAATTGCCATTTCCGGAGCAAACATTTATTTAGAAGGGACGTATGACGGAGCATCATCCGATGAAAATGGAAACTTTACATTTTTAACTTCAGAAACGGGAACTAAAATAATTGTGGTTAGTTTTCTTTCGTTTGAAACATTCAAAAAGGAAATCGATGTAAATAATTTCAAAAATCAAACCTTCAAACTCAGAGAAAGTGTCAATACGTTGGATGCTGTTATAGTAACTGCCGGAACATTTGAAGCCGGAGATAAAGCCAGAGTTTCTGTCCTAAAACCGTTAGATATTGTCACTACAGCCGGAGCTGCCGGAGATATCATCGGAGCGTTGAACACCTTACCCGGAACTCAAACTGTCGGAGAAAGTGGTCGATTATTTGTTCGAGGTGGTGAAGCCGATGAAACTCAAACCTTTGTTGACGGACTCCGAGTAGCTCAACCTTACGGTGCAACTGCACAAAATTTACCTACTCGCGGACGTTTTTCACCATTTTTGTTTAACGGAATTTCGTTTTCAACTGGAGGTTATAGTGCTGAATTTGGTGAAGCTCTTTCAAGTGTGTTGACTTTGAATACAATAGACGAACCAACACAAGAACAAACCGATATTTCGTTGATGACGGTTGGATTAGGAATTGGAAATACGCAAAAATGGAATAAAAATTCGCTGACTTTTAATGCGGCTTATATCAATTTAGAACCGTATCAAAAATTGATTCCGCAAGCTGTTGATTGGAATAAACCTTATCAGTCTTTAGCCGGAGAACTGGTGTATCGCTATCAGTTTAAGAATGGATTATTGAAAGTTTATGGAGCATTTGATGTGTCTCAATTTGATATTAATCAGGAAGATATTAACCAGCCGGAGAAAGTTCGATTTGATTTGAGAAATGATAACTTTTACGGAAATGCTTCGTACAAAGGAACTTTTGGAAACAATTGGAACCTTCACACCGGAATGAGTTATGGTTTGGGTTTGAATAAAATCGGAATTAATGATGATCAAATTGAAAATGATGAAAATGCCCTTCACCTAAAAATGAAAGTAGGAAAAAAAATCACCGAACGAATTAAAATCACAGCCGGAGCGGATTATTTTGTGACGGATTTTGATGAAAAATTTTCTGAATTTCAAGGAGAAACTTTTAATGTTGGTTATCAAAATTCCATTGCTGCGGCTTATGCTGAATCAGATATTTTCTTTAGTAAAAAATTAGCGATGAAAATAGGAGCAAGAGCTTCTCAAACCAGTTTATTGGATGAATTTCGATTATCACCAAGAGCATCTTTTGCTTACAAAGTTTCAAAAAACGGACAATTTTCATTCGCTTATGGCGATTTCGTTCAAACTCCAAGAGCGGATTATATCAAATATTCGAATGATTTTCAATCGGAAAAAGCGAGTCATTTTATCTTAAATTTTCAACATAATAAGGATGGTCGTTTGTTTAGAGCCGAAGCTTATTATAAAAAATATGACGATTTAGTAAAATTTGATACAGAAATTGCCCAATTTAATTCAGCGTTCAACAACGAAGGTTCCGGTTTTGCGAAAGGGATTGATATTTTCTGGAGAGATAATAAAACCTTCAAAAAAACCGATTATTGGGTTTCGTATTCGTACATCGATACGGAACGTGATTATTTGAACTTTCCAAACCAAGTTACACCAAGCTTTATTGCTGATCATACGTTATCAATTGTAACTAAACATTGGATTGAAGATTGGAAATCGCAAATTGGATTTTCGTACACAGTCAATTCCGGTCGTCCTTACAACAATCCGAATGAAATGGAATTTATGAATGGAAAGACAAAAGCCTTTCAAAATTTGAGTTTCAATTGGGCGTATTTGCTTTCGCAACAAAAGATTTTGTATTTCTCGGTTTCCAACATCATCGGAACTGATAATGTTTTTGGGTATCAATATGCGAATTCACCTGATATGAATGGCCAATTTCAACGAAGAGCTATTAGTCAACCGGCCGATCGCTTTTTCTTTGTCGGTTTCTTTTGGACGATTAGCGATAATAAGAAAACGAATCAGTTGGAGAATTTGTAGATAAGAAGTTGTAGTTTGTAATACGTCAAAATTTTAAAGTTTTATCATTTTGACGAGTATCATATAAACGAAGTATATCAATTTTGGTATCTGAAATTTTATAAAAAAGTGTATTGTATTTTGCAACAACACATTTTCTGATACCAAGTTTTTTATTGAAAAAAGGAAATAAATTTGGATTTTTTTCGATTAAGTCAACACAAAAATCGAGTTTGTTTAAGAAAACTAGACAACTTTTTTATTCCATTTAGCTTCTAAATATTCAAGTAAGTTGGCTAAATCATTATGTGCGAAAGAAGACCACTTAATTGGTTTATTCATATTTACGCTTGAAATCATCTATTATAATTTTGTGATCGATACCTTCAGAGGAATTCATTTCTTCAATGGCTTTTAGTAAACCTTCTTGTTTTGCAGGAGATAAAGAATCAAACTCATCTGTATCATTTTCATTATTGATAAAATTGAGTATAACACCGTAAACTCGTTCTAATTTAGAATTTTCAAGTGTATCGATTTCACGAAATAATCTCAATTTTAATTCTGCTGTATTCATAACCAAACTTTTATCAAAAATACTAAAAAAAACAATTCATCCCTAAAAATCAACAATTCAGTCAAACTCTTTTTTATAAGTTACTATTTCATCGGAAATTTGAATCAGAAAATAAATGACAATATCAATATCAAAATTCAATGTCAATATCAAAAATCTAAAAATCTGAAAATCTAAAAATCTAAAAATCTAAAAATCTGAAAATCTAAAAATCTAATAATCTAATAATCTAATAATCAAAGAATCTAACAATCCAATAATCTAAAAATCTAAATTATGACAAAAATTATCGTTACCATCGTTTTACTTGTGACTTCACAATTATTCTCACAAGGTCAATTTGAGCAAGGAATGGGAAAAGCTTTCGCTCTTTGGGGAGAAGGAAAAAATACTGAAGCATCAGCTATGTTTGAACGAATTGCTTCGGCGGAAAAAGACAACTGGTTACCGAATTATTATGTAGCTTTAGTAAACACAACCACCGCTTTTGCAACGAAAGACAAAGATCAAGTGAATGCTTTATTAACCAAAGCTCAATCAGTGTTGGATGTTGAGTTGAATAAATATCCAAATAATGTTGAATTATTAGTCATGCAAGCCATGATTCACACCGCTTGGATTGCTTTTGACCCAATGACCAACGGAATGAAATTATCCGGAAAAGTAATGGAAATCTATGCAAAAGCCGAACAAATCGAACCAAATAATCCAAGAGTAGTGTTTAGCAAAGCCGAATTTGAAATGGGTTCTGCTCGATTTTTCGGAACCGATACCAAACCAATCTGTGCTCGAATTGAAAAATCTATCGAACTTTTTGCTACTTTTAAACCTCAAACGGTTTTTCATCCAAAATGGGGATTAGAAAGAGCACAAGAAGCTGCAAAAGACTGTAAACAATAATAACAATGCAAAAGTATATCAAAGAATTTCCCAGAGCAACCTGGATTAGTGTGAGCGTTTTTTTAGTGCTTGTCTTAATTCGTTTTTTAATGGGCGAAAAAGTACTTTTCGACAACAATTTACTTGTAAATTTTGGCTACACAATGCTTTATGGTTATTCGTTATACTTTGCTAACAGTTTTGTTTTTAGTAAATTAGACGATATTTTTAAAAACAATCGTTTTACAAGAAAACGAATTTTTATAGGTGCATTTGCTTCATTTTTAATTACACTCTTTGTTATTTTTTTGCTGCGTGTTTTAGAAGATGTTATTATTGAAAATAAGTCTTTTCACGATTTTCTAGCCAATGAAAATCCTGGTAATTATATCGTTGCAATGGTCATCACACTCATTGTTACACTTGCCATTCATGCCTTTTATTTTTACAAAGATTATCAGGAAAATAAAGTAAAAGAACAAAAAGTAATTGCCGGAAATGCCTCTGCCCAATTTGAAAGTTTAAAGAACCAAATCGATCCGCATTTTTTGTTCAATAGTTTGAATGTTTTGAGCTCTTTAATAGAAGAAAATCCTGAAAATGCTCAAAAGTTTACCACTTCTTTATCAAAAATCTATCGCTATGTTTTGGAACAAAAGGACAAAGAATTGGTTTCTATTCAAGAAGAATTAGCCTTTGCAAAAACGTATATGAACTTGTTGAAAATGCGATTTGAAAACAGCATCACCTATGAGTTGCCAGAGAATTTTGATAACGAAGAAGCCAAAGTGGTGCCATTGTCGCTTCAATTACTTTTAGAAAATTGTATCAAACACAATGTGGTGAGTGAAAGCAAACCGTTGTATATCAAAATTTATATTGAAAATAATTTTTTAGTAGTTGAAAATAATTTACAAAAAAAAGAAATTTTGACAGATAGAAGGGGAGTCGGATTGCAAAATATAGTGAGTCGTTATGCCATTTTAACCAAGCGAAATGTGATGGTTGAAGAGCATGAAAATACATTCAAAGTTTTATTACCTATTTTAACTAAACAAATCACAATCATGGAAACACAAAATATATACAACGAAAATTTAGCATATCAACGAGCAAAAGACAAAGTAGAAGAACTAAAAGGTTTTTACGGAAATCTCATTTCGTATTGCATCGTAATTCCGGTTTTAATTTTAATTAATTTGAGAACAATAGACTTTCAGTGGTTTTGGTTCCCAATGTTAGGGTGGGGAATGGGTTTAATCTTTCACGCACTAGAAACTTTTGGCTACGGAAAATCATGGGAAGAACGCAAAATTCACGAATTAATGAACAAAGAAGATAACAACTCAAAAAAATGGAAATAATCATGGAATCAAATCAATTTGATGTAGAAAAATATCAAAAAGCAAAAAAACGCGTCAAAGAAATCAAAGGTTTCTATGGTCATTTAGCGAGTTTTATTTTAGTAATTTTGTTTTTGGCCTTTCTCAATTTTCGCTTTTCACCAGAACACATTTGGTTTTATTGGCCCATGTTAGGGTGGGGAATCGGACTCTTTTTTCATGCCACAGCAGTTTTTAACATCATTCCATTTTTTGGAAAAGAATGGGAACAAAATAAAATTAAAGAAATCATTGAAAAAGAAAAAAATACAAAATGGGAATAATTTGTGCCTAATCCAGCTATTCGCTACAAGTTTTTGCCCAAAAAATAAGTTTTTGTAAGCTATAAAAAGAGCTTCTTAGGTCGCTTTTTTATAGCAACAAAACTAAATTTTTTAAGCAAAAAGCTTTCCGCTACTATCTGGGGCAGGGATTCAGTTAACAGTAGCAGTTTTTAGTTATTAGTAGCAGTTTCACAAACAGACAACAGACAACAGACAACAGAAAACAGAAAAAAATGAACACACAAGAAGAAATCAACTATCAAGAAGCTTTAAAACGAGTAAAAAAAATAAAAGGCTTCTACACACACGCAATTGTATATATCATTGTCAATATAATGATTGTCATAATTAATGTTCAAAACCTGAACGAAGGCGAAAGTTATTTTCAGTTTAAAAACTTTATGACTGCCTTTTTCTGGGGAATTGGGTTAGTTGCCCACGGACTTTCGGTTTTCATGCCTAATTGGATCATGGGTCAAAACTGGGAAGAACGCAAAATCAAAGAATTCATGGAAAAAGAAAAAAATAAAAAATGGGAATAGTTTTCTGTCACAGTTTTCAGGTTTTGTCATTCCGCAAGATGACGAAGTCGAAATAGTAATCTCCTGCCAAGGCGGGCAAAACCTATCACCAATAAACCATTACCTTTTTTAAAACATGAGAATCATCATTATCGAAGACGAAAAACCCGCCGCCCGATTGCTTCAAAGAAAAGTTGAGAAATTAGGCTTGCAAGTAGAAACAATGCTTCATTCTGTGGAAGAAGCGTTGCAATGGTTTAATTCGAATCAACATCCGGATTTGATTTTCTTAGATATTCAATTATCAGACGGATTATCCTTTGAAATTTTCGAAAAAATAGAAATCAAAAGTGCTGTGATTTTTACAACGGCCTTTGATGAATATGCGTTGCGGGCTTTCAAATTAAACAGTATTGATTATTTACTAAAACCCATAGACGAAGAGGAATTGGATATAGCAATTTCAAAATTCAAAAATCAATTTCAAAAAAGCAGTATATCTTCTTTAGATTTTGAAGCTATTAAACGAATGTTAGTTAATCCTACAGAAAAAACATATAAACAACGTTTTACCATCAAAATTGGCGAACATCTCAAAATGATTTCTATTGATGAGGTGGAATGTTTTTACAGCGAAAACAAAGGAACTTATCTTCATACAGTAGACAACCGAGATTATCTTTTAGATAATACCTTAGAACAATTAGAATCAGAATTGAATCCAAAAGACTTTTTCAGAGTCAGCCGAAAATTTATTATCCCTTTAAAAACAATTAAAGATATTGTGGTTTACAGTAATTCACGTTTAAAAGTAATTCTACCCACTTATAAGGCAGATGAAGTGATTGTTAGTCGTGAACGAGTAAATGATTTTAAAATTTGGTTAGAATAAAAAAAGACTGCCAAAAATGACAGTCTTTTTAAGTATAGAATTGGTTTTAATTATAATTCTTCAAAATCTTGATTATCTCCAGCACCCGCTTTTCTAACATTGATTGTTTTGTTATTTTCATCAACAATGAAAGCAACGAATTCAATATTATTCAAGTTAGATATAGTGTTAGGTATCGGAACTGAAAATGATTTAGTATACGTTTGTCCAACTGCAGTATTACTATTTGCAATAGCTTCACCCAGAAGTGGTGTCAAGCACGCTTTAAGCACATGGTCATGCAGAAAGTTTGAAATTGTTCCGGGACCAGTATAAAAATTTGTATAATTAACTTGGTCGTAGGTTAGTCCGTTTTCCAAAACATAAACCACTAATTTTAAATTAGAAAAGTCTTTACTGAATTTAACTTTAGTATCTAAATTTATTGTGCTTCCAACGATAGAAACATCCATAGCTAAACCTAATTTTGGATTTTCACCTTGCGTTAAATTAATAACTTGTGTAACATTATTTTGTTCCAATGGTTGCCAACGTGTCATTCTGTTCAACAGAGCTTTTGGATAGCCAGACATATTTAGGATTGCTTCCAATTCAGAAGAATCAAAATTATAAGGGTCATAGTTAGCATCGGCAGGATTAGAACTTGAACGGTGAATTCCCACAGTAACAATTTTGTCTGTTTGTGCATAAGCCAATTCGACAGCGTGATTTACTCTTGGGCAATTTCCACACCATGTTCCGGTATAATCTTCAATCAAAACACGTTTAACAAAGTTAATTTCAGAACCATCGTGAAAACGAATTGTTATTGGTGCAGATTCTACTCCAAGGTATTCTGCCTTAATAGTTAAATCGCCTGTTTCTGAGCCTGTAAAAGTATTTCCATCAATAAGTGTGTTGTTCACATAAATTGTGGCTTCATCTGTAATGTTAGTTCCTGCATTGGTTGTAACCGAAAAAACAATAGTTTCACCAATTACCTTAACAGAACTGTCGGCCGTTAAACTGATTGATTCTACAGGATCTAAAATAGTATAATCGGTGCTGCAAGAAAAGCAACAGAAAAAAGCAACGAAAACACCTATTAAACCAAATTTATTCATTTAATTAGTTTTTTATTAATTTAACTGAGGAAGTTTTTCCTTCCGTTGTTGAAAAATTTGCAACATAAATAGCAGAACTCAATTCTGATAAACCTAAATTTTGACTGCCTTCTGAGAATTTATATTCTTTTATTAGTTGACCATTCAAGTTAAAAATTGAAAGGTTTCCACTTTGAGTAGAATTGAATTTGAAGTCACTTTTTACATTAGTATTTTCAATATTTATTCCCATTGATGTTAGGTTTTCAAAAGAATTTAGACCTAAAGTTGAGTCATATCGGTAAGTAAATGAAACAGCTTGACCAGTTGGAAATCCAGTTGTGTCTAAGCTATACACTTGAAATTGAAAATTAATAGGTGTTGAACTTACGAAGTTATTTACAAAATAATCAAAGTTCCCATTGTTTTCACCTGCATTCAAAATAAACTGATAGTCCGGGTAATCAACACCAGTAACAACATTGTCATGACATAAACCACCATAGCAAAGTTGAAATCCAACTCCATTTCCGCCGGTAATACCTGTGCACTTGATTCGAACGTCAATTGGGTTTGTTCCAACGTTTGTTACAAGAAATTTAAGTTTCGCACTTTCTGAATTAGCTGTTTCATAGGTTAGTGTACTTCCGTCGGCAATTGTGTTTCCACTTAGGTCTGTAAAAGAAAATTGACCGTAAGTATATACTTGTGCAAATACAAATAAAATGATTAATACTTTTTTCATTATTTTTTATTTTAGTAGGTTAATTAGTTTTTGATTATTTTTTCAATTTGTTCAAATGTTTCTCCTACAAAATTTGCAATATACATACCGGTTTGTAAATGACTTAAATCAATTTGAACATTTCCACTTGCGAATTTTGAGTTCATTATAGTTTTTCCACTTAAATCAGTAATTAAAACAGATACACTTTCATCAGTTGTAAAATTCACAAAGTTAGAAGTAGGATTTGGGTATAATTTTATATTTTTTGTTGCATAATTATCATTTAAAGACAATGCTGAAGAAGTGTAAAGACTTTGGAAAACTTCTTTTGTTGTTGGATTTTCAATAAATACAACTACGTCTAAATCTGTCATTTCTTCAATATTTGTTGCGGCTAATGAAGTGGAAATAGTATTGCTTAAAACGACACCATCTGCAAAAGTATGACTTGTTCCACTAGCATTAGGAGCCATTTTCATTGTTACATTTTTAAAAGACGTTTCGCCATTTGTTGCTACATTACCTGTAGTTAGTTTTTCAATTACAACAGCTTGAACCACAAAGTTTCCACTTATAAAAGGTGTTACATTATAAGTAATGTTGATGTTATTTCCAACAATCTCACTTGTTGCAGTTAATCCAAAGAAAGCCGGTTTTGCTGCTTCTGTATTTAATTGATTTACAATTGCAGGATTTGTTGTAGAAGCTGCTTTACCATTAATTAATAGTGTAGGAGCTCCGTTAATTCCATAATATTGAACACGTTGACCAACTTCTGCAGTATAGTAAGGATCTCCATTTCCTGGCCAGTTAACCTGATAATTAATTAAAGAAAAATTTTGATTGTTATTAGTGTAATGAGCATTAAACACACTGTTGTTAAACGATGCACACGGACCACAAGTAGAACTTGTGAATTTTTCATACAAAGGTTTGTGTGCTGTTGATCCACTGGCAATTGAAATATTTCTAGATATGGTATTGTTGTCTGGATTAGAATCGTTTGTGCCATTTACATTGGTAACATTTACATTAAGATTATAATTTCCTGGAGTAGCATTCCAAGTATCTGGATGAACATAATTATAAACTTGTCCAGCTGTTAAATTCAATCCGGTTACGTTTTGAGTATAAGTTGCTCCTCCGTTTAAGTTCCAATTTAAGTCAAATGAGTTGATAGCATTTCCTCCTAGATTTCGAATAGTACCCGAAATATTTTTAACTCCTGCCATTTCAATAGGATCAAAAACTAATGATTCTAACGCTAACTCATTTTGGGCGGTATTTTCAGTAACCTCAATATCATCTATTATAGTTGAATATCCCCAACTGTTTACAACTGCAAATTGAATTTTTGTAGTAGTAGTTAATGTAAAAGCATTTAGATTTATAATTCGCTCTGTAGCATTTTGAACACCTTGGTCATAAATTACCATATTAGTCCAATTGGCACCATTGTCAGATGAGATTCTAACATATAATGGGTTTACATCACCACTCCAACTTCTTTGAATATGTTTAAATTTTAGCAAATAAGCTCCAGAACTTAAATCTAAGGTAGGAGTTGTTAATCCATTAATATTTTGAGCATAGCTGTTTACAAAAAAAGAGGCACTTCCAGTTCCAGTAATAGGGCAAGTTGCTCCTCCATGCTGTCCGGCACATCCTCCCTGCCAATTCGCAGTTCCGGCAATAATTTGTTGTGTCATGGCTCCGGGAACTCCATTTTCAAATCCTTCAAAAAATTGGGCATTTGCAAAACCAAAAGTCAGCAAAATTGCTGTAAGTAGTGTTTTTTTCATAGTTTAGTGGTTTGTTTAGTAAAGTAATTAGTGGTTTGTTAATTAATAGTTTAACTAAATTTAATATTCTTCAAAAATATACTTTTTTTCAAAATAATTCACATTTCATTAATTTTTTTTAAACATTTTTTTAACTAATAAACTAAAATTGAAAGTATTTTTTTAATATTGTCCTAAATTAATTATACAAACAAAATTTTAAACTAACTACTTTTCACAAACCACAACAATGAAAAATATTATTATTACACTACTTTTTATTTCAAGTTTCAGCCTTCATGCTCAAAAACAAATGCCAAATGTTGTTTTAAAATCAAATGACAATAAATCATTTAATGTAAAAAACGACTTTAATGAAAAAGATAAATTATATGTCTTCACCTTTTGGGCAACTTGGTGTGCTCCGTGTCTCAATGAATTAGATGCTATTAAGGAAAATTATTCCGAATGGACAAAAGAAGTTAATATGGAAGTTGTTGCTGTTTCTATTGACGATACCAGAACTCAAAAACGAGTAAAACCACTTTTAAATGGAAAAAATTGGCCTTACACAGTTCTGTTAGATACTAATCAAGATTTAAAAAGAGCTTTGTCGATTGCCAACGTTCCTTATACAGTGGTTGTAAAGAATCAAAAAATTGTGTATGTTCACAACGGATACAGTCAAGGTGCAGAAAAAGAGTTGTTTAACAAATTGAAACAACTTTAGTAATGCAAATAAATAAAATACTTTTATCAGCTTTTTTAAGCTGTTCGGCTTTAGCATTTTCACAAGTTGATTCAACCGAAGTTAAAAAAGACTACGGCAGAGTTTATGGCGGATTTGAATCCAATTCGCAGTGGTATTTGAATGACAAAGGTCGAGGAATCATTCAACCGGAAGATCCAATTCGTTCAAATAATTATTTATTCTTAAACTATCAAATCAAAGGTTGGACAGCTGGTGTTCAGGTTGAAGCGTATGAAAAAAATGCTTTATTAAACTACAATCCGGAATTTGAAGGAACCAATGTTGCTACTTATTTCATCAATTATAAAACCAATAAATTTGATATAACAGCTGGATATTTCTACGAACAATTTGGTAGCGGAATGCTGCTTCGTGCGTGGGAAGACAGAGCATTAGGTATTAATACGGCTTTGCGTGGAGGTAGAATTATTTATCGTCCTTCTGATAATGTTCGACTTACAGGTTTGTATGGTCAACAACGAACCGGATTTGATGTTTCCGATGGAAAAATTTTCGGATTTGATTCCGATTTTCAGTTAGCACAATTATTAAAATTAGATAAATCTGATTTGTCTTTTGGATTAAGCTACGTGGGAAGAGATGAAGCGATTGATTTAGCGATTGAAAATCCTAAATTTGATGAAATTACACATGGAATTTCAGGAAGAGTGAATTATAGTTATAATGCTTTTTATTCTAATTTTGAATACAATTACAAATCAAAAGATGCTGTTTTAAACCGAATCAGTAATACATTAGATGAAAATTTAATTAAAGATGGTAATGCAGTAAGTTTAAATTTAGGTTATTCTAAACAAGGTTTAGGAATTGATGCCACATTGCGTAGAACAGAAAATATGACTTTTTTGTCCGAAAGAGTTCCAACGGTTTCTGGAGATAACACTAGTTTGAATTTTAATGATAAAGTGGTCAATTTCACACCCGCTTTAACCAAACAACATCATTCAAATTTGGCCAATATTTATGTATATCAAGCTCAAGCTGGTTTTGATTTTAAAGATCCTAGTATTTTAAAAGTAGGTGAAACAGGAGGACAAATTGATGTGTTTTATGAATTTGCCAAAGACTCAAAATTAGGTGGAAAATATGGAACCAAAGTCGCTTTAAATATGGCATCTTGGTATAATTTACCAGGCCAATATCGATTAACTCCGGCCGAATATGAAACAAACTTTTTTGGAGTTGGAACAAAATATTTTTCTGATTATAATTTAGAAGTTAAGAAACAATTGTCTGAAAATTGGCGAACAGGTTTTTACTATATCAATCAATACTACAACAAACCTTGGGTTGAAGACGGTAGTTCTGATGTTCGAACGAATATTGTTACCGGAGAAGCTGTTTATAATTTTGAATCCAACAAATCCATCCGTTTTGAAGCGGAACATATGTGGGCAGATGCCGATTTCAAAAATTGGGCAGGCGGAACTGTCGAACTTAACTTAAATGATAAATATTCTTTTTATGTTTGGGATATTATCAATTATGGAAATGATGATTCTTCCAAACAAAAACATTATTACAATTTTGGTGGAGCTTATCGAATTAATTCAACACGTATTGCCATGAATTATGGTCGTCAACGTGGTGGTTTGGTTTGCGTGGGAGGCGTTTGTCGTTTTGTTCCGGAAAGCACAGGTTTTTCACTTTCTATTAATACGGCGTTTTAAGTAATAGAGAATTAGTAATTATAAATCAACCACAAATTCACGAATTTAAAATTTGAGAATTTGTGGTTTTTTATTGGTTTGGAAATAGTTTAAAATTCTGCACTTTAGTTTTCCACGAATTTCACAAATATCCACAAGTTAATTCGTGCAATTAGTGAAATTCTTGGCATTAATAAATTAATCCTCAACCACCTCAAAAACTTTTCGTTCTCCAATTTGTTGACGCCACATTGCAAAATATAATCCTTTTTTTGCCACTAATTCGTCGTGGTTGCCTTCTTCAACAATTTTTCCTCGTTCTAAAACGTAAATTGTATCAGCGTGCATTATCGTCGATAATCGATGTGCAATCAAAATGGTCATTTGTTGTTTATTGGCCGAAATTTCTTTGACGGTTTCCGTAATTTGTTCTTCGGTCAACGAATCTAAAGCAGAAGTGGCTTCATCAAAAATTAATAAACGAGGTTTTCTAAGTAAAGCCCTGGCAATTGACAAACGTTGTTTTTCGCCACCGGAAAGTTTTTTACCGTTTTCACCTAAAACCGTATCTAATCCTTTTTCTGAATTTTGAAGAATTGAAATAGCCGATGCTTTTTTGATGGCTTCCAACATTTCTTCTTCGGTAGCTTCAGGTTTTACAAACAATAAATTTTCACGAATTGTTCCTGAAAATAGTTGGGTGTCTTGCGTGACAAATCCTAATTGTCTTCTAATTCTGTTGTAACGTAATTCTTTTATGGAAATGGAATCATACAAAATATCACCTTCAATCGGACGATATAATCCAACTAATAATTTTACTAAAGTCGATTTTCCTGAACCGGACGGCCCAACGAATGCAATTGTATCGCCTAATTTTGCTTTAAATGAAATATTTTGAATGGCATTATAACTCGCATTTTTATGTCGGAAAACAACATCTTTAAAATACAATTCTCCAATCGGACCAATATCTACCGGTTCTTCGGGACTGAATTCCGGTTGTTTTTGCATCAATTCATTGAATAATTGCAAAGCTGTTTCTGCTTCACGATACGATAAAATAATGCTTCCTAAATCTTGCAACGGACCAATAATTCCGGTGGAAATAAATTGCATTGAAATTAATTCTCCCGGCGTTAAAACATCTTTAAAAATCAACCATAGCAAAATAAATAAAATGGATTGTTTTAAAAGCGTCAAAATACTTCCTTGCAAAAAAGTAAGCACTCGCATTTTTTTGACTTTTTCCATTTCCAAATCATAGATTTCTTGTGTGTGAACTTTCAATCGGCGAATTTCAGGGTAGGTGAGTCCAAGACTTTTTACCAATTCGATGTTGCGTAAACTTTCCGTAATTGTTCCACTCATTTGACGATTTTGCCTAATCAATGAACGTTGCAATGTTTTGATAGAACGGCTTAAAACACTTGTTAATCCGCCCAGCAAAACAATTCCAATTAAGAAAACAGGAATTAAAGCCCAATGTTTTGTGATAGCATACCAAAGTAAAAATCCGATTCCGACTGCAGAGGAAAATAAAATATTGATAAAAGAAGAAATGAACCGTTCTGTATCCGAACGTACTTTTTGTAAAATCGATAAAATTTCGCCACTACTTTGATCTTCAAATTCTTGAAAAGGTAAACGTAAGGTTTGACGAAGTCCGTCGTTAAAAATCTGCATACCAAATTTTTGAACTACTAAGCGAATAAAATAATCTTTGAAGGATAAAATCAGTTTCGATGCCAATGCGATTCCGATAGCCAAAAAGAGTAATTTTGTAGCACCGCTAACTCTTTCTTCATTGGTTTTATCTCCGGGATTCAGAGCATAATCATCAATAATTTGACCAAAAATAATAGGGTCATATAAAGCTAAAATTTGTGCAATTCCGGCTAAAAATAAAGCAAGAAAAACCCATTTGCTGTATGGCTTTAAGTATTTCCAAAGTAAATTCATAGTGATAATTTTGGCTTAATTATCAAATATAACTAAAAATAAGCTTGAACTTATTTATGAAATGAATGTTTTCCGAATTCCAATCAATACAAATAGTAAAATAGAATAAATTACAAAAAACGGCACAATAAATTCAATCCAGCCTAAAGGAAGCATAATGGCAATAATTAACAATTGAAATCCTAATCCATAAGCAGAAAGCAACGTCATAAACCAATTAGGAAAGGTTTTGACTTTGTATGCATCCAAATCTAAAAAGTGAATAATTTTGTCAAACGATCCATACACAATATTGTAAATTTTAAAAAGAATATTTACTACTGTTTGACTTTCTCCAGGTAATGCTTTGGGTGTTTTGTATTCAAAAATTTTACTGGTTGAATCGCCGCCAACCGATTTTGTTCGCAAAATTACATAGTAATAATTGTATAATGTTCCTTGTAATTGAATGGCTAAAAAAGCTAAAATGGTGAACCAAAAGGATGTGGAAGAAACATAACAAATCGCCATTAGAAAACCGAAATTCAAGAAAATATCAAAGATACTATCTAAATATCTTCCGGAATAGGAAGGTGTTTTTTTCAACCTAGCTAATTCACCATCAGCCGCATCAATAATGGATTTCAAAATGATAAAAAAAGCAGCCCAAACATAATGATTATAAAGGATGCAATATATAGCAATCAATCCGCTTATTCCAAAAAGGAGCGTCACATGAATAGGAGTAAAGCGTGTTTTTTTTAATTGTAAAGCAAAAATTCTTCCGAAGGTTCTACCATAATCGGATAAATCTAAAAATTTATCCTGAGCGGCGAGTTTAGACATTTAATATATTCTAACGAAACTGCGACAATATAGTCTGAAAATTTATTTACTAAAACGATGTAAAGTAAACGTCATGGCACTCAGCAATAAAAAAGCCATCAATTGATGAGCCAATCCCAACCAAAGCGGAACATGAAATAAAAGGGTAAAAATACCCAAAATAAATTGAATAAACACAAACAAAACCAATGTTTTAACTGATTTTGATTGAAGTGTTGAAAGAGAATATTTTTTACTTCTAACAAATAATAATATCATCAAACCAACCACAACATAAGCCAATGTTCGATGCACAAATTGAACACCACTTTTTCCTTCGGTTAAGTTTTGTAAAACAGTGGGCTGTTCAATCCAAACGGTTTCATGAATCAATTTTCCTTCGCTCATCAATGGCCAATGATTATGAATTAATCCAGCGTTTAAACCGGCTACAAATCCACCGTAAATGATTTGAATAATCAAAACCATCATTGCAATTCGGGCTAATTTCCGCAACGGTAAAATGACTTCAATTTTGTTGGGATAGATTAAATCCAACGCAACCCAAAGTGTATATGCAAATGTGATAAACGCAAAAGTTAGGTGCAAAGCCAGTCGATAATGACTCACATCAGGATTATCAATCAAACCACTTTTCACCATAAACCAACCTAAAAATCCTTGAAATCCACCCATAAATAAAAGGATGATACATTTTTTAATGGTTGAAGCGTCTAACTTTTTCTTTATTAAAAAATAAACAAACGGAATGATAAATACAATTCCGATGATTCTACCAATGAAGCGGTGAAACCATTCCCAGAAATAAATGAATTTGTAATCGTCTAATGTAAAATCGTTGTGAATATTGATTTTCTGGTATTCGGGAAATTTTTTATATTCTTCAAACGCTTCATTCCAAGCTTGTTCGGAAGTAGGAGGAAAAGTATCGGTCACCAAATGCCAATCGGTCATAGAAAGTCCGGAATTGGTAAGGCGAGTGATACCACCAACCATTACCATAATAAACAATAAAACACAGCCGGAAAGAAGCCAAATTATGACGGGTTTGTTTGTTTTCATTTTTATTTGATAGGAAAGTTATCAGGTTTTTGTCTTGTGTCCCAAATGTCTAAAACAACAATTTCGGAATCAGTGATTTTATAAATAATTTCAAAATGACTGACTATTATAAATTTTATATCGTCATTTTTGGTTGGATTTCCAAAATCTGGTAGTTTGGTCACAATAAGTAAATTTTCTTTAAAAAGCTGATTCAGTTTGTTGCTGTAAACTTTAGATTTATTACGATTATTCCAATAGTCAAAAATGTTTTTTCTTGAGGTTCTGGCTTCAATAGACCAAATTAATCTTCTAACCATTTTTGAATTTCTTTATCGGCTTCTTCATCAGAAATACATTCTCCATTTTTGTGTTGATCCAATGCTTTGTCAATTCTTTTTTGTTCCCGTTCATTAAAAACACGAACTTTTTGGTTAGTTGTTTTTTGATATGTTGATGGTGGTTCGTTTACCATAGTATTTGTTTGGTAGAAGCTAATCATTTCTTGAATTTTATTCAAAAGTTCAACATCATTAGTAGCAATGATTTTGGCAATAATTTCTAATTTTAATGCATCGATGTTCATCTATCTAAATTTTTATAAAATTAAGAATTTTTAGATAATATTGAATGAAACAAAACTTAAACTTTTATCAAATAATTTGTCATAAAATATGAAATCAAATTTCATTAATCAAAAGTGTTAAATCGGAAAATTTATAGGATTTTTTCTAGTATCCCAAATGTCTAATACTTTAATAAATTCAAGTGAAACTTCAAAAATTAGATAATAATTACTCGCTAGAACCATTCTTATATTTTCATAATCAACTGCTATTGATGCTTCAGGATATTTAGCAATTTGCAATAGTTTATCGTTAAAAAGTAAATTTAATTTTTTGGAATAAAGAGTAGATTTATTTCGATGATTCCAATATTCGAATAGACTCTTTTTTGTAACTAACGCTTCTACTGACCATATAATTTTTCTTGCTCTTGGAACCATTTTTGTAATTCAATTTCTGCCTCTTCACTAGTAATAAACTCACCATTTTCAACTTGTTTCAGGGCTTTTTCAATTCTTTCTTTTTGCCAATCATTTAAAATATGCATTCGTTCAGAAGTTTCATAAGTAGCAGTAGGTTCATTGACCAACAAATTAGATTTGTAAGAATAAATAATTTCTTGAATTCCATTTAAAAGTTCCACATCATCAGTAGCAATGATTTTGGCTATAATTTCCAATTTTAATTTATCAATATTCATAAATCTAAATTTTTATAAAATTAAGAATTTTTCATCAATCTTAGATAAAACAAAACTTAAACTTTTGTCAAACCTAGCTTGGCTCCACGTTTTAAAACAAACTCATAAGCAGCTTCATATTCATTCGGGATTTCGCCTTCTAAAATTGCTTCTTTCACGGCTTCTTTTAAAACCCCAATTTCACGAGAGGGTTTTAAATTGAAAATGGCCATAATTTCTTCTCCGGAAATGGGCGGTTGAAAATTTCGCACGTGATCGCGTTCTTCTACTTCTACAATTTTCTGACGAACGACCTTAAAATTATTATGGTATTTTTTAAATTTATTTGGGTTTTTGGTGGTAATATCTGCTTCGCACAAAATCATTAAATCTTCAATGTCTTCACCGGCATCAAAAAGCAAACGTCGAACGGCGGAATCTGTAACGATGTCTTGCGAAAGCACAATCGGTCGTGAACTCAACATCACCAATTTTGATACAAATTTCATTTTATGATTTTGTGGCATATGCAATCGTTCGAAGATTTTTTTGACCATTTTTCCACCCAAAAATTCGTGTCCGTGAAATGTCCAACCTTGTTTTTTGTTGAATTTTTTGGTGGGAGCTTTTCCGATATCGTGAAGCAAAGCCGCCCATCTCAACCATACATCTTCGGTATTCGGACAAATGTTATCTACAACTTCTAAAGTGTGATAAAAGTTGTTTTTGTGTGTAAGACCTTCAATTTCTTCCACTTGATTTAATGCAGTCAATTCCGGTAAAATCAAATCTAGCAAACCAGTTTGATACAATAAAATAAATCCGATGGAAGGTTTTTCTGTCGATAAAATTTTGTTCAATTCATCCACAATTCGTTCACCGGAAATGATGTTGATTCGATCACAATTTTTTAAAATGGAAGCTAATGATTTTTCTTCAATCGTAAAATTCAATTGAGTGGCAAAACGAATCGCTCGCATCATTCGCAATGGATCATCCGAAAAGGTAATATCAGCATCTAAAGGTGTTCTGATAATTTTATTTTCTAAATCTTCCAAACCATTAAAAGGATCGATTAAATCGCCATAATTTTTTTCATTCAACGAAAAAGCCAAGGCATTAATGGTAAAATCGCGTCGGTTTTGATCGTCTTGCAATGTTCCGTTTTCTACAACCGGATTTCGACTTTCAAAATGATAGCTTTCTTTTCGAGCACCTACAAACTCGATGTCAATTTCTTGAAATCGAAGCATCGCAGTTCCATACGTTTTAAAAACCTGCACTTTTGGTTTGTTTGGAAGAAGTTCTGAAACTTTGAGAGCCAGTTCGATTCCGCTACCAATGGCAACAATGTCGATGTCTTTTTTGAAATCTCGTTCTAACAAAAAATCACGTACAAAACCACCAATTACATAGGTTTCTACACCAAGCTCTTGTGCTGCTTTGGAGATGATTTTGAAGATTGGGTTATGTAGGGCTTGTGTGTAATTCATTTTTTTAGCCGCTGATTCACTGATCTATTTGGAATTTATAATTCTTTTTAAATTCAACGGATTTTTAATTATTTTTATGGTCGCTGATTCACTGATTTACTTGGAATTTATAATTCTTTTGTATTCAACTGATGTTTGGTTAAAGTTTACTAATAAAGCTAGTTTATTTTTTGAAACTTTTAAATAGTTTAGACATTGGGCATAGTGATTGTTAACAAACGAATCAGTAGATTTAATTTCTAAAATTATTTTATCAAACACCACAAAATCAGCATAAAATTTGTGTTTTAAGACTGTGTCTTTATAATTTACTTTATATTCTTTTTCTCTTTCAAAAGGAATATTATTTTTATTGAATTCATACTCTAAAGCGTCTTTATAGACTATTTCTGAAAAACCTTTCCCAAGATTTTTATGAACTTCATATAAAATTCCAATTATTGTATAACTCTCATTCTCGTATAGATATTCAGGCATATATTTATTATTTTGGTTTGTAAAAATTCAAAAAAAATCAGTGAATCAGTGGCAAAAAAATATAATTTGTGCCGTACAACTTTATTTCCGAATAATTTGAACCTTCGCGTCCAACGTCAATTTAATAATCGTGGATGGCTTATCGCAAATTTTTTCGCGGTGCAAATTTACAACATAGTCTACACCTTTAATAATTTCGGGACTGATTTCTTTGAATGATTTTGGAGTAGGTTGACCGGAAATGTTTGCAGAAGTAGAAACCAAAGGTCTCTTCATGCGTTCCATCAATTTAAAACAGAACGGTTCTTTCACCAATCGAACGGCCAAAGATTGGTCTTCTGCAATAATATTTGGAGCCACATTTCGTGGTTTATCTAAAATTAAAGTCGTTGGTTTTTCTGATAAATCTAGAATTTGCCATGCGACTTCGGGAATATCTTTGAAAACATTGTACATCATTTTTTCACCATTCATCAGCACGATCATACTTTTTGATTCTTCTCTTTTTTTGAGAGCATAGATTTTTTTTACGGCTTCGGGATTTGTAGCATCGCAACCAATTCCCCAAACGGTATCGGTTGGGTAGAGGATGATGCCTCCGTTTTGAATGACTTCGAAGGCGTTGTGGATTTCGGTGTTGATGTCGTTCATAATTATTTTTGTTTGTATTGGAGTGATTCACTCATTGGAGCTCCTCTCCAAATTAATGAAAACAAAGGTCTGTTTTTAGCTTTAATTAAACTACTCAATCCATATTTAACAAGTAAAAACCATCGAACTGATTGATAACCAAAATTACCGTAATGTTTCTTCATTACATAAAGCAAGGAAATTTTGAGTTCTTTTTTTATAGCTAACGATTTTTCGGTACTTGCTCCGTGAAAGTGGATAAACTCTGCTTCAGGAATTAAATAAGCAAATTTATTCATTTTAGCGAGTCTTAAACAGAGGTCAGTTTCTTCGTAATACAAAAAAATTTGCTGATCAAAACCACCCACTTTTACAAAATCATCAACTCTAATGAACATAAAACTTCCCGGAACAAAATTTACTTCGATAGGCGAGTTGTATTTCTTTTTTCGTTTAGGGTATTTTTTAGGATTAATTAGTTCCAAAAAACTTCTTCCAAAAATTTCTCTAGCTGGAGAGGCAAAATGATCTAATGAAATTAGAAATTTATTGTCTTCTTTATATGCTTGAGCTCCTGCAATTCCTATCGATAAATTATTGTCAAGTTCATTTTTTAAAATAGCCAAACAATCATTCAAAAAGAGTGTGTCGTTGTTTACAAATGCAAGATATTTTGCGTTAGAATGTTTAAAACCATACATGTTTCCGCCACCAAAACCCGCATTAATATTATTTTTAAGCAGTTTTAAATTGGGTAAATTTGAATTATCGCAAAAGCTTTTCAGGTTTTCAAAATCTTTGTTTTCAGAACAATTATCAGTTATGATTACTTGGAAATTAATTTCGTTTGATGTTTTTTCATAAATTGAATTAATACAGTCAATACTTAACTCGCTTGAATTATAATTGATCAAAATTATTGCAATATCAAACATATTATAAAAATTGGTTTATTCCTTTTTCGATGAAAGTCAGTTTTTTTTCTTTTGTTTGACGTTCAATTTCATGGTTAATTTCGATGTGACTTTTTGATTGTTCTTTATGGTAAATATGATACGCAATTCCGGCAAATTTGAGCCGTTTTCCTTTGATTCCTAAATTATGCAATCGTTCAATCATTTCTGAATCATCTATACCCCAGCCCACTAAATCTTCATTAAAACCATTTATTTTAATGAAATCTTCTCGCCAAAATGACATATTGCAACCCCTGAGTTTTGAGGATCTTTTCTCTACAATTTTAGCAAAGTTCATCATGAACGGAATACGAATTGTTCTACCTCGTTTTTTTATTCCGTTTGAAAATAAATTAAAATGAATTATTTTTTTTGAAAAAAGATCCTCTAAAAGCGATGGTTGAATATTTACCCTTGAGCCAAAAAGATAAAACCCTTTTTGAGCAAATTGAAGATGATCTTCAACAAAATGTTTATTCATAATAATATCACCATCAATTTCAATAATATAGTCATATTGAGCTTTGGCAATAGCCTTATTCATTATTCGCGGCTTACGATTTTTAATGTCTTCTTGCCAAATATGAATTAATGGAACCGGAAAAATGGTTTGATAATAGTCAATTAAAACTTTTGTATCACTTTTTGAGCCATCATCTGCAATGATTACTTCATTTGGCAAAACCGTTTGATTCATTATGCTCAATAACAACAAATCCAATGCCTCCGGCCAATTGTATGTTGGAGTTACGAGTGAACATTTAAGTTTATTTTTCATACTTTTAAATAATCTGGCAAGTTAGGATATTTTTTTATATTTGTAAAAAATACATTATGTTATATGATTGTTTCATTTTTTTCAACGAATTGGATTTGTTGGAAATTAGATTGAATGAATTAGATGGTGTGGTTGATAAATTTGTTTTAGTTGAAGCTGACAGAACATTTCAAAATACAAAAAAACCTTTCATTTTTGAAGAAAATAAAGAACGTTTTTCAAAGTATTTACATAAAATAATACACATAAAACTTACTAAATATCCATTATTTATACCGGTCATTAATCCATTTTCACCATGGAAAATTGAATTTTTTCAACGTGATTCTGTTGTTAATGGATTAGTTAACTGTAAGCCCGATGATATAATCATGATTTCGGATGTGGATGAAATACCAAATCCGGTGGTAATTAAAAATCAAATAGAAAAAGGAGTTCATAAAATATATGGATTAAAGATGGATATGTTTATGTACTATCTTAATAATAAACTCACTTTTGATGGAGGAAGTAACATGTCTAAAGAAGAATCAAAAGATGGTATATGGCACTGTACAGCATTATTGCCTTATAAACTTTTAAAGAAAAAACCCTATAAAATTAGAAAAACGATAATGCGAACGAAAAGAAGAGGAGAAGTTTATGAAATTCTTCCCAATGCAGGATGGCATTTTACGTATGTTGGTGGAGCAAAAAAAATAGTTGAAAAGTTGGAATCATTTTCTCACACAGAATATAATCTAGATGAATTTAAAGATATCAATAAGATAAGCGAATTGATAAAAAAGGGTAAAGATTTGTTTGGAAGAGATATGGAATTTGAAGTTGTTGATTTATCGTATAACTTACCCAACTATTTAAAAACATCCGAGGCTCAACAAAAATTTAAAGATTTATTCATCTATTAGAAATATGAAATCATCCTTTTTGATTCAACAAAATGTTGATAAAGAAAAAATTGTTGATGTAATTGAAAATTTCAATCAAAAAGGGAAATTGTTTGATGATCGAAAGCGAAATAAAATTAAACTTTTTCAATTTAATGAAATAACAATCAATGTAAAGTCGTTTAAAATCCCAAACTTCATTAACAAAATAGTTTATCGTTTTTTTAGAAAATCTAAAGCAAGACGTTCTTTTGAATTTGCAAATAAATTGTTAGAAAACGGAATTGGCACTCCGCAACCCTTTGCTTTTTTAGAAAATTATGATTGGATAGGTTTGAAGGACAGCTATTATGTTAGCGAACATTTAAATTGTGATTTGACTTACCGTGAGTTGGTTGAAATTCCGGATTATCCTAATCGAGATAAAATTTTAAGACAATTTACTCAGTTTTCTTATCAATTGCATCAAAAAGGAATTGAGTTCAAAGACCATTCTCCGGGAAATACTTTAATTAAGAAAACCGAAAATGGAGAATATGAATTCTTTTTAGTCGATTTAAATCGGATGGAATTTCATGATAAAATGGATTTTAATCTTCGAATGAAAAACCTATGCAGACTTACTCCTCATAAAGAAATGGTAGCCGTCATGAGTAACGAGTATGCTAGAATTTCCGGAGAATCTGAAAGTTTAATTTTTGAAACGTTGTGGAAATATACTGCTGATTTTCAGTACAAATATTACAGAAAAAAAAGATTGAAAAAGAAATTCCTTTTTTGGAAATAATATGTCTAAAAAAACCACTAAATTTCCATTCTTTTAAAGAGTTGATGAAAGTTTCAATAATTATCACCACATACAATGCAGAGGAATGGTTGCGAAAAGTCTTAATTGGATTTAGCGTTCAATCTGTAGATGATTTTGAAATTGTTATTGCCGATGATGGTTCTACTTCAAAAACAAAAGACATAATTGATAGCTTTTCATCAAAATTTAAACATCCAATTGTTCATGTTTGGCATGAAGATGATGGTTTTCAAAAATCAAAAATTTTAAATCGAGCCATACTTAAATCATCCTCAGATTATCTTTTGTTTACAGATGGAGATTGTATTCCTAGAAAAGATTTTGTAGAAGTCCATCTAAATAATAAAGAAGAAGGCTATTTTTTGTCCGGTGGATATTTTAAACTTCCAATGTTTATTTCTGAGGCAATTTCAGCAGAAGATATTCTCAATCAAAACTGTTTTCAAATTGCTTGGCTTAAAAAACATGGACTCAAAGTGAGTTTTAAGCTCACAAAACTCACACACAGTAGGCTTTTTGCAGGATTTATGAATTGGCTTACACCAACAAAACGCTCCTGGAACGGACACAATTCTTCCGGATTTAAAAAGGATATTCTAGCCGTAAACGGATTTAATCACCAAATGAAATATGGCGGTTTAGACAGAGAATTAGGTGAGCGATTGTTTAATTTAGGATTGTTGTCTAAACAAATTAGATACAGTGCTATTTGCTTGCATTTAGATCACAAAAGAGGTTATTCTTCCCCCGAAATATGGAATACAAATAACGCTATTAGAGCATATAATAAAAAGCACAAAGTGATTAAAATTGAAGAAGGAATTGATTCGCTTTAAGCTTTTTTGACATTTAATTCGTTGAAAAAATCATTCAATTTTTCTAAAATTAACTCTAACGGATATTCATCGAAATACTTAAAAGTGTGCTCTTTGATGTATTTTTCATCATGCTCTTCATAAATTTCCGGTTTCAAATCTTTTAAGTGAATTGATACATTTTCTTTTTCATTTTCAAAAATTTGCCATGTTTCTTTATCCACCGAAGGAGAAAATAAAGAAAAAGTAGGAACACTTAATGCTTTTGCCATATTTACTGCTCCGCCTTCATTTCCAATTAACATTGAACAACGTGAAAGTAAAGCCAAAAAAGGTCGTAAACCTTCACTATACAAATCAAAATGAATGTTATTTTTTGTTTTTTCATCACAAAAATCATATACTTTTTGTGCCTCTTCCAACTGAGAAGGAATATAATTAAAGACAATATCTGCATCGAGTTTTTCAACCGTAAAATCAATAATTTTAGCCATTTTTTCAATCGGATAGGTTTTATACCATTCGCTTCCCAAAATTCCAAACATAATTAAAGGCTTTTGACCGTAAATGATTTCATGTTTTTGAAGTAATTGTTCTGCCGCTTCAATCTCTTCTTTTCGAAGAAAAATTTTTGGTTTATAATCTGTAATAGGTTCAGAAATTAATGGTTTTAAAAGCAAAAGTCTATTATCAATTGCTAAACCTAATTCCGATTTTGTCCCGTTTTTAAATCGCTTGATATTGTGATTGTAAAAAAAAGACGAATAGCCTTTATCATAAGAAATTTTATACTTTGCTCCTGAAAAGAAAGTAATTAAATTGGTTTCTAATTTGCTGTAAGCATCAATAACCACATCATATTTTTTCTTTCTGATTTCAAAAATGAATTTGAATAATTTTGGATACGATTTTCTAACCGTATTAGTTAAAACTATGATTTCATTAATCGATGGATTTTCAAGCAAAACATCAATGCAATTTGGATAACACATGTAATCAATTTTAGCATCCGGATATTTGTTTTTCAGATTGTTACAAAGAATAGTGCTCGTTAAAACATCGCCAATTCTCTTTTGTTGAATCACTAAAATTTTCATATTTATTTAAGGTTTTATCCGGTTGCTAAAATACAAACTATTTGTAGAACGGTTTCTTTGATTCACACTTTTTGAATAAAATAATGCTAAATGTTATACTTTTGTTTTCAAATTAATGATTTTTAGAAAATGGCAATAAGTGGTTTGGTTATAACTTTTAATGAGGAAAAAATGATTGGCAAGTGCATCGATGCATTGTTTAAAGTGTGTGACGAAGTGATTATTGTTGACTCATTAAGTAAAGATAGAACGGTTGAAATTGCTAAAGAGAAAGGAGCGATCGTTATTTCACAAGCTTTTTTAGGTGATGGTCCGCAGCGATCTCATGGTTTGCCTTACTGCAAAAATGATTGGATTTTGAATTTGGATGCCGATGAGTTTTTAGACAAAGATGCTGAAGAATTTATTGTAAAAGAAAAGTATTTAATTGGAAATTACGATGCTTTTAGCTTTAGAGTTAAAAATTATCTTGCAGATAAATTAATTGATTTTGCAGGATGGTATCCCGATCATAAAGTTAGATTTTTTAATAAGCAAACTGCCAGACCGTCTGATTCAAAAGTGCATCAAAAAATCATTACGCAAAACGAAAAAAAGGTTTCAGTTCACATTCTTCATTATGGCTGGGCTTCTTTAGACCAAATAATTGCTAAGAAAAATCAATATTCAACGTGGCATGCTCAACAACTTTATGACCAAGGAAAAAGAATCAACGCTTTTAAACCAGTTCTAAACGGTTCAATTGCATTTTTAAGATGTTATTTTCTCAAAAAAGGATTTCTGAACGGTTTAGATGGTCTAACTATTTCTTTAATTCAAGGTTTTTTTTCATATGCAAAGTATGCAAAGTTGATTAAGTTGCAAAAAAACTAAACCGCCACATTATATTCTCTTAACGCATCGTTCAAACTCGTTTTCAAATCTGTGGATGGTTTACGCTGACCAATAATCAACGCACACGGAACTTGAAATTCTCCTGCTGGAAATTTTTTCGTATAAGTTCCCGGAATTACCACTGAACGAGCAGGAACAAATCCTTTATATTCAACTGGACTTTCGCCTGTTACGTCAATAATTTTAGTTGAACCGGTTAAAACAACATTCGCACCTAAAACGGCTTCTTTTTCTACTCGAATTCCTTCTACAACAATACATCTTGAACCGATAAAAGCTCCATCTTCAATGATAACCGGTGCAGCTTGAAGCGGTTCTAAAACGCCACCAATGCCAACTCCGCCACTCAAGTGAACGTCTTTTCCAATTTGAGCACAACTGCCCACGGTTGCCCAAGTATCCACCATTGTTCCTTCATCAACATACGCACCGATATTCACATAACTCGGCATCATAATCACACCTTTGGAAATATATGAACCATATCGAGCCACAGCTGGAGGAACAACACGAATGCCTTTTGCAGCATAATCACGTTTTAAAAGCATTTTGTCGTGGTATTCAAATATACCGGCTTCCCACGTTTCCATTTTTTGAATTGGGAAATACATCACTACGGCTTTCTTAACCCATTCATTCACTTGCCAACCATCAGTTGTTGGTTGGGCAACGCGAAGTTTTCCGTTATCTAATAATTCAATAACATTTCTAATGGCTGAAATTGTAGTTTCTTCTTGCAATAAAGCTCTGTTTTCCCAAGCTTTTTCTATGATAGATTGTAATTCGTTCATGGTTATTTTAATTTGAAACAAAGATAAAATCTTTTAACCACAAAAAATGGTTTGATTTTTGTAAACTTTAAATTTTTTGAAAACAAAAAGCAGTAAATTTGTGATAAACCTAAAAGTAGCAAAATATGAAAATAAAAGTAATTACTCTAATGACTCTATTTTTTTTAGTAGTGAGCTGTGCTAAAAAGGATAAAAATGAAACAACCGATACAACGGTTGTAGATTCAACTGAAGTTGTTGTTAATGATGATCATAATGCAAAGAATTCTTTAGATTATATGGGAATGTATCAAGGTATTTTACCATGTGCTGATTGCGAGGGAATTGAAACTACTTTATGGATTGATGAAAACAACTATGTATTATTCACCAACTATTTGGGTAAAAAGAGTAAAACTAAGTCTGAATTTAGAGGTTCATATGTTTGGAACAATGAAGGAAATACTATTATTTTAGAAGGTATTGAAAATGCTCCAAATCGTTATTTTGTGGGAGAAAATTATCTAAAACAATTGGATATGGATGG
Source organism: Flavobacterium azooxidireducens (assembly GCF_023195775.1). Taxonomy (NCBI): domain Bacteria; kingdom Pseudomonadati; phylum Bacteroidota; class Flavobacteriia; order Flavobacteriales; family Flavobacteriaceae; genus Flavobacterium; species Flavobacterium azooxidireducens. The sequence goes on from NZ_CP096205.1 coordinate 2,868,030, forward strand.
AAATAAAATTGAAGGTGATTTGGCTGAGAAGTATGTGTTGCAAAAGAAATCAAATGTAAAAGTGTTACCTCCACCTCCGCCACCAGCACCAATATTGATAAAAGATGTTTCATATCACCCTAAGAGTCTTGAAAACACTTCTTTGATTAAAAATAAATGGAGATTAGTTGAACTTAATGGTAAACCTGTTATAAATAATAATGATCACAAAAAGGAAATGTTTATTCAACTGAACAATGAAAGTAGATATTCCGCTTTTGCCGGTTGTAATAATATGATGGGCGGATTTGAGTTGAAAGATGAAAAGTCACTAATCAAATTCACCAAAGGAGCTTCCACTATGATGGCTTGTCCGGATATGACAACTGAACAAGAATTTGCAGAAATGCTTGAAAAAGTTGATAATTACAGTATAAACGGAAATAGTTTATCATTCAATAGAGCAAGAATGGCTCCGTTAGCGAGGTTTGAAGCGATGAAATAATCATGTATATTTGTAAAAAGTATTTGTTATGGAAACGATAAGAATTGATTGCGAACCAAGTATCAAAACTAAAATAGTAGAGTTTTTAAATAATTTTTCTTCAAACGATTATAAAATAATCACAGAAGATGCATCATTTATAAACGATAAGAAAAAACTTGAGGCCACTTTAGAAAAAATGGCAAATGGAACTGCCGAGTATTATTCACTTGATGAACTTGATAATTATTTAGAAAAAACGATTTCTAAATATGAAGATTAGATTTGAAAAGGATTTTTTATTGGCATTAAACGAACAAGTTGAATATATTGCAAAAGATAAACCAAAAGCTGCAAGAAAGTTTAAATCTGATTTGGTTAAAAATCTCCGCAAAGACTTAAAAAGACCATTTCATTTTAAAAAATCCATACATTTTGATAATGAAATTATCAGAGATTACGTTTTCAAAGGCTATGTTTGTGTTTATTTCATTGACACAGAAAATAAAATAGTAACCATTTTTGGTTTTATTAAATACAAAGAATCTTTATAAAATGCCAAGAATCCTCGCCATAGATTATGGAATCAAACGAACCGGAATTGCAGTTACCGATGAATTGCAAATCATTGCATCCGGACTAACAACCATTCCATCCGAAACAATCATTTCTTTTTTGAAAGACTATTTTTCAAAAGAAAATGTTTCTACTGTTTTAATTGGCGAACCCAAACAAATGAACGGTTTACCATCAGAAAGCACACCAATTATTGAAAAATTTGTGACGACCTTTTCAACTGAATTTCCAGAGATGAAAGTCGTTCGTGTGGATGAACGTTTTACATCCAAAATGGCTTTTCAAACGATGATAGACAGCGGTTTAAGTAAAAAACAACGCCAAAATAAAGGTTTAGTGGATGAAATTGCCGCAACCATTTTGTTACAGGATTATTTGACCAGAAAAATGATTTAACAGAAAACCTACCTGAATTAAAGCAAAAATCAAGATTCTTTTTATTACTTTTGCATCCGAATTTAATCAAAATTTTTAAATTCTAATTCACTAAAATTGCTCTTATGATTTTACCAATTGTTGGATATGGTGATCCGGTTTTACGAAAAGTAGGTGCAGAAATTTCACCGGAATATCCCAATTTATCGGAACTTATTGCAAATATGTATGACACAATGTACAATGCATATGGCGTTGGTTTGGCGGCTCCTCAAATTGGTTTAGCCATTCGTTTATTCATTGTTGATACCGCTCCATTTGCCGAAAGCGATGATTTATCAACAGAAGAAACAGAGCAATTAAAATCATTTAAAAAAACATTCATCAACGCTAAAATTGTAAAAGAAGAAGGCAATGAATGGGGATTCAACGAAGGTTGTTTGAGCATTCCCGAAGTACGTGAAGACGTTTTCAGAAAAGAGCGAATTACAATTGAATATGTTGATGAAAATTTCGTTAAACATTCCGATGTTTACGATGGTCTAATCGCCAGAGTTATTCAGCATGAATATGATCATATTGAAGGCATTTTGTTTACCGATAAAATATCATCACTCAAAAAAACGTTAATTAAAAAAAGATTGCAAAACATCATCGACGGAAAAATTTTTCCTGATTATAGAATGAAGTTTTTCAACAAGAAAGGAAGATAATTACCTTGAAACTTTCCCCTCTCCCTTGGAGAGGGGCTAGGGGTGAGGTTTTAAAAGTTTAATATATTACACAATATGAGTTTACAAAAAATATTAGCCATTTCGGGAAAACCGGGATTATTCGAATTAAAAATTCAAACCAGAACAGGATTTGTTGCAGAAAGTTTTTTAGACGGAAAAAAAATCACTGTTGGAATGCGAAGCAATGTGAGTTTACTTTCTGAAATTGCCGTTTACACCTACAACGAAGAAATTAAGTTAGCCGAAGTTTTTAAAGCCATTGCTACAAAGGAAAATGACGGACCAACTACTATTTCTCATAAAGACGATAACAGTATTTTAACGACTTATTTCAGAGAAGTTTTGCCTGAATTTGATGAAGACAGAGTGTATCCTTCGGATATTAAAAAAATCATTAATTGGTACAATATGTTGCAACCAAAAGGATTAGTTTCGGTTGAAGCATTATCAAAGGAATTGAAAGAAGCTGAAAAACCGGCTGAATAATTTTATAAAAAATTAAATCATAATTAAATCCTGCTTTCGAGTAGGATTTTTTATTTTTACAGAAATCAAAATCAAATGAATACAAGAGCAAAACAACTGGAAGCCTTTGGTCGCTTATTGGATATTATGGACGATTTGCGTGAAAAATGTCCGTGGGATAAAAAGCAAACCTTAGAAAGTTTACGCCATCTTACCATCGAAGAAACCTACGAATTAGGCGATGCCATTTTGGACAATGATTTGCAGGAAATCAAAAAAGAATTGGGCGATTTGTTGCTGCATATTGTTTTTTATGCAAAAATCGGCAGCGAAACAAATGATTTTGATATTGCTGATGTAGCGAACAGTATTTGTGATAAATTGATTGATCGTCATCCACATATTTATGGTGATGTAGTTGTTGCCAATGAAGAAGAAGTGAAGCAAAATTGGGAAAAACTAAAACTCAAAGAAGGTAAAAAATCAGTTTTGGAAGGTGTGCCGAAAAGCTTGCCAGCACTTGTTAAAGCAAGTCGAATTCAAGATAAAGTGAAAGGCGTTGGTTTTGATTGGGAAGAACCACATCAAGTTTGGGATAAAGTTCAGGAAGAAATTTCAGAATTTCAGGAAGAAGTAAAATCAGGAAATTTTGAGAAGATGGAAGCCGAATTTGGCGATGTTTTGTTTTCGATGATTAATTATGCACGGTTTTTAAAAATTAATCCTGAAGATGCTTTGGAGCGAACAAACAAAAAATTCATGAAACGATTTATGTATTTAGAAAGCAAAGCAGGTGAATTAGGAAAACCTTTATCAGATATGACATTGGCTGAGATGGATGTGTTTTGGGAAGAAGCAAAAAAACTTCCTAAATAGAACTTAATTTTATAGAAATGAATTTACCTTATTATGCAGTTATTTTTACATCGACCAGAACTGAGGTGGATGATGATTATAACGAAATGGGAACAAAAATGGTTGAATTAGCCAAAAAGCAAGAAGGTTTTCTTGCCGTAGAATCGGCTAGAAATGACATAGGAATTACCGTTTCCTATTGGCAATCATTGGAATCCATCAAACAATGGAAACAAAATTTAGATCATTTGGATGCTCAACAAAAAGGAATTTCAAAATGGTATGAAAATTATATTGTTCGAATTTGTTTAGTTGAAAAGGAATATAGTTTTCAGAAATAAAAAAAATCAAGTTCAATTAAGAATTAAATCTAATCGAACTTGATTTTTTTCAGTTAGGAGAAAATTTACTCTCCCAAATTATAAATCTCCATAATATCTTTTAAAACTTCTTTAAAATTAATTTTTAAATCAATCAATTTTCCGGAATGAATGTCAAAAACCCATCCGTGAACTTGTAAATTTCTTTCGCGATACGCTTTTTGAACGGCGGCAGTTTTAATTAAATTGACACATTGTTCCTGCACATTGAGTTCAACCAAACGATTGTATCGTGCGTTTTCATCAGTAATAGCATTCAATTCTTTTTTATGAAGTCGATACACATCGCGAATGTTACGTAACCACGGATTTAAAATTCCTAAATCTTGTGCTTGCATAGCTGCTTTTACACCGCCACAAAAATAATGTCCGCAAACCACCACGTGGTTAACTTTTAAATGATCCACGGCATAATTCATAACCGACATTACGTTTAAATCAATGCTAATCACCATATTGGCTATGTTTCTGTGAACGAAAACTTCTCCGGGTTGCACACCCATTAAATCCTCGGCTGTTACACGACTGTCGGAACAACCGATGTAGAGAATTTCAGGACTTTGCCCTTTTGATAAATTTTCAAAATAATTGGCATCAACTGATAGTTTTTCAGCGATCCACTTTTCGTTGTTTTTAAATACTTTTTCAATTTCCATAATTGATATTTTTTAGATTTACATTAAAATTTTATTTTCTGCTGTTATTGGCGAAGGAAGATTTTCTTCATCTAACATATCTCTTAAATCGATTTCAATTGTTCGACTCAATGCAGTAATTGGAACATCGTTTGCACTTCCTTCAAATGGATTTTCGGTACTTTCGCCTACTTTTTCCATCGATACAAAAACCCACGAAACCACTATGCTAAAAGGAATAGTTAACCACACATAATGCTCTCCCAATTTTTGAAATTCGTTCAACATTCCAAAAGGTAACAAAATGACAAACAACCAAATAAAGAATAAATTGATACTGGCAAATTGCCGAGGATAAGGAAAGTTTTTAATTCGTTCACATTTTCCTTGTTGGTCATATAAATCGGCTAAGCGTTTTTCCATTTCAACATATTGAAAATTTTCGATTTTTCCTTGTTGATATAATTCGGCTAATCGTTTAGATTGAAAGGCGATGAGCTGAGTGGCTCTGTTCTTTTTTGATAAGATGTACTTTTGTTCTTCTTCGGATAAATATTTTTTTAATTCTTCCTCCAACGGAATTGATTTTTCTAAAATAGTAAACAAACGGCTGTATTCAACGTTATAACTTTTGGTCATATTTTCCCAATTCCTGGGTTCTCTCAATTGATAACGCAAAGCAGTCAACCAAGCACAATGACGATAAATTAATTCCTGGTGAATAGTTTTATCCGCTATAACAAAATCTTTTGTCATTATTCCCCAAGACCGACTCGAGTTGACAATCGCTCCCCAAATTTGACGAGCTTCCCATAAACGATTATAGGTTTGCGTATTTTTAAAACCAATTATAAAGGCTGCGGCTGTCCCGACTAATGCAATCGGAACCCATGGAATAGACATCCATTTACATTCAAATAACTGAAATAGTAGGGTAGGGATAATGGCTAAAAATAAGAGAACATAAATGTCTCTTCTTGTCCAAAATAAAAATTCTTTGAGTGAGTATTGTCTTCCTGAGTGCATAAATTATTTTTAATTAACTAAGTACCGTTAAAAATAAAAAAAACTGTTTAAAAAACAGTTTTAAAATATACTTTATCCAAAAAATTACTCCGCCATTCGTTTTAATTTATTTTTATCTAAAATCACTATTTTTTTTCCGGTAATATCAATCAAACCTGTTTTGTTAAATTCAGAAAGTAATCGAATACAACTTTCAGTTGCCGTTCCAATCATTCCTGCTAATTCTTCTCTTGATAATTGAATGTGAAGTGAACCATCTTCATTTTTGCCAAAGGTGTCTTCTAAATAGAGCAAAGTTTCAGCTAAACGTTCTTTCACTGTTTTTTGAGCCATTGAAACCATGTGATCATCTGCGTCTTTTAAATCGCCACAAATAGTTTTCATCATATTCATCGAAAACTGGTTGTTATTGTTGAAAAACCCTAGTACTTCCGATTTAGGAATAAAACAAACCTCCATATCTTCCAAAGCTACGGCACTCAAATTCGCAGGCTCATCGCTAATCATCGAACGTTGACCCAAAAGTTCACCGGGTTTAACCAATTTTACAATTTGATCTTTTCCGTTGGCACTTAACTTAGATAGTTTACAAACACCATCTTTAATGCAGTATATACCATTAACAGATTCACCTTCTTCAAAAATAGGTTCACCTTTTTTTATGGTGTAAGATGTTTTACAATTAGCCATTTTTAATAGCTCATCTTTGTTTAGGGCTTTTAATGAACTGAATTCCCTCACAATACATTGTTCACATTTGCTCATTACTATTTAGATTTATTGGTATTTACAAAGATAATTAAAGTATGACAAATATCATATTTTAATTTTCATCCTTTTGCAACCTTTGTTACAGGTAAAATGAGCAAATTATGAACACTGGAAATTGTTTCCATTGTGGTTTAGAAATCAACAAAAAAGAAGAGATTATTTATGACGAAAAAAGTTTCTGTTGCAACGGTTGTAAGACGGTTTATGAAATTTTTAGTCAAAATGATTTATCATGTTATTATGATTTTCAAGCATCTCCGGGTGCAACACCACTTGACATTAAAGGTAAATATGATTTTTTAGACAATGAAGATATTGTTTCAAAACTTCTCGAATTCCAAGAGGATACAACACATATTGTTTCACTCTATATTCCTCATATACACTGTAGTTCGTGTATTTGGATTTTGGAAAATTTACAGAAACTTCAATCAGGAATAATTACTTCGCAAGTAAATTTTCCGGAGAAGAAAGTTAGAATAACATTCAATCCCGAAGAAACTTCACTCAAAAAAATAGTTGAACTTCTCTGTTCCATTGGTTATGAACCCTACATCAGTTTAGACAATTTTGATGAAGGTAAAAAAGTCATCGACCGAAGTTTGATTTATAAAATTGGAGTTGCTTTTTTCTGTTTTGGAAATATTATGTTGCTCTCGTTTCCTGAATATTTTGAAGTAGAAGAATATTGGATCAACGAATACCGTGGATTTTTCCGTTGGTTGATCTTTGCTATTTCGCTTCCGGCTTTTTTTTATTCGGCAAGCGGATATTATGTTTCGGCATACAAAAGCATCAAATCGGGAATGCTCAATATCGATATTCCGATTGCATTGGGGATTGTGGTGATGTTTATCCGAAGCACAGTTGACATCGTATTTGATTACGGCCAAGGCTTTTTTGACAGTATGACCGGACTGATTTTCTTTATGCTTTTGGGAAAATTATTTCAAAAGAAAACGTATGATTTTTTATCCTTTGAACGTGATTATAAATCTTATTTTCCGATTGCAATCACCAAAATTTTAGCAGATGGTTCAGAAACTTCTGTTCAAGTATATGATATTCAAAAAGGGGATCGACTTTTAATCAGAAACCAAGAATTGATTCCGGTTGACGGCATTTTAATTTCCGAAAAAGCATCTATTGATTACAGCTTTGTAACGGGAGAAGCGGTTGCTATCGAAAAAAAATCAGGAGACAAAATTTTCGCAGGCGGAAAACAAGTCGGCAAAGTCATCGAAATGGAAGTGCTTTTTTCGGTTTCTCAAAGTTACCTTACTCAATTGTGGAGTAACGATGTTTTTCAGAAGAAAATTGATATCAAACACAAAACAATCACAGATAAAATCAGTCGATATTTCACACCGGCTTTGCTTGGTTTAGCAATTATTTCTTTTTTGTATTGGATTTTCATTGATACCAACACAGCCTTTAATGTTTTTACAGCAATTTTGATTGTAGCTTGTCCGTGTGCATTGGCATTAACCGCTCCTTTTACGTTGGGAAATGTGTTGCGAATTTTAGGTAAACGAAAATTCTATCTAAAAAATGCCATTGTTATTGAACAATTAGCCAAAGTAGATAGTATCGTTTTTGATAAAACAGGAACAATTACAACCAATAAAAAAACGTCTATCACTTATGAAGGAACTCCTTTAACTGATTTTGATTTAAAGTTATTAAACAATGCTCTTCGAGGTTCCAATCATCCTTTAAGCAGACGATTGTATGATTTTATTCCCAAACAAATTAAACTTACTCCAACACATTTTGAAGAAGTAATTGGTAAAGGAATCAATGCAACTTTTGAAGAAGGAACTATAAAACTAGGTTCTTCTCAATTTTTGGAACATATGAGCGAAAACACGCATAAAAAAACCAAAGTACATGTTGAAATAAATGGGATTTATAAAGGAAGCTATGTGTTTAATAACCAATACCGAGAAGGTTTAGAGCAGTTATTTCTTCAATTATCAAAAAAGTACAACCTTATTATTTTATCCGGTGATAATGATGGTGAACGAAAAATATTGGAGAAAATGCTTCCATCCACTACAAAATTGGTTTTTAATCAAAAGCCGGAACAAAAACTGGAATATATTGAAGAACTTCAAAAACAAGGCAAAAATGTCATGATGATTGGTGATGGTTTAAACGATGCCGGAGCTTTAGCACAAAGTAACATCGGGATTTCTATTTCCGAAAATGTTAATGTTTTTTCGCCCGCTTGTGACGGAATTTTGGATGCTTCTCAGTTTCAAAAAATTGGCTTTTTTATGCAGTATTCCAAAAATGCCATGAAAACAATTTATATGAGTTTTGCACTTTCTTTAGCCTATAATATTGTTGGATTGACTTATGCAGTTTCTGGTAATTTATCGCCTTTAGTGGCAGCTATTATTATGCCATTGAGCACCATTACTATAGTAAGTTTTGTAACGATTATGACAAATGTTTATGCACGAAACTCGCAACCCGTAACCCGCAACTTTCAACCCGCAACAAAAAATAATACTGCATGACAATTATCATATTTTATAAAATCGAGTAAGTCTAATTTTGTTAACATAAATTTAAGGTATGGGCGTCATTTACATTTTAATCACCATTAGTATCATCGTGGCTATTTTTTTTCTGTATGCATTTATTAGAGCAGTAAAAAACGGTCAATACGATGATGATTACACTCCATCCGTCAGAATGCTTTTTGACGATGAACTCAAAATCTCAACAAACAAAAAACCAATACAAACAATTAAAGAAAAACAAGTATAATTATGGAGATGCAACAATTTTATTACGACAACAAAATTGTAAAGAAGTTCCTCTACGCATGTATCGTCTTTGGTGTAGTCGGAATGTTAGTAGGCCTCTTATTGGCCATCATGTTTTTATTTCCCAATTTAACCGATGGAATTTCGTTCCTTAGTTTTGGTAGATTAAGACCTTTACATACCAACGCAGTAATCTTTGCCTTCGTTGGAAATGCCATTTTTGCAGGTGTTTACTATTCGATGCAACGATTGCTAAAAACCAGAATGTACAGTGATTTACTTAGTAATCTTAATTTCTGGGGATGGCAATTAATCATTGTTGCTGCAGCAATTACTTTACCATTAGGTTATTCAACTTCTAAAGAATATGCCGAATTAGAATGGCCAATTGATATTGCCATTGCTTTAATTTGGGTGGTATTTGGTATTAACATGATTATGACAATTCTGAAACGTAGAGAACGTCATATTTATGTAGCAATTTGGTTTTATATCGCCACATTTGTTACCGTTGCTATTCTTCATATTTTTAATAGTTTAGAATTACCGGTTTCTGGTTTAAAAAGTTATTCGGTTTATGCCGGGGTTCAAGATGCTTTGGTGCAATGGTGGTACGGACACAATGCCGTTGCCTTCTTCCTGACAACACCATTTTTAGGATTGATGTATTATTTTGTTCCAAAAGTGGCTAATCGTCCGGTTTATTCTTACCGATTATCTATCATTCACTTTTGGTCGTTGATTTTCATTTATATCTGGGCCGGACCTCACCATTTATTATACACAGCTTTACCGGATTGGGCTCAAAACTTAGGAGTTGTTTTCTCTGTGATGTTGATTGCTCCATCTTGGGGTGGTATGATCAACGGACTTCTTACATTAAGAGGTGTTTGGGATAAAGTTAGAACCGATGCAGTGTTAAAATTCTTCGTTGTTGCAATCACCGGTTATGGTATGGCAACGTTTGAAGGACCAATGCTTTCGCTTAAAAACGTTAACGCTATTGCTCACTTTACAGATTGGATTATTGCTCACGTACACGTTGGAGCTTTGGCTTGGAACGGATTTATGACTTTTGGTATGATTTATTGGTTAATACCACGAATGACCAAAACCAAATTATATTCTGAAAAATTAGCCAATTTCCATTTTTGGATCGGAACATTGGGAATCATATTATATGCATTGCCACTTTATGTTGCAGGATTTACACAAGCTTCTATGTGGAAACAATTCAATCCAGACGGAACTTTAGTATATGGTAATTTCCTTGAAACAGTTACGCAAATTATGCCAATGTATTGGATGCGTGCCATCGGAGGAACATTATATGTTGCAGGTTTACTAGTTTTAGTATATAACGTAATCAAAACAGTTGCTGCCGGTTCAAAAGTAGAAGATGAATTAGCCGAAGCACCAGCCTTAGCCGTAATTTCTTCAAGAAGAATGAAAGGCGAAAAATGGCATTCTTGGTTAGAAAGAAGACCAATCCAATTTACAGTTTTATCGCTAGTAGCTATTTTAATTGGAGGTATAATTCAAATTATTCCAACCATAGTAGTGAAATCTAACATACCAACTATCGCTTCTGTAAAACCATATACACCAATGGAATTGGAAGGACGTGATTTATACATCCGTGAAGGTTGTGTAGGATGTCACTCGCAAATGATTAGACCTTTCCGTTCAGAAGTAGAACGTTATGGTGAATATTCAAAAGGAGGAGAATATGTATATGATCACCCATTCTTATGGGGTTCTAAACGTACAGGTCCGGATTTACATAGAGTTGGAGCCAAATACAATGACAACTGGCATTTCAACCACATGTGGGATCCTCAAAGTACATCTCCTGGTTCAATTATGCCAGGCTACAAATGGTTGTATGACAATGATCCAATGGATTATTCATTAATTGAGAAAAAAATGGAAGTGATGGTAACGTTAGGTGTTCCTTATACAGAAGAAGACATTAAAAATGCCAGAAAATCTATCGACGAACAAGGTGCTCAAATTGAAAAAAATCTTTATGCCGATCCTGATTTTGTAAAATCGTATGAAGAAAGCAAAAAGAATGCAGCAACTCGTGGCGAAGAATTTGTTCCGATGAAAGACAGAGAAATTACAGCGTTAATTGCCTATCTGCAACGTTTAGGAACTGATATTAAAGTAAAAGAAACTGTTCAAAATAAATAGTCATGCTAAAGTTTATCAAACACCACATGGATACGATCGTAGGAATTGAAATATATCCTATCATCTCATTGAGCATTTTCTTTGGATTCTTTGTATTGCTTTTAGTGTGGGTATTTTCCTATAGCAAAGAAACAATCAATGAACTAGGTGATATACCTTTAAAAGAAGATAATTAGTAAAACCTATTAAACGTAAAAAATGAAAAAATTAATTCCATCATACGTCAGAGTTCCATTGATTTTTGCCCTTGTAATGGGTGCTATGGAATATTTTATAGACTCAGGAGACAAACCGGCTTTTATCGAATACCCAATGGTTGCCTTATTTTTAGGAGTTTTCCTTTTCTTATTGGTCGCCATCGAAATTGTAGTAAGTGCCGTAGATAAAGTAACCTACCACATGCTCTCTGAAGAACAGAAAAAACAATTGGAGGAAGCACAATCATTACCTTTCACGGAAAGTGCTTTTTATCAAAGTTTGTCAAAAAAATTAACTCGTTCTAAAGAAATCGAAGAAGAGCACGATATTTTGCTGGACCACGATTATGACGGCATCAAAGAATTAGACAATGTATTGCCTCCTTGGTGGGTGAATTTGTTCTATTTAACTATCATTTTTGCCATTATTTATTTGGTGAGATTCCACATATACAATGATTATGACCAAGCTACGGAATTTGAAACCGAAATGGCTATCGCAAAAGCAGAGGTTGAAAAGTATAAATTAACTGCTCCTGATTTAATGGATAAGGATAAAGTTACTTTATTAACAGATGCAACTGCATTAGCAGAAGGTAAAAAATTATATGAAACAAATTGTGTTGCATGTCACAAACCAGATGGAGGAGGTTCTATCGGACCAAATCTTACAGATGAACACTGGATTTTAGGCGGAGGTATTAAAAACGTCTTCAATACATTAATGGAAGGTGGTCGCGAAGGTAAAGGTATGGTGTCGTGGAAAGCAACCATAAAACCGTCTGATTTGCAAAAAGTAGCCAGTTATGTTTTATCACTTCAAGGAACAAATCCACCGGATGCAAAACCTGCCGAAGGAGATATTTGGGTCGATGAAAATGCACCAAAAGCCGAAACAATTAAAGATTCTACTGTTACAGATTCTACCAAAACAGTGGCAGAAGTTGCCATAAAATAAAAAATACAAATCCCGTATCAAAGCGGGATTTGTAAATTTAAAAACAAAAGCATGAACAAGTTACCCGAAGAAAGCTTTAGAGATACGATCGGAACCATCAATAAAGAAGGTAAAAGAGCTTTTATTCTTCCCAAGAAGCCAAAAGGACCTTTTTACGACAAAAGAAAACTCTTAAGCTATTTTTTATTAATATTCTTAGTATCCGCACCTTTTATTAAAATTAACGGACATCAGTTCTTGATGTTCAATGTATTAGAAAGAAGGTTTAATATTTTTAGTTTTCCGTTTTGGCCTCAGGATTTTCACCTTTTTGTAGTTTCCATGATCATTGGGGTAGTAGGATTAGCTCTGTTTACAGTTGCGTTTGGAAGAATTTTTTGCGGATGGTTTTGCCCACAAACTATTTTTATGGAAATGGTTTTTCGCCGAATCGAATACTGGATTGATGGTGATAGAGGAGCACAAATTCGTTTACAAAAACAAGAATGGAACGCCGAAAAAATTAGAAAGAGAGTTACAAAATGGATTATCTTTTTTATATTTTCCTTCCTCATCGCCAATGTATTTTTAGCTTATTTGGTGAGTAGTGATCGACTGCTATTAATGATAAAAGAAGGCCCGGCTTTACACACCAGTACACTTATTGCCTTATTGATTTTTACGGCTGTATTTTATTTCATTTTTGCATGGTTTAGAGAACAAGTCTGCATTATTGCTTGTCCCTACGGAAGAATGCAAGGGGTTTTATTAGACAATAAATCAATCAATGTTGCTTACGATTATGTACGTGGTGAAAAAGAATTAGGAAGAGCCAAATTCAATAAACAAGAAGACAGAGCGTCAACCGGAAAAGGAGATTGTATCGATTGTAAATTATGCGTTCATGTCTGCCCAACCGGAATAGACATTCGTAACGGAACACAATTAGAATGCATCAATTGCACAGCGTGTATCGACGAATGCGACACCATCATGGAAAGCGTTGGTTTACCAAAAGGCTTAATTCGATACGCCAGTGAAAACGAAATTGTAAAAAAAGAAAAATTCGTTTTTACCACAAGAATGAAAGGCTATGCCGCAGTTTTAGTAATTTTAATTGGTGTTTTAATCGGAATGCTATTTTTGAGAAATGATGTGGAAGCCACTGTTTTGAGACTTCCAGGACAACTTTTTCAACATAAAGGGGAAAATATTAGCAACGTTTATACCTATAAAATCGTCAATAAAACAACCAAACAATTTGATGAAGTTACGTTTAAACTAATAGAACCAAAAGGTAAAATTATTTTGGTAGGAAAACCAAAAGTAAAAGTAAAACCAGACGGAATTGCCAAAGGAACATTGTTCATAGAAATCAATCCCGCCTATTTGGAAGGTGACAAAATAAAAATAAAAATTGAAGTCTACGATGGTGAAAATTTAATTGAAACCACCACAACAAACTTCATGGGACCAAGAAGCTTCAATTAATCTTCTTGCTTTAGCTAACTTTCATCGGACTTCAGTCCGATGTAAAAAAACAAAAATTATGAAAATAAATTGGGGAACAGGAATCGTAATTGCATTTGCATTGTTTATGACATTCATTTTATACTTTGTGTTCAAAGTGCAATCAGACAGTAAATATGACAACGAGTTAGTTGTAGAAGAATATTACAAACAAGAACTCGTTTTTGAAAAACGAATGGAAAAAGAGCAAAACGACAAAAATTTAGCTCTTCCCGTAGAAGTTATCGCTCAAGAAGACGGCTTAAAAATCGTTTTCCCAACAGATATAGATGCCACAAAAATCAAAGGAAAAGTGTCCCTTTACAGACCGTCTAACCAGAAACTGGATTTTGAAGTTCCGATTTCACTTTCCGGTTCACATTTGCTCATACCTAAAAACAATTTGGTGGGCGGTCGCTGGGACATTTCCATTGATTGGACTTACGAAGGAAAAGAAATATTAACAAAGAAAACAATTTATTTATAGACAGTTGTCAGTTATCCGTTGTCCGTTATCAGACAACCGAGAACCGATAACCGACAACAGACAACCGACAACGGATAAGAAGCGAATGGCTCGGGCATTTCCAGCCAACCCTATTCCCGCTTTCCGTTCCAATTTTTTGTTCACGAGCAAAGCTCGCCAACAAAAAGATTTCCACTGCAATCGGGGCTAAAAAGGAAACAAATCGCCTACTTGGAAACAAAACCGTAAAACAGAAAACAGACAACCAACAACAGACAACCAACAACAGACAACCGACAACCAACAACAGACATGCTCTACACCGCCCTCATATTTGGTTTACTCTCCAGCTTCCATTGCATCGGCATGTGCGGCCCAATAGCCATGATGATTCCGGTAGATCGAAACAATGCAGCTAAACGAGTTTTTCAACTTTTTCTATATCATTTAGGTAGATTAACTGCGTACGGAATGCTAGGCTTGTTTTTTGGAATTTTAGGAAAAGGACTTTTTCTTGCCGGTTTTCAACAACAATTATCCATTTTAGTCGGTGTTTTAATGATTCTTTTTGTCATTATTCCCGAAAAAAAAATGGCTCAATACAACTTTTCTAAACCAATTTATAAGTTGATTTCTAAAGTAAAAAGTCATCTGGGAGCTCAATTCAAAAAGAAAACATTTGATGCCTTATTTACCATCGGTTTATTAAACGGATTTTTACCATGCGGAATGGTGTATGCCGCACTTTTTGGTGCAATCGCTATGCAAAACGAATGGCTCGGAGCATCCTACATGATTTTATTCGGAATAGGAACAATTCCAATGATGAGTGCCGTGGTGCTGATTTCAAATTTTATAACAGTACCGGTTCGAAACAAAATTCAAAAATTCATTCCCATCATGGTAATCATCATTGGAGGATTATTCATCATCCGTGGAATGGGATTAGACATACCCTATATTTCTCCAAAAACAACAAATTTAATCGTTCAGGCAAATCCGGATTGCCATTAATAAATTTTTTAGTTTTCCAATTTTTTTTTTAGCGGACAGAAACTCAAAATGTTGTCCGCTTTTTTTATGCTTGTACCTGATTTTAATCATGTTTTTTATCCCTAATAAATCCGAAATTTATAGTATTAATTATAAAAAAAGTTAGGATATGTTACAGTTTGACAGCAAGCACGTAAAAAATGTGGTTTTACTCGGGCATACCGGAAGCGGTAAGACCACCTTGGCAGAAACCATGTTGTTTGAATCAGGTATAATTCATCGCCGTGGTACCGTGGAAGATCAAAATACCATTGCCGATTATACAGATATTGAACATGAAAAAGGAAAAACACTTTTTTCAAAATTACTTAATTCTAAATGGAAAGGCTACAAAATCAATATTCTAGACACACCCGGTTATGATGATTTATCAGGCGATATTATTGCTTCAATGCGGGTTTCAGAATGCGGATTAATGCTTCTTAATGCTCGAATGGGTGTAGAAGTTGGGACCGATATTATTTGGCAATATACCAATGAATTCAAGTTGCCAACCATTTTTGCCGTAAACCAGTTGGATCATGAGAAAGCCGATTTCGATAAAACAGTAGCCGAAGCTAAAGCTCATTTTGGCAATCAAGTTGTCATTGTTCAATATCCGGTAAATCAAGGGCCAAATTTTAATGCTGTGATCGATGTGCTCAACATGGTCATGTATCAATATCCTCCCGAAGGCGGAAAACCGGAAAAATTACCAATTCCAAATTCCGAAAAAGAAAAAGCCATTCAGTTACACAAAGAATTAATTGAAACCATTGCCGCCAATGACGAACAATTGATGGAAAACTATTTTGAAAAAGGAGAATTAAATGAAGACGAAATGAAATTAGGTTTACATCATTCCTTGATTAAACACGAAATTTTTCCTGTTTTTTGTATTTCAGCCAAGCAAAATATGGGCGGTGGTCGATTAATGGGTTTTATTGATAACGTTTGTCCGTCAGCTTACGAAATGCCACCTCGATTAACCATTGATAACCGTGAAATAGAATGTTCCGATAAAGGTAAAACAGCCATTTTTATTTATAAAACAATTGCAGAACCAAATGTTGGCGAATTAAGTTTCTTTAAAGTTCTTTCCGGAACTGTAAAAGTTGGCGACGAATTGACTAATGAAGAAACCGGTCAAGTAGAAAAAATCATGCAGTTGTTTGAAATGGAAGGAAACAAAAGAATTGCTGTAGACGAATTAACTGCCGGTGATATTGGTGCGACTTTAAAATTAAAAAACACACATACTAATAACACACTTCACGAAAAAGGATTTCCTATTGCAATTAAACCAATCGAATTTCCAACACCAACTTTTACCATCGCTGTAGAAGGAACTAAAAAAGGAGAAGAAGAAAAATTATCATCTGCTTTACACCAATTAGTAGAAGAAGATCCAAGTATACAAGTAGAAGTTTCTGCCGAATTAAAACAAACACTTTTGCACTGTCAGGGAGAACTTCATTTGGCCGTTATCAAATGGAAATTGGAAAACACCTATAAATTATCAGTCAATTTTCAAAAACCAAAAGTGGCTTACCGCGAAACTATTCAAACGGAAGCAGACACAACCTACCGTCATAAAAAACAATCCGGTGGAGCAGGGCAATTTGGTGAAATTTCGATGAAGATTTATCCTTTTTCAAAAGATACGCCCGATCCAAAAGGCTATTCCATCCGTGGAAAAGAAGAAATCGAGTTGCCTTGGGGCGGAAAATTAGTTTATTATAATTGTATTGTTGGCGGTGCGATCGATACGCGTTTTCATCCTTCCATCCTTAAAGGAATTATGGAAAAAATGCAGGAAGGACCACTCACAGGTTCACACGTGCAAGATGTTTGTGTTGTTGTTTACGACGGAAAAATGCACGCAGTGGATAGTAACGACCTTTCCTTTAAAATTGCCGGAATGATGGCTTTTAAAGAAAATTTTGTGAACGCCAATCCGCAATTGTTAGAACCAATTTATACCACAATTATTACAGCTCCGGATGAAATAACCGGTTCTGTGATGAGTTCCATTCAATCGCATCGTTCTCTGGTAGAAGGAATGGATGCAGAAGGACATTTTACCAAAATTAAAGCGTTAATTCCAATTGCAGAAATGCATGAATTTTCGGCCGCTGTTCGTTCGATATCACAAGGAAGAGCTAAGATAGCCATGGAGTTTTCGCATTATGATAAAGTGCCTTATGAAATTCAAAACGAATTGATTAAGTCATTCAAAAAAGAATTACAAGAAGTGTAAATTCAAAACAAACAAACAAACAAACGTAAAGCCCGATGAAAGTCGGGCTTTTTAGTAATATTTCTTTAAATCCATTAATTTTTCTTGATTAGGAAAATTGGAAATCGCTTTATCAAGTTCAATTTTGCCTTGCTCACATTCACTATTTTCATACCTGCATAAATAAGCATAACCTAAACAAATTCGGTATTCAACATCAAATTGATTTGGAATTAATTTTGCGGCACTTTTGTATCTAAAAATGGCATTTTCAAAGTTTCCGGTTTCCATCCATTCATCTCCGTCTTTGATTAATAATCGAAAAGCTTTCTTAGTTTCAGATGGGATGATTTCTGTAACAACAGGCTTGTTCTTTTCATTGTATAAATAAAACTCGTAGGTTAAAAGCACACAAATTAAAATAATAAAAGTGAAAAGAACTAAATTGATGATGGAGCGTTTTTTCTGTTTAGAAATAAATTTTTTCCGAATAGTTGCTAATTCTTCTGGAGTAGCAGTTTTATGATTAAAATTTTCACCGCAAATTTCAGCGTATTTTAGTTTTGTTTTTAAGTAGTCTGTCCGATGTTCAATAAAAGAATGGCGTTTGCGTAACAAAGCTCTGTTATTTTTCATAACAGTATTCATAGCTTGTGTTCCAAAACTCCACATATCATCTCATTTAATGATTATTTTACGTGAAGATTCAATTTAAAGTTACAAGTTTGAAAAATTATTTTTTCTAAACCGTCATCGAAAACAACTTTGTTTCAGGCTTGTTTCGGTTCATCCGTAAATCAAAAGCCATGCAAATATTTCGAATGTAAGGCTTTCCTTTTTCGGTTACAGATAATGAATGATTGGTGATGATAATTAATCCATCCTGTTCCATTTCACTCAGACTTTCTAGTACTTGATTGATTTCAGAAAAATAAAAACCATATTCATGCCAAGAAGTATGCAATTGACACATAATATTCAAAATGTGTTTGCGAATAATCAAATCTTCATCGGTTAAAAGATGACCTCTAAAAACCGGCAATTCATTTTTTTCCAAACAGGCATAATATTCTTCTAATGTTTTTACGTTTTGAGCAAAACTGTACCAACTATCGCTGATGGATGAAACGCCTAAACCAATCATAACTTGTGTTTTAGATGAGGTATAACCCATAAAATTTCGATGCAGTTTTCGTTCTTGAAACGAATGATACAAACTGTCTGTTTCCAATGCAAAATGATCCATTCCGATTTCGTGATAACCATTTTCGGAAAGGCGTTTTTTACCTAATTCATACAACTGGCGTTTTTCTTCATCTTTCGGTAGATCTTCATCTTTAAAACCGCGTTGGCCATTTCCTTTTATCCACGGAACGTGAGCATAACTGTAAAAAGCCAATCGATCGGGTTGTAGTGAATTGGTTTTATCAATCGTATCAATCACATCTTCAACGGTTTGAAACGGCAACCCAAAAATTAAATCATGACCAACCGAAGTATAACCAATTTCCCTCGCCCAAAAAGTCACTTTGGCCACATCATGAAATGTCTGAATACGATGAATCGCTTTTTGCACTTTTTCGGAATAATCTTGAACGCCAAAACTAACTCTGCGAAAGCCCAAATCATATAATTTTTGAAGATGTGTTCGTGTGGTATTGTTGGGATGACCTTCAAAACTAAATTCGTGATTCGGGTGCTTAATTGCATTTTCAAATAAACCATTAATCAATCGTTCTAAATTTTCGGGTGAAAAGAAGGTCGGGGTGCCACCACCTAAATGGATTTCTTTGATAATTGGTTTTTTGGGTAATATTTCGCAATACAGTTGCCATTCTTTTAAAACGGCATCAATATAAGGATGTTCCACATCATGACGTTTAGTAATGCGTTTATTGCACCCACAAAACGTACACAAACTCTCGCAAAAAGGCAAATGAATGTATAAACTAATTCCTTCGGAAGTGTTGCTTTGCACAAATGATTGTTGAAGGGTTTCTTTCCAATCGGCTACCGAAAAACCGTCTTCATCCCAATAAGGAACTGTAGGATAACTGGTGTATCGCGGACCTGGAACATTATATTTTTGAATCAATGACATCTTTTTAACGCTTTTTTTAAAACAGTAAAAAGTTAAGAATAAATGAGAACATTTTCATCCTAACTTCTCACTATCGAAGTAAAAATATAATTCAAAGGTATTGGTGTTGGTTTAAAAAAAAAATGATAATTGTCATACTGATTTTTTACTGTTTGAAAGAGAAAATACAAACTGCTATTTTTTTTTAAATCTTTAATAATCATGCTATTATTTGAATGAATTCAACAGATATAATATTTTCATTGAAAACGATTTCGTAGGAAAAATTTCTTTCCTATATTTGAACTCCTATGCAACCAGTAAAAATAATTGAATGTCCACGCGATGCCATGCAAGGCATTAAAACGTTTATTCCTACGGAAAGAAAGGTAACTTATTTGCAATCGCTTTTGCGGGTTGGCTTTGATACGTTGGACTTTGGGAGTTTTGTTTCACCAAAAGCTATTCCGCAAATGGTTGATACAGCGGAGGTTTTAGCACGATTGGATTTATCGCAAACAACAAGCAAACTATTGGCTATTATTGCTAACACGAGAGGAGCAGAGTTGGCTTCGGAACACAAAGCAATTCAGTATTTAGGTTTTCCGTTTTCGATTTCAGAGAATTTTCAAATGCGAAATACACACAAAACTATTGCGGAATCAATTATAACATTAAACGAAATTTTAGAAATTGCCGATAAATCAAACAAAGAAGTGGTGGCTTATTTATCAATGGGTTTTGGAAATCCGTACGGCGATCCGTGGAACGTTGAAATAGTAGGCGAGTGGACAGAAAAAATGGCTGGAATGGGTGTAAAAATTTTATCGCTTTCCGATACCGTAGGAAGTTCTACACCGGAAGTAATAGATTATTTGTTTTCCAATCTCATCACAAAATATCCCGAAATTGAGTTTGGAGCTCATTTGCACACAACTCCCGATAAATGGTTTGAGAAAGTGGATGCTGCCTACAAAGCCGGTTGCCGCCGATTTGACGGAGCCATTCAAGGTTTTGGTGGTTGCCCAATGGCTAAAGATGACCTAACCGGAAATATGCCTACGGAGAAATTATTATCGTATTTTACTACCCAAAAAGAAAATACCAACACCAGTCCGATGAGTTTTGAAAGTGCTTATAATGAAGCGACGAAGGTGTTTGGGGAGTTTCATTAGAACTGTTGTCTGTTTAAAACCTGGAAGGTTTTGTTTTATTTGTTGAATTTATTTGATTTACATAGTTTAATTTTATTTGCATAGTATGAAAGTCTTTTTTATATCTTTTTTTCTAATCTATTTTAGTTTAAATAATTTGTTTTCTCAATCATTATATGCTGAAAAAATCGAATTTAATCATGGTAATTCTATTGTTTTAGACAGTTTTATTAGAATAGAGATTTATGCATTAAGTGAAGATCAATTCTTGGTGATATCAACAATCAATAATGTAACAGAACAAAAGAAGATAAAATATAAGGAATATAAAAAGGTTTTTGATGCCATTCTAAAAATTCAATCGAAGGATTTGTTGAATGAAAATAGAGTCGGGTTGGACGGCTCTGATACAAGTATCAAAATAGGGGGCATGTTCAATAATTATACAGAATACAATGTTTGGGGTTTAGATAAAAATGATAAAAATAATTCTTATAAGGATTTTTTCCATGCTACTGAATTACTCTTAAATATAGTTGGTAAGAAAATAGAAGAATTAAAGTAAATTTTTTCAAAACCGACAACCGAAAACGAATAACTGACAACTATTCCTCCACACGAATCTCAAACATTTTATCCCAATTCTTGCCCGTTACAAAGAGTGTTTTTGTTTTTGGGTTGTAAGCAATTCCGTTTAATACATCAATATCAGGATGTTGGGTAACCAATTTCTTTAAATCACCCAAATAAATCACTGATTCTACCGCTCCATTTTTGGGATTAATGATAGCCAGAGCATCTTTTTGATAGATGTTTCCGTAGATTTTTCCATCGATCCATTCCAATTCGTTTACCGATTTTATTTTATTGGCACCGGAATACACGTTGATACTTCCTTCAATTTGCAAGGTTTCCGGATTTAAAGTATAAATTTTCTCCGTTCCGTCTGATTGATAGAGTGATTTTCCGTCGTTACATAAGCCCCAACCTTCAATTCGTTTAGAATAATTGAAACGTTTTATTTCTTTAAATGTATCCGCATCATAAATAAATCCAACCAAATTTTGCCAGGTTAATTGATACACTTTGTTGTTTAAGATGGTAATTCCTTCACCAAAAATAGCTTCGGGATGTTCCACGATTTTATATACTTCTCCGGTTTTGTAATTGGTTTTACGTAAACTCGAAATTCCTTTTATTCGGGTTGTATTTCCAGCACCGTTTCCGGTTCCTTCGTATAACGTGTCACGATGAAATTCAAGTCCTTGCGTGTACGCTTTAATGTCATGCGGATAGGTGTTTACCAATGTGTACTTAAGTAATTTTGGTTCAATTTTCGAAATAAGCTCAATCCGGTGTGTCGCTTCGGCATAGTCATTTTCATAGTAAACCAAGGCTTTCAAATTTTGATAACCTAATTTTTCATCGGTTAACGGAAATTCAATGTTTTTTGCACCGTCAACAGAACCTATTTTTTTATCGTTAGCAAAGTAAACAATGCTATCAATTGATTTGTTTTTTGTGTTGGAAATTGTCAAAACAGCTTTTTCATCAGTTGAAAATTGTGCTTTTGATTGAGTAGTATTCAATAAAAATAAACCTGATTTATCTTTTTTAGAGTCTTCACAGCTTGAAAAAAGAACGGCTAATAAAATGAATGAGAATAAGTTATAGTTTTTCATGAGAATTTCGTAATAATATCGACAAATATAACAATTTGAATCGAACTATTTTCCTTGCAAAAACATAAAAAGATTGTATATTTGCAGCGGCAAGTCCTACACGACCAGCTCCTGCAAACTCCTCCAGGGTGGGAACACAGCAAAGGTATGTGGTTGTAGCGGTGCGATGTAGGTCGCTTGCCATTTTTTGTTTCATCTGATTTATTTCAGATTCTGCAGTCAAACTTTCAGAAATTTTCCTAATTCTATCCTATGCAATTAAAATGGAAAATAGTGCAACATCAACTGAAAGAACCTTTCAAAATTGCTTATGGTGTATATAATTTCAGAAAAGCATTAATTGTTTCTATTGATTTTGACGGAAAAACCGGTTTTGGTGAATGTACTGAAATTGATTATTATCACATTCATTTAGATGATTTTGTGAATGATTTAGAGCGAATTCAATCAATTTTCACAACTTTTTCAATTGAACATCCGGTTGATTTTTTCAAGAAACTAACAACTTTTTCACTTCATCCCTTTTTACAATCTGCGATAGATTGTGCGTTTTGGGATTTGTATGGAAAACTTGAAAACAAAACATTTTCCGAATTAAATCAACTACAAATAACTCATTTTCCTCAATCTTCGATTACAATTAGTATGGATGAGGAAGACATTCAACTTAAGAAAATAATTGAATCGGATTGGGAATATTGTAAAGTAAAAGTCAATTCGTGGTCCACTTCTTTGCGAGATAAATTGTTGGCTACCGAAAAGAAAATCAGCATCGATTCCAATGGAAGTTTTTCATTAGAAATATGTGACTTCATTCAAAACGATCCACTTTCAGCAAAATTCTTGTATTTCGAACAACCGATGCCAAAAGGTGCAGAAAATTATAAAAACTTATCTCAAAATAGTTCTGCCAATTGGATGGCGGATGAAGATTTGCAATCCATTGATGATTTGGAATTATTAAAACCTCATTACAAAACGCTGAACATTAAAGTCATGAAATGCGGCGGATTGACTCCATCGTTATCAATCATTCAAAAAGCAAAAAAGATGAATTTTAAAATTATGATAGGTTGCATGACTGAATCTACAGTTGGTATTTCTGCCGGAATTGCGTTGGCCTCTTTTGCGGATTATCTTGATTTGGATGGAGCCAATTTAATTGCAATTGATACGTTTAATGGCTCAAATATTAGGAATGGTGAAGTAGTTTTGAGTGATGGAGTGGGGTTAGGGATTCAGAATTAACAGATTATTAAATATAAGGACTAGCATGGATCAACAAAAACAACTCATCAAATTAGCACATACCAAAATGCCTTTCGGAAAATACGAAGGTCGCTATTTGATTGATCTTCCTGAATATTATGTGGTTTGGTATCATAACAAAGGTTTTCCAAAAGGCGAACTCGGCCAACAACTTCAATTGATTTATGAACTTAAATTAAATGGTTTAGAACATTTAATTCGAACCATAAAAGTCAAATTTCCAAAGCCTTAATGATTGATTTGCAAGGAATTGTTTTTAAATTCAATTATTACATCATAATCTCAATATTTCATTTTTACATTGACTAATTAAATCGTACTTTTGCACCGTTTTGGATGTTTGCAACAAATTCAAATCATTACAACTACTGGTACGGACAACTCGCGAGTTGTCCCTCCAAAAATTAAACAACACAACAACACAATGAATCAGACAAAGTATATTTTTGTTACCGGCGGCGTAACTTCTTCCTTAGGAAAAGGAATTATTGCGGCTTCGTTAGCAAAATTATTGCAAGCCAGAGGTTATCGAACAACCATTCAAAAGTTCGACCCGTATATCAACGTCGATCCGGGAACATTAAATCCATACGAACACGGCGAATGTTATGTAACGGATGATGGTGCAGAAACCGATTTGGATTTAGGTCATTACGAACGATTTTTAAACGTACCCACTTCGCAAGCAAACAACGTAACCACCGGAAGAGTTTATCTTTCTGTGATTGAAAAGGAGCGAAGAGGCGAATTTTTAGGTAAAACGGTGCAAGTTGTGCCACACATTACCAACGAAATTAAAGAAAGAATGCAATTGTTGGGTAATTCAGGTGATTTTGACATCGTAATTACCGAAATTGGTGGAACTGTTGGTGATATTGAATCATTACCTTACATCGAGTCTGTTCGTCAATTGTTATGGGAATTGGGCGAGGAAAATGCAATCGTCATTCATTTAACGTTGATTCCGTATTTGGCTGCAGCAGGTGAATTGAAAACAAAACCAACACAGCATTCCGTTAAAACATTGATGGAAAGCGGAATTCAAGCGGATATTTTGGTTTGTAGAACAGAACATGAATTATCTGATGAATTGCGTCAGAAATTGGCTTTGTTTTGTAATGTAAAACGTGAAGCGGTTATTCAGTCGATTGATGCATCAACGATTTATGATGTCCCGAATTTAATGTTGGAAGAAGGTTTGGATAAAGTGGCTTTGAAAAAGTTGAATTTACCCGAAAAAACCACTCCGGATTTGAAACAATGGAACGAGTTTTTATACAAATTGAAAAATCCAAAGCATACCGTTAATATAGGTTTGGTTGGAAAATATGTAGAATTACAAGATTCATATAAATCAATTTTAGAAGCGTTTATTCACGCGGGTGCGGCAAACGAGACGAAGGTGAACATTGTGAGTGTACATTCAGAATATATTGATAAATCGAATGTTGCTGAAAAAATTGGTGATTTCGACGGAATTTTAGTCGCACCCGGATTTGGAGAAAGAGGAATTGAAGGAAAAATTGAAGCCGTTCGTTACGTTCGTGAAAATAATATTCCGTTTTTCGGAATTTGTTTAGGAATGCAAATGGCGGTAATTGAATATGCTAGAAATGTTTTAGGCTTTGAAGATGCCAATTCAACCGAAATGAATTCGCAAACGTCACACGCCGTAATCGATTTGATGGAAGAGCAAAAAACCATTACCGACAAAGGCGGAACCATGCGTTTAGGAAGTTGGAAATGTGACCTTCAAGTAGGAAGTTTGGCTCATCAAATTTATGGAAAAGACCAAATTGAAGAACGTCACCGTCATCGATTTGAATTTAACGGTCAATTTAAAGAACAGTTAGAAAAAGCAGGTTTAAAAGCAAGTGGTATCAATCCAGATACCGGTTTGGTTGAAATTATCGAAGTGGATAACCATCCGTTTTTTATCGGAGTTCAATACCATCCGGAATATAAAAGTACAGTTGCCAATCCGCATCCAATTTTTGTTGGGTTTGTAAAAGCAGCTGTTGAACATAAAGCCGTTTCAGCCTAAATTTGAAACGTAAATAAGTAATAAGTAAGTAAATGGAAGAAAAAAAATTAGACTTAAACTCGATAATCGGATTCGGATTAATTTTCGTAATTCTGATATGGGTGATGTACAACAGTCAACAAAAAGAAGCCGAAGAACAAGCCAAGAAAGCTCAACAAGAACAAGTTGAAGCTAAACAAAAACCTGCTCCAGCTAAGGTTGATACAACTGAAACAAAAACGGTTGCACCGGTTTCAGATTCAGTTCAAGTAGCTCAATTGCAAAGCAGTTTGGGTTCTTTTGCTTATTCTGCCTCACTTCCATCTGCAACGGAAGCATTTACAACTATCGAAAATGAAGTGGTACGATTAAAAATTGCCAACAAAGGTGGTTATATCGTTGAAGCTGAAATGAAAGAATTCGAACAATTCCGAAAAGGTTCAGGCAAAACAGTTCATTTAATTAAAGATGGAAATGCCGATTTTAACATCGAATTAAAAACCAACGATAATCGTACATTAAACACAAGAGATTTGTTTTTTGAACCAACTTTAACCAAAGAAGGTGAAAATCAAGTCGTAACTTTTCGTTTAAAAGCGGGTGCAAATCAGTTTTTAGAATACCGTTACGTGTTGAAACCAAACGATTATATGCTCGATTTTGCTATTCGTTCACAAGGTTTAAATACGGTTTTAAATTCATCGAATCCTGTAAATTTGGATTGGAAAATCAAAACGTATCGAAATGAGAAAAGTGTAAGTTATGAAAATCGTTACACCGAACTTATTTTTGAATATGAAGGAGGAAAAGATGATTATTTAGGTCAAGGAGATTCTAAATCGGATGATCCTGATGATGTTACATACATCGCTTTCAAACAACATTTTTTCACTTCTGTTCTATTAACTGACACAGCATTTAAAAAGGCAACTGTTGTTTCAGAAAATTTAGTTAAAGACGAAGAAATTGATACCTTATTCACTAAACAATTTAAAGCTTCGGTTCCGTTAGCGTTTAAAAATGGTGAACTTAATTATGATATGAATTGGTACTACGGTCCGGCTGATTATCATATTTTAAATAATTACGACAAAAATTTAGATGAAATTGTTCCTTTAGGATGGGGAATGTTCGGATGGATTAACCGATACATTTTCATACCAACTTTCGACTTATTAATTGGATTTTTACCTTACGGAATTGCTATCATCATCTTAACTATTTTAGTAAGATTAGTGATGTCGCCTTTCACTTACAAGTCCTATCTTTCTCAAGCTAAGATGAAAGTTTTGCGTCCGGAAATTCAAGAATTGACTGCAAAATATGCAAAAGATCCGATGAAAAAGCAACAGGAAACAATGAAATTGTATTCCAAAGCAGGAGTAAATCCGATGGCAGGTTGTTTGCCTGCTGTTATGCAAATTCCGGTGTTTTATGCGTTGTTTAGTTTCTTCCCGTCAGCCATCGATTTAAGACAAAAAAGCTTCCTTTGGGCAGATGATTTATCTTCGTTTGACTCAGTTATCGATTTACCATTTTACATTCCTTTTTATGGAAATCACGTGAGTTTGTTCCCTATTTTGGCTTCTATTGCTATTTTCTTTTATATGAAAATGACAACAGGTGACCAAGCGATGAGTACGCCGCCACAAGAAGGTATGCCTGATATGGGGAAAATTATGAAAATTATGATTTATATTTCTCCGTTAATGATGTTGTTTTTCTTTAACAATTTTGCTTCCGGATTGAGTTTGTATTATTTTATATCGAATGCAATTACCATCGGAATCATGTTAGTAATTAAGAACTATATTATTGATGAGAAGAAAATTCACGCTCAAATTCAAGAAAATAAAACAAAGCCAAAAACGATGAATCGTTTCCAACGCAAAATGCAGGAAATGATGGAAGAGGCAGAAAAGCAAAAGAATTTAAAGAAATAATAAGACAAGGTATAAAAAAAGCTCCGAAATTTTCGGAGCTTTTTGATTTAAAAAAACCACGCTTTTTCAAACGTGGCCTTTAATCAACAACTAAACTAAAAATTTTTAGAAACAGTAACTGTTTTCAGCTACTAATTTCGTGGTAATCGTTTCTCTTAAACCAACTATGTTTGGCATATTGGTATATTTTGTAAAGCGACGTAAGCCCATCAACATCATTCGTTGTTCATCGCCTTCGGCAAACGAAATGATACTTTCTTTTCCTTTTTGTGAAACTACGTCAACGGCTTTGTATAAGTATAATTTTGCCATTGCAATTTGTTCTTTTGCTTTGTCTTCGCCTACTTTTTTGGCTAATTTTTCAGTTCGTAAAACTGTACTTTCGGCCACATAAATTTCGATTAACATATCGGCTGCAGCCATCAATAATTGTTGGTGTGCATCCAAATCCATTCCGTATTTTTGAACGGCAGCTCCGGCAACCATTAAGAAGGCTTTTTTCAATTTGCCAACCATTTCTTTTTCTTCCGAAAATAATTCTGAATAATCCGGTGTGTCAAACGATGGGATTCCCATTAATTCTTCCTGAACTTTCATAGCTGGACCTAAAAGATCAACGTGACCTTTCATAGCTTTTTTGATTAGCATTCCAACAGAAAGCATACGGTTAATTTCGTTTGTACCTTCATAAATACGAGCAATTCGAGCGTCTCTCCATGCACTTTCCATCGGTGTGTCTTCGGAGAATCCCATCCCGCCATATATTTGAATTCCTTCATCGGCACAATTTTGAACATCTTCGGAAACAGCTACTTTTAAAATGGAACATTCGATAGCGAATTCTTCTACACCTTTTAATTCGGCTTCTTGATGTGTTGCACCTTCTGTTTCACGAATTTTTATTCTGTTTTCGATGTCTTTTGCGGCACGATAGGTAGCACTTTCTCCCGCATAAGCAGAAGTCGCCATTTCAGCTAATTTATAACGAATGGCTCCAAATTGAGCGATTGGTGTGTTGAACTGAATTCTTTCATTAGCATAATTGATTGCGTTAGAAGTCACACGACGTTGAGCATCCAAACAAGCAGCTGCCAATTTGATTCGACCTACGTTTAAGGCATTCATTGCAATTTTGAAACCTTCACCACGAGCGGCTAACATATTTTCAACCGGAACTTTTGTGTCTGAAAAGAACACTTGACGAGTAGAAGACGCACGAATACCTAATTTATGCTCTTCTTCGTTCATCGTGATTCCGTTGGATGGATCATTTTCTACAATGAAACCGGTAATGTTTTTATCGTCTTCAATTCTTGCAAAAACGATGAAAACAGAACAAAATCCTGCATTGGAAATCCACATTTTTTGTCCGGTAATATTGTAATGTGTTCCGTCTGCTGACAAAACAGCTTTTGTTTTCCCTGAATTAGCATCAGAACCTGCACCCGGTTCGGTTAAACAATAGGCTCCAAACCATTCACCTGAAGCTAATTTTGGAACGTATTTTTGTTTTTGTTCTTCGGTTCCGTACAATGTAATTGGCATTGTTCCAATTCCGGTGTGAGCTCCGAAAGCAGTTGAAAATGAGCCGGTTGCTCCAGAAATATAATCGCATACTAAACAGGTATCTACAAATCCCATTCCCATTCCGCCGTAAGCTTCAGGAACGGCAACGCTTAAAAAGCCCATTTCTCCCGCTTTTCGCATTACTTCTTCGGTAAATGCATAATCTTTCTTTTCAAATCGGTCTTTATTTGGCCAAATTTCTTTGTCTACAAATTCTTTCACCGAATCACGCATCATAATTTGCTCTTCTGAGAAATCTTCGGGTGTGAATACGTTTTCACATTTGGTTTCTTTTACCAAAAACTGTCCGCCTCTTGTTATGTCTTTCATTATTCTTTATTATTTTTTTGATAGTTATTTTATCAATTGTTTATTCGCAATCTTGTCATTCCGACGAAGGAGGAATCTCATCAAGTATTTCCTCAATTATTACGAGATTCCTCCTTCGTCGGAATGACAAAAAGCGGAATCTTTCTTAATTAAAGCAATTCAAAAATTCCCGCACTTCCTTGACCAGTTCCTACACACATACTCACAATTCCGTATTTACTTCCTCTTAAACGCATCTCATCAAACAATTGAACAGACAATTTTGCACCTGTGCAACCAAGTGGATGACCTAAGGCAATTGCACCACCATTTACATTCACGATATCAGGATTTAATCCTAATTCACGAACAACGGCTAACGATTGTGACGCAAAAGCTTCATTTAATTCGATTAAGTCGATGTCATTTAATGTCAAACCTGCTTGTTTTAATGCTTTCGGAATTGCTTTTACCGGACCTATTCCCATAATTCTTGGTTCAACACCCGCAGAGGCGAAATTGACTAATCTTGCGATAGGTTTTATTCCTAATTCGTTTACTAATTCTTCACTCATAATTAATACGAAAGCAGCACCATCACTCATTTGTGAAGAGTTTCCAGCTGTTACAGAACCATCAGCGGCAAATACCGGTTTTAATTTTGATAAGGCTGCTACGTTTGTATCTGCTCTTGGACCTTCGTCTTTTTTTACGACATAGGATTTAGTTTCTTTTTTACCATTTTCATTGATGAACGTTTGCTCAACTGTGATTGGGACAATTTGTTTGTCAAATTTTCCTTCCCCCTGAGCTTTTAAAGCTTTTTGGTGGGAATGAAAAGCAAATTCGTCTTGATCTTCACGAGACACGTTAAATTGTTTTGCTACAGCTTCGGCAGTTAAACCCATTCCCCAATAATAATCCTCGTTACCCGATGCGGCAACGGCATAATCCGGTGTTGGTTTATAGCCACCCATTGGTATAAAACTCATACTTTCGGCTCCACCTGCAATGATACAATCGGCCATTCCGGATTGAATTTTAGCTGTCGCCATTCCGATGGTTTCTAAACCGGATGCACAATAACGATTGACAGTTACACCTGGAACATCGGTTACCTTTAATCCCATTAAGGAAATTAAGCGACCTACGTTTAGCCCTTGTTCGGCTTCGGGCATTGCATTTCCAACCATCACGTCGTCGATGCGTTTTTTGTCGAAGTCGGGAAATTGAGCCATTAAATGTTCAATTGTTTCGGCTGCTAATTCGTCAGGACGTTTGAAACGAAAAACTCCTTTTGGAGCTTTACCAACTGCAGTGCGAAATCCTGATACTATATATGCTGTTTTCATTTTTTTTTGTATTAAGATTGGAGTATTAAGTATTAAGACAGTAGTATTAAGTTTCAAGACTAAAGTATTAAGACATTCCTCCTAATTAATTATGTTGTTTTTAATGTTTTTTGAAAGGAAAAGTTCATATTTGAAACTTCAACTAACTTACTTATTATCGGTTGTACTATTTCTTCTTTTATAAGTTTTAGTCTTTTAGCGAGGATCAATTGCGTTATTAATTCGAATGTTGAGCCATTTGCTATACCTAAAAATTGAATAAATTCTTTATTATGATTTCTTCCTGAACCTTCTGCAATGTTTGAAGGTATAGAAACTGCACATTTTTTAATTTGGTGTATTAAATTAAATTTTTCATCATTGGGAAGTAATAGGGAAATTTCATAAACTTCAACAGCAATATCAATTGCTTTTTGCCAGATTTTCAGTTTTTCAAAATTGTGCATATATTATTCTTTATCGGTCTTAATACTTAATACTTCCGCCTTAATACTAATTTCTTAATGGTTTTCCTTTAGTCAACATAAATTGAATTCTCTCCAAAGTCTTTCTCTCGGTACACAAACTCAAAAAAGCTTCTCTTTCTAAATCCAACAAATACTGCTCACTCACCAAAGTCGGTTCTGATAAATCGCCACCTGCCATTACATACGCTAATTTGTTGGCAATTTTTCGATCGTGTTCCGAAATGTATTTTCCGGCTTGCATTTGGTCAGTTCCCACTAAGAACATTCCTAAAGCTTGTTTTCCTAATACTTTTATGTCTTTGCGTTGAACGGGTTGTGTGTAACCTTGCTCTGCCATTTGTAAAGCGACTTGTTTTGCAACCGCAATTTGACGATCACGATTCACAACTACAATATCTTTTCCTTTTTGGAGAATACCTAAATCAAAAGCTTCATAAGCAGAAGTGGCTACTTTTGCCATTCCGATGGTTAGGAAATATTCTTGTAAAACATTTAATTCCACATCATTTTTACGGAATAAATCGGAGGCACGAACGGTCATTTCTTTGGAACCACCGCCGCCGGGAATTACACCGACACCAAATTCAACTAAACCAATATAGGTTTCTGCAGCAGCAACAACTCGGTCGGCGTGCATACTCATTTCACAACCACCACCAAGTGTCATACCATGTGGAGCAACGATAACAGGAATAGAGGAGTAGCGGCAACGCATCATCGTATCTTGGAACATTTTTATAGCCATATTCAATTCGTCATATTCTTGTTCGACAGCCATCATAAAAATCATTCCGATGTTAGCACCCACAGAGAAATTAGTTCCTTGGTTTCCAATCACTAATCCATTATATTCTTTTTCGGCTAAATCGATGGCTTTGTTGATGCCTTGTAAAACACCACCACCAATCGTATTCATTTTGGAATGGAATTCTAAGTTTAAAATACCATCACCTAAATGATGAATTGTGGCATCGGAATTACCCCAAACTTTATGGCTTTCTCTAATATTATTTAAGATGATAAACGCATCTTGACCCGGAATTTTTTCCTGAGATTTGGTTGGAATACTATAATAATGAGTAGCTCCATTTTTAACTGTGTAAAAAGAAGCATTTTCTGAGGTCACCATTTCTGAAACCCAAGCTGCCGGTTCATAACCTTCGGCTTTAATCAACTCAATTCCTTTGGCAACTCCGATGCTGTCCCAAATCTCGAATGGACCATTTTCCCAACCGAAACCGGCTTTCATTGCATCATCAATTTTGTATAATTCGTCTGATATTTCAGGAATTCTGTTTGAACAATACGCAAACATAGCAGCAAAATTCTTTCTGTAAAAATCACCTGCTTTGTCTTTTCCTTTTACTAAAACACGAAAACGATCAATTGGTTTGTCAATGGTTTTGGTTAATTCTAAGGTAGCGAATGATGCTTTTTTTGCTGCTCTATATTCTAAAGTATCTAAATCTAAGGATAAAATTTCTTTTCCTTCTTTTTTGTAAAATCCTTGTCCGGTTTTGCTTCCCAACCATTTATTTTCCATCATTTTATCAATGAAAGAAGGCAATTTGAATAAATCGTGAGCTTCGTCATTCGGACAATTTTGGTGAATTCCGTTTGCCACGTGAACCAACGTATCCAAACCAACCACATCAACGGTTCTGAACGTAGCCGATTTAGGTCGACCAATTACAGGACCAGTTAATTTATCAACTTCTTCGATGGTGAGACCCATTTCTTTTACTTGATGAAACAGACTCATAATGCCGAAAATTCCAATTCGATTACCAATGAATGCCGGAGTATCTTTGGCTACGACCGAAGTTTTTCCTAAAAATTGTGAACCGTAATTTGTTAAGAAATCTAAAACGGTTTGACTCGTTTTTGGTCCGGGAATGATTTCAAACAACTTTAAATAACGGGCAGGATTGAAGAAATGCGTTCCACAGAAATGTTGTTGGAAATCTTCTGTTCTACCTTCGCTCATAAATTGAATCGGAATTCCGGATGTGTTGGAAGTTACTAATGTCCCAACTTTTCTATATTTATCAACTTGCTCGAAAACGAGTTTTTTGATATCTAATCTTTCCACAACCACTTCGATAATCCAATCTACCGAAGCGATTTTCGGCATATCATCCGTAGTATTTCCGGTTGTAATTCGGTTGGCAAATTTCTGACTGTAAATAGGAGAGGGGTTTGATTTTAAAGCATTCGCCAAACTTTCATTTACGATACGATTGCGAACCGCTTTGCTTTCTAACGTAAGTCCTTTCTTTTCTTCAGCTTCGGTGAGTGCGTTTGGAATAATATCCAATAATAACACCTCTACACCAATGTTTGCAAAATGACAAGCGATACCGGAGCCCATGATTCCGGAACCGATGACAGCCACTTTTTTGATAGTTCTTTTCATTTTTTATTTCTTATTGCGGGTTGCGAGTTCAAGTTTCCGCTGGTTTTTGTTTGTTTTATCTTTTAAAGTTTACATTTCACTTTTCATCTAATGGAACACGGATTAGGTGGATTAGATGGATTTTCGCTGATTTTTTTGTTCGCTTAGCGAAAATGGATTTAAGTGGATTTCATTATTTCTAATTATTCAGTTTATTTCAACTTCAGTCAACCTAACGGAGATTGCTTTGCCAATTCGCTATCGCTCGTGTCCTACGGAATGACAAGATTGTGTGTAAACTGTGACTGAAAACTGTGACTTAAAACTTCCATCCTAAAAAATCTTCTTCTCATTAATCAATTCCGTAATCACATCAGCGACTTCGATGAAATTTTGCAGTTTTTCGTCGGATACATTTTGACGGATGACTTCATTAAATTTCAATACGGTATTTCGGGATAATTCTCTTTTTTCTTTTCCTAAGTCGGTGAGGTAAATTAAAACACCTCGACCATCATCGGGATTTTTTTTGCGAATGATTAAGCCTTTTTCTTCTAAGGTTTTCAAGGTTCTGGTTAAGCTCGTGGCTTCCATTCCCATTCGGTTGCTGATGTAGGAGGAAGGCGTTCCTTCTTCTTTATCGATGCTAAGCAAAGCAAATCCGATAGCCATTGAACCATCAAATTTAGAAGCTTCTTCGTTGTACATTCTGGCAACTGATTGCCAAGTGGCTCGAAGAATATAATCTATTGTTTTATCTTTCATAGTTTACGCAAACGTTTTCAAAGATAATAAAAATTTATTATGCATGCATAGTAAATTTAAAAATTTAACATTTTTTAGTTTGATATGAATTAGATTGGTAAAATTCGATTACTGTAAACTATTTAAAAGAAAAAGACGGATATTAGTCCGTCTTTATAAATTTTTAGTTAATAAATTGAATTATTTATTCAATGTAAATTCTGCAGAAATAGCTGTATTCAACAATTTAGAAATCGGACAATTGTTTTCAGCATCTTTCACTAATTCAGCAAATTTTTCTTCTGAAATTTTGTCAATGGTTGCTTTTAGAATTAAATGTGATTTTGTTACAGCTCCGTCTTCAAACGTAATTTGGCATTTTGTTTCTAATTCGGTAGGTTCAAAACCTGCTTCTCCTAAATTGAAACTAAGTTTCATCGTAAAACATCCTGCGTGAGCGGCAGCAATAAGTTCTTCAGGATTGGTTCCGATTCCTTCTTCAAAACGAGAGCCAAATGAATATTGTGTCTTATTTAAAACGGTACTTTGCGTGGTTAAATTTCCTTTTCCTTCTTTTCCTGAACCGTTCCAAACGGCTGTTGCGTGTCTTTTCATAAGTATTGATTTAAGTTTTGTCTAAATTACGAAATCCTAATTAATTTGCTTGTTATTATTGTGTTAAGTGTTTTTAAAAAAATAAAAAAGCTCTCGGATAGGAGAGCTTTTGAATTATGAATTATAAATTTTTTCGTAAAGGTGTTTGTATTTTTCTTTTACAATTTTACGTTTTAATTTCATAGTAGGAGTGAGGTGTCCACCATCAATTGACCAAACATCGGGGGTTAACTCAAAACGTTTGATTTTTTCCCAATTACCGAATTTTTCGTTTGCATGATCAACTTCTTCTTGAAAACGTTCGATAACTTTTGTGTTATTGACTAATTCTTCATTGGAATCTGAAATAGTAACATGATGTCTTTTTGCCCATTCACGAACAAAATCAAAATTAGGCTGAATGAAAGCAGCCGGCATTTTTTCGCCATCACCAATTACCATTACTTGTTCAATGAAGAAAGATTGTTTTAATCGGTTTTCAATTAATTGTGGAGCAATATATTTTCCTCCGGATGTTTTAAACATTTCTTTTTTACGGTCAGTGATTTTTAGGAAACCATCCGAATCAAATTCACCAATATCACCAGTGTGAAAATAGCCGTCTTTGATGACTTCATTAGTTAGTGTTTCATCTTTATAATAACCCATCATTACATTTGGACCTTTACAAAGTAGTTCACCATCTTCCGCAATTTTTACTTCTACATTTTTAATTAATTTCCCAACTGTTCCAATACGGAATAAACCATTTCGCATATCGTTTACAGAAATAACAGGAGAGGTTTCAGTTAAACCATACCCTTCCATAACCGGAATTCCCGCAGCGGCAAAAACACGAGCTAAACGAGGTTGAAGTGCAGCACTTCCGGAAACCATCACATCTAAATTTCCGCCTAAGGCTTCTTTCCATTTACTGAAAATCAATTTTCGGGCAATGCCAAGTTGTTTTTCATAAAACCAACCATTTTGTCCATAAGGTTTATAACGTAAACCTAAATTAATTGCCCAAAAGAAAAGTGTTTTTTTAATTCCGGTTAGTTCGGCTCCTTTGGCATAAATTTTATCATAAACTTTTTCCAATAAACGCGGAACAACCGTCATCACATTTGGATGAACTTCTTTTAAATTGTCGGTCAATTTTTCGATGCTTTCTGCAAAATAAATCGAAACCGAATAATACTGATAAATGTATAAAATCAATCGTTCAAAAATATGGCAAACGGGTAGAAAACTCAAGGCTTTGCTTGTTCCTTCTGCAAAAGGAATTCTCGGAGCACTATCCAACACATTTGAAACAATATTGTTATGAGAAAGCATTACGCCTTTTGGTCTTCCTGTGGTTCCGGATGTGTAAATGATTGTGGCTAATTCTTCCGGTTTTACATTGTTTTTTCGGTCTTCAACCACATCTTGATTGGATTTGTCTGAACCTAATTCTAACAATTCTTTCCAATTTTTACAACCTGAAATTTCATCAAAAGAATAAATATCTTTTAAAGTAGGAACATTATTTTTAATAGCAATTAATTTATCATAAACCACTTGGTCAGAAACGATGCAATAATTGGATTCAGAATGATTTAAGATGTATTCGTAATCTTCCGCTGCAATGGTTGGATAAATCGGCACCGTTTGAGCACCCACTTGAAGCGATCCAATATCCATAATATTCCATTCCGTTCTGTTGTTTGAAGAAATGATAGCAATTTTATCATTTTTTTGAACTCCTAAACGAATAAAAGCTCTTGAAATCGCATTGGCTTTATCTACATATTCTTGCGTAGAAGTTTTCACCCATTCGCCATTGTATTTGGTAACCAAGCAATCAGGAACATTATTTTTAGCAAGTTGGTAATACGGAAAATCAAAAAGTCGGGTTATTTGAATCATCTTTAATGGAATTTGATGCAAATTAGAGAAAAAACAATCATTTTCAAATCATTTTAATAAAAAAAGGAGTTGAAATTTGTCAACTCCTTGATTTTTATGAAATAAACGAAATATAATTTTAATAAATTAGATGATTTACGATTTGTTTTCCAACCAATTTTTAGCATTCACAAACGCTTCTAACCAAGGTGAAACTTCATCGTTTCTGTCTTTTGGATAATGAGCCCAATTCCAAGGAAAAGTTGAACGTTCTATATGTGGCATCATTACCAAATGACGACCGGTTTTGTCGCACATCATCGCCGTGTTGAAATCGGAACCATTTGGATTGGCAGGATAATTTTCATAACCATATTTGGCTACAATATTATACTGACTTTCTTCATACGGCAATTTGAATTTTCCTTCGCCGTGTGAAACCCAAACGCCTAACGTAGTTCCTGCTAATGATTTTAACATTACCGAATTGTTTTCCTGAACTTTCACAGATGTAAAAATACTTTCGTGTTTCTGACTGTCGTTATGATGCATTTTTCCGTGAGTTTCGTGTTCAGGATTGATGACTTCCAATTCCATAAACAATTGACAACCATTGCAAATTCCGACAGACAACGTATCTTCTCGTTTGAAGAAATTATCCAATGCTGTTTTTGCTTTTTCGTTGTATAAAAATGCTCCGGCCCAACCTTTGGCAGAACCCAACACATCTGAATTTGAAAATCCGCCCACAGCACCAATAAATTGAATTTCTTCCAATGTTTCACGACCTGAAATTAAATCGGTCATATGTACATCTTTTACATCAAATCCGGCTAAATACATTGCGTTTGCCATTTCGCGTTCAGAATTACTTCCTTTTTCACGAATAATCGCTGCTTTTGGTCTTGGTTTTGAAAAATCAACTTCCGGTTTTTTCCCATTAAAATGAGATGGAAATTGATACTGCAACGGTTGCATTTTATAATTGATAAATCGTGCCGTTGCATTTCCGTTTTTGGTTTGTTTTTGATCTAATAAATAGGAAGTTTTAAACCAAATATCTCTCAATTTTGAAATGTCTAACGAATAATTTTCAATTTCTAAAACATTCGATTCAGTAACATTTCCTAATTTATGAAAAGTGATATTTTCTTCTTTCAAAAATGATTCAAAAACATTATCATCATTCGCCTGAAGCACAATTCCGATGTTTTCTGCGAATAAAATTTTCACTACATCTTTTTCTTCAAATGATGAAAAATCGAGTTTCGCACCCAAATTGTTATCAGCAAAACACATTTCTAATAGTGTCGTAATCAATCCACCACTTCCAATATCGTGTCCGGCAGCAATTTCATCATTTTTGATTAATTCCTGAATGACATTGAATGCTTTTTTGAAGAAAGCTGCATTTTTGATGGTTGGTGTTTCTTTACCAATTGCATTTCTAACTTGTGAAAAAGAAGATCCACCCAATTTGAACTCGTCTTGCGACAAATTAATATAATAAACTGAACCGGCATTCTTTTGAAAAACGGGTTCAACCACTTTTGTAATATCATTACAATTTCCGGCGGCAGAAATAATTACTGTTCCGGGAGCAATTACTTCGGCATCGGAATATTTCTGCTTCATTGATAGCGAATCTTTTCCGGTTGGAATGTTGATTCCTAATTCGATGGCAAATTCTGAACACGCTTCAACTGCTTCATATAATCGAGCATCTTCACCTTCATTCTTACAAGCCCACATCCAATTGGCAGAGAGCGAAACACTTTTTAAACCATCTTTTAATGGAGCAAAAACGATGTTTGACAAAGCTTCACCAATTGCATTTCTACTTCCGGCAGTTGGGTCGATTAAGGCAGAAACAGGTGAATGACCAATTGAAGTCGCAATTCCTTCTTTTCCTTTATAATCCAACGCCATTACACCCACATTGTTCAAAGGCAATTGTAACGGTCCGGCACATTGTTGTTTGGCTACTTTTCCACCAACACAACGATCAACTTTGTTGGTTAACCAATCTTTACAAGCAACAGCTTCTAATTGTAAAACTTGTTCTAAATAGGCTTCAAAATCGGTTTCTTTATAATTAATTTCGGTAAAATTTCGTTCTATCGAAACATCATTCATTATCACTTTTGGAGAGCTTCCGAACATATCGGCCAATTCAAAATCCATTGGTTTAGCTCCCGTTGTTTTCGATTCAAATGTAAAGCGATTATCTCCGGTTACATCACCCACTTGATACATTGGCGAACGTTCTCTGTCGGCAATGCGTTTCAACGTATCCATATCTTTTTGACCGATGACTAAGCCCATTCGTTCCTGACTTTCGTTGCCAATTATTTCTTTGGCAGATAGAGTAGGGTCGCCCACAGGTAATTTATCTAAGTCGATTAATCCTCCGGTTGCTTCAACTAATTCCGATAAACAGTTTAAGTGTCCGCCCGCACCGTGATCGTGAATGGAAACAATAGGATTTTCGTCACTTTCAACCAAACCACGAATGGCATTGGCAGCTCTTTTTTGCATTTCCGGATTAGAACGTTGAATAGCATTTAATTCAATTCCTGATCCGAAAGCTCCTGTATCGGCAGAGGAAACAGCAGCTCCGCCCATTCCGATTCGGTAATTTTCACCACCTAAAATCACAATTTTATCGCCAATTTTTGGTTCTTGTTTTTGAGCTTGGTCGGCTTTTCCGTAACCAATTCCGCCCGCCAACATGATCACTTTATCGAAACCTAATTTTCGGGCATCTTCTTCGTGTTCAAAAGTCAAAACAGAACCGGTAATTAACGGTTGACCAAATTTATTACCAAAATCTGAAGCACCATTCGAAGCTTTGATTAAAATATCCATTGGTGTTTGATACAACCATTTTCGTTCTTCCATCGCATTTTCCCACGGACGGTTTTCTTCCAAACGAGAGTAAGAAGTCATATATACTGCTGTTCCTGCTAATGGTAATGAACCTTGTCCACCGGCAAGTCTGTCTCTAATTTCGCCACCAGAACCGGTTGCTGCTCCGTTGAAAGGTTCAACCGTAGTTGGGAAATTATGTGTTTCTGCTTTTATCGAAATAACAGAATCGAAATCTTTCGTTTGATAAAAATCAGGTTTATCGGCACTTTTTGGAGCAAATTGTTCCACTTTCGGACCTTTGATAAAAGCGACATTATCTTTGTATGCCGAAACAATATCGTTTGGATTTTCAGCAGATGTTTTTTTGATTAATTTGAATAGGGATGAAGATTTTTCTTCGCCATCAATCACAAATGTTCCGTTGAAAATTTTGTGACGACAATGTTCTGAATTAACTTGTGAAAAACCAAAAACTTCGGAATCCGTTAAATTACGTTTCAATTTGATAGCTAACGTATTCAAATAATTAACTTCTTCTTCGCTTAAAGCCAACCCTTCTTGTTTGTTGTAAGCCGCAATATCTTCAATATCTTTGATGGATTCGGGTTGAATATTGATAGCAAAAATGTCTTGATGCAATTCAGTATATTTTTGAAATAACATCGGGTCAAAGTCAGAATGATTGCTTTCTACTTTTTGAAATTCTTCGATTCGAATGATGCCATCGATACCCATATTTTGCGTAATTTCCACAGCATTGGTACTCCAAGGCGTAATCATAGCGACACGAGGGCCAACAAAAAAATCCGCTAAGACGGATTTTTCTATTTTATTTGTATTGCCAAAAAGCCAGTTTAATTTTGCGATGTCCTGAGCCGAAAGTTCGTTTTGCGACTGAACGGCAAAAACGTTAGTACTTTCGTTTCCGAAGAAATGAATCATATGAAAAATATTTGTGTTGTTGTAGGTGCAAATTTACGTCGAAAAAAGGTAGTTTCAAAGTATATTTTTTCACTAAGTTTTAAACAAAAATATTTTAATTTTCTAAAAAAGGAATCTTAAAATAATTGAGAATATTTTTATAATTATCTTGTGCTGACAGGCAAGTATCTGTCAAATATTCCGGAATATTTTCCCATTCATTAAGTCCTCGATAATAATAAAATTTAATTGATTCGTTGATAATGAAAGGCACAATATTATTTACTAAACATTCTTTAAACATAATTAATCGTCCAACACGACCATTTCCATCTTGAAAAGGATGAATTTTTTCAAATTTATAGTGAAAATCTATGATGTCGATTATTGTTTTGTTTTCGATTGAATGATAGTTTTTCAATAGATTTTTCATTTGAAGTGCTACTTGATCGGGAGGACAAGTTTGATGTCCACCTACTTCATTTGCCATTTTTTTATAATCTCCCACTTTAAACCAATCTTTATTACTGTCTGATGTTCCAAACTTTAATAGATAGTGAAGTTCTTTGATAAAGTGTTCTGTAAGTTTTGTATTTGCTTTGTCAATGATGTAATCTATGCAACGAAAGTGATTTGTTGTTTCGATGATGTCGTCAATATTTATACTTTCGGTAATTCCAATTGTATTTGTTTCAAAAATATAGCGAGTTTGTTCGTGTGATAATTGGCTTCCTTCAATGCGGTTTGAATTATAAGTGAGATCAATTTGTGTTCGATGATAAATACCACCTTTCAACTTCATTTCTTTTTGCTCTTTTAATTGAAAAAGTAAGAGATTGTTTTCCTTCTTATTTTTTTTGACAGGTAAACTTGCGTCGTGAGGAATGTTCCAAGTTTTACCCGTTAAAAAAGCACCTTCAATTTTACCGTTTGTACAATAGTTTCGGATTGTTCTTTCTGGAATATTCCATTTTATAGCAAAATCTTTAACAGAACTATATTTCATTTTGATTGATTTTTATCGGCAAGAAATAATTTATCACTATTCAAAAGTAATAATTTTTGCCGATACAGGCAAGAAACGTAAAAAGATTGTCAGTTAAACAGTCTATTAAAATATAAATTAGCAAAAATTTATTTTTTTCTTGTCATGATAATTTCCATGCTTTTGTATTCTTTTCCACTATAATCAACATCAAACATTTCCATTTTACGGGTGTTTTCATCTACAAAAGTGTACGTTTCACGAATTGGTTTTTCTTTTTTGGTAACTGGGTCGACTGTAGTTCCTGAAAAATTGATAGTTTTAGTTGCTTCATCATATTTCCCAGTGATTACCATAATTCCTGTACTCATATTATCTATCCAAGTAGAAGTATATTCTTGTGAAGCATTGTTGTAGGCCAACGTGCTTTTTCCTTCAAATGGCATTCCCATAAAATCACCTTTGTGAGTAGTTTCCTGAAAGCGATCACCATAAATCATTTTTGATTCTGCTGTCATTGTGTTTT
Source organism: Flavobacterium azooxidireducens (assembly GCF_023195775.1). Lineage (NCBI taxonomy): Bacteria > Pseudomonadati > Bacteroidota > Flavobacteriia > Flavobacteriales > Flavobacteriaceae > Flavobacterium > Flavobacterium azooxidireducens. Next base: position 2,910,434 of record NZ_CP096205.1, read on the forward strand.
TTGTAGGTTCTGCACCTGGCTTCATCCACATGGTCATTTCTTCATTCCATGTTCCACTGTCTAATATAAGCATTTTATGAGGTTCTCCAGGTGTCATGTAGTCATTCCACGCATTGCTAATTGTAGTAGAATCTGGAATAGTTAACGTATTTTCTTCTACGACAGTTGTGTCTTTTACAACAGTTGTTTCTGTTTTGGTTTCCTCTTTTTTTCCACAAGAGAATAACAATATTATTGTTAACGCTGAAAGTAAAATATTCTTCATAATTTTAAAATTTAATTAAAAATATAACAAATTTATAAATTATACTGACACAAAATCAATTGTTGTTTTTATTATTATTTATCTTATTTTAGCAACTTGAAATTAAATAGAATAAAAACATATAGATGAGTAGATTTAAACAATACCGAAGACAGTTTGGAATAATTAAAGGGATAGAAATTTATCTTAAATTAAAATTAGGTATCGTAAGCTCATTAAAAGTGCCTGGAATTAAATACCCAATTAAACTAAGACCTGGTACTTCTGATATTAGAACTTTCTATCAAGTTTTTGTTAAAAAAGAATATGATATTGATTTTAATTTAATACCAAAAGTAATTATTGATGGTGGTTCAAACGTGGGTTTGTTTGCTGTATTAATGAAAAATAGATATCCTGAGGCAAAAATAATTTGTATTGAACCTGATCCTGAAAATTTTGAATTATTAAAGACTAATATTTCATGTTATAATGATATTTTTTGTGAAAATTCTGGACTTTGGAATAAAGATACCAAATTAAAAGTATATGATAAATATAATTCAGGAAAGTGGGGTTTGGTTGTAGAAGAAGATATTGAAAAAGGATCTATTAGTGCTATATCCATGGATACCCTTTTTGAAAAATATTCACTCAATGAAGTGGATGTTGTAAAAATAGATATTGAAACTAGCGAAAGACAGCTTTTTTCTACCAATTTCGAAAAGTGGTTGCCTAAAAATAAAATTGTATTGATTGAATTACATGATTGGATTGATGAAGGATGTTCCGAACCTTTTTTCAAAGCCATTAATAAATCTTTTTCTAGTTATCACTATTCTACAAATGGAGAAAATGTGATAATCAGAAATAAAAGTTTAGTGTAATTAATCTTCTTCAAAAACTGTCGAATTATAAGCTCCAATATCTAATGGTGGATTTCGCGGTTGATTTAAAATATCAGGTAATGTTGAAAAACTTGGGTTTGCTTCTCCTTTGGCAGCAGAATCATCGCCAATAATTAATTTGTTTGTATTTACATTTAAAAACCGAGGATTTGCCACAGAATTATTTGTTGCGATAATACAATTTACATAGTGTTCTGAGTCAGTAGTAAATTGATATAGCTCGTTATTCGTGTAAACATTGTTAATGTTATTAAATTTTATCAAACAATGATCAAATTTATAGTCAAATATTGGATGATCAACCTTATCAATCAACATTTGAATTTGGTTTGAACCATAAATAATACAATTGGTGAACGTCGCTTCTTCCATAGGCTGCACTTCAGGATTTGCACCTTCAATGTAATTATTCAAATACACAGAAACTTGTCTAGAACTTGCCCAATTGTTATTAAAAGTAGAATGATTAAAGTTGTATTTACCACCATAAGAGCAAGCTAAGGCAATTTCTCCGGCACTGTTTATCACTACATTTTCACCTTTAATGTAAGCTGTTCTTGCTAAAATTCCAAAATTAGAATGATCGTAAATTTGCACGTTCCTTAATTTAACATCAGCTTCAGGATTTGTTAAACCGGTGTTTCCGTCGATTAAAAGTCCAACTACGCCGTTTTTAATAATACAATTTGTAAACTCATTGTTCTTACTTCCTTGTGTCAACCATATTGCTCCCCATTGTCCCGGAACATCTTCATATAAAGGTTCTAATCGGTCACCTTGAAAAATGACATGACTTTCTAATGGATTATCAGGATTATTAGAAATTCCTCCATTGACTTTTATACTACCTTGGTCACCAATTATCAAACTTGATTCCGCATGAAAATGAATTCTGGCCCCAGCTTCAACAACTAATGTTTTGTTAGCAGGAACGGCTGCGTAACCATAAATGACATAGGGTTTTGAATTATTCCAAATGTATTCATTTCCGTTAATTGGGTCGTTTTCATCTAAAATAAATCCACGCTGTGGAGTTCCACCAATGTTTATATTTTCATATGATCCATCATCAAAACGTTGCGGATAAAGAAAATAAGCATCTTGAATTAACGTAACCAATTCTACTTTTTGCTCTGAAGTTCCTTGACCAAAAAGTATTTGATCGGTATATAAAAAATCGGTTGGATTGGCTTCTGAGATATCCACCGTAGTTTCAATAAAAATATACATACTGTCTTTGGCGAGCATTTCCACATTTTCAAAAATGCGGTTGTTGCCTACCATGCCATCAACGGTCATGCGGTATTTAGAATCTAATCCTTTTCCTAAACGAATGGATGGAATACTAATATCTTCATCCGAACGGTTGTACACTTTTAATGTATATGTACTTGAGCCAATATTACTGAAAACAGTATCAAAATAAACAGTATCTCTTGAAAATTCTAATCCACCAGAACTGGGTTTAAATTCAAAATCATTTCGACAAGAAGTCAGTGAAATGGCAGAAATAATAAAAAATAGAAAAAGTAAATTACGCATGAGTCTGATTTTTGGTAAAATTAACCATTAAATTGAATTAGCAAAAACAAATTATAAAACGAATTTAAGAGTATTTTAGTTTATACACCTTTTAAAAATCTTTATTTTTACCCAAAAATAGATAAGATGACACTTGACAAAGCCAAAATTCTTCAAACGTGCAACGATTTTAGTAAAAACACATTAATGGAAACCCTTGAAATTGAGTTTGTTGATGTGGGAGAAGATTTTTTAAAAGCCAAAATGCCGGTAAATTCACGTATTCATCAACCGATGGGATTGTTGCACGGCGGAGCTTCGGTTGCCTTGGCAGAAAGTGTAGGAAGTGCCGCTTCGATGTTATTTGTGAATGCCGAAAAACAAGAAGTGCGTGGCATTGAAATTTCTGCAAACCATTTACGTAGTAAACGAGAAGGAACTGTTTTTGCCACTGCCAAAATTATTCATCAAGGAAGAAGTATTCATCTGTGGGAAATTAAAATTGAAGATGAAGAAGGAAAACTAATCTGTCTTTGCAAATTGTCAAACATTGTTTTACCTAAAAACAATCACTAACGATGTTGGATAAAGTAAAAAAGCACTTGGAATTAAGATTGCCTTTTGTTTTGTATTTACTTCCGAATCAAAACAAACTTTATGGTTTATTTCAAAAGGATGATTTTATTTACGATTTTAAAGGTCAAAGCGGATTTGTTTTTGTCTCTTTTGATGATGAAAAACATATAATTCCTTCTGAGGGTTCAGATTTTATGGAAGAAGAATTTAGTTTTGATTCTGCAAATCAGACTGAAGTTTTGATAAATTATTCTGAAAATGAAAAGAAGCATTTCGAAGATATTGTTCAAAAAGCTTTAAATTCAATACAAAATGGCAATTTTGAAAAAGTTGTTCTTTCCAGAAAAATTGAAATTGAAAAAAAGATTGAGTTGATTGAAACTTTTTCGCGTTTAGCCAATCGTTATCCAACAGCTTTTCGCTATTTGTTTTTTCATCCGAAAATTGGTTGTTGGATGGGAGCCACACCGGAACAATTGATTAAAGTGGAAAACAATCATTTTGAAACCGTTTCATTGGCAGGAACACATCAAAAAAATAGTTTTGAAAAATGGTCGTCAAAAGAAATTCAGGAACAACAAATTGTGACGGATTATATTTTAGATAACTTGCACAAAGAAGTGCTTTCTGTAAAAGTTTCAGAACCATTCACAGTAGAAGCCGGTTCGTTAGTTCATTTAAAAACAATTATTTCAGGTGAAGTTCATTCGATAGAAAACACCAAAAATATCATTCAAAATTTACATCCAACGCCTGCAGTTTGTGGTTTTCCAAAAGAAAAAGCATTGCAGTTCATTTCAGAAAATGAAAATTATGACCGAAAATTTTATGCCGGTTATTTAGGTTTATGGAATGAAGAAGAAGCATCTGCCAATCTTTTTGTAAATTTACGTTGTTTAGAAGTTGAAGAGAATAAAATAAACATTTATGTCGGTTGTGGAATCACCGGAGAAAGTAATCCGGAGAATGAATTTTTTGAAACCGAACATAAATCACAAATCATGAAATCCATTTTATAAAATGAATAATCAAGTTGATATTTTGGCTTTTGGAGCCCATCCGGATGATGTGGAATTAGGTTGTGCAGGAACATTAGCTAAAGAAATTTCGTTAGGAAGAAAAGTCGGAATCATCGATTTAACCGAAGGCGAATTAGGAACACGTGGCTCAGTAGAAATCCGTTACAAAGAAGCAGCAAAAGCTACCGAAATTTTAGGAATTTCTGTTCGTGAAAACCTAAAAATGCGGGATGGTTTTTTCAAAAATGATGAAGAACATCAAATGCAAGTGATAAAAATGATTCGCAAATACCGACCAAAAATAGTATTATGCAATGCGGTGGATGACCGTCATATTGATCACGGAAAAGGAGCAAAATTGGTTTCTGATGCTTGTTTTTTATCCGGCTTAAAACGAATTGAAACCGTTTTGGATGGCGAAAACCAAGAAGCTTGGCGACCAAATGTTGTTTATCATTACATTCAATGGAAAGATTTAAAACCTGATTTTGTGGTTGATATAACAGGATTTATGGATAAAAAAGTGGAAGCAATTATGGCGTATGATTCGCAATTCTATAATCCAAAATCTAATGAAAAGGTTACACCTATAGCCACTCAAAATTTTTTAGACAGCATAAAATACCGTTCGCAAGACTTGGGAAGACTTATCGGAACTGATTTTGCAGAAGGATTTACAGTTGAAAGATATGTGGCTGTCAACAGCTTAGAAGATTTAATGTAAATTATTGTAAAAATCTTTGTAAAATTAAAGGTTTACACTATATTTGCACTCGCAAAAACAAATGGTGATTGTAGCTCAGTTGGTTAGAGCGTCGGATTGTGGTTCCGAAGGTCGCGGGTTCGAGACCCGTCTTTCACCCAGAAATTCAAAGCTTCGAGGAAACTCGAGGCTTTTTTTGTGGAGTTATTTGGCTGAATTTTTAAATTTCTATTGATTTTCTTAAACTTATAAATCATCAAAACGAAACTATGTATCTTTGTTTATCATTTAAAAAATTCATGCGGTACCTTTTTTTACTTTTTTTCTCCATCAATTTCGCTCAACAATCTCAAAAAGTTGATTTCAAAACGGTACATGCCACTTTAACACCGAATCCGATTGAAAAATCAATTTCAGGTGAAGTAAACTACGAATTTCAGGTTTTGTCTTCCATTGATACGATTGCAATTGATGCTATTCGAATGGAATTTTTTAACATAAAAATCAACGGAAAATCAGTAAATTTCAAAAATTCACAAAAAGCGTTACAATTATTTGAAGGTTTTAAAAAAGGAAAAAACACGCTTACTTTTAATTACAAAGCCATTCCAAAACAAACTCTTTATTTTATTGGAGAAGGCGAAAATTTACAAATTTGGACGCAAGGTCAAGGAAAATACACGAGTCATTGGTTGCCTAGTTTTGATGATGTGAACGAGAAAATCATCTTTAATTTATCGATTGAATTTGATGAAAAATTTACAGTTTTATCAAATGGAAAGTTGAAAAATATCAATAACAATAGCAATATCAAAAATTGGAACTATCAGATGTCCAAACCCATGTCGTCCTATTTAGTAATGATGGCAATCGGAAAATTCACCAAACAAACCACTAAAACCAAATCGGGAACGCCATTAGAATTTTATTTAGATCAAAAAGATGCTAATAAATTTGAAACAACGTACAAATACACCACTCAAATTTTCGATTTTTTTGAACAAGAAATAGACGTGAAGTATCCTTGGGAAATTTATCGACAAGTGCCCGTTCGTGATTTTTTGTATTCCGGTATGGAAAACACCACTTCCACCATTTTTTCACAAGATTTTGTGGTGGATGATATCGGTTTTAATGACAAAACGTATATCAACGTCAACGCACACGAACTCGCTCACCAATGGTTTGGCAATCTCATCACGGCCGAAACCGGAAAACACCATTGGTTGCAGGAAGGATTCGCCACTTACTATGCTTTGTTGTCTGAAAAAGAACTTTTTGGCGACGATTATTTTCAATGGGAATTGTATGAAATGGCCGAGCGTTTGCAAAAAGCCTCCAAAACTGATACTATTCCATTACTAAATGAAAAAGCAAGTTCGCTCACATTTTACCAAAAAGGAGCTTGGGCTTTGCATTATTTACGTGAAAACATCGGAGCTGAAAATTTTCAAAAAGCAGTCAAAAATTACCTGAAAAAATATGGTTTTAGAAACGTCAATACAACTAATTTTCTAAAAGAAGTCAACGCAGTTTCCAATTTTGACACAGCAACTTTTCAACAAAATTGGCTTGAAAAATCAGGTTTTGAAGTCAATCAAGCTCTCGACTTACTAAAGAAAAATGCCTTTATGAAATCGTATTTGGAGTTGGTTCAACTACAACCAAAACCATTTGCTGAAAAGGCAGCATTGTTTGAAACCATTTTAAAAAGCAACGATTTTTATCCCATCAAAGAAGAGGTCATTTTTCAATTGGCAGAAATTCCGTTTGAAGAAAAGGAACAATTGTTAGACCTCGCATTAGCATCCAAAAACATAAAAATTCGACAAGCTGTTTCTCGCATTATGATCGAAATTCCACGTAATTTTCAGTCCGAATATGAAACGTTACTCAACGATGATTCTTATATCACCAAAGAAATTGCACTTGGAACGTTATGGAAATTATTCCCCGAACGTCAAGAATACTATCTCAATTTGTCAAAAAATTGGGTCGGATTTAATGATAAGAATTTACGAATTCTTTGGCTCACATTAGCCTTAATTTCAGAAGGTTACGAAGTTAATAACAAAGTGAATTTTTATGATGAGTTACTAAATTATTCTTCTCCAAAATACGAAAGTTCAATACGCCAAAATGCGTTAACAAATTTGCTTTTTCTGAATCCAAACGACCAAAATATTCTTCAAAATTTGGTCAACGCCACCACACATCACAAATGGCAGTTTACACTTTTTGCACGCAATCAAATTCGGGAATTAATCAAAACCGAACGACACAAAAAGTTCTTTCAGGATATGTTGCCAACGTTAAATTCCGCCGAACAAGGTCAGTTAAAACGATTACTCGAAAACTAACTCATCATCTGAATCACCTCAAATTTTAAATAGCTAATTGCCACATAACTAGGCGATTGCTTGTCTAATAAATCACTCAAAATCACCTCTCTCAACTTGTGTGAAGAATCCACACGGTCACTCATATTCGACTTTCTAATCGATTGAATAATCGTGTTTTTTGCGGTCGTAATCACCGTCCAACACTCTTCCGTGATATAAATTTGTTGCGTCAAATTATGCTCAAATTCTTGCTCAATTTGCTGAATTAATTGGTTTTCATACGTGTTTTTATCATCCGAATACGGTGCCACGCGAATCAACAATTTCGCCGGATTTATTCGTTCCAAATACAAAACCATTCGCTCATACGCCTGTAAACGAATCGGTAACGACTCCTTTTGCAACGCCTTTCGCATCAAATGTTTTCGCCTGTCTTCCAGACCTTTATGATGCAAATGAAAAAATGAATAAGCCACAATTCCGGTAATAATCGCCGGCAAAGTATACGATAAAAGTTCAATCCACTTAATTGATTCCATATTTTTTAGTTTTTAAATTTGGAGCTATTTCCCGCTTTCCGTTCCAAAATTTTTTCGCAAAATCTTTTTTTCTAATGCCAAAAAAAGAGCTTCCGCTGGTCGCTTTTTTTTGCCAAGAAAAAATAGATTTTCCAAAAAAATGTTTTCCACTTCAATCGGGGCTAGAACGTTTACTGCAAAAATAGAATTTTAGTTGATAATTCGTTACAATTTTAATTGTAATAAATCATAAGTAAGCTTATTTTTGAGCTTTGCTAAAAAAACTATGATACAAGAATATATAAATCAACTCAACGAAGCTCAACGTGCACCCGTGCTACAAAAAGACGGACCAATGATTGTGATCGCCGGTGCAGGATCAGGAAAAACACGTGTGCTCACGATGCGAATTGCCTATTTAATGAGCCTTGGAGTTGATGCGTTCAACATTTTATCGCTCACGTTTACCAACAAAGCGGCTCGCGAAATGAAGAAACGTATCTCCGATATCGTGGGCAGCAACGAAGCTAAGAACCTTTGGATGGGAACGTTTCATTCCGTTTTTGCTAAAATTCTTCGTATTGAAGCTGAAAAATTAGGTTATCCAAGCAATTTCACCATTTATGATGCTCAGGATAGTGTTCGCTTAATCGGAGCCATCATCAAAGAAATGCAACTGGACAAAGATATTTACAAACCAAAACAAGTTTTTAGCCGAATTTCATCCTATAAAAATTCATTAATCACCGTAAAAGCCTATTTCAATAATCCGGAATTGATGGAACAAGATGCGATGAGCAAAAAACCACGAATAGGTGAAATCTACAACAATTATGTAGAACGCTGTTTCAAATCGGGAGCAATGGATTTTGATGATTTGTTATTAAAAACCAACGAATTACTGAATCGTTTTCCGGATGTGTTGGCCAAATACCAAGATCGTTTTCGCTATATTTTGGTGGATGAGTACCAAGATACCAACCACTCACAGTATTTAATCGTTCGAGCATTGTCTGATCGTTTTCAAAATATTTGTGTGGTGGGTGATGATGCTCAAAGTATTTATGCGTTTCGTGGAGCCAACATCAACAACATTCTGAATTTCCAGAAAGATTATGCTGATGTGCAATTATTTCGCTTAGAGCAAAATTATCGTTCGACTAAAAATATTGTCGAAGCAGCGAATTCCATCATCGATAAAAATAAAACCAAATTGGACAAAGTCGTTTGGACGCACAATCAAGACGGTCCAAAAATAAAAGTCAATCGCAGCATTACAGATGGTGAAGAAGGTCGATTCGTCGCTTCAACAATCTTCGATGAAAAAATGCGAAACCAAATGAAAAACGGTGAATTCGCTATTTTATATCGAACCAATGCTCAATCCCGTGCGATGGAAGATGCGTTGCGAAAACGTGACATTCCATACCGAATTTACGGCGGATTATCCTTTTACCAACGTAAAGAAATCAAAGATGTTTTGTGTTATTTACGATTGGTTATTAATCCAAAAGATGAAGAAGCATTGGTGCGAGTAATCAATTATCCTGCTCGTGGAATTGGTGACAGTACGATAGAAAAATTAACTGTTGCAGCCAATCATTACAAGCGTTCCATTTTTGAAGTAATGGAAAATATTGATAAAATTGACCTCAAACTCAATTCCGGAACCAAACGAAAACTGGAAGATTTTGTGATGATGATTAAAAGTTTTCAAGTCATCAACGAAAACCAAGATGCTTTTTTTCTTGCCGATCACGTTTCTAAAAAAACCGGTTTGGTGCAAGAACTCAAAAAAGACGGAACTCCGGAAGGAATTGCGAGAATTGAAAACATCGAAGAATTACTCAACGGTATCAAAGACTTCATCGAAGGACAAAAAGAAATTGATGGAGCACGAGGAGCATTATCAGAATTTTTAGAAGATGTAGCCTTAGCAACCGATTTAGACAAAGATACCGGCGACGATGATCGAGTAGCTTTAATGACCATTCACTTAGCCAAAGGATTAGAATTTCCAACCGTTTTTGTCGTTGGAATGGAAGAGGATTTGTTTCCAAGTGCAATGAGTTTAAATACACGTAGCGAATTGGAAGAAGAACGACGTTTGTTTTATGTCGCATTAACCCGAGCTGAACATCAAGCCTATTTAACCTATGCTCAATCTCGTTATCGTTGGGGAAAATTAATGGACAGCGAACCTTCTCGTTTTATCGAAGAAATTGACGATCGCTATTTAGAATATATCAGTGCAGTAGAAACCGGTTATCGCTACAAACCAATGATTGACAATGATATTTTTGGCGATGTGGACAAATCAAGATTGCGATTGGCGAAACCAACTAATGGAACGCCACCCAAAAAATATGGCGAAGAACCTTCGTCAACAATTAGAAAATTAAAACCCGTTTCCGGTAACGCACCATCAGGGAATAATTTATTTGATTCTGGTTTAGTTCCCGGTAACATCGTAATGCACGAACGATTCGGTAAAGGGCAAGTTTTAAACCTCGAAGGAGTAGGAGCCGATAAAAAAGCCGAGATTAAATTTGATGTGGGTGGGATAAAAAAGTTGTTGCTGCGGTTTGCTAAGCTAGATGTTATCGGTTAAATTTTGTTTCTCACAACGTTGTATTAAGTTCCTCGCAAAGACGCAGAGACGCAAAGTTTTTGAGATGTCAACATTTTGACTAGATAATGAATAATTTGTTTCGTACAAAGATGAATATTATTTTTCTCGCAAAGTCGCAAAGTCGCAAAGTTTTAAAGACGAAGAGATTTTATTTATTAGTTTTGACATTATAACTGCAAGTTTAAAAAAAGATTTTATCAGCAATATTTATTTTGCGTCTTTGCGTCTTTGCGAGAAACAAAAAAATGCGAGAAACAAACAAAAACTACCAGTAAGAAAAAATAAATATGACAGAAAACGAAATAGCCACAATTATTGTAGATTTATGTTTTAAAATACATAAAAAACTAGGACCCGGTTTGTTAGAAAGTGTTTACGAAGAGATTTTATATTATGAGTTAACGAAATTAGGGTTAAATGTTGAAAGACAAAAAGCACTACCGGTTTATTGGGATGAATTGGTTATGGATATTGGTTTCAGAGCGGATTTAATTGTAGAAGAAAAAGTAATTGTTGAACTAAAATCAGTCGAACAACTATCAACAGTTACCCCAAAACAACTTTTGACCTATTTAAAAATCACACATTGTAAATTAGGTTTAATAGTGAATTTTAATGTTCCATTAATTAAAAACGGCATTACCAGAATTGCAAATGGTCTTTAAATAAAAAAAACAAAAATATATGTGACTTTAAAACTTTGCGTCTCTGCGACTTTGCGAGAAAAAAAAAGCGAGAAATAAAGTTCGACGATGTATAAAAATGAAATAGAATAAAATTAAAGTTATCAAAAATTTGCGTCTTTGCGACTTTGCGAGACAATAAAAAGCGAGAAAAATGAAATACAGTAGACTAACCAAAGAACAATTCGAAGCCCTTCATCAAGAATTTGCTAATTTTTTAGCTACACAATCCATTGATAAAAAAGAATGGGATGAAATTAAAACCAATAAACCTGAAATTGCCGAGCAAGAATTGGACGTTTTCTCAGATTTAATTTGGGAAGGTGTTTTAGCTCAAACCAATTATTTAGAGCATTTTTCTAAAAACCATATTTTTATGTTTCATTGTTTGGAAAAAGAAGTCAAATCCATTGTTTTGAAAACATTGGAACCCGAAGTAGATTTTATGACTTCACAAGGTTTGGAATGGATGGTAAAAAATATGTTTACTGATTTAATCGATATTCACGTTGGTCGAAAAGAATACCAAGGCGAGCGAAATGCCGCTATTTTTGACATTATCCAACAAGGAGCAATTTTGAGTGACGGACAATTATACCAACAAATTGATAAAATTGTTAATCCAGCTTCGTAATTAAATCAAGCCTAATCTTTTGGCAGAATGAATTAATTCTTTGTCATTTCCAACTCCGTTAATGAGTTGAGCTTTGATGTTCGCTTTTCTTTTTTCAATAGAACTCATTGAAAGCGGTACATATTCAGGTATATTAATCGTCTTTACACCATCAGCAATCAAAAGAAGAATTTGACTATCATAAACATCCCAATTGATATTTCGTTTGAAAAGTTCGCGTTGCGAATTGATGATGGTTTCACTTCGATAAAAATCTCCTTCAACAATTTTTTTACAAATCTGCGGAAATGTTTCAAAATTGATATCATTCTTCGAAATAAATCCTTCCGGACACAAATCTTTTAGGACTTTATCAACCAAAAGCGGCTCACTTCGCATCGTTAAAAAAATCAATTTACATTCTGGAAATCGCAGTTTGATTAATTTTCCTAATTCAATTCCGCTAAAAATATTATATTCTTCAAAAGGAGGAAGGTTTATATCTAAAAGAGTTAAATCAATTTTGCCATTTTGAGCATTGCAAAAATTAATCTTTTGAAAAGCGTCTTGGCTACTGAAAGATTTTAAAAAACAAGCATTACTTAAACCATCTACATCACTTAAAAGATTGATATAGCTATCAACTGTCATCGGATGATCATCGACTATAAGAATTGTATTGTTATTTTCCATAACCACATTTATTTAAATCGAATAAGTTAAAATCTATGTCAAATATAAGTAAAATTACGGAAAGTCCGTAAAATGAAGCTGTGTTATTTATCTAGCTTAGACCTCAAATTTAACGAAATAAAATAACAAAATTATGAAGACAACAATTACAATTTTCGGACTAATGAGTGCAATGTGTTTATTAATTTCTTGCAGCTCAGATGATTTTCAAGAAAACAATCAAGATAATGGAGTTTCTTCCACAGAAATTATTTATGATGCCGAAGGAAATCCTATTAATCCAAAAGATAAAGGATAATCAACATTTATTTAAAAGCTACACATCAATCGTGTGGCTTTTTTTTCTATTTTTACTAAATTAAACTCAATAAATTAAATTTGAATTCTAACATATTTTTTCTTCTATTCTTACTATTTTTAATAATAGGATGCAAAAATGATAATTCAACTAATCAAAATTTTTTCAATCAAAAATTTTTTGACGAGGTCTATTTTAGTGGTTTAAATCACAATGAAAAAGCGATTTACCTTGATTCAGTTGGGAAATTATTATCGCTCAAAGAAAATGATTCACTTACCATAAATGAATTTTTAGTGCTAGCGGAAGAGTTCTACTATCTTTCTTTGAATCAGAAATCTTACGAATACAGTCGGAAAGCTTTGAACCTATCGAAAACCGCTAAAGATTCCGCTTTATTGGCAAAATCCTATTATTACATTGGTGATACTTTTGAAAAAACTGACAAAGACAGTGCCTTTTATTACTATCTAAAAGCTGAAAACGTTTATGACTTAATTGGCGATGCAGAACGAGTTGGTAGAATGAAATTCAACAAAGCGTATGTTTTATTTTATTCCGGAAATTATTTAGAAAGTGAAATAGAAGTGTCTAAAGCTTTATTTGTTTTAAAAAAATCTAATAAATATAAACTCAAATATTCCTGTTATACATTGATGGGAAATTGTCTTGAAAAATTAGAAAATTATGAGCAAGCACTACATTATCATAATTTGGCTTTAAGAGAATTAGATATTTTAAAAAAAAATAATAAAGACAAAGATATAATCAATAATTATAACATTGCTTCGGTCATTAATATTTGTAATTTATACGATATTCAAGGACAATATGAAAAATCAATTTCTCTTTTAAAACCTTTATTAAATCAGGAAAATAAAACGAAATGGCCGGCTTATTATGCAGTTATTATGAGCAATTTGGCTTATTCTAAAATGAAAAGCGGTGATTTTAGAGAAGTTGAAGATTTGTTAAACGAGTCATTAAAAATTTCAGATAGTTTAAATGATAATACCGGAATAATTTATACAAAGATACATTTAGGAGAGTTTTTTCTGCTTACTAAAGATACTTCAACAGCATACGAACATTTAAAAGAGGCTTATAAAATTTCAAGAGAGTTTGGTAACCAGCATGAATTATTAAAATCATTATTATTGCTCTCTGAAATAAGTGATAACAATTTGTATTATAAAAATTTATACATTTCTGTAAATGACAGTATAATTAAACAACAACGCAAAACCAGAAATAAATTTGCTCGTATCGAATATGAAACTTCAGCATTACAGGATGAAAATAAAGCATTAACTAAATACAATGAACGTATTATCTTAGTTGCCGGAATCATAGTTTTAGTATTGTTTATTCTGCTTATCATAAGATATATTCACTCTAAAAACAAAGAACTTTATTACTTAAAACATCAAACATTAGCGAATGAAGAATTGAATGATTTATTAAATAAACAACAAGAAAGAATTGTATTAGCAAAAGAACAAGAAAAGTCGATCATTGCCAAAGAACTTCATGATGGTATTATGAATCGTTTGTATAGTGTTCGAATGAATTTGGGTTTTTTTAATAATAAAAACACCGAGGAAATAGTAGAAAAACGAAAAGGCTACATTTTTAATTTACAGGAAATTGAAAATGAAATTCGATCGCTTTCTCATGATTTAAAACGAAATACTCTATTTAATAGCAATGATTTTACTGATTTGATTCAAACTTTAGTAGAAGACACAAATTCACTAGGCTTAACGCATTTTTATTTTAAATGCTCTGATGCAGAAGTATGGAATGAAATTGAAAATATCAATAAAATAAATATCTACCGAATTATACAAGAATCCTTGTCTAATGTACACAAACATGCAGAAGCAAAAACTTGTGAAGTTTTACTATCAAAAACTGAAAACAGTCAACTTTATTTAGAAATAAAAGATGATGGCAAAGGGTTTAAAATTTCAAAAAAATTAAACGGAATCGGAATTCATAATATTCGTGAACGTGTATCATTAATTAATGGTGTTATTAAACTAAAATCTTCACCAGGGAACGGAACTGTTTTGCAGGTTTTTATTTCATAATTTTCAATTTTTGTTTACTTTTTAGCCTATTATAAATTTAACAATTTCATGATTTTAAGGTGATAAAATTATTAATATATTTTTTAAATAATTGAAAATCAATAATTTAAATTCATTTGGTTTGTTTTGATTATTATAAAACACGGTTAAACACTTCTAAAAAACCGTAAAAAAAAGCCATTTTTTCCGTAAAATAAGCATATCAAATCTGATTAATTTTAAGCAGATTCATTTTACAATGTTTCTTAATAAATTAATAAATTAATAAAAATGATAAAAATTAATGATATAAAACAGGGAAATTAACAAGTTTGTATTATAAAAAAACACATAGAAAACTATTATAATTAAATTCTGTAAATTTCAAAAACCCTAGCAATAATTTACTTTTCAATGCCTACAAATTATCAGAGTATTCCACTCCCAATTTTCAACTAAAAAGACCAAATACCACAAAGCAGTTTATAAAAATTTGTTATCAACCCCAAATTTAATATTAACTAAATTTTAAACGCTTATGCAATTTACTACTACTTTTCAAAGAAAAGCAGGTTTAAAGTATGTTTTACTTTTTATAACCTACATAGCTTTTCAACATGGGATTCATGCTCAATCTGTCCCCGAATTTGCAACAACTATTTCAAGTCAAAGCAATGTTGATTTTTCAAATAATTCAATTGATGGAAATTTAACCACGCGAGCCAGAGTAAGAGCCAGTTCAGGAATAGCCTTGGGAATAGGAGCTTATTCCGGTCATTTGGAAATTCAATTTCCATCTACATTACCGGCAAACACCACTTCATTCGTAAAAATTCAAACCGACGACAATTTACTACCCGCTTTATTAGGAGGTAGCCTTGGCGGATTATTATCGGATGTTGTAGGCGGTATTTTAATCGGAAATCAAGAATTTACAGTTCAAGCTAAAAACGGTGGTTCAGTCGTTTTAGAAGGAAATAGTCAAATCATCAGTCAGTTTTCAACAAACAGATTACGGATTGTAGTGAATAAAGACAACGATTATTTTATAGCTATTACACCTAATCAATCCTATGACAGAATCCGATTAACCAATCGAGTTGGTTCATTAGTTGGACTCAATAATACAAAACGGTTGGATGTTTTTGGTGTTTATTACATTGGTACTCCGGATGTTTGTGGCGGAGCGAGTTACACTTCTTTTGAAGGTTCGGGCTTAAATCTTGATTTATTAGGTTTGGGTGGAGCAGGAGTAGCAAATCCTCATTTTGTATTGGATGCTAATCAAAACAATTATTCCAGACTTAGTTTAGGAATTTTGGCTGTTGCTGCTTCTATCGAACAAACAGTTTATTTTGATGGTCTCTCAGAACCCACCGATCGATTTTATATTAGAATGCGAGTTGATCCTTCACTACTTGCTTTAGGTGTTGCCAACAACATTCAAATCATTGCGTCTAACGGACCAACTGTGGTGCAAACCGTCAATTTAAATTCACTTTTAAATTTAGATTTACTCACTTTGCTACAAGGTAATCAAGTAGCAAGAATTCCGTTTGCTCCTAATGCAACAGTGAACAGAATAACCGTTCGATACAATTCATTATTAAATGTACAACTCACACAAAGTCTTGATTTATATGATGTTATTCGTACTCCGGCACCACCGGTAATTACGGATGAATTCTCTTTAAATGCGAAAATTTGTGCCGGTTCAACAGCACCATTAATTGCTGAAACCGGCGTGGGAACCGAATTAAACTGGTACAGCCAACCCACCGGAGGAACAATTTTAGCCACCACAGCATCCGGTGAAGTATTTGTAACACCTGTTTTAAATTCAAACACTTCTTTTTATGTTTCTTCAAAAAGAATTGGTTGTCCCGAAGAATCCATCCGATTAAAAGTGGATGTTGTGGTTGTCAATTTACCATTAGCATCCGACATAACAATTCCTGATGAACTTGTTGCTTGTAATGGTGTGATTATGCTTTCTCCTTCGTCATCAATTGGGGGAGCCGTTTTTAAATACTATAAAGATCAATTAAAAACACAAGAAATTACCACCGGTTTTTCAGGCGATGCTGGTGTTACGTATGTAAAAAATGAGACAACCGGCGAGTTATCTATTTCCGGTTTAAATGAAATCGATTCACCGTACAACTATTACATTTCGATTACGGTTGATGGTCTATGTGAAAATGAAATCAACACCTTAAAACAAGTAACCGTTAATTATTATTCTTCTTTAATTCTACAAGTTTCTTCAACAATTGAAGGATGCGGAAGCGTGAATCTTCGTGATGCGATTCTTAATTTTGATAATTCTGCCGATATACAATATAAATTTTTTGATGCTGATTCGAATCCGATAACAGAAGAACAAGCTTCTTCAATTACAACAAGCGGAATCTACTTTATTCAGTCAACTAGTCTCAGCGAGGTTTGTTCTTCATCTATTGAACAAGTAGCTGTTACCATTAATCCTGTTCCAACGTTAGAAGTTTCAGGAACACATTATGTGGTTGCTCAGGGTAACACTTTTAGTTTGCAAGCTACTTCAACCGGAACAGTTGTTTGGTTTGATTCAGATGGAAATCAAGTAAACTCAACAACGGTTGGTCCGTTTGATACAATTGGCTTCTATACTTATACTGCCGTTGCAACAATAGGAAATTGTTTTGTGAGCAGAACAATTTTCCTAACAGTAACTAATCCAAATGAGTGTGCATTATTAACCGAAAGAGTTTATGCAAATACACAAAATTGGAGTTCAATTTTGACGGGTGGTGTAGCTAATGCAAGTCAAGCTGTTGATGGAAATCCACAAACCTTTTCAACAATGGTTACCGGTCTAGGGTTGTTAGGTGTCGGAACGACATGGCAAACATTGCAATGGAATGAAACCATTTCTGCAGGAACGCCTGTTAAGTTAAAATTGGGTTCAGAATATAGTGGATTAATTCTAGCCGGAGCTTATTCTGTTATTGGAACAAAAAGAAATGCACAAGGAATACCAATTGAAATAGGTGTTTTGCAACCTATTTCAGGTTCGCTTTTAAATTTGTTGTCTGGTCAAAATGTTTTTGAATATTCTTTTATTCCTTCGGATAATACTGGTCCAAAGGATTACGATGGTGTTAGAATAATTGTGGGTTCATTGCTCAGTATTGCTCAAAATGTAAAAGTTTACGAAGCGTATTATGATAAACAGGTTACACAACTGGTTTGTAGCCCAAATAATATAAAGGATGTCTTTTTTGGAGCACTTGATTTAGGAGTTGGTGTGGCAACAGCAACAGTTGGTGTTTCGGATGCATTAAATTCGATTGATGATGATGAAGCTACGTATGCTACCATGTTTAGTGGAGCGGGGATTTTGGCAGCAGCAGAATTAACAGTAGAATTTAGAACACCTACTTTACAAGGAGATTCACTTCATATAGTTCTGTCAAATCCTTCCACTGTTTTAAGTATGAATTTGCTAACTGGTTTTACCATACAAATGTATTTAGGCGATTCTCCAATTGGATTACCGTTAGATAATGAATCAACGTTATTGAGCTTAACACTTTTAAACGGAGGAACAGAAGCTGTAATGATCGTGAGTCCGCAAACACAAGTTTATGATAAAATAAAAATCAGACTTGGTGGTGTTGCTTCTGTTTTAGATATTTTACGAATTCATTATGTAAAAAGAGTGGCTGATACTTCTGTTATTGGGGCAGATGTGAACAATACTATTGAAGTTTGTCAGAATGATATTGTTAGATTATCTGTAAATCCAATAGAATGTGCTACTTTTATTTGGTATGACGCTCCTATTGATGGTAATATTGTGTCAACAGGAAGTGCCTATACTGTTCCGTCAACATTACCATCAGGAACTTATACTTATTATATTCAACCCATTCGCTTCGGTTGTCCGGCTTATGAAAGAGGAGTCGTAACTGTAGTGGTTGGTGAAAATGCTCCTGCCAATTCCATTTCACAAGTATTAATTAATGGATCAAGTGAAACTACGTTGTGTAGCGATGTGGGTTCAATTACGTTAGAAGCTGAATTAAATAATTCACTGACAATCACTAACCCAATTTTTTACTGGTATGTTTTTGATGGAACAAATACGGTTTTAATTCCAAATGAAAGTTCAGCCACATTAGTTATTCCAAATTTAGCAGCTGGAAATTATACTTATTCTGTCGGATTAAGTTCGGATGAGTATTGTCAAACGTTAGAGGCGGATAGAATGACTGTTTCATTAACTATTTTACCTTCTTCAACTGAAGCTGACATAAATGTGAGTGATGTTTTAGTTTGTGCAAATACTGATGCAGTTTTAACACCTTCATCATCACAATTAAATCCTCAATTTTTTTGGTTCTTTTCCAATGATAATTCGCAACCAATTACAGACGGATTAGTAGTTGATGGTGCCACTTTTACATTTTTACCAAACGGACAACTTACTATTTCCGGTTTAACCGATGCTAACAGTCCTTACACATATTATGTTGGAATGTCAACCGATGCAACCTGTTTAAATCAAACAGGAGATTTCAAACCTGTAATTGTTACTGTAAATGATTCGGGAACACCCACGACCAATAATACTGATCAAAGTTTTTGTTTAGCCGATAATCCAACCCTTGCTTCGATCCAAATTAATGAAACAAACATAGTTTGGTATGATCTTGCCGTAGGAGGAATCCTTTTACCATCCAGTACGCCATTGGTTTCTGGTTCAATTTATTATGCTGCTTTTGATGCTTCAACCGGTTGCGAAAGCAGCGTTCGATTAGCAATAACCGTAACTGTAAATGATGCTTCAACGCCAACCACAACCGATTCAACACAAGATTTTTGTATTTCTGATAATCCTTTTATTGGTGATATTCAAGTAAACGAAGCCGATGTGGTTTGGTATAGTGCTCCAACAGGCGGAGAAGCTTTGGATGTGATGAGCAGTTTAGTTGACGGAGCGACTTACTATGCTTCTTTAACCGATGCGGCAACAGGATGTGAAAGTTCCATTCGATTAGCCATAACAGTAACATTAAATGATACAGAAACACCTTCCACAAATGATACTATGCAGGATTTCTGTTTAACGGATAATCCAACGATTGGAGACATTCAAGTAAATGAACCAACTATTACTTGGTATGATTTCCCTACGGAAGGAACTGCTCTTGCTTTAACAGATAATTTAGTGAATAACACAACCTATTATGCTTCCTTAACGGATGCTATTACCGGATGTGAAAGTTCTGTTCGACTGGCTGTTTCTGTCACCATTACTGACCTTCCAACCCCAACAACGAATAATGTCAATCAAACGTTCTGTTTAATAAATAATCCAACCATTGCAGACATCCAAGTGAATGAAACAAATATTGTTTGGTATGCAACTCCAACCAATGGAACTGCTTTAGATTCTTCAACCTCTTTAGTGAACGGAGGAATTTATTACGCTGCACTTTTTGATGTAATAAGTGGTTGTGAAAGTACAATTCGATTAGCAATTACTATTACGATTGATGATCCATCTGCACCAACAACAAACAATACAATGCAAGATTTTTGTTTGATAGATAACCCAACTGTTGCCGATATTCAAGTAAATGAATCAACGATTGTTTGGTATGATTCTCCATCTGGTGGAACTGCTTTATCTCTAACAACCGTCTTAGTTGATGGAGCAATCTATTATGCAGCATTTTTAGCAAATTCAGGTTGTGAAAGTTTTGAAAGAGTAGCGATAACCGTTAACATAATCGATTCCGCTACACCAACAACAAACGATTCCACACAAGATTTTTGTTTGATAGATAATCCAACGGTAGCAGATATTCAAGTGAATGAATCCAATATCATTTGGTATGCTTCCCCAACCGGAGGAACTGTTCTTTCATCATCGGAAGCATTAGTAGGTGGGGCAATTTACTATGCTTCTTTTGATGGAATAGTGGCTTGTGAAAGTTCAATCCGATTAGCAGTTACAGTTACTGTTTCCGATGGGCCAACACCAACAACTACCAACAACGCCCAAGATTTTTGCTCTGTTGATAATCCAACAATCGCCTCCATTCAAGTGAATGAAATTGGTGTAATTTGGTATAATTCTCTAACCGGAGGAACAGCTTTAAACATCACAACTCCATTAACAGCAGGAACTTATTATGCGGCATTGGTTGACCCAATTTCAGGTTGTGAAAGTTCCATTCGATTAGCCATTACCGTTTCATTTTCGTCAAGTGAAGCCGCTTTTATTCAAGGTGGAGGAGAATCGGCTTGTGTATTTGAAGAAGTGACTTATACCACAAATTCAGGAATGTCTAATTATAATTGGACGGTTTTGAACGGAACAATCGTTTCGGGCGGACAATCCACAGATAATTTTGTAACGGTTTCATGGACGGCTATTTCAACCGGAAATGTTAGCGTAACTTATTCAGATGATTGTAGCGGAACAAATTCAGCAAGCATGACGATTTCAATCATCACTTGTTCAGACATAACAATTACCAAAACAGTTGATAATCCAACACCAACAATTGGTCAAAATGTGAATTTTACAATTACAGTAAGTAATGTAGGATCAGGTAATTTTCAAGATGTAATTGTGAGCGAAGTTATTCCTTCTGGATATTCTTTCGTAAGTGCTACTGCTTCCCTTGGAACTTATAGCAATGTAAGTGGAATTTGGACTATTCCTTTATTAAACGGCAATCAAAGTGCCACACTTGTCATAACTGTTGAGGTGCTTTCTTCCGGAGATTATCTCAACACAGCATTTATAGACATTTCAAACCCAATTGATTTAGATCCAGATAATAACTTTGCCTCTGCAGAAGTTGAGCCTTTATGTCTAATTGTTTACAACGAATTTAGTCCAAATGGAGATGGAGCAAATGAAACATTCCGAATTGATTGTATCGAAAATTTCCCAAACAACAAACTAGAAGTTTACAACCGTTACGGCAGATTAGTTTTCTCTCAAAACGGATATAACAACAATTGGGATGGAACAGCAAACGTTTCCGGTGTAGTAACCAGAGATGAAAAATTACCGGGGGTACTTACTACTACGTTCTTGATATTGGTGAAGATGGAATAGTAAAAACAGGATGGCTATCATTCATACGATAATTCTGTTAATCTAATTCACATCTGCTTAATTAATTAAAAATTAAAATTATGAAACTATATATAAAAGAAACGTACATAGCATTACTTGGATTATTTTTCACAATCGTTTGTACTGCACAACAAGACCCGGGGTATACGCAATACATGTATAATGCCATGACAGTAAATTCGGCTTATGCCGGTTCAACCGGAGCATTGGAAGCTGTTCTTCTACATCGTTCGCAATGGACAGGAATAGATGGTGCTCCTGAAACACAGGCTTTTACAATTCATTCTCCTTTACGAAACGAAAATGTGGGGTTAGGATTAAGCATTGTTAATGATAAACTAGGGCCTTCCCGAGAACTCTACATGGATGCTAATTTTTCATATACCATAGCCTTATCACAACGAACTAAGCTTGCTTTTGGTTTAAAAGCCGGAGCCAGAATGATGAATATAGACTGGACAAAAGGTCAATATTATGATCCTGTTGATGCTCTTTTAAACAATAACATTGACAATAAAATAAATCCATCCTTAGG
Organism: Flavobacterium azooxidireducens; assembly: GCF_023195775.1. Taxonomy (NCBI): domain Bacteria; kingdom Pseudomonadati; phylum Bacteroidota; class Flavobacteriia; order Flavobacteriales; family Flavobacteriaceae; genus Flavobacterium; species Flavobacterium azooxidireducens. Next base: position 2,932,932 of record NZ_CP096205.1, read on the forward strand.
AGCCGGACTGTTTTTGCATACCGAAAAATGGTATTTAGGAACTTCTGTGCCAAGTTTTATTCGAGGTGATTATTATGATGACATCCAAGAATCTGTTGTTTCAGAAAGACTTCATTATTATTTGATAGGAGGATATGTTTTCGATTTATCGGATAACCTGAAATTCAAACCTGCGTTTTTAGCGAAAGCAGTTAGTGGAGCTCCCATTACGTATGATATTTCGGCAAATTTCTTAATTCAGGAAAAGTTTACAGTTGGAGCATCGCACCGTTGGGATGATTCTGTGAGTGCTTTGTTTGGTTTTCAAATATCGAACAATTTTTTTATCGGATATGCTTTTGATTACAGTGTAACTGAGCTTAATAAGTACAACGACGGATCACATGAATTTATCCTAAGGTATCAATTGCAAAAAAGTCCAAAACAAATTAAATCACCACGATTTTTCTAAATCCCAAGCGTATGAAAAACCTATATATACTTAGTTTTTTATGTTGTGTAACGTTCACTTTTGCACAATCAAAATTAAAAAAAGCCGATCAACTTTTTAGTACTTATGCGTATGTGGATGCGGCTAAAATGTATGAAGAATATCTTCAAAATGTAGAAAAACCCTCCACACAAACGATTAGAAATGTGGCGGATTCCTATTATTTTATTGATGATAATCGAAATGCTTTAAAATGGTATCAAAAACTCTATGATGTGCAAGGTCAAAATATGACAGATATTTATTTTCTGCGGTACATTCAATCCATGAAAGGTGTCACAGATTATGATATGGCAGATAAGTTAACCAAAGAATTTCTCAACAAAAAAGGAGACCAAAAAGAAATTCAACGGTATGTGAAGCAGAAAAAACAAATGGATAGCTTAGCTAATACAAAACCATTGTATGCTGTTAAAAATTTAGATATTAATTCAACTAAAGCCGATTTTGGAGTTGCTTTTTATGGTGAAAAAGTGGTGTTTACATCCAGTCGTGATACTACAAAATTCAATCAAAAATTGTATTCATGGAATAAACAACCCTTCTTGGATTTATATGTTGCGGAACGAAATATGGCCGATGGAAGTCTATTCAACGAATCCATTTTTTTGCAAGACATCATGACCAAATACCATGAAGCTACCGCAACGTTTACACCGGATTTAAAAACTGTCTTTTTTACCACCAACATCGTAAAAAAGAAAAAACCGGTAATTGATGAGACTAGAACCAACAATTTTCAAATCATAAAAGGGACATTAGAAGGAGAAAAATTGGTCAAATCAGAAAGTGTTTTTTTCAATAGTAAAAAATATTCTGTTGGTCATCCTTCCTTAAGCGAAGACGGTAGATGGTTGTTTTTTGCTTCCGATATGCCCGGCGGATATGGCGAAACCGACTTATATGTGGTTCAAATTGCCGAAGACGGAACAATGGGTTCGCCTCAAAATTTAGGACCAACTATCAACACCATCGGAAATGAAATGTTTCCTTTTTTCAGAAACGGAACACTTTACTTTTCGTCAGATGGACATTATGGCTGGGGCGATTTAGATATCTATGAAAGCAAATTTTTTGGAGCTTTGAAGTTTTCAGACCCACGAAATTTGGGTTCTCCCATCAACAGCAATAAAGATGATTTTGCTTTTATTTTAGATGAAGAAGAAAAATTTGGCTACGTTTCCTCCAACCGAGCACAAGGAAAAGGATGCGATGACATTTATTATTTTACAAAATCTAAACATGAATGTAGTCAGTTAATTTCCGGAAAAGTAATTAATACAAAATCAAAATTAGCGATTGATCAAGCCATTATTCAGGTGTATGATGCATTTGATGATTTAATTACAGAAGTACAAACCAATTCTGCAGGGGATTATTTGGTTAAAGTTCCTTGCGGAAAAGCCATTAGAATAAAGGCTTCCAAAGAAAATCACAGCAGTGAGCAAAAGGAAATGGAAACTACCAAAGAGGATGCAATTGAAACGAAAGATGTTAATTTTGAACTCAGTAATTACGACGATTTAATTGTAAAAGAAGACGGAATTGAAAAAATCAGCATCAACCCAATTTTCTTTGATTACGACAAAGCAACCATCCGAAAAGAATCGGAAATTGAATTAGATAAAGTAGTTTTTGTGATGGAAAAATTCCCATTAGTAAAAATCAAAATCGAATCACACACCGATTCCAGAGGAAGTGACGCGTATAATATGAAATTGTCTGATGCTCGTGCAAAATCCACTCAAACCTATATTCTTTCCAAAGGAATTGACCCTTCCCGCATTGAAAGTGCGGTAGGATTTGGCGAAAGCCGATTAAAAAACAAATGTAGTAACGGTGTAAAATGTTCTGAATATGAGCATTTTGCCAACCGAAGATCCGATTTTATTATTATCCAAAAATAATTACCTCCGAACATTTCCCGAAAACCACTCCGCAACGAGTGGTTTTTTTATTTAAATTGAAAAAAATTAATTTAGAATTGCTACTTTAGACGAGCTAAAAACAAAGCAAATTCTTTTTTGTAATTATGGATGATAAGAGTATAATTGAAGCCTTACGAAACGAACTTAATCAGCACAACCACAACTATTATGTGTTGGATAAACCCACTATTTCCGATTTTGAATTTGATCAATTACTGAAAAAATTACAAGATTTAGAAACCCAACATCCTGAGTTTTTTGATGAAAATTCGCCAACGCAACGAGTAGGAGGAAGTATTACTAAAAATTTTACTACCGTTGCTCACGAACATCGAATGTATTCATTGGATAATTCGTATTCAACCGAAGATTTAATGGATTGGGAAATCAGAATTCAAAAAATATTAGGAAATGTTGATTTGGAATATACGTGTGAATTAAAATATGACGGAGCTTCCATCAGCATTACTTACGAAAACGGAAAATTAAAAAAAGCCGTGACGCGTGGAGATGGTTTTCAAGGTGATGAGGTGACAAATAATGTAAAAACCATTCGTTCCATTCCACTGCAATTAAAAGGAAATTATCCGCCAAAATTTGATATTCGTGGTGAAATTATTTTGCCTTTTTCCGGTTTTGAAAAAATGAATCAAGAGTTAATTGAAATTGGTGAAACACCTTATTCCAACCCAAGAAACACAGCTTCCGGAAGTTTAAAATTACAAAACAGTGCCGAAGTCGCCAAACGTCCGTTGGATTGTTTGTTGTATTTTATTGTGGGAAATAATCTTCCGTTCAAAACACAATTTGAAGGTTTGGAAACAGCCCGAAAATGGGGTTTTAAAGTGCCAAATCAAGCCAAATTAGCCAAAAATATGCAAGAAGTGTTGGAATTCATCACCTATTGGGACGTTCATCGACACGATTTACCGTATGAAACAGATGGTGTAGTAATCAAAGTAAACAGTCTTCAACACCAGGACGAATTGGGTTATACGGCCAAATCGCCTCGTTGGGCAATGGCTTATAAATTCAAATCGGAGCAAGTTTCCACCCGATTAAATTCTATTTCCTATCAAGTGGGAAGAACGGGAGCGATTACTCCGGTGGCGAATTTAGAGCCGGTTCAATTGGCGGGAACGATTGTGAAAAGAGCTTCGTTGCACAACGCCGATCAAATTGAAAAATTAGATATTCGCATTGGCGATAAAGTTTTTGTTGAAAAAGGAGGCGAAATTATTCCGAAAATTATTGCCGTTGCCGAAAGAGGAAACGAATCTTTTCCAACGGTTTACATTACTAATTGTCCCGAATGCCAAACTGCTTTAGAGCGAAAAGAAGGCGAAGCCAATCATTATTGTCCGAATTTTTATGGTTGTCCGCCACAGATTGTTGGTCGAATTCAGCACTATATTACCCGAAAAGCGATGGATATTGAAGGGTTGGGCGGCGAAACGGTTGCGTTGCTTTATCAAAATGGTTTAGTGAAAAATTATGCGGATCTGTATGATTTAAAAATCGAACAAATTCTTCCGTTGGAACGAATGGCTCAAAAAAGTGCCGAGAATTTAATCAACGGAATCGAAAAATCAAAAGAAGTTCCGTTTGAACGGGTTTTGTATGCGTTGGGAATTCGGTATGTAGGCGAAACAGTTGCTAAAAAGTTAGCGAAACATTATAAAAATATTGATGCTATTGCGAATGCCAGTTTGATGGATTTGATTTTAGTAGATGAAATTGGTGATAAAATAGCCCAAAGTGTCATTGAATTTTTTGAGAATATTGAAAATAGAATAACCATAGAACGTTTAAAAGCGGTTGGAATTCAGTTTGAATTAGTTGAAAAAAACACACAAGTAAGTGATAAGTTTGCCGGAAAAACGTTCGTAGTTTCCGGTGTTTTTGAAAAATTTTCTCGTGATGATTTAAAGAAAGCCATCGAAGATAATGGCGGAAAAGTAGGAAGTTCCATTTCTACCAAAACGGATTACGTGGTTGCCGGAGAAAATATGGGTCCGGCAAAATTGGAAAAAGCCAATCAATTAAAAATTGCAATTATTAGTGAAGAGGATTTTTTGGGGATGATTGGGAATTAGCAATAAATGAAAGTTTGATTAGAATTGAAATTGTTTAAATTGGTATGAAACAATTTCATCAAATTTTATACAATTTGATGATCTTTATTAGTTATTGCTCAGAGTAAAAAGCCAACGCTCAAAAAAACAAAAGAGCTATTTTTTGCCAACGCACGGACAAGAATGTTGAAAATTTTCTGATTGCTTTTTATCTTGCAAAATGAGATATAAAATATTTTAAAACTATATTTGCGACTTGACATCATTTGAACAAATGAACAGAATAAAAGAAGTGCTGGACGAAAAAGGAATTAAGCAAACTTGGCTTGCCGAACAATTGGGCAAAAGCTACAATATGGTTAACGCCTATGTGCAAAACAGACAGCAACCACGTATTGAAGTGCTTTACGACATAGCCAAAATACTTGGCGTGAACGTAAAAGACCTATTGACTGACAACGACATTAAAAGGAGATCTAATGAGTAAAGAACAAAAAATTACGACCGACATAAAAGTGCCGAACAAAGATTTGGAAGCATTGAAAATAAACTTTCCTCAATGCTTTGACAAAGACGGAAATTTTCAATTAGAAAAATTCAAAAACAACCTAACTGAAAAGGAAATCAACTTTTCAACGGAAAGTTATGGATTAGACTGGCTTGGAAAATCGTATGCAAGACTTTTGGCAAGCGACCCTGCAACAACTTTGCTAAAAGCAGACGAAACCCACAACAGTAAACCAGAAAACGCAAATTCAGAAAACTTACTTATTAAAGGCGACAACTTAGAAGTCTTAAAACATCTTTCCAACACCTACTACGAACAAGTAAAAATGATTTATATTGACCCACCTTACAATACAGGTGGCGATGGTTTTTTATATAAAGACGACAGAAAATTTACAGTAAAAGAATTACAACAACTTATTGGGGTTGACGAAGAAAAAGCAAAACGGATTTTAGATTTTACTCAACAAAAAAGTAACAGCCATTCGGCTTGGCTTACATTTATGTATCCACGCTTATACATAGCAAAACAACTTCTTAAAGATGATGGAGTTATTTTTATTTCAATTGATGATAGTGAAGTTGCTACTTTAAAAATGTTATTAGATAATGAAATTTTTGGAGAAGAAAATTTCGTAGCACAATTGCCTACAATAATGAACTTAAAGGGAAATAATGATGAATTTGGTTTTGCAGGAACTCACGAATACACACTTGTTTACTCTAAAAATAAATTTAAAACAACTCTTAATCAATTTAACGTAAGTGATGATGATTTAGAAGATTGGACAGAAGATGAAGTTGGCTTTTACAAGCAAGGTGCTAATTTAAAAGCAACAGGCACAAATGCACCAAGAGCAAAGAGACCTAATTTATATTATCCAATTTTCATTGATTCTGATAACACAGTTTATGTTACTGAAGATGATAATCCCCCAAAAAAGTTTACTGGTGAACTAACAACAATATATCCAATAACAAATGAACAAGAAATGTCGTGGCGATGGAGTAAAGATAAAGTCAAAAATGAGCCAAACAACATAATTGTTTCAAGGAATGGTAATATTGGTATTTATAAAAAACAACGACCTTCTTTAGGTGACTTGCCTTCTAAAAAGCCTAAAACCATATTTTATAAAGCTGAATACAGTAGTGGAAATGGAACGGCTCAAATAAAAAGTTTACTTGGAGATAAATATTTTGCAAATCCAAAACCGATTGACCTCATTAAAGATTTAATATTAATTGGGTCATCGTCAGATGACATTGTTTTAGATTTTTTTGCAGGTTCGGGAACTACGGCAGATGCAATGATGCAATTGAATGTTGAAAACATTGAAAAAAGAAAATTTATTTTAGCTCAATTACCAGAACCAATTGACCCGAAAAAAGATAAAGATGCTTTTGATTTTGTAAAAAATGAGCTAAAAATAGATAACCCAACTATTTATGAAATAACTAAGGAAAGAATTATCAGAGCGTCAAAAAAACATTTAATAAGTGTAGAATCTAAAAAATCAGAAAAAATCAAAGAGATTAAAGAACTTGAAAGTAAATTAGACTTAGATGATAAAGAAGAAAAAATCAAACAACTAAATGCCGAAATCAAATCTTTAAAACAACAAGACCTTGGTTTCAAAATTTTTGAAACAACACCTATTTGGGAAGATTACGATTTTGAATCGACTGAATTGGATAATCAAACAAAATTGTTTGATGAAAGTAAACTCACCGAAGATGATATTAAAGCCTTGCTTATAACTTGGAAAACTTATGACGGTATTGCTTTAACACAAGAATTAGAAATGGTTGATTTAAGCGGTTACACCGCTTATTATGGCAACGGTAAGTTGTATTTGATGAATAAAGGTTTTACGACTGATAATCTGAAAAATCTTTTAGAAAAAATTGATTCAGACAAGAAATTCAATCCTACATCAATTATCACATTTGGTTATCACTTTGACAGTAAAAATTTACGTGAACTTTCTGAAAATGTAAAGTCATACGCCAATAAGAAAAATATTGATATTGACTTTATAACAAGATATTAATATGAAAGGATTTAATTTTGAAAAGAATCTGAATCATCAATCTCACGCTGTAGAAAGTTCTATTGCCGTGTTTGAGAATATTAGTTTTGTTCAGCCAGCAGAAGCAGATAAAAACTTCATCAATCCTGCATTTGATTTTTTAAGCGATTGGGCTTACCCACAAAATTTAAGAGCCGTTCAAGAAAGTAACGGTATAGATGAAAAAATAAAGCGTAACAGCAACATCATTGATATAATGATGGAGACTGGAACAGGAAAAACTTACACGTATACCAAAACCATTTTTGAACTCAATAAAAATTACGGCATTTTTAAATTTATTGTTGTTGTTCCTACTCTTTCAATCAAAGCGGGCACAATTGATTTTTTAAAATCGGACAGTAGCCGTGAGCATTTCAAAGAGCAATACGGAAAGACGCTTCACTTGCATATTGTAGAAAGTCTAAAAAATAACAAAAGCAAAAAGTCTTTCATACCGCCAGCAGTTACAAGTTTTGTAAATGCAGGTAATTTTGAAAAAAACAGTATTCAAGTTATGATTATCAATGCAGGTATGATTAACTCTGAAACAATGCAAAAGAGTTTTGACAAAGGACTTTTTGACAAATACACTGTTCCTTTTGATGCAGTTGGAGCCACTAAGCCATTTATGATTATTGATGAGCCTCACAAGTTCGGAACAAGCACTAAAACTTGGGAAAACATTCAAAAAATGAAACCCCAATTTATTTTACGATATGGTGCAACTTTTCAAGGATATGAAAATTTAATTTACACTTTAACCGCAGTAGATTCATTCAACAGAAATTTGGTAAAAGGAGTAATTGGGCACATCACAGAATTTGACAGTGGAAAAAACGCAGTAGTAAAGTTTATTGATTCTGACGGCACAGAAGCCAGTTTTGAATTAACAGAAAACGACAAGAAGAAAACTGTAAAAATTTCAAAAAAGGATAGTCTAAAAAAGATTCATCCCGAAATGTCGGATTTGGTAATTGAAAACTTAAATAAAAGCACGGTAGTTTTATCCAATGGTTTAGAAATGAAAAAGGGTGATAAAATCAACCCTTATTCGTATGCTGAAAAGTTGCAGGAAACAATGATTCAAAAGGCAATCAAGCACCATTTTGAAATCGAAAAATCATTGCTAACAAGAGATGTGAAAATAAAACCGCTTACGCTGTTTTTTATTGACAACATAGACGAATACCGAAACAAAGACGGATATATCCGAAAAACCGTTGAACAATACATTGAATTAGAAATAAAGGAACTGCTAAAAACTGAAAAAGATGTTTTTTACAAAGCATACCTTGAAAAAACTTTGCTTGACCTTTCCATTACACACGCTGGTTATTTCTCAAAAGACAATACAGAAAAAGACGAAGCTATTGAAAAAGAGATTAACGAAATTTTGCACGACAAACAAGCAATGCTTGATTTAGAAAATCCAAGACGTTTTATTTTTTCTAAATGGACTTTGCGTGAAGGTTGGGACAATCCTAATGTTTTTCAGATTTGTAAACTCCGAAGCAGTGGCAGTGAAATTTCAAAATTACAAGAAGTTGGGCGTGGTTTGCGTTTGCCTGTAAACGAATATGGCAACCGTGTAAAAGACGAACAATTTTATCTGAACTACTTTGTTGACTTCACAGAAAGTGATTTTGTTGACAAACTTGTAAACGAAATCAATCAGAAATCTGGAGCAATATCAATAGAAATAGTTCCTGACAAACTTTCTGATATAATGATTAAGAAAATTTGCGAACTATACGAAACAACCGAAGATGAACTCTTAGAAGTTTTAGATTCAAACAATGTTGTTACAAGAACAAATTCATTTAAAACAGGTGGTTTCGATTTTATTAAACAAAACTACCCGAAAATTTTTGAAGGCGTTAATTCTAACAAAGTTCGCAAAGCAACAGACCCAAAAAAGAGAGTTGTTGTCAGAATAGAAAAATATCAAGAGTTGAAAGACCTTTGGGAAAAGCTAAATGAAAAAGTAATTCTTGAATACAAGTTTGACAATGAAGCAAGTTTCAAAACTCTGTTTACAGACTTTTTAAAAGCACAAAAAGACAATTTCACATCAGACGGCATCAACGAAAGAATTTCAAAAATTGAAATCAAGGACAACAAGGCAGTTGCAAACGAACCTGAATCGGTTTATAACAGAAAGACAGCAACGATTTCAATAATGAAATACAGCGATTTTCTGAAAGAACTTTCAAAAATCCTGAACATTAACATCAAGACACTTCATCAATCAATCATTGATGCAGGAACGGACATAAACAAATTCCTAAATCAAACAACGCTTAGAATCATCAAACAAAACTTTGACCATTACTTAATGGCAAACGCTATTGATAAATTTAGCATTGAGTATAAAAAAGTTTCAAATAATATACACCCAACCAAACTAACAGACGAGAAAGGAAATGTGCTAAAAGAGATTTCTGCTTCTGATGTTGGCGTTTTGTTTTCAGATGAAGGTGTTGCCAAATCTTACTTTTTTGATGAACTGTATTTCGATTCTGACTTAGAAAAATCAAACATCAAAACCGAGATAAAGGAAGTGATTGTGTTTACTAAGATTCCAAAGAACTCAATTAAAATTCCTGTTGCTGGCGGAAAAAGCTATTCGCCTGACTTTGCTTATGTTTTAAAATTCAAAGACGGTGAGCAAAAGCTAAACTTTATCGTGGAGACAAAAGATGTAAACAGCAAAGACGGACTACGGGACGAAGAAAAATTCAAGATTAAACACGCTGAAAAATTCTTTGACGGCAAAGTGAAAATTGAGTTTAGGACACAGTTTAGTAACAACAAAATAGTTGACTTAATTAAAGAAATTTCAGTGAATGAATAAGCCGACATCAATAAGTCAACGTGTTTTTTAAGCATAATCGACTGAAAGACAGGGCTATAGAAAAAAATCGAAGCAGTAACACGGGTTTGGTAAAAGTGGCGGTTCTTTGCCCCGAATACAAAAAATAAAATAGAATCAACTCTCGAAGAATTCAAAGAGAAAAATTATGGAAAGTTAGGAACTAAAGAACGTGATGAACTTGAATTAGGATATAAAAATTTCAAGATTGATGAATTGAATCGTATTTCTTCTTTGGAAATAGAAATATTTGAGGAATAATTCCTTAACAGCACAATTCCCTAGCCCGTATTGCAGCGGAAATCTTTGTGCAGTTGCGGTTTAGTTTTTTCTTAAAAGCGGGAAGCAACCAACGGAAGCTCTCCCGATTTTGTAGAAAAACAAACCGGAACAAACAAAATTGGAGCGGAAAGACGGAATAGCTTCTCATCTTGCAAAAAGTTTTTATACATTTGGTCGATGAATAAGCAAAAACCGGCGTTGTACCTGTATCTCATATCCAGTTTATTGGTGGTGATTGCCGTACTTTTCGATTTACAGGAATTAGAATTATTTGCGAAACCAATCGTAATTCCGGCGATTTATTTTTATTATTTACAACATCGATTTAAGCGAATAAATTGGTGGTTTTCCGTTTCGTTGTTAGCTTGTTTTGTGGGTGATATTTTGGTTTTACTCGATCCTGATTTTGATGTTTTATGGATAATTCTCTGCTTTTTTATTAGTTATTGCATTCTGATTAAATTCGGAATTGATGATTTAGTTCCGCAAAAACTTTCGCTTTCTAATATTGTTTTAGGAGTTTTGATTGTCATTTTCTTATTATTTGTCTTATTTTCTATCATCGATTTAATTGAACCGGAATCCACAGAACGTTACATTATCTTTTTGTTTTACGGATTTACATTGCTGATTCTCACGGTGCTTTCATTGATTAATTTCTTTTCAGAAGCTTCAAAAGCGGCATTGTATTTTTCGATTATGGCTTTGTGTATCGTGATTTCTGACGTATTTTATTCGTTTTATCATTTCATTGAACCGATTGATATGTTTAATTACATTAATATTTTCTTCCAATTGGCAACCTATTATTGTATGGTTTCTTATTTTTTGGTTCGGATAGAAAAACCATCAAAATTTAACCGCTAATTCATCGTATTTTGTATCGTTAAATTTTGTATATTTGCACGCAATTTAACTACAAATTGCAACAATGAAAGCACACACAACAAAAATCATCGGCGAAGGTTTAACTTACGATGATGTTCTGCTGATTCCCAACTACTCTGAAGTTTTACCCCGCGAAGTAAGTATTCAATCTAAATTTTCCAGAAATATTACGCTGAATGTTCCAATTGCCTCTGCTGCAATGGATACGGTGACCGAAAGTTCGATGGCGATTGCGATGGCTCAAGAAGGCGGCATTGGCGTTTTGCATAAAAATATGTCCATCGAGCAACAAGCTGCGAAAGTTCGAAAAGTGAAACGAGCAGAAGCAGGAATGATTTTGGATCCTGTCACTTTACCTTTAACAGCAACCGTTGGCGATGCAAAAGCAGCAATGCGTGAATTTAGCATTGGCGGAATTCCGGTTGTGGATGAAAACGGAATTTTAAAAGGAATTGTGACAAATCGTGATTTGCGTTTTGAAAAGATAAACTCCCGTTCGATTTTAGAAGTAATGACGGCTGAAAATTTAATCACAGCTGAGGAAGGAACGACTTTGCAACAAGCAGAAGGAATTTTGCAACAAAATAAAATTGAAAAACTTCCGGTGATTGATAAAAACTACAAATTGGTTGGGTTAATTACCTTTCGGGATATTACAAAACTGACTCAAAAACCAATTGCCAATAAAGATAAATTCGGTCGTTTGCGTGTGGCTGCTGCTCTTGGCGTAACGGCTGATGCGTTAGAACGTGCTACAGCTTTGGTGAATGCCGGTGTGGATGCGGTTATAATCGATACAGCTCACGGACATACGCAAGGTGTGGTAACGGTTTTGAAACAAGTGAAAGCTAAGTTTCCAGATTTGGATGTGGTGGTTGGAAATATCGCTACACCCGAAGCGGCTTTATATTTAGTTGAAAACGGAGCTGATGCCGTGAAAGTTGGAATCGGACCAGGTTCAATTTGTACCACACGAGTGGTTGCCGGAGTTGGATTTCCACAGTTTTCTGCGGTGTTGGAAGTCGCAGCTGCCATTAAGGGTAGCGGAGTTCCGGTGATTGCGGATGGCGGAATTCGTTACACAGGAGATATTCCGAAAGCGATTGCTGCCGGAGCCGATTGTGTGATGTTAGGTTCGCTATTGGCCGGAACAAAAGAATCGCCTGGTGAAACTATTATTTTTGAAGGAAGAAAATTCAAATCGTATCGCGGAATGGGTTCGGTGGAAGCAATGCAAGAAGGTTCAAAAGACCGTTATTTTCAAGATGTGGAAGATGATGTGAAGAAACTTGTTCCGGAAGGAATTGTAGGACGAGTTCCATACAAAGGAGAATTAAACGAAAGTATGCAACAATTCATTGGCGGTCTTCGTGCCGGAATGGGTTATTGTGGAGCAAAAGATATTCCGACTTTACAAGAAACAGGCAGATTCGTTCGAATTACAGCGAGTGGAATAGGGGAAAGCCATCCGCATAATGTGACGATTACTAAGGAGGCTCCGAATTATTCGAGGTAAAATTTTTATTAAAATTATATTTATAGAGTCTAAGCCCACGGTTAAAACGTGGGCTTTTTTTTAGTTTTTCATAAAAATATTATTTGCTAGCAACATAATCCCAGCCCACGGTTTAAACCGTGGGCTATTTTTACCGAAAACAAAAATCCCTCCCACATCGTGGAAAGGATTTTGGTGGTCGGGGTGGCAGGATTATTCCATGAACCTGAATTAAGGAAATGTTGCTCACCAAAATCCTTTGAGCTTTGCTCTGAGTTATTTTTTTGTTTTCCAACCTTACAAGCAAACTTGACGGTTCAGAAAACAAAAAATCCCTCCCACATCGTGGAAAGGATTTTGGTGGTCGGGGTGGCAGGATTCGAACCTGCGGCCTCCTGCTCCCAAAGCAGGCGCGATAACCGGGCTACGCTACACCCCGCAAAAGAAATAAATTTTCTCTATTAGAGGGTGCAAATATACTATTAAAATTAGTTTTACCAAACCTAATTTTAAATAAAATTATACTATTCAAAAATTATTAAAACTAATCAACAATTAAGAATTAATTTTTATTTAAAACTTACATTTGCATCGAAATTTAGAAATCAAAATTATGTCTGATACAATAGAAAAAGTTAAGTGCTTAATTATAGGTTCCGGTCCTGCAGGTTATACGGCTGCAATTTATGCTGCCAGAGCCAATATGTTTCCGGTTTTGTACCAAGGAACGCAACCCGGTGGTCAATTAACAACTACCAACGAAGTTGAAAATTTTCCGGGTTATCCTGATGGCGTGACCGGACCGGAAATGATGGTTCAATTACAGGAGCAAGCCAAACGTTTCGGAACGGATATTCGTGATGGTTGGGCAACCAAAGTTGATTTTTCGGGACCGATTCATAAGGTTTGGGTAAATGATACGAAAGAAATTCATTGTGAAACTGTAATTATTTCTACCGGAGCTTCGGCAAAATATTTAGGATTACCATCGGAACAACATTATTTGCAAATGGGTGGTGGCGTTTCTGCTTGTGCCGTTTGCGACGGATTTTTTTACAGAAATCAAGAAGTTGTAATCGTTGGAGCAGGTGATTCGGCTTGTGAAGAAGCTCATTACTTATCAAAATTATGTAAAAAAGTAACTATGTTGGTGCGAAGCGAGAAATTCCGTGCGTCAAAAATTATGGAAGCAAGAGTTCGCAAAACTGAAAATATCGAGATTTTATTAAATACCGAAACCGTTGAAGTAAAAGGTGACGGACAAGTTGTAACTTCCGTTTTAGTAAAAGAAAGAACTACCGGAGTGGAAACTGAAATTCCTGCTACAGGATTTTTCGTTGCCATTGGTCATAAACCAAACACCGACATTTTTGCAGATTATTTAAAACTAGACGAAACCGGATATATCATCAACGTTCCCGGAAGAGCATTAACCAATGTAGAAGGTGTTTTTGTTGCCGGAGATGCTGCCGATCATGTTTACAGACAAGCCATTACTGCAGCCGGAACCGGTTGTATGGCAGCTTTGGATGCTGAACGTTATTTGGCAAGTAAAGATTAAATAGAATTTAATATTCTAAAAAAATAGCCACGAATTCCACTAATTTACACGAATTAATTTGTGTAAATTAGTGGAATTCGTGGCTTTTACTTTAATTATTTGTGTTCAGAAAATTGACTGAAAGTTATTTTAATAGTTTTTTGTTGAGTGAAGATTCGTCTGCAAATCGTTTGATTTCGATAGTTGCATTTCCATAAAGAGTTGTTGCGGATTTACCTGAAGATTCTAAAACAAGTTTACTGGCTACTTGAACACTGTTTTTTGAACTTCCTTCTGTGATGACTGAAGCGGTTTGAGCTACTAAATTTTTTCCAATAAAATCGGAGCTGTTATCCATTCTTAGTTTTAAATCGTTGATGTCGCCTTCGATGTTGGCAGCTGCTTTTTGATACATATCGCATTTAAAATTAGAAGAACGAACTAAGGCTTTTACGTTTGTATTTTTGCTTAATTCAAAAATAGCATCATCGGATTTTAGGTTGATTTCAATTTTTGATTTATCGTTGGCAATCAAAGTAAAATTGGCACAATCTGCATTTAAAAATAAACGTGAATCGTCATAGCATTTGAATGTAACTTGGCTAAGTTTTACATCGGCTAGGGCTGTTACATTGGCATCGCCTTTGGCAACCAGCATTTTAAAACTATCGGTGTAGGTTATTCGGATACTGGTTTTTTTTGCTCCGGAAATATTGTGCACTAATCCGATGCGAAGGGTTGTTCCATTTAGTTTGATGTCAAAGGATTCGTGCGTGTTGTCGTCTGCTTCAATTTCGATGGAAGGTTGATCGCCTTTTACGATAAAAACATCAATGTCGTCTTCTACTTCGAGGCTGTCGAAGTTGCCAATTTCTTTTTGTGAGATGGTTACAATTTTAGAGGCTTTGAGTTTTTCTTTTTTTTGACTCCATGTTACGGTGGAAAAAAGAATAGCTGCGAATAGGATTAGAAATTTTTTCATTTTGATGTAGTTTATAAAGCAAATATAAAAAAACATCCCGATTTTTAAACGGGATGTTTGTAAAGATATGATTTTTTGCACGCTTTTAGTAGCCTATAGTTCACTTTCTAGCCCTGACCGACCGGTTATCCCACGCTTTTGCGTGGATAATAGGGAGGGCAGGAACATGGATGGCATAGAAGCCCAAGCCACTCGCTCCTAATTAATTTGAACGAACGGATCCACCAGAAGAGGTTACTTTGGTCACGGTTTTGGGTGTGTTGTGGTATTTTATATCGCTTCCGCTCGAAGCTTTTGCGTCTAAACTCAAGATGGGATGCACATCGATGGAGCTGCCGCTGGACGATTTGGCAGTCACATCGTTGGTGAGCAATTCGTCGGCTTCGATGTCGCTTCCGCTGGATGATTCTGCTTCGAGTTTTAAGGCTTTTCCTTTTACTTCGATTTCGCTTCCGCTACTGGAGTCGCAAGTAAGTCTTTCGGCTTCTACGGTTAGTTTTATTTCACTTCCGCTGGATGCTTTTGTTTCGAGTGAGCTCACAACGAGAGTGTTTTTACTTTTTATAGAAGCTCCGCTGGACGTTCTAAGCGATTCGATGTTTGGCAACGACACAAAAACGGTTTTGGATTTGGTGTTTTTGACACTTTTTTCCATTGCTATTTTTAATGTTCCGTCTATAATATTGGTTGTGATGAACTCGATAATGTTGTCATCGGCTTTTACTTGGATAGATTTTGAATCGCTTTGCGTTACTTCTACATCGATTCCGTGTGATACTTCGATGTTGGTGAATTCACCGGTTACGGGTCGGTTTACCGTTGTAACGTTTCCGCTTCCTTTGACAGCATCGCCTAAATCTAAACTAAATTGACAGGATGCAAACAAAAGAGCTGTGATTAATGCAACAACTGTTTTGGTAAGGTAAACGATAAACTTGATCATGGTTTGTTTGTTTTTATGATTACACCTTCTTTATTGATTTCTAAACCTTTGAATTTTCTTTTTTCTTCTGATTTATTGGTCTCTTTGATATGTATGCCATCGGTGCTGATTGTTACAGTTGAAGAAACTGAATCGTCTGTTGCATCTGTTTCAACATCGTTGTATTCGTTTTCTTCAATCGGACAGTTCAGGCACTTGATTTGCTCTTTGGTCACTTTATAGATGTAGTCCTCTGAGCTGTAATGCAAATTGAAAAAGCCATTGTTTGATGAATCAAAACGTTGTACAGTGCTATCGGGTCTTAGAATTGTTCCTTGTGGCAAGTATAAATACAATTCAACTTCCTGACTTCTGTATTTGTTTTTTAAATCGGTAATGAAATAATTGTCTAAAATTAATTTATTTCCTTCAAATTTAAAAGCATAATTTATTTTTTCTGCTCTTTTTTTGGCTTCAGTCATTGATTTTCCTTCTGCTCTTTTTTCAATTTGCAAATAGGGTTGAGCTTCGTCAGTATAAATCAATTCAATACTGATTTGATTTGAATAGATGATGTCGTTACCGTTTTCATCTTGCGTTACTTCAAAATCATTGTAATGAAAATCTTTAGCATAATAATCGTTGAATTTAAATTGAATATCCAACGTATCATTTGGCATTAGGTTCAGTGTTTCTTTTTGCACGATTTTTCCGTTGTAGGCAATTTCAGTGGCTTGTTTTATTCCGAATGAAATTAAAATTCCAACTGCAATTAACCATAACGCTAACAACGTATATTTTGCAACATTTCCAATTGATTTCATGTTTGTAATTAGCAGTTTTAATCCTAAAATAAGTAGGAAGAAAAACGGAATTCCGATTGCTAAAACACTTAAAATTACTACCAACCAAATTGGAAATTCGCTCACAATTACGGCATCATAATAACTTTGCCATGGCATATCTACAAATGTGGTTGAACCGAATGTAAATCCACCAATTAACACTCCACCTAAAACAAATATGGAAAACATTAGAATAATAGCTCCGATGAATTTAGCAAAAATGCTGAAAATGGTCATAAACACTTCTCCAATGGCAGAACCTACTTTTTCAGCTCCCGATTTTGCTGCGTTTCCCATTTTTTCGTAATCTGCATTTTCTACTTTTTCTGAAAAAGAGGCAAATTCTTCACGAACTTTTTTTTCGATGTTGCTCAAATTAACCGGTTCTCCGGTCATTTGAAGTTTCTCGGTCGTCGTTTGTGCTTTAGGGATCAAAATCCATAACAAAATGTAGAGAAAGATTGGAAATCCAACCCCGGCAATTACGATTAATACTAAGGCTAAACGAATCCACAAAGCATCAATACCAAAATAATGACCTAATCCAGCAGAAACTCCACCTAAAATGTTTTTATCTATATCGCGGTATAATTTTTTAGAAGATTTAGAAGTGGTATTAAAGTTAGATTGCGTAGCTTCTCCTTCTTCTTCAATTCTGTAATCTTCCGGTTGACCCATTACGGCGATCATAGCATCAACATCTTTGAGGTTGATTACTTGTTTGTCTGCTTCTTTGTTTTCGGTAAAAATTTCCGAAATTCTCATTTCGATGTCTTTCATAATTTCATCTTGACCGGATGAGTTTGAAAGCGAACGTTTTATAGCATCGAAATAACGATTTAATTTTTGAAAGGCATCTTCGTCTATGTGAAAGAATAAACCTCCTAAATTTATATTTACTGTTTTGTTCATGACGATTATTTTTGATTGGTTATGGTGTTCACAGCGTTTGATAATTCTCCCCAAGTGCTGTTTAGTTCGGTTAAAAATTGTTTTCCTATTTCGGTGAGGGCGTAGTATTTTCTAGGCGGTCCCGAAGTTGATTCCTCCCAACGATAGTTGAGTAATCCGTCATTTTTTAATCTGGTTAGGAGCGGATAAACTGTACCCTCCACAACCAACAATTTAGCGTTTTTCAAGGTGTCTAAAATTTCAGAGGTATAGGCTTCTTTTTCCTTTAAGACTGAAAGTATACAGAACTCTAAAACACCTTTTCGCATCTGGGCTTTTGTGTTTTCAATATTCATAATTCATGATAAGATTTTTAGTTTAACTAATTCGTTTTTTGATTTGATTGATTTGCCTTTCGGCGATGATTGATTTGATGATTGAAACTCTTATTTGATAAAATTAATGGTAAACGGATATTTGTAAACAGATCCTTCGTTAGCTCTCACGGTTCCTAAAATAACCAAAATGAATTCTGCAATGGTCCAAATTCCTAAAACGGATAATGAGATAATTCCGGCTGTGATTAAATCAATCGGAATAACATCGCCACCTGCATTTTCAATTTCGATGTAGTTTGCTATTGAGCCAATAAAAAAGATACCTAATACAATGGCAATAACTATACTGTATGCCAAAATACTTAAATGAAAATTGACAACTGCTTTTCCGTTTTCATCAACATACTCTGATTGATGTTTCTTTGTTTGCCAAATAATCAAGGGAACTACTATTCCTGCAAAAGGAATAAGATACTTTGCAAATGCACTTAAATGCAATAATGCTGCTGTTGTTTTTTCGTTTTGTGATGTCATAATTAAAAGTATATAATAATATCCTATGCAAATATATGTCTAAAAAAAGGTATTGTGTTACGCATAGTACTGATATTTAACATAAAATTAACAATTTAAAGTTATTGAAATAAAGCTTATATTTACCAAAAAAATCAGTGTTTATGCAGTTTACAGCCGGAAATATCAATACATTTTTATTTTTTAAATTACCTTCCGCTTTTTGGTGTGGCGTTCGAGCAAAATCGTTGGATAACGACCAATGTACTGTGACAGTCAAACACCGATGGTTTAATCAAAATCCGTTTAATTCGATGTATTTTGCTGTTCAGGCAATGGCTGCAGAGCTTTCAACGGGAGCTTTAGTAATGTATCAAATTAAGAAAAGTGGTAAAAAAATTTCCATGCTTGTAGCCAATAACAAAGGTAACTTTACCAAAAAAGCTACCGGAAGAATCACTTTTGTTTGCAAAGACGGACATTTAATTGAGCAAGCTATTCAAAGAACTATTGCAACCGGAGAAGGACAAACTTTCTGGATGAAATCTTTCGGAAGAGATGAAAGAGGTGATCAAGTTTCTGAAATGGAATTCGAATGGAGTGTGCGTTTAAAACAATAGTTTATTCCTTTTTGCCTTCTATGACAACCCTTAAACTAATCCTAATTAACTTTACTTTTAGACCGTTTGCCTGTAACTTTGTATAAAAATAAGCTATGAAAATATTAATCACAGGTGCTACTGGACTGGTTGGCAAAGAATTGATTGCCCTGTTATTAGAAAAAGGAAATGAGATTCATTACCTCACCACTTCTCAATCAAAAATCGAAAGTAAACCGCATTATCAGGGTTTCTATTGGAATCCGGATCAAAGTATTATTGATGAAAATTGTTTAATGGGCGTGGATGCCATCATTCATTTGGCCGGAGCAACTGTCTCCAAACGATGGACAACTAATTATAAACAGGAAATTATTGAAAGCCGAACGCTTTCGTCTAATTTATTATACACTTGTTTAAAAAATCATCCCAATCAAGTGAAACAAATTGTTTCTGCTTCTGCGATTGGAATTTATCCTGACAGTTTAAATCACATTTACACCGAAGAAAACAAATCCATTGATGATGGCTTTTTAGGTCATGTGGTGATGAAGTGGGAGGAAAGCGTGGATGTTTTCAGTCGACTAAACATCAAAGTTTGTAAACTCAGAACCGGTTTGGTCTTATCAAAAAAAGGAGGAGCTTTAACCGAAATGCTAAAACCAATCAAAATAGGATTAGGTTCTCCTTTTGGATCAGGAAAACAAGTGCAATCGTGGATTCATGTGGAAGATTTAGCTGCAATGTATTTCTTCGCCGTTCAAAACCAGTGGGAAGGTGTTTTTAATGGCGTAGCACCCAATCCGGTAACCAATGCAGAATTAACAAAAGCCATTGCTAAAACAATCAACAAACCATTATTTATGCCAAACATTCCGAAGTTTGCCATGAAATTGGTGTTGGGCGAAATGCACGAACTTTTATTTTCAAGTCAAAATGTGAGTTCGGCAAAAGCAGAGAAAAATGGATTTCAATTTCGATACCGCGATTTAGCCAAAACATTAGATAATTTGTTGTCATAAAAGAAGCTCCTCAATTGAGGAGCTTCTTGTTATTAGTAAGATGAATTAATAATTATTTTGTTGCAGTAATGCTAACTTTTAATTCGATTTCGTCGTTTACGAATTTATCTTTTAAATCGTCAAAAACAGATTTTGAAGCGTAGTTTACATTCCATTGCGTTCTGTCGATTTTGAATGTTTCACTGTTTAATGTTACATTATCTCCATCAACAGCAATTGTAGCAGGGAAAGAAACCGGTTTAGTAATTCCTTTTAAAGTTAAATTACCTGAAACAGTAGTAACGGCATCAACCGTTGCAACAGATGTAATTTCAAAAGTTCCTTCAGGGAATTTTTTAGTATTAAAGAAATGATCTGCATCTTCTTCTTTACCTAAACCTTTCAAGTGACCTTCTAAATCTTCTTTTCCGTCTGCGGCAGTTAAATCTAAAACAGTAATACTATTCATATCGATAGTAAAATTACCACTTTCAACTTTTCCGTTATTTAACGCTAATTCTCCTTTTGAAAGAGCAATTGTTCCGTTGTGTTTTCCGGCTGGTTTAGAACCAACCCATTCGATCGTAGATTTTGATGCATCAACAGTGTAAGTTGAAGCTTCTTCAGTTGCTACAGCTGCGTCAACGGCTTCAGTAGATTCAACTTTGTCATTTTTACAAGAAGTTAAAGATAGAGTTGCTAATACAACTAAGCTTAAAATGGTTTTTTTCATAGTGAATAAGTTTTTTAATTTTAACAAAAGTAGAAAACGAACAGGCACATTATTCTTAAAGAAATACTAAATTTTTTTATTTCAATTTTTGAATGATAAATTTAAAGCGAATATTTTACGCTGACAATTTGACATTTTTCAACAATTGGCAGTACTTTTGCAATCCAAAAAATCAAACAACAAAATGTTTAAAAAATTTTTTAAAAATATGAATCAGGAGAATACAGATAATATTGAAAAGGAGATCATTGAAAACGAAGTTTCAAACGAGCAAAATCTAGAAAATACTGAGGTTCCAACTATCGAAATATCAAACGAAGAAAGACTTGAACAAGACTTAGCCAAAGAAAAAGACAAGTTTTTACGCCTTTTTGCCGAGTTTGAAAACTTTAAAAAACGAACAGCCAAAGAACGAATGGATTTGTTTAAAACTGCCAATCAAGAAGTTTTACAAGCCATGTTGCCGGTTATGGACGATTTTGACAGAGCTTTGATTCAAATTTCTAAAAGTGATACCACCGAAGATCAAGTGTTGTTAAAAGGTGTGGAATTGATTCACGAAAAATTAAAATCAACCCTTGTATCCAAAGGATTAGAGCAAGTTGAAATTAAAGCAGGTGATGTTTTTAATGCCGATTTTGCAGAAGCGATTACTCAAATTCCTGCTCCATCAGACGATTTGAAAGGTAAAATTGTGGATGTAATTGAAAAAGGATACAAATTAGGCGACAAAATAATCCGTTTTCCAAAAGTGATTATTGGCCAGTAGGGACAGGTCGTGACCTGTCCGTACGAGGAAATAAAAAAGGGAAAAAAATAAAAATTTCGAATTATAGAAAATGAAAAAAGATTATTACGAAATATTAGGCATCTCCAAAAGTGCTTCTGCAGAGGAAATTAAGAAAGCCTATCGCAAGAAAGCAATCGAGTATCATCCTGACAAAAACCCCGGAAACAAAGATGCTGAAGAAAATTTCAAGAAAGCTGCTGAAGCGTATGAAGTGTTGAGCGATCCAAACAAAAAAGCGAAATATGATCAATATGGTCACGCTGCTTTTGATGGAAATGGCGGATTTGGCGGCGGTGGCGGAATGAATATGGATGACATCTTCAGTCAGTTTGGTGATATTTTTGGTGGTGGTTTTGGCGGTTTCAGCGGATTTGGCGGTGGCGGAGGTCAGCGACGAATGAAAGGAAGTAATTTGCGAATTAAGGTAAAACTTACTTTAGAGGAAATTGCCAACGGCGTTGAAAAGAAAGTCAAAGTAAAACGTAAAATCCAAGCTCCGGGTGTCTCTTATAAAACGTGCGGAACGTGTAATGGTTCCGGTCAAGTTTTGCGAGTAACTAATACAATTTTGGGTAGAATGCAAACCGCTACTACGTGTCCAACGTGTGGTGGAGCGGGTCAATCGATCAGTTCGAAACCGGCGGATGCAGACTCGCAAGGAATGATTTTGGAAGACGAAACGGTATCAATTAAAATTCCTGCAGGAGTTGTGAATGATATGCAATTAAAAGTTTCCGGAAAAGGAAATGATGCTCCGGGCAACGGAATTCCAGGCGATTTGATTGTTGCCATTGAAGAAATTGAACACGAATTTTTGAAACGTGAAGGCGAAAATCTTCATTACGATTTATACATCAGTGTGGCTGAAGCTGCTTTAGGAGTTTCTAAAGAGATTGAAGCCGTAGGCGGAAAAGTGCGAATTAAACTGGAAGAAGGAATTCAGTCCGGGAAGATTCTGCGATTAAAAGGAAAAGGTATTCCGAGTATTAATTCGTATGGAAATGGCGATTTGTTGGTGCATATAAATGTTTGGACACCAAAGACTTTGAACAAAGAGCAACGCCAGTTTTTTGAGAAAATGCTCACGGATGAGAATTTCATTCCGCACCCTGAAAAAACAGACAAATCTTTTTTTGAAAAAGTTAAGGATATGTTTTCATAATTTGAAAAAAATATTTACATTTGAACTTTACTAGGAAACTAGTAGATTCTTTTTCATAGCAATTTTTCCCATCCTTGTGCAAATAAGGGTGGGTTTTTTTTTGGTTTTTAGGTTTTTGTTTTTGCCACGAAGGAGGGAAGACACAAAGTTTTTTGGGAATGAGTTTTGGTGGGTTTTTGCTTGGAAGATTTACTTTCGTAAAACTGTGTTCATTGTGTCATTTCGACGATAGGAGAAATCACATAAAGTAGATAACGTGTGGTTTGCTAAGTGTGAGTTTAAGTAAATGCTCCGAAGTCTGGAGACGGAGAGCGGATTTTTTAGCTGTTACAAGAGTTTACTTTGCATTGTTCATTAACATTAAATTTATTTGTTCTGGGGTGAAAATATCAAGAAGACCTTTGTGAAGTTTATCTCCTGCTTTTTGAATTTTAGGAATTAAACAATCTATAATGAACAAGACTAATTCTTTAATTTCTAATAGGGTTTTACCTGAAAACCCAGCTTGTTTGTAACGCTTAAATCTAATTTGATTTTGTTCACCTTCTGGATTTTTATCCATAAGCATAAATGAAATGATTATTTCGTTTTCTGTATCACCTCTGTGAGCAATAAAATGATGTCGCATTTTCATTAACTCATTATGTGTTTTTAAATGTTTAGAGTGTTCTTTAAACAAATCAGTGGCTTCTAATTTAGCAGATTTAAAGTGGCTTGCGTCTGTGTAACACTTTCCATACAAGGTAATAATTCCATATGTTAATGAGGACTTCAAAATAGTTGAATGTTCTTTAGATGTTAATTCTTCTATATACTCAAGCAAAATTTCTAAATCTTGTTTCATCGCACAATATGCTACAAAATTTCTTGATAGAAATCCTGGAATAGCAAACATAAAATATTTATCCGAATATTCTTCCTGTGCTTTTTGAATAATTTCTTTTAAACGTTCATTTTTAGCCATAATGTTCTAGTAATTCTACCAAATTTATACATTGCCTGACAAAATCAGACTAATCAAACCAAAAAAGAGGATTGATATGACAAACATCATCTTTTATATTTCCGCTAATATATCAAATTTCCAACAAATTAACATTTCTCGTAAAACAATTTCAAAAAAACCAAATTCTCACCCTAGCACCCAACCCGCGTGAGGGATAGTAGCGGAAAGCCCGGAATGTAGCCGTAGCTTGCGTAGGCGAAATGAGGACTTGCAGCCGATAGCCCGACCCGGAGCTTGCGGAGGGGCACGCCCAATTAAATTAGTTTAAAAGTTTAAGGGTTTAAAAGTTTCAGGTTTCACGTTGGATGAGTTCAGAAAATAGAGTAATTTTTCTGAATTTTGATTATTCATTAGAAAATAATTAAAAAAATATCAATAAAAATATTGTTATTTAAATTTTTATGTTAAATTTGATTCCCCTTAAATCTATTATTAACCTAAATTGACTATTTATGGCTACTGTTTACGAATCCATCGAAAACGAGAAAATTTCTTCTCTCGTGTTCCCTAAGTCCGATGTTTTGTGTAGAAATGAAGCAATTCTTCAACGGCTCTCTGAGTTGAAAATGGCCTTAACATTCGGTAATCTTGATTATTTTAAAATTAAAATTTACTTTGAAGACAATCAGTCCAAGAAGGTTGTGGAAGCAAAAGTATGTGGTGTTACGAAAAACCGCGTAATTTTGACCCAAGGTATTGGTATTCCGATTAATAGAATTTATAGGACATTTAAATTTTATAATTAATAATCCTATTTATGATAGAAACTGCTACCACTTTCTTTGAGCCTATCGAGAAAGAGACGATTCAATTATTACATTTTCCGAAGGAAGATGTTTTAGAAGACAAACAATTAAAAAGAACCAGAATTGCCGGACTTTCACGAGCGTTGGCACTCGGCAATTTAGAACACATTAAGACCAAAATTTACTTTGAAGACGATTTGTCAAAACGGGTAGTAGATACTACCATTTGGGGAATTACAGACGACAAAGTGATTTTAAAACAAGGAACTATCATACCGATAAACAGAATCTATTATTCGCAATAGATCTCTAGTTAGTTTGTTAAGTTGAAACACCAACTGTGCCGGTTGGTGTTTTTTTTTATATTTTGTTTAGATTGGTAGTGTCTAATTTATGATCTGAATAAAATTTTGTAGCTACTTTTTTTAATTCGGCAAACCTTTTGTCTTCTTTCAATTTTTTTAAGCAAAGCAATTGTTGATAGTATAAGTCGGCCTTTTGTTCAACGTCCATTTCTTGCTTAGTTAGTTTTTCCAATTCGGATAAAATGGTTTGTAAAGTCGTTTTATCTTGTGTGAAATTGATGAAAATTTCAGTCATGTATAAAGTGGAAAAAAGGTTGTTTTTACTTTCTTCTAACAGCGATTGCATCAACAAAACAGCTTCGGAATGTTGATTATTTTTGATGAGCAATTGAGCTTCTTCTTCCCATAAAAAATCATTTCCACTTTTAGATAATCCTAATCCGACGGTATATTCTTTTGCTTTTTTGATTTGATTTAAATCCCAATTTGCTTTTTGTTTTTGAATGGATTCCAATACAATTCGCTCTAACACTTTAATTTCTTCACCACTTTTTGAACCTTTTTCAAAGTCTTTTAGGTTGGATCGATTTTGATACCAATAGATGAAAAATCCATTATCAATTGAGAAAACAGAATTTTTTAGAATCAAATAACTCTGTCGTGTGCCTAGATTTTGTTTGGGATAAATTTCGAATAATTCGTTTAAAATCAAATTGCCCAGTTCATCATCCTGATACAGCAGAGCAACATCAGCATAAGCATACAGCGTTTTGATGGTTCGGTCTCCGGCATCATATTTTGCTTTGAGACTTCCGGTTCGCTCTTCGGGATTAAGTGCCGTTTTACCAATGTTTAACAGATAGTTTACATCGCTTTTGGCTCCGGAATAGTGAATGAAATTTTTGTTTTGATCAAAAAACATAAAATACGGAACGCCTTGAAATTTTATTTTTGTTTCAGCCATAAAAAGACTGTCTTTTCCTTGCAATCCGCCTTTGGTGTTGATTTTATAATTGATGAAATTTTTGTTGTAAAAATCAGCCATTTCTTTGTTGGAAAACAATGGCTCTATGCTTTTGCAAATGGTACATTCTTCATTGTAATATTCAATAAAAACCAATTTATTTTCTTTTTTGGCTTTATGAAAAGCATCATCAACAGTTGTTTCAAAATTTACTTTTTGGCTGAAAGAAAGGTTAACTAAGAGAAGAAAAAAGAGTGAAATACGCAAAACAATTGTTTTAAAGTTGAATTACAAATTTAAACAATTGAGAAAGTTTTGAAGAAGATTTAGATTTTTTTTAACCTGATGAAATTTAAATTAAGTTGATTTTGATTGTCAGAATTAATTGATAGTGTAAACATATTGGCAACGCACTTGCTTTTTGTCTTTGACGGCAGGATACCAAGGTTCGTCAAACTTGGTGAATACTTTGATGGTTTGTGCTTTGTAATGAGCTGAGATAGAATTTAATACTTGGATGTCGGAGATGGTTCCGTCGATTTCTACAATAAAACTACATACAATTTTGGGAACTAAGGGTTCTTTAATGTCTTGCTTTAGGTTTCTTGCGATGTATCGTTGCATCGCATTTTCACCATACATTAATTTGGGTTTGATATCGACTTCGCTTTCCAAATAGACTTTTTCTCCGGAAACGGTGTGATTTAATTTTTTGGCATACTCCGCATTGGTTTGTGCAAAGGAAGTGAGCGTGAATGCTAATAGGCATATTAATAATTTCATACGTTTTGTTTAATGAATATAAAACTCAAATTTCGTGATAAAAGTATATAATTGCTGTGAATATTTTGATAAAAAAAACACCAATCCGTTTCCGAATTGGTGCTTTCCAATTAACTAATCAATATAAAAAAACTACTTACTTTAAAAATTATATTTAGCTATATTTATTTTGAACCACATAGAAACATAGGTTTTTGTTACTCGTAAAGATGTTTCACTCAATTTGAGAAAAGCATAGCTATGTGAAACCAATAATTGGTCTATCCGACACTTTTTCCCTATGTATCTATGTGGTTAAGTATAAAAACTCTTTTACTTTACTAATTCACTTTGGTTTCTAAAAACCAATTCGTTGTTGAAACTGTCGAGCAAAATAATGCTGTCGGTTTTTACGGTTCCGCTCAAAATTTCTTTTGATAATTTGTTTAATACTTCGCGTTGAATAACTCGTTTCACCGGTCTTGCTCCGAATTGTGGATCATAGCCTTTCTTCGCTAAATAATCAATTGCTTCCGGAGTGGCATCCATTGTGATGTTTTGCTGAGCTAACATCTTGGTGACACTTTTTAATTGCAAACCAACAATCTCTCGAATGTTTGCATTGGATAATGGTGTGAACATTACGATTTCATCAATACGATTGATAAACTCGGGACGAACGGTTTGTTTTAATAAACCTAACACTTCTACTTTGGCGGCTTCGGTTGCCGCTTCAATTCCACCGGAGAGATTTTCAAATTTCTCTTGAATAATATGACTTCCCATATTTGACGTCATAATGATAATGGTGTTTTTGAAATCGGCTACGCGACCTTTGTTATCGGTTAATCGACCTTCATCCAACACTTGTAATAATATGTTGAAAGTATCAGGATGAGCTTTTTCAATTTCATCTAATAATACTACTGAATACGGTTTGCGACGCACGGCTTCGGTTAACTGACCGCCTTCGTCATAACCCACATATCCCGGAGGAGCACCTACTAATCTACTTACGGCGTGACGTTCTTGGTATTCGCTCATATCGATTCGGGTCATTGCATTTTCGTCATCAAATAAATATTCGGCTAACGCTTTGGCTAATTCGGTTTTTCCGACACCGGTTGTTCCTAAGAAAAGAAACGTTCCGATGGGTTTTTTCATGTCTTGTAATCCAGCACGGCTTCTGCGAACGGCGTCGCTAATGGCTTCAATGGCTTCTTCCTGACCAACGACACGGTGGTGTAATTCGTCTTCTAATTTTAATAATTTATCGCGTTCACCTTGCAGCATTTTGGTCACGGGAACGCCGGTCCATTTGGCTACGACTTCGGCAATATCTTCACGGGTTACTTCTTCTTTAATCAATGAAGTTCCGGATTGATTTTCTTGCAATTGAATTTGTAATTTGTCCAAACGTTCTTGAGCTTCTTTGATTTTTCCGTAACGGATTTCGGCTACTTTTCCGTAATCGCCTTCACGTTCGGCACGTTCAGCTTCTAACTTGAAGTTTTCAATTTCAATTTTCACGTTTTGGATGTTATCGACAACTTCTTTTTCGGATTTCCATTTGGCAAAAATCTCGTTGCGTTCTTCTTTTAAATTGGCTAATTCTAATCCTAAAATTTTTAATTTCGATTCATCATTTTCGCGTTTAATTGCTTCAATTTCGATTTCCAATTGCATTATTTTACGATCCAACACATCCAATTCTTCGGGTTTTGAATTGATTTCCATTCGAAGTTTCGAAGCGGCTTCATCCATTAAATCAATGGCTTTGTCCGGTAAAAATCGGTTGGAAATATAGCGTTGCGATAATTCTACGGCAGCAATAATCGCTTCGTCTTTAATTCGCACTTTATGATGCGTTTCATATTTTTCTTTGATTCCACGTAAAATCGAAATCGCACTTTCAGTATCCGGTTCATCGACCATAATTTTCTGAAAACGTCTTTCTAGAGCTTTGTCTTTTTCAAAATATTTTTGGTATTCGTCTAAAGTCGTTGCACCAATCGCACGCAATTCGCCACGAGCCAAAGCTGGTTTTAAAATGTTTGCGGCATCCATCGCACCTTCGCCACCGCCGGCACCAACTAACGTGTGGATTTCATCAATGAATAAGACAATGTCGCCTTCGGCAGCAATGACTTCTTTGACAACGGATTTCAAGCGTTCTTCAAATTCACCTTTGTATTTTGCACCGGCGATTAGCGAACCCATATCTAACGAAAAAACGATTTTGTCT
Source organism: Flavobacterium azooxidireducens (assembly GCF_023195775.1). Lineage (NCBI taxonomy): Bacteria > Pseudomonadati > Bacteroidota > Flavobacteriia > Flavobacteriales > Flavobacteriaceae > Flavobacterium > Flavobacterium azooxidireducens. Next base: position 2,961,888 of record NZ_CP096205.1, read on the forward strand.
TTTAGGTTTTCGGGAACGTCGCCATCTACAATTCGGTGGGCTAAACCTTCAGCGATGGCGGTTTTACCAACACCGGGTTCACCAACCAACATAGGGTTATTTTTGGTTCTTCGGGATAAAATTTGCAATACTCTTCGAATTTCTTCATCACGACCAATTACGGGATCGAGTTTGCCGTTTTTGGCTAATTCGTTGAGGTTTTTGGCGTATTTATTCAAAGAATTATACGTTTCTTCGGCAGAAGCAGACGTTACTCGTTCGCCTTTTCGCAATTCAGAAATGGCGGCTTCCAAACCTTTTTCAGTTACACCTTGGTCTTTTAAAATCTGAGCGACTTTACTTTTGGATTTGAAAATGGCTAAGAGTAGATGTTCGATTGAAACATATTCATCATTCATTTTTTTAGCAATGATGGAAGCTTCGTTCAACATCGTTCCTGCTTCTCGGGAAAGCATAATTTCGCCCCCGGAAACTTTTGGAAAACTTAGAATCGTACTATCTAAAATTTGTGAAAACAAGTTGACATTCACATTCATTTTTTTCAAAATAAACGGAGCAACGTTTTCATCAACTTCTAAAATTCCTTTAAAAATATGTTCGTTTTCCAGTTGTTGCTGACCAAAACCTTGTGCAATTTGCTGAGCTTGTTGCAAAGCCTCTTGCGATTTAATGGTTAAATTTTTTAAATTCATAATACTGTATATTTTTTATCAGATGATTTCTAAATTGATTTTTAATATCTTTGTTGTGCTAATGTCAATATGTATTCCAATTCAAAAAAGAAGACAAAATGACTGATTTTTGAATGTTTACAGCTTGATTAGCGACAAAAAGTCTGTTTTTAAGACAAATTTGGAGACTCTTTTTAAAGAAGCATTTATCGTCAGAAATTTTCTGATTTTTATTAAAATTTTAATGTAAGTTTGTTTTACTATATTTTGATATTATTTGTTATGAAAAAATCATTTTTATTATTTTTACTTACAGTACTTCTTTTTTCTTGTTCAAAAGATGAAGTAGAACCTATAATTTCTTCAATATCAGAAATTTTACCTAGTAATAAAAAAGTAAGAATTGCAGATACAATTGTGTTTAAGGGAAGTAATTTAAGTGAAATTAATAAAATTGTATTTATATCACCAGAAACATCAGTAATAGCTCAACCAATTTATATTAATAATGATGAAATAAGAGTTGTTGTTCCTATTTTGCACAATGAAAATATAAAATTAAAATTTTTACCAGACAAAATTAGTACACCACAGATAGAGTTCAATTTAATTGGCACATTTGAACTTCGACCTAACGGTTTTGGCGGTGAAACTATTTCAAACGTCGAAATGATTGATGAAAATATTATTTATGCGGGAGGAGAGACTAAATTATTTAAATCTTCAGATGGAGGATATGAATGGATATATAAGCATAATTTCTATGAAGGTATAAGAGACGTCTGTTTTGTTGATGAAAATCGAGGTTGGGTTTCCACAGCAAAGAAAATTTATTTTACAAATGATGGAGGCACCACATTCAATATCGTTTTTTCATTTCCGGAATATGGTAATAATAATTATATAGCCAAAATTCACTTTAATTCTGTTAATAATGGTTACTTTTTGACTATTAAAGGGGATATTTATGAAACTTTAGATAATTTGAATTTTAATTTAGCGTACGACTGTCCCAACAATAATGATACAGGCAATTCTGTTGATTTTGATTCTTTAGATGTTTATAACAATTCGTTATTAGCTTATGGGTATGTTGGTAGTAATTATGATCCTACTTTGATAAAAAAGCATAACAACGCTTACAATTTTTCAGTGTTCAATGATCCAGTAATTTATGATTGTCAGTTAGTTAGTGAAAATAGGGGTTATTTAATTGGATTAAATGTAATAGGAGAATATAACTTTATTAAAAAAGTGTATTATTCAGATGATTTAGAAAATTGGATAGACACAGGTGCAACAACGCAAATGGAAAAACTTTATTTCATAAATAACGACGTTGGTATTGGTATTTCATCAGATGAAAATGCTCCAGGACCTCATTTAAAATTTTATCGTGTTTATGAAACCTTTGATGGAGGTCAAAACTGGAAATTAAGATATACCAGCAAAGGATATTTTGAAATTTGTAGAGATATTGATTTTTTTAACAAATCAGGAATTAGTTGTGGAACTAATAGGATTGTTCGCAAACATATTTTTGAATGATTATGTTTTTTTTGAAGTTTATTATATTTAGTAATAAAAGTGATTTTTAAATAGTTAATTCCATTGTATTCGTATTAAAATGAGTTTTTTTACTAATTTATTCGGGAATTCAGAAGAGGAAAATTCATCCAAAGCAGGATGGAGGATGCTAACCGATTTAGGTCAGCTTAATGAACTTATCGAATTATCCTATCAACAACCGGTTTTGATTTTTAAACATAGTACGCGATGCAGCATCAGTCGTTTTGCGTTGAAGAACTTTGAAAACGAATACGCTTTTTCAGAAGAAGATTTACAACCTTATTTTTTAGACTTATTAGAATACAGAACCCTTTCAAACGAAATTGCCAATCGATTTGACGTTATGCATCAATCACCACAAATCCTTTTGATTAAAAAAGGAAAATGTGTTTATGATGAATCGCACGATGGGATTGATGTTGGGAGTTTGAAGAGGATTTTGGGGTAGTTTACAGTCTCAGTCGCAGTTTTCAGGATTTAGTTATCACAAGGTTCTTCCATCAACTTGCTATTAAGATTTTTACAATTATCAGTACTTCAAAATTTTATTAATTTATCACAATAACAGCGACTGAGACTGTAAACTGCGACTGTAAACTGCGACTGTAAACTGCGACTGAGACTGCGACTGAGACTGCAAACTGCGACTGAGACTGCGACTGCGACTGCAAACTGCGACTGAAACTTACCTTCTAACCCTATTTCTACTAATAATATCCTTCAACTTCATTTTCAAATCCTCACCCGTATCATAAACCATTTGTTCGTTACTCGGAAACGGAACCGCTCTTCGTCCAAAATACGAAATAAATTGTTCGTCAAAAGCTCGTCGATCACCACGAACAGTGGCATAAATATGTTCAAAAATAAACTCGCTTGCTAACGGATACGCATTAATCAACTGATTGTTATTAAAGTCAATATAATCCACTTTCGCCGTCACTTGACAAGCTTTGAATTGTGTAAACTGATAAGCCGTTCCTTTCACCGTTATAAATTTATCTACTTTTATCGCGTTGCCTAAACTATCGCGAACAATATTTCCATTTGCATCCACCAGATTTTTTACACCGTCTTTAATCTGTTTTTCTTGCGTAACTTCTTTTTCGCGAATTTGTTCAGGCGAAATATTAATTTCTCTGAAATTCAAAATAATTCCGAAATCATACACAATTCCTTGCTGTCTATTGCTGTGATAAACCGTCCATTTATCGTTTAAACCATAGGTGCTAAAATCCAATAAATCATTTTGTAAACGAACCGGAATCATTATATTCGTCTCGTTTTTTGTGTAAACGTGTACAAAATCAGTTCCTTTAAAACGAGCTTCTTCCAACAAACTGTTCACATCTTTAAAGCCCGGATTAATCTGATTCAAATAAACCAAATCATCCACAATATTTCTTGCTTGTAGTTTATTTGCGGACTTCAACGCATTTTTTGAGTTCGTATACAAATAATTAGAGAGAGCATTTTTGCTGTCCACAATTTCAGTTGAATAATTCTCCATCGGAAAAATCGCATCCCTGCCTTCGTTCAATAATTTCAGCGGAAGCAGCGGCCGAATCAACTCCTGTCGGTTGTTTAAATTTATATAGGTGTTAAAAATTTTCTCCAAATTCGCCGGATTCGCATCTTTCGACCACGTTTCAATATTTCGCAAATCACGCTCTTTCGCTTTGGCAAATGCCTCCTCAAGCAAATAAACATAATCCTGCTTTCCTTTCGCATTTTTGTTGCCACGCAAGCCACTCACCGCAGATTGAATCGCACCGTCATAATCGCCTGAAGTCAATCTGTTAGTCGTTTGCTTCACACCACATGAAGCCAAAATAAGAAGTACAAGCAAAAAAGTAATTTTTTTCATCTGTTAAAATTTTAGCAAATATATTATTTTTTTGAAGCTAATCCGGCTTTCCGTTCCAAGCTTTTTTGTCTTGTTGTTTTTTTCTAAGGCAAAAAAAGAGCTTCCTTTGGTCGCTTTTTTTCGCCAAGAAAAAATACAACAAGACTGCAAAAGGCTTTCCACTACACTCCGGGCTAGAAATCTGTGCTATCAAAGAAGTAAAAGGAGAAAATAGAGAAAAGAAAATAGACGAAAGACGAAAGACAAAAGAAAGTAAGTAAGATATAATCCTGCATATCCATCTCGTCTCCCCCTCCTTCGGAGGGGGTCGGGGGAGGAAAAAAAAAACTCCGGTCAAAAACCGGAGCCAATTTTTATTTTCTCACAAAAGCCGGAAGCAACTTACTCGAAACTTCGCCAAACCCAATCCTAAACTGACTGTTTTTGCAGTAACCTTTCATCGTAACCGTATCATTATCATCAATAAATTTTCGTTCGGTTCCATTTGATAACTTGATTGGGTTTTTTCCTCCCCAAGTCAGTTCTAACATCGATCCAAAACTTTCAGGAGTTGGTCCGGAAATCGTTCCCGAACCCATCATATCGCCCGAATTCACTTTACAACCATTGGAAGTATGATGAGTCAATTGTTGAGCCATCGACCAATACATATATTTAAAATTCGATTTGCTAATTAAATTTGATTCGCCATCTTTAGGAGTTAAATATACTTCTAAATTAATGTCAAATGCTTTTTTTCCTTTTTGTTGTAAATAAGGAAGTGGAGCAGGTTCTTGTTGTGGACCTTTCGTTCTAAAAGGTTCCAACGCATCCATAGTAACAATCCACGGCGAAATGGACGAGGCAAAATTCTTCGCCAAAAATGGTCCGAGTGGCACATATTCCCATTTTTGAATATCTCTTGCACTCCAGTCATTCAACAAAACCATTCCGAAAATATAATCTTCCGCTTCTGAAACCGGAATATTTTCGCCCATAATATTAGCATCAGTTGTAATAAAAGCCATTTCCAATTCAAAATCCACTAATCGTGAAGGACCAAAAACCGGCTGTGTATCGCCATTTGGCAATGTTTGTCCCATCGGACGGTGCACCGGAATGCCTGACGGAATAATCGTAGAACTTCTTCCGTGATAACCCACCGGAATATGTAACCAGTTTGGCAATAACGCATTTTCAGGATCACGAAACATTTTCCCCACATTGGTAGCATGTTCTTTACTGGAATAAAAATCAGTGTAATCGCCAATCAAAACCGGCAATTGCATTTCAACTTCATTAATATCAAAAATAATGATATCTCGATGAGCTTTATTATCTCTTAATTTTGGATTTTCACTGTCAAATAAATCGCCAATTCGGTTTCTCACCAATCGCCACGTTTTCTTTCCATCCGAAATAAAATCATTCAACGTGTCTTGCATAAACATATCGTCGGTCAATTCAATGCCTTCAAAATAGTTTAATTGCTGCATAGCTCCTAAATCGATGGCACAATTTCCAATTCGTGTACCAATCGTTATAATATCATCTTTGGTTAAAAAAACGCCAAAAGGAATATTTTGAATAGGAAAATCGCTGTCGGTTTGGACATCTATCCAAGATTTTCTGTTCGGGTTGTTTGCTGTTATAGGCATATTTGGGTGTTTATTAAATGTTGAAAAATTATCAATCAAATATATTATTAACTATTAATTTAACAAACGATTTTCGTAATTTTGAGCTCAATTTAACGAAATATTATCAAATGCAACGCGACGAACAAATTTTTGAGCTTATTTTAGATGAGCAAGACAGACAAATTCACGGATTAGAATTGATTGCATCAGAGAACTTTGTGAGCGATCAAGTCATGGAAGCAGCAGGTTCTGTGTTAACCAACAAATATGCCGAAGGTTACCCAGGTAAACGTTATTATGGCGGTTGCGAAGTGGTGGACCAAGTTGAACAAATTGCTATTGACAGAGCAAAAGCTTTATTTGGAGCTGATTACGCAAATGTGCAACCACATTCTGGTTCGCAAGCGAATACAGCCGTATTTTTTGCTTGTTTAAAACCCGGAGACAAAATTCTAGGTTTTGATTTATCACACGGCGGACATTTAACGCACGGTTCTCCTGTAAATTTTTCAGGAAGATTATACAATCCGGTTTTCTACGGAGTTGAAAAAGAAACGGGTCGATTAAATTATGATAAAATTCAGGAAATAGCCACAAAAGAAAATCCGAAAATGATTATTGCAGGAGCTTCTGCTTATTCTCGTGATATGGATTTCAAACGTTTCAGAGAAATTGCTGACAGTGTTGGTGCGATTTTGTTGGCCGATATTTCACATCCAGCCGGATTAATTGCCAAAGGTTTGATGAATGATCCGGTTCCGCATTGTCATATTATTACGACCACAACACATAAAACCCTTCGCGGACCTCGTGGTGGAATGATATTAATGGGAAAAGATTTCGAAAATCCATTCGGAATTAAAACACCAAAAGGAGAAATCAGAATGATGTCTTCTTTGTTAGATGCCGCTGTTTTTCCCGGAAATCAAGGCGGACCATTGGAACATATCATCGCTGCAAAAGCAGTTGCGTTTGGCGAAGCTTTGTCGGATGAATTTTTCAGATATGCATTACAAGTTCAAAAGAACGCAAAAGCAATGGCAGAAGCATTTGTAAAAAGAGGATATGATATCATCTCAGGTGGAACAGATAACCATATGATGCTGATTGACTTACGAAATAAAAACATCACCGGAAAAGAAGCGGAAAATGCATTGGTAAAAGCTGAAATCACAGTAAATAAAAATATGGTTCCTTTTGATGATAAATCACCTTTTGTAACTTCTGGAATTCGAGTGGGAACACCAGCAATTACTACCAGAGGCTTGTTGGAAGAAGATATGGAAACCGTTGTGGAAATGATTGATAGAGTAATTATGAATCATACAAACGAAGAAATCATCGAAGAAGTGGCAAATGAAGTGAATGATTTTATGGGCGAAAGAGCCATTTTTGTTTATTAAAAAATTGTTAATAACAATCTTAATAATAACCTTTAGAAGTGATTTACTTCTGAAGGTTTTTTTTTAAATTTATACATTAAAAGTAAGTTTTTATTTACTATTGCAAATTCAACAAATGAACAAACATACTTTACTGTTTTTAATTGTATTTCAATTGAGTGTTTTTTTTGGGTTCGCTCAGGAAAACACTTCCAAACATACCGTTATTAAAGGCGAAACAGTATCTTCAATTGCCAGAAAATATAAAGTAACACCAAACGATTTATATCAACTGAATCCTGATATTTTTGATGGGATCAAAGAGGATCAAGTGATTATTATTCCAAATTCAGTTATTAAATCAACATCAAATACTGTAAAAACAGAGAGTAGTTCTAACAAATCTTCTGACGGAGTTATTTATCACAAGGTTGAATTTGGAGAAACTAAATTTGGACTTTCCAGAAGATACGGAGTTTCTATAAGCGAATTAGAAAGACAAAATCCGCATATTGTTAACATGCTTCAAGCGGGACATCAATTGGAAATCAGGGGAGGAGTTGATTCTAACCCAACGAAATCTATAAGTATAGTTTCAAATTCTACAACTTCAGAATTTAAAACATACGAAGTTCTTCCCGGAGAAACTTTGTACGGAATTTCCAGACGATATGGACTCACAGTTGATGATTTGGTGGATGCAAATAGTTTGGTTGGTATTTTGAGAAGCGGTCAAATTCTTCGAATCCCGGTTAAAAATACAGTAAAAGAAAATGAAAACAATCAATTTCATTTGGTTCAAGAAGGTGAAACAAAATACGGTTTGTCAAAACGATATGGCGTAACAATTGGAGAATTAGAACAAAAGAATCCACAAATTGTTCGAATGCTTCAAACCGGACAACGAATTGTTATACCGGGAAGAATTTCTTCAAATTTAGTTCAAAAACAAGAAACAAAACAGGAAGTAAAAGTTGTAGAAACTCCAAAATCGGAACCAGAAATTGTTGAAACTCCGACCAAAATAGAGAAAGTTGAAGAAGTAGTAGTGATTTCAGAACCTCAAAAAGAAGAAAAACCGGAAGTAAAAGTAGTTGAAAAAGAATCGGTTAACTCAGAATCAACAAATAATAATTGGATTGATTATGAAATTCAACCTAAAGAAACATTGTTTGGATTGTCAAGAATGGCAGGAGTTTCTCAGGATAAATTGATTGAAGTGAATCCGATTTTGAATGAAGGTGTAAAAGCAGGAACAATTATAAAAATGCCTTCTGATAAAGTTTCGGAATATAAAAAACCTGAGACAACGATTTCTGAAACAAAAACCAATTCTGTAATTGAGAACAAAGTTGAAGCTGTCGGTCTTTTAAAAACGATCAACAAAATTGAGAAAAAGGAAATTACTTTTTTAACATCATTTTCATCTGAAAAGTACTTGAGTTTTATTCAAAACCCAATTGCAGAACCAACCAAAGAAATTGAATTTTTTGCCGGTGCAAATTTAGCAATCGATTCTCTTAAAAATATGGGAGTCATGGTAGAATTGAAAAACATTCAAATTGAAGTTAGTAAAGATGGCAAAGCAGATGTTTCTTCTTTAAAGAAAAATAATGTTGACAAATCAAAAGCTGTTTTTTATTATTCGGAAGGAATTAATTCAGAAAAAATTGCTGAATTTTCAGCTAAGAATACTATTCCATTTCTTGTAAATAGTTTCGAAGTAAGTGCTCAAAAATCAGCAACAACTTATGTTAGTATTCCTTCCAAAAATGATTTAGCATTGATGGTTTTAAAATATATTTCAGATAAAAACGGAAATTTAGTAGTTGTGAGTGATGCAGTGAGTGCACTGAATGACGATTTTATTTTACAAAATTTTCCAAAAGCAAGATTTGTTAAAATTTCAGAGAAAGATGTTTTAGAAGATGAAGCATTAACCAAAGAATTAATTTTAAATAGAAAAAATTTCGTTCTCCTCAACACCGATAAAACCGGTTTAATTTTAAATACTACCACTGTATTATTGAAGCATTCTAAAGAGTATAACATTCAGTTAGCCTTATTAGAACCCAAAGAATCAATTCAAAAAGAAGGTTTTTCGGAAATGCGATTTAAAGCTTTAAATACTATTTATCCATCTTATTCTGATCGAAATAATTTTAATGAAGTTGAAAAATTTAAAGCCGATTTTAAACGAAAATATAGTTTTGAAGCGTCTGATGAAGTCATTAAAGGTTTTGATGTAACGTTTGATGCTTTAGTTCGATTGTTTCAAGACAAAAATTTTGAAGCAATGGCAAAAGATGAAATTTCAGAACAGTTAAATCATAAATTTCACTATTTTAAAGATTCAAACGGTGGATATTCTAACAAGGGCGGTTATATTCTCCAATTTGATAAAGATTCAAATACAAAAATTGCGAATTAAAGACAATAAACTCAATCATTTATGGGTTATTTTTACAAAATAAGTATTCCTTTTAACTTTAAAAATTTAGTTAATAGTAAATTATTACTGATTATTTTACTGCTTTCAGGAAGTGTAGCATTTGCTCAATGTCCAACGGTAACCAATCTAAATCAGTCTTTTTGTGATGTTGAATCCCCAACTATTGCAAGCTTGCAGGCGACAAATAATGGAGGAGGGGTGGCTTGGTTTGAATCATCAACTTCCCCAACACCTCTGGGCTCAAGTTCAGCATTGGTTAATGGGCAGAGTTATTATGCAGATAATGCGGCTGGAAATTGTGGAACAAGAATTCAAGTCACAGTAACCATTTATTCCGCACCCACCGGATCTCCTTTTCAAGGACCTTGTGTTGATTTTCCTGAGCAAGCAACTATTTCTACTCTAATTTTATCAGGAAACAATATTCAGTGGTATAACGTTGCAAATGGAGGAACTCCGCTGACACCTGACACTATCATAATTCCTAATACAATATATTATGCGAGTCAAACCAATCCTGATACTGGTTGCGAAACATCTCGATTTTCTGTATTTGTAACAATCGGAGTAGTTCCTGTTCCAACTGGTCCTCCAATTCAAACATTTTGTCAAGACCCTTCAAATCCTCCAACGGTCGCTAATTTAATTGCATCGGGTAATAATAATTGGTATTTAACGAATACATCTGTAATACCATTAGCCTTAAACACACCGTTGATTGACGGTCAGACGTACTATGCCACAACAGTTGATCTTCCTTGTCAAAGTATAGAAAGATTAGCGGTTTTAGTATCTATTCAGCCTCAAAATAATGCCGGTACTGAAGATAGTATTGTTTCTTTTTGTGAAGATGATTTTATTACTACTAATTTTGTTAATTTATTTGATTATTTAGGAGGAACTCCTTTTAATACAGGGATTTGGACAGGGCCCTTTTCTACAACTAATGGAAATTTAGGAACGTTAGATTTATCGCAATTATCATTATCAGGAAGTCCTTATATTTTTACCTACAGTGTAAATTCTTCTACTGAATGTCCGCCTGCTTCAGCAACTCTTACAATAACCATCAATCCGATTCCAAATGCAGGAACAAGTGATGCGATTATTTTATGTGAAACTGATGCAGCTATCGATTTATTCACCCTTTTAGGAAACAATCCTGAAGTAGGCGGAAGCTGGTCACCGGCATTGGCGAGTGGCACCGGTGTTTTCGACCCAACCCAAGATACAGCAGGTGTTTACACGTATACGATTATCGGCACACCACCGTGTGACAATAGTTCAGCTACAATAACAGTAACGGTTAATCCAATCCCAAATCCGGGCACAGCAGGTTCAGCACCATTTTGTGAAAACGGAGCACCACAAGATTTATTCAATTATTTAGGAGGAACTCCTGATGCAGGGGGAACCTGGTCACCACCGTTAGCGAGTGGCACAGGTGTTTTCAATCCGGCAGAAGATACAGCAGGCGTTTATACCTACACAGTAAACGATTTAGGTCCATGTGATCCGCAAAGCACGACAGTCACGGTAACCATCAACCCGATTCCAAATGCAGGAACAAGTGATGCGATTGTTTTATGTGAAACTGATGCAGCAATCGATTTATTCAACCTTTTAGGAAACAATCCTGAAGTAGGTGGAACATGGTCACCGGCATTGGCGAGTGGCACTGGTGTTTTCGACCCGACTCAAGATACAGCAGGCGTTTACACGTATACGATTATCGGCACACCACCGTGTGAGAATAGTTCGGCTACTATAACAGTAACGGTTAATCCAATTCCAAATCCGGGTACAGCAGGTTCAGCACCATTTTGTGAAAACGGAGCACCACAAGATTTATTCAATTATTTAGGCGGTACACCTGATGCAGGCGGAACTTGGTCACCACCGTTAGCGAGTGGCACAGGTGTTTTCAATCCGGCAGAAGATACAGCAGGCGTTTATACCTACACAGTAAACGATTTAGGTCCATGTGATCCGCAAAGCACGACAGTCACGGTAACCATCAACCCGATTCCAAATGCAGGAACAAGTGATGCGATTGTTTTATGTGAAACTGATGCAGCAATCGATTTATTCACCCTTTTAGGAAACAACCCAGAAGTAGGCGGAAGCTGGTCACCGGCATTGGCGAGTGGCACTGGTGTTTTCGACCCGACTCAAGATACAGCAGGCGTTTACACGTATACGATTATCGGCACACCACCGTGTGAGAATAGTTCGGCTACAATCACAGTAACGGTTAATCCAATTCCAAATCCGGGTACAGCAGGTTCAGCACCATTTTGTGAAAACGGAGCACCACAAGATTTATTCAATTATTTAGGCGGTACACCTGATGCAGGCGGAACTTGGTCACCACCGTTAGCAAGTGGCACAGGTGTTTTCAATCCGGCAGAAGATACAGCAGGTGTTTATACTTATACCGTAAATGATTTAGGACCATGTGATCCGCAAAGCACAACAGTCACGGTAACCATCAACCCGATTCCAAATGCAGGAACAAGTGATGCGATTGTTTTATGTGAAACTGATGCAGCAATCGATTTATTCAACCTTTTAGGAAACAATCCTGAAGTAGGTGGAACATGGTCACCGGCATTGGCGAGTGGCACAGGAGTTTTCGACCCCGCCCAAGATACAGCAGGCGTTTACACGTATACGATTATCGGCACACCACCGTGTGAGAATAGTTCGGCTACTATAACAGTAACGGTTAATCCAATTCCAAATCCGGGTACAGCAGGTTCAGCACCATTTTGTGAAAACGGAGCACCACAAGATTTATTCAATTATTTAGGCGGTACACCTGATGCAGGCGGAACTTGGTCACCACCGTTAGCGAGTGGCACAGGAGTTTTCAATCCGGCAGAAGATGCAGCAGGCGTTTATACTTATACCGTAAATGATTTAGGACCATGTGATCCACAAAGCACGACAGTCACGGTAACCATCAATCCGATTCCAAATGCTGGAACAAGTGATGCGATTGTTTTATGTGAAACTGATGCAGCTATCGATTTATTCACCCTTTTAGGAAACAATCCTGAAGTAGGTGGAAGCTGGTCACCGGCATTGGCGAGTGGGACAGGAGTTTTCGACCCCGCCCAAGATACAGCAGGCGTTTACACCTATACGATTATCGGCACACTACCGTGTGAGGATAGTTCAGCTACTATAACAGTAACGGTTAATCCAATTCCAAATCCGGGAGAGGCAGGTGTAGCACCCTTTTGTGAAAACGGAGCACCGGAAGATTTATTTAATTATTTAGGAGGAACTCCCGATGCGGGCGGAACTTGGTTACCGGCACTTGCAAGTGGCACAGGCGTTTTCGACCCGACTCAAGATACAGCAGGCGTTTATACGTATACCGTAAATGATTTAGGACCATGTGATCCGCAAAGCACGACAGTAACTGTTACGATTAACCCAATTCCTAATGCAGGAACAAGTGATGCGATTGTTTTATGTGAAACTGATGCGGCAATTGATTTATTCACTCTACTTGGAAACAATCCTGAAGTAGGCGGAACATGGTCACCGGCACTGGCGAGTGGTACAGGAGTTTTCGACCCCGCCCAAGATACAGCAGGTGTTTACACGTACACGATTATCGGCACACCACCGTGTGAGGATAGTTCAGCTACTATAACAGTAACGGTTAATCCAATTCCAAATCCGGGCACAGCTGGTTCAGCACCATTTTGTGAAAACTCACCGGCAGATGATTTATTCAATTATTTAGGCGGCACACCTGATGCAGGAGGAACTTGGTCACCACCGTTAGCAAGTGGCACAGGTGTTTTCGACCCGACTCAAGATACAGCAGGCGTTTATACGTATACGGTAAACGATTTAGGTCCATGTGATCCGCAAAGCACGACAGTCACGGTAACCATCAACCCGATTCCAAATGCAGGAACAAGTGATGCGATTGTTTTATGTGAAACTGATGCGGCAATTGATTTATTCACTCTACTTGGAAACAATCCTGAAGTAGGCGGAACATGGTCACCGGCACTGGCGAGTGGTACAGGAATTTTCGACCCCGCCCAAGATACAGCAGGTGTTTACACGTACACGATTATCGGCACACCACCGTGTGAGGATAGTTCAGCTACTATAACAGTAACGGTTAATCCAATTCCAAATCCGGGCACAGCTGGTTCAGCACCATTTTGTGAAAACTCACCGGCAGATGATTTATTCAATTATTTAGGCGGCACACCTGATGCAGGAGGAACTTGGTCACCACCGTTAGCAAGTGGCACAGGTGTTTTCGACCCGACTCAAGATACAGCAGGCGTTTATACGTATACGGTAAACGATTTAGGTCCATGTGATCCGCAAAGCACGACAGTCACGGTAACCATCAACCCGATTCCAAATGCAGGAACAAGTGATGCGATTGTTTTATGTGAAACTGATGCGGCAATTGATTTATTCACTCTACTTGGAAACAATCCTGAAGTAGGCGGAACATGGTCACCGGCACTGGCGAGTGGTACAGGAGTTTTCGACCCCGCCCAAGATACAGCAGGTGTTTACACGTACACGATTATCGGCACACCACCGTGTGAGGATAGTTCAGCTACTATAACAGTAACGGTTAATCCAATTCCAAATCCGGGCACAGCTGGTTCAGCACCATTTTGTGAAAACTCACCGGCAGATGATTTATTCAATTATTTAGGCGGCACACCTGATGCAGGAGGAACTTGGTCACCACCGTTAGCAAGTGGCACAGGTGTTTTCGACCCGACTCAAGATACAGCAGGCGTTTATACGTATACGGTAAACGATTTAGGTCCATGTGATCCGCAAAGCACGACAGTCACGGTAACCATCAACCCGATTCCAAATGCAGGAACAAGTGATGCGATTGTTTTATGTGAAACTGATGCGGCAATTGATTTATTCACTCTACTTGGAAACAATCCTGAAGTAGGCGGAACATGGTCACCGGCATTGGCGAGTGGGACAGGAGTTTTCGACCCATCCCAAGATACAGCAGGTGTTTACACGTACACGATTATCGGCACACTACCGTGTGAGGATAGTTCAGCTACTATAACAGTAACGGTTAATCCAATTCCAAATCCGGGAGAGGCAGGTGTAGCACCCTTTTGTGAAAACGGAGCACCGGAAGATTTATTTAATTATTTAGGAGGAACTCCCGATGCGGACGGAACTTGGTTACCGGCACTTGCAAGTGGCACAGGCGTTTTCGACCCGACTCAAGATACAGCAGGTGTTTATACGTATACGGTAAATGATTTAGGGCCATGTGATCCACAAAGCACAACAGTCACGGTAACTATCAACCCGATTCCAAATGCAGGAACTGATGGAGCCACAACTGTTTGTGAAAACGACCCAAGTTTTGATTTATTCACGTTTTTAGGCAACAATCCTGAAATAGGAGGTGAATGGTTCCCAGAACTAGCGAGTGGCATAGGAATTTTCACACCGGGCATTGATCAACCGGGAATTTATACTTATACGATTATTGGAACATTTCCTTGTGAGAATAGCACAGCAAGTGTAACGGTAGATGTTAATTCTACTGCTAATGCAGGAACTTTTACAGGAATTCAAAGTGTTTGTGCTTCAGAAGGAACATTTGATTTGAATACATTATTAGATGGAACTCAACAAGTTGGCGGAAGTTGGACAGATAATCAAGGCGACACAGTTTCAAATGTGTTAACAATTACTAATTTATCTCCTGGAACGTATAATTTTATTTATACAGTAACAACCGATTGTAATACCGATTCCGAACCTGTTCAATTAACAATTATTCAAGGAACGGAAATTCTTCCGGAAGACGTGATTGTTCTTTCACCTATTTGTCAAGGAGAAAATTCAACGGTTACCATTTTCAATTTAGCAGATGGAAATTATTCATTGAATTATTCACTTTCAGGAAGTAATTCTGTAGACAATCAAATCGTATTATTTACGGTTGTTGATGGCGAAGTAAGTTTTGAAATAGATACCGCACAATTGGCAAATCCGGGAATTACCACTTTGGCATTTAATTCGATTTTAAACACGGTTACAAATTGTGGAACGGTACTAACCGGATTATCTTTTGAAATTGAAATCTTACCATTATTAACTTTGGCAAATACTAACTTAACTGTTCAAAATGTTTGTCTTGGAACGGAAGTTATCGTTCAAATTTCGGGAGCAACTAATTTGGCTGATGGAACATATCAATTTGTTTATTCCATTCCGAATGCAAATCCGATTACAGGAAATTCAGGAGATGTTACTATTAACGGAGGTTCAGGTCAATTTACAGTTCCTGCTTCTGTGTTTCCAACGGCAGGAAATTATACGTTGACTTTTAATTCGATTACAAGTGAAACTTTACCTTGTAATAATTTGAATCCGGCTGTTTCAGTTTCATTTGAAATTTTACCTGCGGCAACCATAACTGAAGCATTGGTTTCACTTTCCGCAATTTGTGCAAATTCAGACGGAACCGTTACTATAACAAATGCAACAAACTTATCAAATGGAACATACCAATTAACTTATCAAATAACAGGAGCAATTACACATAACGAAACAATTTCTGTTGAATTTTTGAATGGACAAGCTAGCTTTGTAATTCCATCCACCATTTTAATAAATGCAGGTGAAATTACACTTTCCATCAATCAAATAAATTCTAATACAGGGAATGCTTGTGGCACATCTGGTCATACTTTCAATTCAGTAACATTAAGCATAGAAAATGTAGAAACTCCAGAACTTATTGAAGGCGGAAATTCATTTTGTGAAGATGATAATGCCACCATTGCCAATTTAAGCAACAACATCGATAGTGACCAAACCATTATTTGGTATGATGCTCCTTTGAATGGAAATGCTTATTCTGATTCAACTGTTTTGGTTGATGGACAAGTTTATTATGCTTCCTTTCAATCTTCAACTGGTTGCGGAAGTACGGTTCGATTAGCGGTAACAGTTTCCATTAGAGATTGTACAGATATTATCATTCCCGATGGATTTTCACCTAATGATGATGGAATTAATGACTTTTTTGTGATTAAAAACATCAGAACATTATATCCGAATTTCGATTTAGAAATATTCAATCGTTACGGAAGCATCCTTTACAAAGGAAATGCAGCTTCTCAAGATTGGGATGGAACATCAGACAAAGGAATTCAAGTTGGCGGCAACAAACTTCCAGCCGGAGTCTATTTCTTTATCATCAATTTTAATGACGGAATTAGAGAACCATTGCAAGGAAGGGTTTATTTAAGCAGATAATTATGAAAAAACTTATCAAATATAAAATTCAATTATTCCTACTTCTGATGTCAATGATGGCAACGGCTCAGCAGGATCCACAATACACACAATATATGTACAATATGAGTGTGCTCAATCCTGCTTATGCAACCGATAATCCGGATGTAATTAATTTTGGAGCTCTTTATCGTGCACAGTGGGTTGGATCGGTAGGCGGACCAACAACCGGTTCATTTTTTGCTCATTCGCCTATTGCTAAAAAAATTGAAATGGGACTTTCTATTATCCACGATCAAATTGGTGATGTGGTGAATGAAACCAATGTTTTTGTTGATTTTGCTTATGTTTTAAAATTAAATGAAACCAACAAACTTTCCTTTGGAATAAAAGGAGGAGCCACTTTTTTTAATACAAGTTTTGACGGATTTGTTTATTCAGATGATCTTCCCGATCCGGCTTTTGCCAATAATTTAAGCAGAACTTTTCCCAATGTTGGAGTAGGGGCTTTTTACTTTGGTGAGAATTATTATTTAGGTTTATCCAGTCCGAATTTATTGCGAACTAAACATTTAGAAAGAGAAGATGGAATTATAGCAACCGGTGTTGAAGAAATCCATTACTTTTTAACGGGAGGTTATGTATTTAATTTGAATGATAATTTGAAATTCAAACCCGCTTTTATGACCAAAGCAGCAACCGGAGCCCCAATGTCTTTAGATATTACAACAAATTTTTTGATTAATAATGTGTTTGAAATTGGTGCAGGATATAGATGGGATGATTCTGTGAGTGGATTAGTGAATTTTAAAATTTCTCCGTCACTCAGAATTGGTTATGCTTATGATTATACGCTTTCTAATTTGGGGAATTTCAATTCCGGAAGTCATGAAATTATGATTCTATTTGATTTGAACAAGAAAGGAAGTAGCAATGGTTATGATAAATCCCCACGTTTTTTCTAAAGAAATTAAAATGAGAAACAGCAGATACATAATTTTCTTTTTGCTAATAAGTCAGATTTTATTGGCTCAAAAACCTACGCTTAAAAAGGCAGATGAACTTTTTGCCAATAAAGCGTATGTCGAAGCAGCAAAAATGTATGAAAAATTTAAGGAAAAGCAAGATCAAAAAGTGCTTCAAAATTTAGGAGATTGTTATTACTACAATGCTCAAATGAAATTTGCTGCCGACAATTATGGTAATTTGGTTTTTAAATACAAAGACAGCGTAAAACCGGATTATTTATTCCGCTATGCTCATGCTTTAAGAGGTATCGATGACTATGAACGAGGCGATAAAATTATGAGCGATTATTTGAAATATCCGGTAGATACCAAAAAATTTAAAGAGCATCTTAACAATATTGTACCTTTTAATTATAAGGTTAATCAAATGACAAGAAGCACTAGTACAGGCGATTTCGGAATTTCTTTTTTTGGAGAAAAAGTTGTTTTTGCTTCGTTAAGAAGTGAAGATAGTCCACTCTATAAATGGAACGAAAAACCTTATTTAGATTTGTATGAAGCAACAGTTTCAAAAGCTGGAATCTTAGAAAATATCAAACCTTTTTCAGAAAAAATCAATACCAAAACACATGAAAGTAACGCTGTTTTTACAAAAGATGGCAAAACAATGTATTTTAGTAGAACTAATGATAAGCAAGTTCAGGTTGGTGAAGAAAAGTTTGCTTCGGTTAAACTCTTTAGAGCTGAATTTGTTGAAAATGAATGGACAAATGTAACAGAATTACCTTTTTCCAGCGAACAATTTTCCACACAACATCCCGCTTTAAGTGTGGATGAAAAGAAGTTGTATTTTTCAAGCGATAGACCTGAATCTCTGGGTTCATTTGATATATTTTATGTTGATATTTTAGAAGATGGAGGATTTACAGAACCTCAAAATTTAGGCAATAATATTAACACCATTCACAGAGAGCAATTTCCTTTTGTGGCAGAAGATGGCACGTTGTATTTTGCTTCCGATGGATTGCAAGGTTTGGGTGGTTTAGATATTTTTATGGCACGAGTTTACAGCGATGAATTTGGAAAGCCAATCAATTTAGGCGAAACTATTAATACCGGAATGGATGATTTTGCTTATGTTTTAAAAGCCGAAGAAAACTTGGGTTATTTTGCATCCAACCGAAAAGGAACAGATAATCTTTATTCGTTTATTAGAGAAGAAAATGAACGACGATTTGTTGTAGAAGGTGATGTTCGAGATAAAATATCCAAAGAATTATTGCCTGGCACAACGGTTACTTTATATGATATGGATGATAAATTAATCGGTCAATTAGTGGTAGGTGCAGATGCAGATTATGTGTTTAATTCTGAGCCCAATACGAAGTATAAAATCGTAGCAGAAAGAGATTTTTACATATCAAAAGAAGAAACATTTGAAACCACCGATGATGGAAGAGTGCGTTTTACGATTGAATTAGAAATTGAATCGTATGATGATGCCGAAGAAATTATTGTAACCAAAGACGATGGATTAGTTTATATTCAGTTGGAAAACATTTATTTTGATTTGAATAAATGGGATATTAAAGAAGAAGCAGCTCGTACATTGGATGTTTTGGTTGCTATTATGAAAAAATATCCTCGAATGGAAATTGAATTAGGAGCTCACACCGATTCAAGAGCTTCAGATGCTTACAATTTACGCTTGTCGCACGATAGAGCAGGGGCAGCACTGGAATATTTAGTTTCAAACGGAATTAGCCGAAACCGTATGCGATCAAAAGGGTATGGCGAACGTGTGCAATTAATCAAATGTGGAGATAATTGTTCGGAAGTGGAACATTCGATTAATCGTCGTTGCGAATTTATTATTTTGAAATAATTATTTGATTACCAAATCATATTTTGAGAGCAATCCTTTTAAGCCTTCGGTAGAAAAGATTGCTCTTTTCATTTTATTTTTTTCCGGATCGATGACAAAATCATAGCTCGAATAAAAGTCGGCTTTTTGAAGGTTTGTATCAATAAAAACAGCTCTTCTTAAATTGCAATTGTCAAATAAAGCTTCGGTTAAATCGCTATTCATAAAATCAACCGAAATCATACTGCAATTGATAAACTGCATTTTTTTTAGTTTTAAAGCATAAAACTGAGCATAATCCAATAGGCAATTTGTAAAATTAAAATTGTAAATCACTTGATCAGTCATCGCAAAATTCACCGATGTAAAATCACATCCAATAAATTGAACATCTCTCAATGAAACATAATTGATTTTAGTTTCTTTAAAATTACAATCATAAAAAGTGCATTCTACAAACATGACTCCGGCAAAATCACATTGTGTAAAATCGCAATTTCTAAACGTACATTGTTCAAATTCTTTGTATCTGATGGATAAATTTTCAAATGCTACATCAGTAAATATCTGCTCAAAATTATAATCTGTAGCCATTTTATTTAAGTTTTAAATTGATTATAGTCTTAAAATCAACTGAGACGGAAAAGTTAATTAATTTTATTTTCATTTATAAAAAAAAGCTGTAACCCAAATGAATTACAGCTTTTTGAATATTTTTAATAAATTAGTTATTCAACATAACCGGCATTACTAACATTGTAATTACTTCGCCTTCGTCTAATCCGTCAACCGGAGTTAGAATTCCTGCACGGTTTGGTAATGACATTTCTAATTGAATTTCATCCGATTGAAGGTTGGTTAACATCTCTGTTAAAAAACGAGAGTTAAAACCAATTTGCAAATCATCACCTTGATAATCACACGTCAATCTTTCTTCTGCTTTGTTTGAGTAGTCTATATCTTCTGCAGAAATATTTAATTCGGTTCCGGCAATTTTTAAACGAATCTGGTGTGTAGTTTTGTTAGAAAAAATAGCCACACGACGTACTGAACTCAAAAACTGACTTCTATCGATATGTAATTTATTTGGGTTTTCCTTTGGAATTACCGCTTCGTAGTTTGGATATTTTCCATCAATTAAACGACAAACTAACATGTAATTATCAAATGAGAAAACGGCATTACTGTCGTTGTACTCAATTTTTACTTCGCTGTCTGAAGTTCCCAAAATACCTTTTAAGATATTTAATGGTTTTTTAGGCATAATAAAATCGGCCACTTCAGAAGCTTTCACGTCTGTGCGAGAATATTTTACTAATTTATGAGCATCGGTTGCTACAAAAATTAATCCTTCCGGAGAAAATTGGAAGAATACTCCCGACATTACCGGACGTAAATCGTCGTTTCCGGCAGCAAAAATGGTTTTGCTAATAGCTGTTGCTAAAACTTCTGCAGGCACTAAAGTAGAAGATGGATCATCTAACACAACTGCTTTTGGAAATTCGTCACCCGAAGCATAAGCCAAGGCATATTTTCCTGAATTTGAACTAATTTCAATAGTATTGTTTTCTTCAACAGTAAATGTTAAAGGCTGTTCCGGGAATGTTTTTAGAATTTCTAATAATAATTTAGCAGGAACGGCTACACTTCCTTCGCTTTTGCTGTCTATTTCAAGAGTGGCAGACATGGTTGTTTCTAAATCAGAAGCAGAAACAATCAACTGATTATTGTCTAATTCGAATAAGAAATTATCTAAAATTGGTAGTGTATTGCTGCTGTTAATCACACTACCTAAAACTTGTAGTTGCTTTAATAAATACGAACTCGATACTATAAATTTCATTTCGGTTTTTATTTTTTATATCCCACAAATATAAAGGTAAGTATTGAAACAAAAAAAGTATTTTATTAACATCTATCGGGCATATTTTCTTTTTCGCAAATAAGCGAACAAAACTGCAAAAAGAAACAACAACACTATTGGCATTCCAACAGTTAACAGTTGAATATAGGTGTATTCTTTGGCTACTTTTTCTTTATCCAAAAAAGCTAATTTTACTTCTTTATTTCTAATGTTAATAAGTCCGCTGTCATCCAACAGATAATTCATGGCATTCAACAAAAATTCTTTGTTGCCATAAACTTGTTGCGTCCATTGATCGATGCCGCCGTTTAAAGGTTTTTTGTTAACGTAGTTATAGTTAACAATATCACCATCGGCAATCACAATCATTTTATTTTCCTTTCCATCTTCTAAATTGGTATTTAAAGAAAAAGGTTTGACTCTGTTTTTAAAACCGGAAGTAAATTTTCCTTCTAAAAGAACACCAATATTTTGGTTGCCTTTGTTATACGATTGCTCATCTAATTCCTCCATAAATTCATATAAATTCATTTCTAAAGGAGCACCAACTGCTTTGGATTGAGGAGAACTTTTAAGTAAAACAGTTTTTTTAATGCCATTTTTTAACGTATCAAGCGTATTGGCAAATTCTAACTTAATAAGATTGATATTTTTGTTGATAGTATGGTTGTTATCTGATTTAATAATTGGCGAATATAACCAATCAATTGGAACATCACCTTGAGCCGACTGAGCGGTGATGGGTGTTGAAAGTAAATCCTGCACCAATTGATAATTGATTCTGACTCCGTATTTAAAAAATAAATCATCTAAATTTAATTCTCTTGGAAAAGCTAAAGTTGAACTGTTTTCGTTTTGAAGCGAATCGATATCAGCTACAACTTTATCAATCAACCACATTGTTTTTCCACCTTTCATCACAAATTGATCTAAAATGTATTTTTCGTTATCCGAAAAGGCTTCAGTCGGTTTAACAATAAGAGCAGCATCAAAACGATTCAGGTTTTCCAGGATTTTTTGTGGATTATCTTGCAACGAATCCAAATTAAATTCACCTAATTGATAATATTCTCTCAAATTCAATAAATAATCAGCTTGGTATTTGTCGGCCAATTGTCCGTTTCCTTTTAAAACCGCAATTCGTTTTTTCTTTTCGGTGGTGATTTTGGTAATCGCATCGGCAAAAGCAAATTCTAATAATTGCACAGAACTGTTGATGTTTTCCGAAGGAGAATTTCCGAAATTATTAATCAAAAGTGGTACGCGAACCGATTTTTCATTCTGATTGGCAATCGCCCAAGGAAAAATTTGAATTAATTCTTTTTTACCTTTTTTGTTGCTGTTGATGTTGGTGGGAATAAAACCTAGTCTAACTAACTCTTCAACATATTGCTGAGCTTGACTTTCGTCTTCCAACGGATTTGTGAATTGAAAAATTAGATTGGAATTATGACTGCGAAATTCTTCTAAAATTTGTCTGGTTTCGTTTTGAAGACGTTTGAATTCCGGAGGAAAATTCCCATCTAAAAAAACATCAATAAAAACAGGTTCTTCAATGTTTTCGATTAGTTTGATGGTGCTTTCTGATAAAGTATAGCGTTTATCTTGGGTTAAATCAAATCGTTTGAAATAGAAATTTCCAACTATATTAATGACAATAATTACTGCCAAAAGCAGTAAAAATGGGAGTATATTTTTTTTAGTTTGCGTGTTCATTAGTTTTTCAGGGATTTAAGTTGATAAACTGTTGCTGCCAAAAATAAAACCGTCACACTAATAAAATAGAGAACATCGCGAGTATCGATTACACCGCGACTGATGCTTTTGTAATGAAAATCCATTCCCAATGAAGCAACAAAATCTGAAAAAGAAGCGGATAGTATTGAAATTCCTTCAAACCCAAAATAAAACAGAAAACACAAAAATACAGCGATGATAAACGCAACAATTTGATTTTCTGATAGGGTAGAGGTAAACAATCCAATAGAAGTGTAGGAAGCAACCAAGAAAAGTAAACCAAAATAGGAACCAATTGTGCTTCCTAAATCGAAACTTCCTGTAGGAGAGCCGTAATTGGAAATGACAAAAACATACACCAACGTTGGAATTAACGCTATAATTATCAAAACAAATGCTCCAATAAATTTTCCGTTTACAATTTGCCAACTTGTTAATGGCTTTGTTAAAAGTAATTCAATGGTTCCTTGTTTCTTTTCATCCGAAAAACTTCGCATGGTTACTGCGGGAATCAAGAAAATTAAAATCCAAGGAGCTAATGTGAAAAACGGATTCAAATCGGCAAAACCGCTATTTAAAATATTGAAATCACCTTCAAACACCCAAAGGAAAAGTCCGTTAAGGATTAAAAATATCGCCACCACCATGTAACCAATGGGTGAGCCAAAGAATGATTTTATTTCCCGTAGAAGAATTGCTTTCATATATTATTGAATAATTTTCGATTAAGTAAGCGAAACCATTTTATCCACACTCCAAGCTTCCGGTTTATCATTAAATAATTTTTTGGTAAACTGCCAAACATCATAAAATAGTTCAGAATTGCGATAGTTTTCTAAATCGGCTTCGGTTTCCCAATAACTATAGGTAAAAAAAATTTCAGGGTTTTGTTTATCCTGATACAATTCTAACAAACGGTTTCCTTCGGCATTTCGTATTTTTTCTTTCATTAATTCAAAATTTTCCAAAAATTTCGGAATATTTTCTTCGTGAAAACTCATTTTTACGATTCGAACAAACATAGTTATTTATTTAAAATTAATGGTAATGGTGTCTCGATAACCAATTCCTAATAAACTTGTTGCTGTACCAACGGTTGCAGCATTACTTCTAAATATGGCAATTTCTAAATAACCAGCTTCGTTGAAAATGGCCAATTTTTCTCCTTCATAATATTTAATCGGAAACTTATCTGAAACAGCAATTGATGAATAATTAGGTAAAATTGTTTTTAATGGTCTTGGCTTAATATCAATTTCATACGGTCTTCCTTTTCCTAATTCAATAAATTGTTTTTTAGATATATTAATGACAATATTTCCAAAATGATCAATATAAATTACGTTTCCACGGATTGAATTCCCGTCTTTAGACACAATTGGTTGTAAATCGGTAATTTGTTTTAGAGCTGTAATTTCTTTACCAATCACATTCAATGAGCCTCCTTTTGCCAGATGACAAGCAACAGTTTTAAATACATCCATATCGGTTGCATCTTGCGATAAGCGATCATGAATGTTAATGGCCACAATTTTTTCTGGTATAATATGTTGGGATAGCATACTCAAAATTCCGTTATCGGCACACACAAAAAAATGGTCATTCCATTTCATGGCAATGTGTTCGTTTTCGGCATTGCGTTCGGCGTCAACACCAATTAAATGAACAGTTCCTTTAGGAAAACTGTTGTACGAAGCCTGTATGATGTAACTCGCTTCGGAAGCATTAAACGGATCGACGTTATGCGAAATGTCTATAATTTTGGCATCCGGAAATTCAGATATAATTTTACCCTTCAAAGCACCCACAAAATGGTCTTTGAGTCCGTAGTCCGTCGTAAGCGTAATTATTGACATTTTTTTGTTTATAACTATTCGTAGAACCTACGAAGTTTTTTGTTTAAATTTGAGTGATGCAAATCTACTAATTAAAAACTATTTTTTAATTTTAAAACTGTTGCTTTTGAACGAAAGAATTATTGAACTACACGACATCGCCCCAAAAGAGTTTTGGGGAGCTCAAGATACCCATCTTGAAACCATCAAAAAATACTATCCAAAGCTAAAAATTGTAGCCCGAGGAACCACCTTGAAGGCTTACGGCGAGAAGGAAGTGTTAGATGAATTTGAAAATCGCTTCAACCGATTGATGCTTCATTTTACCCGTTACAATAATATTGATGCTAATGTTATTGATCGAGTGATTCAGAGTAATTCGCAGGAAGAACAGCGAATGCCGGATCATGATAAAATTTTGGTTCATGGTATTGGCGGGAAACTCATTAAAGCCATGACGCCTAATCAGCAAAAAATGGTGGAGTTGATTAATAAAAATGATATGGTTTTTGCAGTTGGTCCGGCCGGAACTGGAAAAACATATACCGGTGTGGCTTTGGCTGTAAAAGCATTAAAAGAAAAACAAGTAAAACGAATTATTTTAACCCGTCCCGCGGTAGAAGCTGGTGAAAACTTAGGCTTTCTTCCGGGTGATATGAAGGAAAAGCTAGATCCGTATATGCAACCTTTATATGATGCATTGCGAGATATGTTGCCTCCACAGACGTTGGAAGATTATATTTTAAAAGGAATTATTCAAATTGCACCTCTGGCTTTCATGCGTGGAAGAACATTAGACAATGCATTTGTGATATTAGATGAAGCTCAAAATACTACCCATTCGCAAATGAAAATGTTTTTAACCAGAATGGGAAAAAATGCTAAATTCATCATTACCGGAGATCCTGGACAAGTTGATTTACCTCGCAGAACTATTTCCGGACTAAAAGAAGCGATTCTGATTTTGAAAGATGTGGAAGGAATTGGTATTTTATACTTAGATGACAAAGATATCGTTCGTCATAGATTAGTTAAAAAAGTGATTGACGCTTATAAAAGTATTGAGAATTTGGATTAATTTTATTAAAACGTTTATTTATCAAGATAACTTTAGCCTTTCCTTAAATCAAATGGGAAGGCTTTTTTGTTTTTACTGACATTTTGTAATGTGCTTACAATCAATAAAATAAGAAAATATTTACTTTTCGGCACAGTATTTGACTATGTAATAGTAATTAACAATAATTAATAAATTAAAAATGAAAAAAATCTTTTTAGTATTCAGTTTGTTTACAGCAAGTTTTGCTTTTTCACAATCACAAGAAGTGAAAATTACGCCTGACAATTCATGGTTCAAAGCAGGATTAAATGTTGGTCTACCAATTGGTGATACAGCAGACGTAGCCTCTTTTACTGTAGGAGCAGACGTTAGAGGGCAGTATTTGGTAAATCCTAGTTTTGGGATTGGTATAGCTTCTGGTTACAATCATTTTTTTGGAAAAGATGAAGCAGAAGATTTTGGTTTAATTCCATTAGCCGGTTTCGCAAGATATTACGCTCAGCCAGCAGGTTTGTTTGTAGGAGCAGATTTCGGTTACGGATTTTTAACCAATGCCAATGACAACAGTGGTGGTTTATATTTAAGTCCACAAATTGGTTACCACAATGAAAAATGGAATTTCTATGGTTACTATCAACACACGTTTGCCGAAAATGATATCGACATTCAAGTGGTAGGTTTAGGAGTTACTTATAATATTATGTTCTAATATTTGGACATAATAAATTCAAAAGGATAGCATTTGCTATCCTTTTTTTATACAAATTTTTAAAGCTTTTCATGAATAAAAAGTGAGTTATAATTTCTATTTTTGCACTTCACAACAACACACAATCATGAACACAATTACGACTACTAATTTCAATTTTCCCAACCAAAAATCGGTTTACCGAGGCAAAGTCAGAGAGGTTTATAACATTAACGATGAAATTCTTGTCATGATTGCTACTGACAGACTTTCTGCCTTTGACGTTGTCATGCCAAAAGGAATTCCGTATAAAGGACAAATTCTAAATCAAATTGCTACAAAGTTTATGCAATTAACGCAAGATATTGTTCCTAATTGGCTCATTGCAACTCCAGATCCTAATGTCGCAATCGGACATTTGTGTGATCCTTTTAAAGTGGAAATGGTAATAAGAGGTTATTTGTCCGGTCATGCTGCCAGAGAATATTCCGTAGGAAGACGATTACTTTGTGGAGTAGAAATGCCTGAAGGATTAAAAGAAAATGATAAATTTCCAATACCAATCATTACACCAACAACCAAAGCAGATAATGGTTCGCATGATGAAGATATTTCTCGTGAAGCCATTTTAGAAAAAGGAATTGTTTCTGAAGAAGATTATCTCATCTTAGAAAAATATACTCGTGCATTATACCAATGCGGAACGGAAATAGCTGCTTCACGAGGATTAATTTTAGTAGATACGAAATATGAATTCGGAAAAACTAAAGACGGGAAAATTGTATTGATTGATGAAATTCACACTCCTGATTCTTCTCGCTATTTTTATGCAGAAGGTTATCAAGAAAGACAAAATAATAATGAAGAACAGAAACAACTTTCTAAAGAATTCGTTCGTCGTTGGTTGATTGAAAATGGTTTTCAAGGAAAAGAAGGTCAGCAAATTCCGGATATGACTGATGACTATATTGAAACCGTTTCAGAACGATACATCGAATTGTACGAAAATATAATTGGTGAAAAGTTTGTTAAAGCTGATATTTCTAATATTCATGAAAGAATTGAAGTAAATGTCTTGAAATACCTTAAATAGCACTATTATCAATAGATTATGAAAATTAAGCCAGGCAATTGTCTGGCTTTTTCTTATTTAGAAATGTTAAAGATATGTTATAAATATTTAACAATGTAACAATTAGAAATAGCTGTCGTCTATTACTATATCAATCATCAAAAAATTAATCAATCATTAATCAAAAAACGAACATCATGAAAAAATCAATTGTTTACTTAGGAATTGCCCTTTTGGGTTTTGGTACATTAGCTAATGCAGCTAACAATGGAAACATAACTTCTTCAAAAACAGAAGTTAGTGTTTATGCAAAATATTATGCTACTCCACTTTGTGTAGCAATCAGCAAAGGGGAAGTTGAAGTGGTTAAAAAATTCATCGAATACGGTGCCGATATTAACGAAACTACAAACGGATTAACTCCGTTAATGTATGCTGCCCGTTACAATCAAGTTGAAATTATCAAATTGCTTTTAGAAAAAGGAGCAAATATAAAAAGTAAAGATGAAAGAGGTTTTACAGCATTGAATCATGCTGAAAATTCAAAAGCAACAGAAGCGATTGAACTTTTAAAAAATCATTCAAAAAAATAAAAATTGGTTTAGGTTAGTTGTAAATTAAAAATCCCATCTACTGAGCAGATGGGATTTTTTTTATTTTAAGATAGTTTGTTTTCTATCAGGTCCAACGGAAACCACTTTGATAGGAACTTCTACTTCTTTTTCAATAAATTCGATATATGTTTTTAACTCTTGAGGAAGTTCTTCATACGAAGTCATTCCGGTTAAATCAGCTTCCCAACCTTTCATTTCAGTATAAATTGGTTCCACATTTTCCGGTTCAATATTGTATGGAAGATGGCTAATTTCTTTTCCTTTGTATTTGTAAGCAGTACATACATTTAGTTTTTTGAAACCCGAAAGTACATCGCCTTTCATCATATATAAAGCAGTTACGCCATTTACCTGAACGGCATATTTCAAAGCAACTAAGTCTAACCAACCACAACGTCTCGCTCTTCCGGTAACAGAACCAAATTCATTGCCTACTTTTGCCATAGTTTGACCGTCTTCATCAAATAATTCGGTAGGGAAAGGGCCACTTCCAACGCGAGTTGTGTATGCTTTGAAGATTCCGAAAACATCTTTCACTTTGTTTGGAGCAATTCCTAATCCGGTACAAGCTCCGGCCGCTGTTGTGTTTGAAGAGGTTACAAATGGATATGTTCCAAAATCAATATCCAATAATGAACCTTGGGCACCTTCACACAGAATTGATTTTCCGGCTTTAATGGCTTGGTTCAAATATTCTTCACTATCAATAAAAGTCAATGATTTTAAAACTTCGATGGAAGCAAAAAATTCATCTTCCATTTCTTTTAAATCGTATTCTAAATCCACATTATAAAAAGCAATCATGGCTTCATGCTTGTCTGCCAAAGAACGGTAACGATCTTTAAAATCGGCCAGTTCAATATCGCCAATACGAATTCCGTTTCTACCGGTTTTGTCCATATACGTTGGACCAATTCCTTTTAAAGTAGAACCTATTTTTGCTTTTCCTTTGGAAGCTTCCGAAGCGGCATCCAACAAGCGATGAGTAGGTAAAATTAAATGTGCTTTTCTGGAAATCAATAATTTAGATTTAACATCCATATTAAATTTTTCCAAGCCTTCTAATTCTTTTTGAAAAACGACAGGATCCATTACAACTCCATTTCCAATGATGTTGATGGCATTTTTATGAAATATTCCGGATGGAATAGTTCTCAAAACATGCTTAATTCCATCAAATTCTAGTGTGTGCCCTGCATTCGGACCACCTTGAAAGCGAGCAATGATATCATATTTTGAAGTTAGAACATCTACAATTTTCCCTTTTCCTTCGTCACCCCATTGCAGGCCGAGCAATAAATCTACAGTCATTTTTTAGTTGGTTGTTTTTTATGGGAAGTTTTCCCGGATTTAGTTGTGTTTTAGTTTATTCTGATGGAACTACAGGACTTTCTGTAGCAACCGCTTTTTTATTACCATATAAATAAAGAGAATGATTGTGTATTTCGATACCAAAAATTTCTTCAATTGTTTTTTTAATTTGTTGAATTCTTGGATCACAAAATTCAATTACTTCGCCGGTGTCAGTCATAATAATGTGATCATGCTGTTTGTCGAAATATGATTTTTCGTAATGAGCTTGATTTTGCCCAAATTGGTGTCTTCTCACCAAACCACAATCTAAAAGTAGTTCAATGGTGTTGTATAACGTGGCACGACTTACACGATAGTTTTTATTTTTCATTTTGATGTACAATGATTCGATGTCAAAATGCTCCAAATTATTGTATATTTCTTGAAGAATTGCATAACGTTCGGGGGTTTTCCGATGTCCTTTTTCCTCCAAAAACTTGGTAAAAACGTTTTTTACGATATCCTGATTTTTGTTATTTTCCATAGGATTTTCCATATCTGCAAAGATACACTATTTTTATATTTTGACCATTATCTGATTTATATTTCAACTGAGATTATTAACAACAAATGTCAATAATTAATTCATTTTTGCATTGTTTACGCGGGTAACTTTATCGATGCCATCAATTTTTTTAATGTTCTCAATTAAGCGTTTTAAAATAGTATTATTTTGAACAACCACTGTTACTTGTCCGTTAAAAATCCCAGCATCTCCACTTAAGGAAATACTTTGAATATTTACATGCATCTGGTTGGATATCACTTTAGTAAGCTCATTGGTTAATCCTAAAGTATCCATTCCTGTAATTTTTAAAACCGCTTTAAAATCCTCTTGAGACGAATCAATCCATTTAGCTTGAATAATCCGATAAGCATAATTTGATTGTAAACTAATGGCATTCGGACAATCTTTTTTATGCACTTTTATACCATCATTTATGGTTAAAAATCCAAATACATCATCACCCGGAATAGGATTACAACAACTTGATAATTTATAATCCAATTTGTCTTGTTCTGCACCAAAAACAAGCATATCAAAATTTTTGCTCAGCTCATATTTTTGAATTTGTTCAGGAGCCACACTTGGTGAACGCTTCATTTTCTTGAAGAAATTCATCAGCGTGCTACTTTTTTGAGCCGCAAAATCTTTTAATTGTTGATTATCGATTGTTCCAACTCCTACTCGATAAAACAAATCTAAACTTGTTTTAAGTTTAAAATAGACAACAAGCTCATTAACTGTAGTTTCATTTAAAGTAACCTTTAGATGACGCAATTTACGGGTTAACAATTCTTTACCGTCTTCAGCTATTTTTTTGGTGTCTTCGTTGAGAACATTTTTAATTTTATTTTTTGCTCTGGAAGTAGTCACATAATCTAACCAATGCGAATTGGGTTTTTGATTTGCAGAGGTAATTACTTCTACTTGATCACCGCTATTTAGAACATGATTCAACGGAACTAATTTCCCGTTTACTCTCGTTCCACGGGTTCTCACGCCAATTTCGGAGTGAATACTGAATGCAAAATCTAACGAAGTTGCTCCTTTGGGAAGCGATTTAATTTCACCTTTTGGAGTAAAAACATAAATTTCTTTGGAATACAAATTCAACTTAAAATCTTCCACAAAATCAACTGCATTGGATGTTGAATTTTCAAGTGCTTCTTTCAATAAATTAAGCCAAGTATCTAAGGTGTTTTCTTCTGAAATTCCTTGTTTGTATTTATAATGTGCCGCATAACCTTTTTCAGCAATTTCATCCATTCGCTCACTTCGAACTTGTATTTCAACCCAACGACCTTTTGGTCCCATGACTGTTATGTGAAGAGCTTCGTATCCCGTAGATTTTGGCGAAGAAATCCAATCGCGTAGTCGGCTCGGACTCGGACGGTAATGATCGGTTACAATAGAATAAATTTTCCAAGCCACGAATTTTTCATCATGTTGATTGGATTTATAGACAATTCGCAACGCAAATTTGTCATATACTTCATCAAATGAAACCCCTTGAGCCAACATTTTTCGGCGGATGGAATAAATTGATTTCGGACGACCTTTGATGGTGTATTCGATGCCTTCTTCGTCTAAAGATTTTTTTAAAACATCAGAAATCGAAGTAATATAGTCTTCTTGTTCTTCTTTGCTTTCTTTCATTTTGCCAACAATGTCGGCATATACATCGGGTTCGGTATATTTTAAACCCAAATCCTCTAATTTCGATTTGATGTTGTACAATCCCAAACGATGAGCCAACGGAGCATAGATGTAAAGTGTTTCCGAAGCTATTTTGGCTTGCTTATAATCCACCATCGATTCCATCGTCTGCATGTTGTGCAAACGGTCGGCCAGTTTGATGAGAATTACCCGAACATCATCGTTTAACGTCAATAGCATTTTACGGAAATTTTCGGCTTGCATCGAAATTTCCTGATCGGTTTTTACTTTGGCTATTTTGGTTAATCCATCAACTAATTGAGCGATTTTAGGATTAAACATTTTTTCTATCTCGGCAACCGTGGTAGGTGAATCTTCAACTACATCATGCATTAAGGCAGCGGCAATGGCAGTGGCTCCCAAACCAATTTCGGAAGCTACAATTTTTGCCACAGCAATAGGATGGAAGATGTAGGCTTCTCCCGATTTGCGTCGTTGGTCTTTGTGGGCATCAACAGCCACATCAAATGCTTTGCGGATTATTTTTTTGTCTTCCGGTGTAAGTGTTTGATAACTAATGCGGAGCAATTCTTTATATTCCTTAGCAATGGCTTTGTTTTCAAGTTCAATATCTATTTCTGTCATGGCATGTTCTTCATCTACTAAAAGTAGAAAATTGATTTGAATTGTGCAAGTGGAAAAGGGACATTATTTAATGAAATAATAATGTTTAAACTGTTTTTAATTTTGATTTTAGGATTGTTAAAATAGTTATTTTTGAATATTAAATTTAATTAAACGATGAAACAATTTGAATTTATTGAAAATCAGTTAGTTTTAAAAGTAAAAAAATCACCATTTATAATTAGATTAACGTTATATGTTGTTACCTTTTTATGCTTTTTCTTTCCTATACTAACTATTTCTTATTTACTTATTGCAAGAGAGGAATTTCATATTAAATATGTTTTATTTCTTTTCTTTTTTGGATTTGTTGGTTTTTATATGCTACGCGTTTCATTGTGGAACACTTTAGGGAAAGAAATTATTACTTTTCAAAAGGAAAATATTACTTATATCGCAGATTATGGCTGGTTTAAAGATGCAGTGAAGTCAATTCAAGGAGAAAATTTCGAATATTTTATTCAACCAGTTGGATACGAATCGGATAAAATTGGAGTTTTAGTTATAAATAAGGATGATAATTCTATTGAATGTGTAGTGAAGATGCCTGAATTTGAGCTCAAAGAATTGGTTGATGATCTAAATTTTAAAAAAGTGATTTAATATGAAATTTTTAATATTATTGCTCTTTCTATTGATTTATACAGATATAAATTCTCAGACAAGTAATAGTCCTTATGATAATTTGAGCAAGTTATTTTTAGAATATGATTTTACTAACAAACCAAAGCAAATTGAAAAAAAGACAGATAGAGCTTTATTTGATTACTCGCCTGAAAAGAATTATGATTATGAACCTGCTGTAGAAAAAAATATTTCTTCTTTTAATCAACATCCAATGATTAAATCAGCTTTTGAGAAGGGAACTTATAATGTTACCTATCTCTATGATGAAAAACATTATAATCAAACGGGTCAGTATTTAATTTATATGACTATATTTTTTAAAGGTGCCAATGCATTAAAAGATTCTGAAAAGGAGTATAATAAATTAGTAGAATTATTTAAAATAGATTCTTTTAAAAATAGCGAAGAAAATACTCATGATGGTAGTTTGTCTCCAAAAAATAGACATATCGTATTTTATTACAGCAAAGTCTATACTCTCCCAAAATTGGAATTGAATTTCGTAAGATTATATGAATCAGAAAGTTATAAATTGGAATTTATTTATACAACAACATGGAGTTTTAAAAAATTTAAGAGCTTCGTACCAAAGTTTTAAATTGTATATTTTTACGAATAAAAGTCTAAAACCCTCTCTGCCTTTTCGCTTCAAACAACAAAATAGCCGCTGCCACAGAAACATTCATTGAATCAATTTCACCTTGCATTGGGATGATGATGTTTTGTTTGCTTTCTGTTCGCCATTGTTCAGTTAAGCCGGTTGCTTCTGTACCAACGACCAAAGCGGTAGGAGCAGTGTAATTTTCTGTATGATAGGAATTCGAGTTTTGAAGCGTAGCCGAATAAATAGCTATGCTATTCTTTTTTAAGTAAGCAATCACTTCTTCGGTCGTGCCAATTGCAATTTGATTGGTAAACAAACAACCAACGCTTGAGCGAACGACATTTGGGTTGTATAAATCACTTTTTGGGTTGGCAATAATCACAGCATCAATGTTAGCCGCATCGGCAGTTCGTAATAAAGCTCCGATATTTCCTGGTTTTTCGATTCCTTCTGCAACTAAAATTAGTGGGTTTTCAGATAGTTTTAAATCTGATAATTGATGCGATTTTGATTTGGCGATGGCTAGAATTCCTTCGGTTGTGTCTCGGTAAGCTAACTTTTGATAGACTTCTTTTGAAATTTCAATGCAATCTGAAACAGCGAATTTTTTTAGGTCTTTTTCAGAAATCAATTCAGGTAAGAATAAAATTGTTTCTAATTGATAACCACCTTTTACGGCCAATTCAATTTCGCGTTTGCCTTCCATTAAAAATGTGCCGGTTTGTTTGCGGGTTTTAGCTTTTTCCTGCAATTGAACGAGTGATTTGATGAATGGGTTTTGTGCGGAAGTGATTGTTTTCAAGTAAGATTATGTTTTTTATTTAACCGCAAAGTTCGCAAAGTATTTCACAAAGTTCGCTAAAAATTGTTTTTAAGTTTCTTTTACCTCAATGATTTGCTTTTTCTTTTTGCTCTTTGCGTAAATCTTAGCGAACTTTGCGGTTTATTGTACATTACAAATTTGCAATACATCAAAAACTTTTAAATTTTAGGATTCCATAATTTAAATCCAAAAAAATTTCTTTCTTTTCGTTTGTCTTTCAGTGTTGGAAGCCAGTTCGTTTTATCAAATAGGAAAAGGTTTTCAACTTCAAATCCGTTTTCATCACAATTTAATTTTGATGAATTTTTTTCGGAATTCCATTCTACTTTTTTAAACTTGAGGTTTTTTAAATCTAAAAGTATGTGGCTTAAATTATTTAATTTGGTTCTTTCTAAGAAATAAGCAAACTGTCCATCATTGGAAAACATAACATACTTTAGAATATTTTCATTAATGGAATTTAAGGGACTAACAAATGCATTTTTATTGTAATATATGATGTTTTTATTTTCATCAAGAAATGAAATTTTAGTCAAAAATAGGCTCCAATAATAATCAAAAGGTACTTTTATTTGATAATAAAAACTGCTATCAGGACTCAAAGTATTAATATCTAATAAATTGTTTCCCCATTTAAAGTTATATTTGTTTTTATCAATCATAAAAATTTGCTTTAATAGCCACAACAGTTACAAAATTCCTCTTGCCTTTATCTCCAAATATTTATTAATTGTATCTAAAGTCAGGTTTTCCGGTTGGGTGAGGACGGAATAAATGCCGTATTTTTTGAGTTCGTTGACGATTAAACGTTTTTCAAACATGAATTTTTCGGCGATAACTTTGTCGTAAACTTCTTGAACAGTTTCGGCTTTTTTGTGGATGAGGTCGTTGAGTTCCGTATTTTGAAAAAAGACAACCACGAGCAAGTGATTTTTTGCAATTCCTTTTAAATAAGGAAGTTGGCGATGCAAACCATCCAACGTTTCAAAATTGGTGTAGAGTAAAAGTAAACTTCGTTGGTTGATGTTTTTCTTTACATCGGTATATAATCGACTGAAATCGCTCTCGAAAAAGTCGGTTTTGATGTTGTATAAACATTCCATAATCAATTGCATTTGCGATGAACGTTTTTCGGCAACGACTCTGTTCTCTACTTTTTTGGAGAACGTAAACATGCCGGCTTTATCGTGTTTTTTGAGAATTACATTGGATAAAACCAGCGTAGCATTGATTGCATAATCCAGTAAACTCAGTCCATTAAACGGCATTTTCATCGCACGACCTTTATCGATAATCATGTAAACGGATTGTGATTTTTCGTCTTGAAATTGGTTGACCATCAAACTGTTTTTCTTGGCCGTAGCTTTCCAATTCAATGTTCGGATGTCATCGCCTTGAATGTATTCTTTGATTTGTTCAAATTCCATCGTATGACCAATTCGGCGGATTTTCTTCACACCGTATTGAAACAAATTGTTAGAAAAAGCCATCAAATCATATTTTCGTAACTGAATGTAGGATGGATAAGTGGGCACCATCTGGTCTTTATTGAACTTAAATCGGCGAGAAATTATTCGCAAAGGCGAAGAAATATAGACATTCAAGTTGCCAAACACATATTCTCCTCGTTCAACCGGACGAAGGAAATACTGAATGTCATCTTGTGAAGAAGCTTTTATTTTTCGTTTAATATCAAAATTTCGCACTTGAAATTGAAACGGAATTTCATCAATTATCATTGAAAAAACTGCAAACGTGTAATAATTCCGAATGGAAATGCTGATGGGATTTTCATCACCGTTCGATAATTTTTCCGGAGCAATTCGGGTGGCTTCAATTCCGGTTTTGGCCTTAAAAAGAATGATGATATCCAACACAAAAAAGGATAATGTTATAATCAGAAAATACCAAGCGACATTGTAAAATACGGGAAAAAAGAAACTCACAATAAATACTGCCACGATGCCTCCCAGCAAGTAGAAAAAGAAATTGTTGATATAAAGTTGTTTAAAACCTTTTTTCAAAATGGTAAAAATTATCTCGGAATCTCGATAGATTCAATGATTTGTTGAATGATTTCTTTGCTGGTAATGCCTTCCATTTCGCGTTCCGGTGTAACAATTACCCGATGTTGCAAAACAGGAATAGCTGCTTCTTTAATATCTTCGGGAGTTACAAAATCACGTCCGCGAAGAGCCGCAAATCCTTTAGAAGCATTCAAAATTGCAATCGATGCCCGAGGAGAAGCTCCTAAATATAAAAAGCCATTTTCTCTTGTGTTTACAACTAGTTTTGCAATGTATTCCAACAAGTTAGGTTCTACAATAACTTGTTTCACTAAGACTTGAAATTTTTGAATATCTTCCGCTGTTAGTAAGGTTTTGATATTACCTAATTTATTTTCGCTCAATAACGCATGTTCTTTTTGAAGAATGTTGATTTCTTCTTCCAATTTTGGATAATCTATGTTGATTTTAAACAGAAATCGGTCGAGTTGAGCTTCCGGTAAGCGGTACGTTCCCTCTTGCTCAATTGGGTTTTGGGTTGCAATTACTAAGAAAGGAGCGGTCATTGCATAAGTGGTTCCGTCGATGGTGATTTGACGTTCTTCCATTACTTCAAACAAAGCGGCTTGTGTTTTGGCAGGAGCACGATTGATTTCATCAATTAAAATAAGGTTTGAAAAAATTGGGCCTTTTTTAAATTCAAATTCAGATTTTTTTAAGTCAAAAACAGAAGTTCCTAAAATATCTGATGGCATCAAATCGGGTGTAAATTGAATTCGGCTAAAGCCAATGCTCAATGTTTTGGCTAACAATTTGGCGGTAATAGTTTTGGCCACACCGGGAACACCTTCCAAGAGCACATGTCCATTTGAAAGGATTGCAACCAACAATTGATCAATCATTTTGTGTTGACCAACAATCACGGTGTTAAGTTCTTGTTTGATGGCTTGAATGCTTTCTTGCAAGGGTTTGAGGTCGATGCGAGATTCAAAGTTGACGGTGTCGTCTTGTTGGGATGGGATTAGGTTTTCTTCCATATATCTATATTTTTTTTACTTTATTTTTTATTATCTAAAATTTTTTCAAGCACTCCATTCAACTCAATCAAATCGGCTTCGGTGCTTTTAAATGTTTTTCGTTGTCGTTTGATGAGCAAAACCGCTTTTTCAATAATAGTGATATCTTTTCCTGTTTTTTGATGTACTTTTTTGATAAAATCTTCGTCTAAATTCTGTGTGTCAATTAAATAATCTTGTCGAATTTTTTCAAGGAAATAGATAATTTTCTTTTCCATGATGGTGTCGTGATTTCCTTCTTGAAAATATAAATTTCCGATGGTTTTGGTAAAATCGACCGTTGTATTTTCTAATGGTTTTATGATGGGAATGATGCGTTGTTTTCGTTTGGCATTAAAAATCATAAAGATAATCATTCCGATTAAAAATAAATACCACGCCCATTTTAGTCCTTCATTGCTCAAAATAAATCGCATAGGCGAATCGGAAACAGAACTATTATAGGTTTTGTTTGGATACCAAAAAACATTTCCTTTTGGAATATAGGACAACACTTTTTCTGCATATTGATAATTTCGGTCTTTTAGCAAATAATAGTTTGTGAAGGCGAAAGGTTGCGTATGCAAATAAAAATTACCTTTTCCATGCGGAATTTTTACAAAATTTACATACGTGGAATCGTTGGTTTTTTGATAACCTAAAACAGTAGTTTTTAATGTATCGAAAGTGGAGAAATGATAGCCGGAAACACCCATTTTCATTTGATATTCTTTGTCATCTAATTTTTTGTTGGCTAAAGATGCCTCAATTCGATCTTTGAAATAATGATTTTGAATTTCAAATTTTAATGAATCCTTAAGTTTTTGAGAAAACGAACTCATGCTCAAAAAAGCATCATTTCCATGCGATACAAAGTATAAAATTTCATCGGTTGACGATTCGTCTATATTATAATAATTATCAATAGACAGAAAAGTTCCTTTGATGGTGTAGGTGTTTACTAAGGTGTCAAAATCATAATAGGCATCAAAAAACTCATAAGGAGTGACACGAATTTCAGCAATTGAATCGCCTTTGAAATAGTTGTCATTTTCTTCTTGAAAAACCTTTAAACCAAATGGAATTTTCGATTTAATATCAAAACTTGGCATCCAATTAATAGGTCGCGGACGATTGGCATCCACCACAACAATCAATGCCATCATTGCCACTAAAAAAACAATATATATTTTTATCGTTCTACTCATTAGATGGATTTGATAATTTTTTCAAAAGCGGCTTTTGCTTTTTCAAAGGTTGTTTCGTCTAATTCAAATTCGCCATACCAAATATAGTTGTACAAATAGGAAGCATATTCAAAATCAGATTTTAATGTTTGCTCTTTTATTTCATACAAATAGTCTGAATTTGTTTTTTCAATATCCCATTCAATCAAATTTTTATCGCTCATTTTTTTCAAA
Source organism: Flavobacterium azooxidireducens (assembly GCF_023195775.1). Taxonomy (NCBI): domain Bacteria; kingdom Pseudomonadati; phylum Bacteroidota; class Flavobacteriia; order Flavobacteriales; family Flavobacteriaceae; genus Flavobacterium; species Flavobacterium azooxidireducens. Next base: position 3,001,168 of record NZ_CP096205.1, read on the forward strand.
AGCCATAAGTAATAATAACGAATGCTTAACCGTTGTTCGCCTGATTTCAGGGTTTCTTTGATCAGTTTTTCAAAATCAACTAAGTGAATATTTTTCTCAATATCTTCATAATGAATTACTTTTTTGTCGGATGATTTTCCAAAAATCCATTGTCCTTCGCCATTCATAATTGCTTTTACAATCAAATAAATTACAAAAACAATTAGGATAACGGCAAGCGATTTTATAAGAATGTCGACAACTTTCCCGGAAACGGTGTCGCTACTTAAATTGAAAAGACTTTTGAAAAAATCAGCTAACCATTGTTTAAACCGATCCCACCAATTGGATTCTTTTACAGCTTGTTCATAAATGTATTCGCTGTCTTGGTAGTTGTCTTTAAAATTTTCTTCAAATGTTCTGGTTTCAAGGTTTGAGGAATCTAATTTGATATCTTTTTCCGTGAAAATTATCTTCTCTTCAGTAATTTCTTCATAGGTCAACGTATCTTGCGAAAATGAATTTAGGCAAGTAAATAGAAAGAATATGTAAAGGATTTTATTCACTATCAGTTCCAATCAAATCAATATCGCTCAATGTGTTTTTGTTTTCGTTTTGTTCTCTTAAACTGTAATAAATTATTCCATTGTTAACTAATAATAAGTTATTCAAAATATAGGTAAATAATATTGATAGACACATAAAAAGAACCATCATTATAGAAACAAAAGATAATGTTTCTTCTTGTGAACCTTGGTTTTCTATGTTAGTAAAAAGACTTGCAACTCCAATTATATAAGGAACCATTGTAAAAATCAACATAACAATATAAATAATAACATACATCACAAGTGTAGAACCAACAATTGGCCAAAAATTCTGTTTTAGTTTTTCAAAACCTTTTCCTAAAGCATCAAAAACACCAATTTCAGCATTCATGTATTCATAAAAACTCAATTGAACTAAGGCTAACATTGCGGGAAATACTATTAAAGCTAAAAAGAAACCAATGACAATAAACATCAACGCAAACAATAATCCCATAATAATTAATCCGGCGGTTAAGCTTAAAAGAATCATCACTAAAAAAAATGTAATAATTTTTCCAAATTTTGATTTTAATTCGGCTACAATTTCTTTGGATTCAAAATTACTACCTTTATGTTTTTCATATAAATTCATATAAAGTACAGGAAAGGAGTAATTTATTAGAGAAACAAAAAGAAGTAAAAAGAAAAACATTAGAAATACACCTATTATTAGACCAATGTTATTGTTGAAATAATCTTCAAGAAAATTCGGAGCATCTACACCAATATTGGCAAACATCATTTCAAAATAGACTTTAAAGACAAAATAGGTGAGCACCATCAACAGAATTAAAAGTGTTCCGTTAATGATAAAATAATTTTTAAAAAAATGTTTTCCGGTTACTTTAAAAAAGGTAAACGTGTCGCTGATGTAATCGCTAAAATTTCGTTTTTTGAAAAGTTGAAACATAGTTTTAAGGTTTTAATTGAAAAGTTTTCATTTTTCGATGAACGATGAACGGGAAAATTAAAAAATAAAAGGAAATGATACTTAATGTGCTTAAGATGATTACCACATTAAGCCAATTGGGCATTTCGAGTGAATAACGAGTTACAAAACCTTCTAAAAACCCAGCGGCAATAGTAAACGGTATAGTGCTTAAAAATATTTTTAATCCGTTTTTGAAACCAATCTTGAATGAATTTATTCGGGAATATGTTTTTGGGAATAGGATTGAAGCTCCTAAAATAAATCCTGCAGCTGTTTCGATTACAATGGCAAAAATTTCCATAGAACCATGTATCCAGATTCCTCGAACACTTTCCCAAAAAACGCCTTCTTGATAAAAAAAATATTGAAACGAACCAAGCATAATGCAATTTTGAAGCATAATAAAAAAAGTGCCCACGCCAAAAAATATGCCCCATATGAAACATTGTGCACCTACATAAAGGTTATTCATCGTAATGGCGATAAATCCTCCCCAGTTACTTCCGCTTTTGTAAACGGCTACCGGATTTCCATTTTTAATATTTTCCAAGGTCATATTAACATAATTATCACCAAGAATGAGTCGAACAAAATCAACATCATATTTAGCGGAAATTACGCCAATTCCAGTACATAAAAAGAATAAAACAAACGCATAAACCAAGTACCTTCGGTATTCATAAACAATCAACGGTACTTCGGTAGAGAAAAAATAAACAATTCTATTTTGCTCTGTTCGCTTGGTTTTATAAATCTTTTGATAAATTTGCGAAGCAAGGTGATTGAGATAGACAACCGTCTTACTTTTAGGGTAATAGGTTTGAGCATACGACAAATCATTGACCAAATGGATATATAAACTAGCCATTTCATCGGGATTTTTCTTAGCTTTACCAAAAATAGCTTGTTCAAATTCAAGCCATTTTGCTTTATTTTGCTTTATGAATGCAACTTCTCTCATGGTTTGCTAAAATATAAAATATGTCAGAATTATCTATTACGACTACACAAAATGTTACTATAAATTTTACAGCAGCCTCTGTTGGTCACAGAATGTTGGGCTATTTGCTTGATTTACTGGTTAAAGTAGCTTATTCAGTTGTGATATGGAGTATCTTTTTTTATTATCTCGGATTAAATCAACGGATGCTTGGTTTAGATAATTGGTCTTATTATGCCATAATTATTGTGGTATATTCGCCGGTTATATTTTATTCATTGATTTTTGAAAGTATTTTGGAAGGTCAGACCATTGGAAAACGATTGTTGCAAATGAAAGTCGTTAAAATTGATGGTTATCAAGCTTCATTTGGCGATTATTTAATGCGATGGTTGTTTAGAATTATTGATGTGAATTTGAGTTGGGGAGTTGTAGGTTTAATTGCTATGATTACCAGTTCAAAAACGCAACGATTGGGCGATATGACTGCGGGAACTGCTGTGATTAGTTTGAAAAACGACATCAGTATAAATCACACTATTTTAGAAGAAATTGATACTGCTTATGTACCAACTTATCCGTTGGTTATTAAGTTAAGCGACAACGATGCCCGCATTATCAAAGAAACATTCAACGTAGCCATTGTGAAAAGAGATTTTGCAACGTTAATTAAACTTCGCAAAAAAATTGAAGAAGTAACCGGAGTTAAAAATATTTCCGGAAACGACACCGATTTTATTAAAACTGTTTTGAAAGATTATAGTTTTTACACGCAGAATATGTGATAGCCAACGAAACATACATTTATATAAGCCAAAACACGCAAGAAAAGAAAGTGAAATGAGTAAAAAGAAAGATAGTAAAGAAAAAAAATCAATTGTTCGTTCTTCTTCAGCTGAATATTTAACATTTATTGCAGCAACAGGAGAAGGAGGTGTTGATGCAATATATGTTGATGAAAACGTTTGGCTATCACAAAAAATGATGGCTACACTTTATAATGTAGAAACGCATACCATCAATTATCATCTTAAAAAAATATTTTCAGATAATGAATTAGACGAAAACTCAGTTATTCGAAATTTTCGAATAACTGCCAAAGATGGTAAAAACTATACTACGCAACACTATAATCTTTCAGCAATAATAGCTGTAGGTTACAAAGTAAATTCTGAGCGAGCCGTACTATTTCGTAAATGGGCAACACAAATAGTACAAGAGTTTACCATTAAGGGTTTTGCTATGGATGATGAACGTCTCAAAAATGACGGTACTATTCTTGGAAAAAAATACTTTGAAGAACAACTACAACGAATAAGGGAAATTCGCATTAGCGAACGTAAATTCTATCAAAAAATAACTGATATTTATGTAACTGCTATTGATTATGATGTTAATGCAACAAGTACCAAACGATTTTTTGCCGTAGTACAAAATAAATTACATTGGGCAATTCACGGACAAACTGCATCTGAAGTAATTGTGGAGAGAGCAAATCATAACAAAGAAAATATGGGTCTAACCACTTGGAAAGATGCACCAAATGGTAAAATTCAAAAATTTGATGTAGTAGTAGCAAAAAACTATTTAACCGAAAACGAAATACAACAATTACAACGTTTGGTTTCGGCTTATTTAGATATTGCAGAAGATATGGCACTAAGACAAATTCCTATGACAATGGAAGATTGGGAAAGTCGTTTAAATAAATTTATAGAAGCTACCGATAGAGAAATATTGCAAAATGCTGGAAAAGTGACAGCAGAAATAGCCAAAGCACATGCAGAAAGCGAATTTGAAAAATATAGAATTATTCAAGATCGATTATTTGAGAGTGATTTTGATAGAATTGTTAAAAATGAGCTTCCTTATAAAAAAGATTAAAACACCTATTTCAACAAACATATAAAAATAAAAAGAACTTCTACCTTTGCAGCCAATCTAATGAATTATTAAAATGTTTCATCTCCTCGACGTTATCGGAACTATGGCTTTTGCAATTTCCGGTGTTTTAACAGCTTTGAATAAAAAACTCGATCCGTTTGGGGTTTTTATTATTGCTTTTGTAACAGCCGTTGGTGGCGGAACCTTGCGTGATGTACTCATTGGACGAACACCAGTGGGCTGGATGCAAGATTTGACCTATGTGTATATGATTTCACTCGGTTTTTTCCTAGCACTTATTTTCAGAAAAAAATTAGATCGCTTGCGAAAATCACTTTTTCTGTTTGATACGATTGGTTTAGGTGTTTTTACATTAATTGGTTTAGAAAAAGGAATTGAAATCGGCTTGCATCCCATTATTTGTATCGCTTTGGGAACGATGACTGCTTGCTTTGGTGGAGTAATTCGTGATATTTTGTGTAATGAAATCCCAATTATTTTTAGAAGAGAAATTTATGCCACTATCTGTATTATTGGTGGAATGGTGTTTTTTGCATTAAAGTATTTCAATTTGAATAACGATATTTTGTATTTAGTCACTTCGTTAGTCATTATCACCATTCGTTTAATGGCTGTGAAATTCAAATGGTATTTACCAACTGTTGGTAAGGCCTAACGTGTAATATAGAGAAATCCTTGTAACGGTTTTGGATAATCAGGATCGTTCAAAAACAAAAGATAAAAGTAAGTTCCGTCTGCCGAAATAGCTCCATTCCATTTTACTTCTTCGGTCACTTCGCCACGCCAATCTTCGGTGTTTTGATTTCCTTTCCAAATTAAATGTCCCCAGCGGTTGTAAATTTCAATTTGAAAGTTTAAGAAAATGTTTCGCAAACCATCAATAAAGAAAAAATCGTTAAAGCCGTCTTCATTAGCCGAAATAAAATTATAAACTGTGGGTGGACAGTTTTTTGTTCTTAATTCAATAGTTGTAATGCTAAAACAGAATTCGTTTTCAATTCGTATATAAAGAATAGTTCCGCTATTTGCTTGATAATTACTCAGGTTTATTATTGAATTTTGATTTGTCTCGGCTTCCGATAAAGTTTCATGGATGGTGATGGTATTAGAAAAATCAATAAGCAGTGAATTTTCAATTGAAGTTAAATCGAAAGTTCCGATACTAAAACCTTCATTACAACTAAAAATCGGTTCTAAAATAGTAAATTCAGGTAAAAGCAAAAGTGAAATCTCTTCCACATCAGTGTTGTTATTTTCATTAATTTCATTCACAATTCCTGTTCCATTTCCAATATCATCCACAGAAAATGTCAATTCAAAAACGGTTGGAATTTCATTCGGAATTTGAAGAATTATTGAATTGGATTCACTTTCGCCAACTTCAATAACATCAATAGTTGCGATTGTTCCAATTAAACTATCATTGGCATAAATGGCAATTGGAGTATTGGCTGGAAGCGGATTCGTTGATTCTAAATTGTAAACAGTGTAATCAACTGTAATTTCTCTGGAATCACAAGTTAGAATGTAATCATCAATCACAATAGTAGCATCAGGAACTTGACTGTTTAACTTCGTTACAACTGCATTAATCATCACAAAATCCTGCCCGGACGTTAGTGCAATTTCTGCCGATTGGTCTCCGGGTTGAATAAAATTTTGGATTTCATAAATATCCAAATCCATATTAAACAATTCGTTACTGCCGGTGATGGAGTTTGTTCCGTTAAAAGCATTGTTGGCCGGATTCAATGGTGGATTGCTCAGAATGTTTCCGTTAATACGAAGGGTTTCGTTTACAGAAATACTTGAGTCGCCTTCCCAAGCCACAAAGCCAATTCTTGCACCAATATTATCAATTACATTGAGACTGTTGAGTGAAAAACTTAGGCTTAATTTTCCTCCACCAATATAATCCAATCCATCATAAACATTGAGTTGATTAATTGGTAAGTTATCATTTTGATAGACTACAATAATTGCCCAACCGGCAAAATTGGTAGCATTCGGGCAATAATTCGGGATAATATTGCTTAAATCTAATTCTGAAAGTGTGTATTCTCCATTTCCGGTAGAGATTACTTGTTCTGTAACGTCTTTAAATGCACTAAAAAAAATCAAACCGGAAAAAGTTTCCGTTAAATTGAAAGTTCGATCGGGAACAATATCAATGTTGTTGAGTTTAACGTTAAAATCACCCGGACCTGAGCCCGCCCAATATAAATAAGCTTTTTCCAAGGTATCATCCGGTTGTAATTCTAATTGAGCAGAAGAGGAAGTGTTAATGATACAAGGAGAATTTAAAATACCCAAATTTTCCTGAGTATTTAAAGTATTTCCAATAAAAGTAAAATCAAATCTACCGTTAAATTGCTGATAAAGACTTAATTCCTGTCCGCTTAAAGCGATAGAAAATAGAAAGAACAATAGAAACGTAATACAATTGAAGTTTAGTTTCATCATTAAGTTTTCAGCAATTTTTTACAAAGATACTATTTGAGAACTATTTCGATGTGAAATTGTTTGATGATTCGATGAAATACAAAGTATGTTTTTTGAAAGTTTATTTAATAAGTGATATACAAAAATCCCTGCAGCGGTTTTGGATAATCCGGATCATTTAGAAAGAGTAAATAAAAGTAGGTTCCGTCTGCCGAAATATCACCATTCCATTTTACTTCTTCTGAAACTTCGCCACGCCAATCTTCGGTGTTTTGATTTCCTTTCCAAATTAAATGTCCCCAACGGTTGTAAATTTCAATTTGAAAGTTCAAGAAAATGTTTCGCAAACCGTCAATAAAAAAATAATCGTTAAAACCGTCTTCGTTTGCTGAAATGAAGTTGTATACGATTGGTGGACAATTTCTCACTTCTAAATCAACTGAAGTTATTGATGAACAAGGATTTGTTTCTAATCTGATATACAGTTTTTTAGGTGTTTCAGATTGATAATTTGAAAGTATAGAAATTGAATTGATTGCCAGTTGTGCATCAGAAAGGTTTTCGTGAAAACTAATTTCATCTTCATATATTTCTGCTAATTGATTGGCTAATTCTTCTAAATTAAATGAACCTCTTCCAAAACCAATATTGCAAGATTTAAAGGGTTCAATGGGTGGCAATGAAGTTGAAATTGACAAATTAACATCAACAGTGAAATCATTGTTTTCTTCGTTTGTTTCAATAATAATTCCGGTTCCATCGCCAACGTCATCCACAGAAAAAGTCAGTTCAAAGGGAGAAGGAATTGTGTCAGGAATCTGAATAATTATAGAATTTGATTCGCTTTGATTTTGAGTAATTTCAATCGTAGTAAACGTTGTACCGACCAAAATACCATTTGCATAAATTGCAATAGGTGTATTAATTGGTAGCGGGTTATTGGATAATAAATTGTAAACAGCATAGTCAATTTCAATTTTCCGATTATCACATTCAACTTGAACCCAGTCAATTTCAATGGTAGCATCGATGGATTCGGTAGTAAATTTGGTTAAAACAGTATTAATCAATACAAAATCACCACCAGAAGTAATTCTTAAATTTGCCGAAGTATCACCAATGTTCACAAATTCATCTAAAGTAAAAACATCAATGTCCATATTATACAAATCGGAGCTTCCTGTAATTGTATTGGTGCTATTAAAAATTCTGTTCATCGGATTCAAAGGCAATTCTTCCACAATATTGCCATTAATTCTGATGTTTTCATTGTTTTGATGAGCCGTATCGCCTTCCCAAGCTAAAAAACCAATTTTAGAATTTAAGTTGTTGGTAATTAATAAATTATCTAACACAAAATCAATTTGAGTAGGTAAACCCTCCAAACCATCATATAGATTAATTTGGTTAATGGGAAGACTATTATCTTCATAAATAATTACAATTGCCCAACCACTAAAATTTGTTCTAAAAGGAAAATGTTGGAATAAAGCTTCAGAAATTTCTATATCAGCAAAGGTGTAAGTGCCGTTTCCATTTTGTTGAATAAATTCAGTAATATCAGTAGATGCAGCAAAAAAGTCAAACGGTAATCCAAAAATTAAACGCGAGTGGCTAAAGGTTCTTTCTGCCGAAATTTCTGTACCATTTAGTGTAATGTCAAAATCTCCTGTTCCGGATCCTGCCCAGTAGAGATAGGCTTTTAGAACAGTTTGTTGCGGACTTAAATTAAGTTCAGCACTAGACTGAGTTAAAAAATCAAAAATTTGAGTTGGATTATTTTCTTCGGTGTTCAACGTATTTCCAATCAATGTAAAATCATATCGTCCGCTAAACTGCTGATAGAAAGTTACATCTTGAGCCATTGCAGAGAATACAAAAAAATGTGCCCACAATAACAGAAAATAGTTGTATTTTCGTTTCATATTGAATCTTACTATTGAATTGGATTTTAAAGATACTATTTTTATTGTTTAAGATTAAAAATTAACAGAAGTTCGTGCAAAATTATACGATAAGAAAATATACTTCAGCCGATTACCAAGCATGGAATGATTTTATCAATCAAGCCAAAAACGCCACTTTTTTGTTTCATCGTGATTTTATGGAATACCATCAAGATCGATTTGAGGATTATTCATTAATTGTTGAAAATGGAATAGGTTGGGTGGCCGTTTTGCCAGCAAATAGAGTAGAAGATGAGGTTTTTTCGCACCAAGGTTTAACGTATGGCGGATTGGTCTTTAAGGATGATTTGAAGCTTGAAAAAGTAATTTTAATTTTTAAATCACTTTCAAAACAACTGTATGAGAACAGAATTAATAAATTGGTTTTAAAAGAAATACCAATGATTTATTGTGATTTTTTTTCAGATGAAATGAAATATATTTTATTTTTAGTTGAAGCCAAATTGATTAAAAGAGATACGCTTGCTGTTATTGACTTGTCAAAAGAAATACCAATAGCAAAAAACAGAATAGAAGGTGTAAACCGAGGAATAAAAAATCAATTAATCATTAAAGAAGAAAATGATTTCTCAGTTTTTTGGAATACTATTTTGATTCCTAATTTAATGAATAAACATAATGCTAAACCAGTTCATACATTAGAAGAAATACAGTTTTTAAAAAGTAAATTCCCTTCAAACATAAGACAATTCAACGTTTATAAAGAAAATGAATTAATTGGCGGAACAACAATTTTTGAAAGTAAAAATGTAGCTCATTCACAATATATTTCTGCCAACTCTTTTAAAAATGAATATGGAACATTGGATTATCTTCATCATTATTTAATTACTGAAATATTTAGAAATAAAAAATATTTTGATTTTGGAATTTCCAATGAAGAGCAAGGGAAAAAATTAAATGGCGGACTTTCGTATTGGAAGGAGAGTTTTGGAGCTACTACTTTAACGCAAGATTTTTATGAAGTTCAAACTAAAAATTATTCCAAATTAGAGGAAGTAATTATATGATAAAATTTTTCGATTTAAAAAAAGTCAATCACCGGTATGAAACAGCTTTTCAGGAAAAGTTGGAGCAATTCATGCAACGCGGTTGGTATATTTTAGGTGATGAGGGTAAGTTGTTTGAAGAAAATTTCGCAAACTATTGTAAATCAAAATATTGCATTGGAGTTGGAAATGGTTTAGATGCATTGGTTTTGATTTTTAAAGCCTACATCGAATTAGGAAAATTGCAAAAAGGTGACGAAGTTATTGTTCCCGCAAATACTTATATTGCTAGCATTTTATCGATTTTGCAAGCCGATTTAGTTCCGGTTTTGGTTGAACCCAAATTGGAAACTTATAATTTGAATCCTGATTTAATTGCCGATAAAATTACTTCAAAAACCAAAGCCATTCTAGTTGTTCATTTATACGGACAATTAGCCGAAATGGATAAAATAGATGGCATTGCAAAGCAAAACAATTTGTTAGTTATTGAAGATGCTGCACAGTCGCACGGTACGGAATTAGGAGTTAGTAGTTTGGAGTTTGGAGTTAGAAATGCAAAAGCATTTAGTTTTTATCCTTCCAAAAATTTAGGCTGTTTAGGCGATGGAGGAGCTGTTGTTACCAATGATGATGATTTGAATAGAATCATTCGAGCGATGCGAAATTATGGTTCAGAAAAAAAATATGTCAATGATTTTATCGGAATAAATTCACGTTTAGATGAATTACAAGCCGCTTTTTTGAACGTAAAATTAGCCGATTTAGATGATGATAATCAAAAGCGAAGAGAAATTGCCAGTCGATACTTAGCTGAAATTAAGAATGATAAAATTGTGTTACCTTTTTATGATGGTTCAACTAATCATGTTTTTCATTTGTTTGTAATTCGGACAGAAAATAGAAATGAATTACAGGAATATTTAAAAGAAAACGGAATCGAAACCATGATTCATTATCCAATTCCGCCACATCAACAAAAAGCGTTGAAAGAATTTAATTCGTTATCTTTCCCAATTACAGAAAAAATACATCGTGAAGTGTTGAGTTTACCGATGAGTCCGGTGTTAACTGAAGAGGAAGTGAGTTATGTTATTCAAGTTATAAATCGATATTAATTGAAATTTTTAAAAGATATAGTCGGTGCAGCTTGGTTCAAAATATCCTCATTGAACAGCTTTGCTATACTTTTAAGAATTGGATTTGGACTAGTCATTTCAAAAGTGTTGGCTATCTATGTTGGTCCGGCCGGAATGGCTCTGGTTGGGAATTTGCGTAATTTTCAAACTTCTTTAGAAAGCTTTTCGACACTTGGTTTTCAAAACGGAATTATAAAATATACAGCACAATTTAAAGAAGATAACGAGCAGTTTAAGAAATTAATATCAACAGTAGCAATTACAATTTCATTGTTCATATTACTTTTAGGAGTCGGATTGTTTATTTTTCGAGAAGCAATAACATCCTATTTGTTTAGTTCAGAAAATGAATATGAAATAATCATTAAAGCCGTAATTTTTAGTTTACCATTCTACGGTTTTTCTCTTTTTTTTACTTCTTTAATCAATGGTTTAGAAAAATACAAAAAAGTAGTTTACATCTCAATTATTGGAAACATAATTGGGTTTGTGTTTTCTTTAGTTTTAGTCTTTAATTACAATGTTTTAGGAGCTTTATTAGCTATGGTTTTAGCTCCAACAACTAATTTTTTTATAGCTTCATTTTTTATTTTTAAAGAAATCAAGTTTTTCCAATTTATTCAATTAAAATTTTTTGATAAAAGGATTCTTAAAAACTTAAGTTCTTATTCGGCAATGGCACTTTTTTCGGCGATAACCGGACCAATGATTTATATTTTCTTACGAAATCACCTTATTGATACTGCCGGTATTGATACTGCCGGATTTTGGGAATCAATGAGTAGAATTTCAAGCTATTACATGCTTTTTGTTTCCTCGTTGATGAGTATGTATTTTTTACCACAGCTTGCTGTTTCAAATGAAGTAGAGACCAAATTAATATTTCGAAATTATTTTAAAACAATTGTTCCCGTTTTTTTTGTTGGAATTGTTACTATTTACGTTTGTAAAAACTGGATCATTTCGATTTTATTTACAACTGAATTTCAACCCGTTTCCGAATTATTTTTTTGGCAATTGGTAGGCGATTTTTTTAAAGTTTGCTCCTGGATTTTAGCCTTACATTTTCTGGCAAAAAGACAAACATTTGCTTATTTTGTTACTGAAATTTTTTCGTATTCTACATTAATTTTAGTAGGCTATTTTGCTATAAATCATTTTGATGCGGAAGGAGCAGTTTTGGCTCATGCTGTGACTTATTTTATTTATTTCATTATGTTGCTGTTCTATTTTAGAAAAAGAATTTAATTCTCCCAAACCTCCAAATACTTTTCAGCAATCTTTACATAATTATGTTCCTTTTCAATAAAATCCCTCGCATTTTTTCCAATTCGGATAATTTCTTGAGGGTTTTCAATTAAAAATGATAACTCTTTTACCAATTCATTCACATCCGGCAAAGCATTGATAGCAACTCGTTCCGTTAATTTATAATAATCAACAAATTCTTGTTCAGCACCCGTGAAAACAACTTTTCCTTTTGCCATGGCTTCCAAAGCATTATAACCTTGATCGTAGGCATAAACTTGGTCTAAAATAATGTGAGCTTTGTTATACAATGAAATGTATTGTTGATAAGGAATATTTTCAGTGATGATAATTTCTACTTTATCATCATATTTTTCTTCAATTATTTTTAACGTTTCTTCAAAAAAATGAATGCCTTTTTTGATAAAACTCAATCGATTAATTCCCAGAAAAATAATCACTTTCTCATTAATTTTTAATTCAGAAAAATTTATTTTGTCTGTATTGATTGGGTTTGGAATAAAATTTACTTTGTAATTCATCTTTTCCATCGGAATTTTATAATCCAAATCAGAAACTATAATTGAATTTACATTCTCTTTCAACCAATTAAAAACTTTTTTATAATTGGATTGGACATATTTTAATGAAAAATTGTACTGATTTTTTAAAGATGAATCATTCAAATACGGACTCAAAATGGAATGTTTCATTTCGTTTTTTAACAGATATTCAATTACCGGAGTTTCATCGCCACAAACCAAAAGAGAAAATTTCTTGTTTTGTGAAAATAATTTTTTATAAAAGAATAAAGAAATGGTAGGATTGAGTTCTAAAGCATCAGAATTTATCAATTGAACATGATCAAATCCTTTTAATTTTGGTAAAATTAAATAAAATCGAATAGCTCTTTCAATTTTTTCAAAATCAAATTTAAAAAATCGTCTCAGGCCATTTCTCAATTTTCTAGTGAACCAAAAACTTGAAAAAAAAGTTGCTTTAACTGAAAGATCACTTTCAAAATTTTTAAAATCATCGCCACTGCTCACAATAATTACTTTGTGACCTAATTTTTGTAACCCTTCTTTTAGGGAATTATGCAAACGGCTGTATTCTCCAACTAAAAGTATTCGCATTAATGAAGATGAAATTTTTATATTTGTGTAAATATAAAACAAATTGACAAACCAATTTACGCAGGACGATTTGGAAATAATTATTTCAACGATGAACCAAACGTCGTTGGATTTTTTGATTCCGATGTTTCCGATGAATCATTTTTCAAAATTTTCAATTTTAGTGATTAACCAAACTAATAAAAATAGCATTTTGTCTTCTGAATTTGAATCGGTTAAGGTGGTTAATTCATTTGAAATAGGATTATCTAAAAGTCGTAATCTAGGTATAAAAAATGCATCAAAACCAATTATTATTTTAACCGATGATGATGTGGTTTTTGCAGATGATTTCGTCCAAAAAATCATCAATTCGTTTACTAATTATCCCAATCAAAACATATTTCGTTTTCAGGTTCAATCACTTGAAAAGAAGTTTTTAAGAAACTATCCAACAAATTTCATTAAAAGGTTGAATAAATTTGAGGTGTTAAACACGATGTCGGTAGAACTTGTTTTCAGAAAAAGTGTTTTTGATAAGACAACTATTTTGTATGATGAAAACTTCGGATTAGGAGCAAAATTTGCGATTGGAGAAGAAAATTCACTTTTGTTAGATTTTAAAAAAGAAAGTGTAACAATTGGTTTCATTCCGGAAGTTTTATGCTATCATGATGAAAAACATTCTTCGGCTATTTTAAGCAAACATGAAATTTATTATTATTCTGGAGCTTTTTTTTATCGTAATTTTGGCTCAACTTATAAATTTTGGATACTTTTAAAACTATTTTTTGAATTGAAACAAAGAAAAATTTTATTTTCTGTTTTATCAAAATTATACAAACAAGCAATTTTAGGAAAAAATGACTATAAAAAAATCAGTAACTAATTGTGAACTAATTTCAATTCCAAAAATTCCTGATACACGTGGAAATCTATCGGTAATAGAAAATGATTTAATTCCGTTTGAAATCAAACGAGTTTATTATTTATATGACGTACCTGCAGGAGCAGAGCGTGGCGGACACGCACACATTGAGCAAAAAGAATTTTTAATCGCTCTTAGCGGTAGTTTTGATGTGATTTTAAATGATGGACAAACAGAAAAAACGATAACTCTAAACAAGCCTTATGAAGGTTTGTTAATTACTGAAGGAATTTGGCGAGAACTCAAAAATTTTTCTTCCGGTTCTGTTTGTTTGGTTTTGGCTTCTGAGGTTTTTGAAGAAGAAGATTATATTCGAGTTTTTGAAGATTTTTTAGAGTCAAAAGTATAATGTTTTGGCTTTAAAAGGAATTGGAAATTGTTTTAATTAGTACATATGAAAATTTTATATATTTCAACAAGAATCGATGGTTCGGGAGGACTACAACGAAGTCTTTCTGTTCGACTAAATCATCTTGCTAAAATAGGATATGAAATTTACCTACTAACTACTAATTCTGAAAATCTACCTATCTATTTTCCTTTAGATAAAAGAATCATTCAAATTGATAGACAGAATGTTTCTGATTTATTTAGTTACAAAAAACTAATTCAAACTACTTATAAAGAAATAAATCCTGATCTGGTTATTGTCACTGATAACGGACTCAAAGGCTTTTTAATTCCTTTTTTAATTCCCGAAAATGCTAAAACAGTTTATGAACTTCATTCAACCAAAGACCAACTTATTACTGATAATAATAAACTTTTTGGAATTCTCGGGATTTCTAAAATTTTAATAAGTATTTCTTCAAAAAAGTTTAATGCTTTTATAGTGCTTTCCAAAAATGAAGCTCGAAAATGGAATTTAAAAAATTTGTATGTGATTCCGAATCCGATTACAATTCCAAATTCAAAACAAAGCTCTCTGCAAAATAAAAAAGTTATTTTTGTTGGAAGGCTAAAACTAGTGAAAGGAGTTGATTTTCTTATTCAAATATGGGATAAAGTAAATCAAAAACATCCTGATTGGACTTTGGAAGTTTATGGAGAAAAATTTTCTGAATTTGATATTCAGAAAACAATAAATGAAAAAGGGTTAGGTAATTCTATTTTTGTGCATGAGCCTGTTTCTGAAATAGAAGAAAAATATTCCGAGGCTTCAATTTTTTTGATGACTTCTCGAATTGAACCTTTCGGACTGGTTTTAACAGAGGCGATGAGTTGCGGACTTCCTTGTGTTTCATTTGATGCTCCAACAGGGCCTTCATCAATTATAGAAAATGAGCATAATGGATTTTTGATTTCTTGTTTTGATATTGAATTATTTTCCACCAAAGTGATAGAACTCATTGAAAATGAAAATTTACGCATTCAAATGGGAAAAAATGCAAAAAAAAGTAGCGAGAAATACAATCGAGAAAAAATTATGCAGCAATGGATTATGCTTTACAATAAAGTCATTAATTAGGTTTTTGATAAATTCCAACCAAGTAATCTGAAGGATTGTCTCTTATGAATTCATCTTCTAAATCGAATAACTTTTGCATTATTTTCTCTTTTTCAGAATCAATTTCAATAAAATTATAAGCAATATCTTTAAAAACGCCCATTAAAATATTTCCTCCAATTGGTTTTTCTTCAAGAATTGTAAAATGTTTTCTGATGGAAGGTAAAATTTGACTTGACTCTACACATTCTGAAGGATCTGCAACATACATTCGCAGCAGTCCACTTCCATAAAATTTGTTTTTATAAATAGTTGTTCCGCTTCGTTTTCTGTATTTTTTATCAATAAGCTGAATTCCTTGGTTAATCACCTTAATCTGATCTGCAGTAAATTGAAGTTTATCAGGACCAACATATTCATTTATCATTAATTTACCTTCTTTTTTCAGGCAATATTTAACTTTTTCAGACAAAAGTTTGTCAATGTCTTTAAAATGATGAAGGGAAGAATTGAAGATTACTAAATCGAAAGATTCTTTTTGAAAATCATACTTGTACAAATCTGTGCATAAAAACTCAATATTTGTTAAGTTTTTTGAATTTGCAATTTCTTCTGCTTTATTCAATAGACTTTTTGCAATATCAACGCATACTATTTTCTCAAATTCAGAATGTTTGGCTAAATCTAATTCCAACTTACACGAACCTGTTCCTAAAGATAAAATTGTTAATCCTTTTTTATCCTTAAAATATTTTTGAAAAAAATAATCTTGAAAATTTATTTCTGTATTTCCACTAACCAAAAAACACCATCTTTTATAAATGTAAGGAATAGTCCACCAATTTGAAGTTTTATCTCTTGGAGTATCAAAAGCACTTAAAGTTCTCAAGCGATCGTTAAATGTAAACTTCGACAAAATAAATGCAAAACCTCTTTGTTTTAATTTACAATATGTTTCCACAAAATCATCAATTGTAATAATACGAGCTAATTTCATGTTTTTTGTTTTGAATTTAAAGAACAAATATAACCTAAACGATATAAATCAAAATAACGTAGGTTAGGATTCTTGCTGAGTATATTCGATTTTAAAAAACCTTTTGACATATAAAATGCTATAACAACAGGTTTATCAAGATAATATTTTTTTAATTTTTTATATGCTTTTAAAAGTGGATTCAACGAGTCAATTCCTTGTTTGTCAGCTAAAAATTGCTTTCTCGAGATCACACTTTGTAACGACTTTTCAAAAAAAACTTCATTGCTTTCTAAACCAAGATGATAAATTGAATTATCAATGTGAAGAGGAGTAATTTTCTTTGAAAAAAGTTGATAGGCAAAATAAATATCCATACCATACAATTTTTCATTTTCAGTGTAATTTAATTCTAAAAATAATTCCTTTTGAATTAGCATATTACCTGAAAAAACAAATTGAAAAGGTTTTTCAGTTCTAACAGAAACAGGTTTTTCTTCTCTTTGTTTTCCGTATTTATAACGTAATATTTTTGAGGCTTCCGGAAGATTGTTTTGGTATTTATAACCACCAAATACTACAAAATTTGAATTATTTAGATAGGAAATGTATTTTTTTATGAAGGTTTCATTTTCCGGAATAACATCGGAATCTAAAAATAAAATCCAATCAAATTTTGCTTTTTTGGCTAAGATTTGTCGTGTTTTAGTGCGACCAAAATTTTCGGGATTTGCTTCGTAAAAACAATTTGTAAGTGAAGAAATTGTCTTGTTTTGAGCAATATAATTTTCAGAGGAACAATCTTCCAAAACAATAATTTCAAATTCAATATTTTCAGAAATGCATTGCTTGTGTAAAGTATTTACAAGATTTTCAACAAAATAGTTATATGTCGGAATCAGGATAGAAAGCATCTAAACCGTTCTTTGCACCACTTCAAAAATAGTACTGTCTTCACATTTCAATGTTTTGGAAGGGAATTTCATAATCAATGCATAGTCGTGCGTGCACATAATAATCGTTTTGCCGTTTTGATTGATTTTTCTGAGAACTTCCATAACCTCCACACTGGTTTGCGGATCAAGATTTCCTGTCGGTTCATCGGCTAAGATTAATTCCGGATCGTTTAATAAAGCTCTGGCAATGGCAACTCGTTGTTGTTCACCACCCGAAAGTTGATGTGGCATTTTGTGAAGCATTGATTTCATACCCACTTTTTCCATCACTTCATCAATCTTTTGCTTCATTTCTGCTTTTTCAATCCAACCGGTTGCTTTTAAGACAAATTCGAGGTTCTCAAAAATACTTCTGTCTGGCAACAACTTAAAATCCTGAAAAACAATCCCGATTTTTCGTCGCAAATACGGAATATCTTTTTCTTTCAATTTAGCTAAATCAAAATCTACAATCGAACCTTCGCCTTCTGTTAAAGGCAAATCAGCATAAAGCGTTTTCATAAAACTACTTTTCCCGGAACCGGTTTTTCCAATCACATAAATAAAATCTCCACGGTTTACTTCCAAAGAGACATTTTTTAAAATCATGTTTTGTTCCTGAAAAATATTGACGTTTTTTAAAGAAGCGATCGTATTCGACATAAATTATAATTTAAGTGGTAAAAGTACTAAGTTAACGATGGTTTTCAAAATTTTATTTTTTTAAAGAGTTTTTTTATAAGTTACTGAGTGGCTGAGATGCTGAGAAACTGAGTTTTAATTATACTTACTATGAAAAAAGAGTACATATTTCTGCGTTTCGGCTCCCCTCTCCTTTGGAGAGGGGTCGGGGGTGTGGATTAACAATTGTTTAAAACCTTGTTCATAATAAACACAACCATTACCTCGTTACTACACAAAGCAAACCCTAAATTTGTAAATTAAACAAAACTGAATCCCATGCAAAAGAAAAATTGGTTTATTTTCCTATTTTGGATAGCGGTAAATTTCACCGCTTTAGCCCAAAAAACAGAAATTTATACTCATGATTTAAAAGAGTATAATCGTGCCATTGAACTATACAAAGAAAAACAGTATCAATCGGCTCAAATTATTTTCAAAAAAGTAAGTGAAGAAAAGATAAGCGATGAAGTGCAAGCCGATTGTGCCTACTACATCGCCAATTGTGCCATTCGCCTTAATCAATCGAATGCCGATTTGTTAATGGAAAAATTCGTAGCGGATTATCCAACAAGTTCCAAACACAATCAAGCCTATATTGAAGTAGCTCATTATTATTTT